>NZ_JBNPWM010000001.1:0-891161 GCF_050433825.1 Mucilaginibacter sp. UYCu711 | reverse complement strand
TACTCATTTACCTATCTCCTGAATTACCCTGCTAAAGTATGAGCTATGTTTTGGTGTTACCAAAACTTGCTGGCCCCATTCATGCTATCGCATTCGGGGGGATTTTTTAAGAGTTGGATAAGACCGATAAACACATATTTAGCCATACCGATATATGGAAAAGGAAACACTAAAAGGCAGGCCGGAAGTTAAAACAGGTCGCCCTGTTAAACAGCACAAGCGGCGGCAGATCGCCGCCGCGATGTGTACCCCACTGGAGAAAAAGCTCATTGAGGTCAATGCCAAAAGAGCGGATATGACCGTGTCGGAGTTTCTCCGGGAACTGGGTTTGAAAACCAGGATACAGGTCAAAGTCAGGACGCTGCCCAAAGAGGTTTTGCAGTTCACGGGGAGACTCAATAACGTAGCATCCAATATGAACCAACTGGCGCGCAAGCGCAATAGTGGCGACGAACTGAACGCTTTGGAAAGAGCATTACTTAACCAGGGTATCCGGGAGATACATGGTTTAGTATTGGATATTAAAGCCTATGTCAAATGATCGGAAAAATCGTAACCGGAAAAAGTTTTAGCGGCTGCCTGAAATATCTGCACGAGGGGCGTAGGCAGAAAACTGAAGAATTACAAAAAATGGAAGAAGCGAAGAAGCAGGCCGAGGTCATCCATTACAATGAATGCTTTGGCACCAAAAAAGAACTGATCCGGCAGTGCATCGAGGTTAGCCAGCTAAACCCAAAAGTAGGCAAGCCGGTGTTCCATGCCAGTATCAGTTTTCACCCCGATGATTACGGCAAACTAACCCGGCAGGATCAGATCGACATTGCGCAGGCACTGGCTAAGGAGTTTGATTTTGCAGATAAACAGTTTGTAGCCATCACCCATGCGGATACGGGGTATGAGCACATGCACGTTGTCGCCAACCGGATCGGCTACGAGGGGCCGACAGCCAGTGATAGCAACAGTTATAAACGCATGGCGGCTTGGTGCCGGAAGATGGAGCTGCAATATAACCTAACCCAGGTATTAAGCCCGAACAAATTCTTAAAGCCCGAACAAAGGGTAGCGCAAAGCCAGCGCATTGACAAACGAAAGGAACGGCTGAAGGAAACATTAGTATGGGCTATCGACAAATCCGGTAATGTTGCCGAAGTCAAGGCCCAAATGGAAAAGCAGGGTTACAAGGTCGAGCTGGGCAGGGGTATCGCTTTTATTGATGAACAAATGGTACGGTTTAAAGGCAGCCAGGTCGGTTATAGTTTGGAAGATATAGAGAAAACACTGAAAGCACAGCAGTTAATCAGTCAACAGCAACAACAGCAGCAGATACGTGAACAACAGCGGCAAGAAGAATTGGCAAAAGAACAAACGGAACAACACAGGTATTCCGGGGGAATATCACGGTAATGAGCAGAACAATAAAAATATAATTTATAAATAACCACTAACAATTTAAGATTATGGAAAGCAAGGAAATTGGAATTGATGAAATGACCCTTAAAGAAATGCTTGAAGAGATATTTAAGCAGGAAGAAAAGGTACTGGCATTTATGAAAATGCAGGAAGCTAAACTGGAAGAAAAAGACAATACCATTGCAGAGATGACAAAACAAACCCTTACACTGGTGAATAGTTTTGAAAGCAAGTATGCCAAGATTGAAGTCAAAGCACCACAACCCGATCTATCCGGCATTAAAGGCGAGATTAACACGGGTTTATTGACTATTAGCAGGGTCATTGAAAAAGAGCCGAAGCCTGTTGTCAGGCAACTGCGGTTTACCTTATTTCCTGAACAGGTAAGAAGCCCCGAATATTATCGGATCATGCTTACAAGGGTAATATGGGGCATATTGGGTTTAGTTTTCCTAATCATTTGTTACACTCTAATCAGCAAGCACATGGATTTGTCAGCGAAAATGAGATAATAAATCCAATGTTTTTAAATAATTAAAGCCATTGCGTATGCAAGGGCTTTAATATTCAAGTATGCGGCATTCTGGATTTCCCCATGCCGAGGAAAATGACATATTGCTTTACATCCAAGCGGTATTTTCGTTGAAGCATAACACTATATACTCAGCCATAGGTACGTCATATCTATATCATCTTTAGCTTGATATTCCATGTGCAGCACATAAGTTTTACCAGCGGGATTGGTAAATTTTTTTAACAGATCAGGGCGGTGCGATTTCGTGTGTTGCATATCATCCGGTAATTCTTCACTACTTACGATATGCAAGCTCAGTAAATGCTCCATAATTCCGGGCAGGGCAGCGTCCATATTTTCCCTAAAAATTTTGTTATACTGGTTGGTTTGATTGTTATGCTTTCGCTTTGCTATCTTTCAAAATTAAAATTATCTGTTAAATCCATACCATTGATTTACAAACGCAAGATTGGTACATTGGTTTAATGTAGCACAGCCAGGTCTATTATGGTGACCAATACACAGCTACGAGAAAAGTGATTTTTTTTCCTACTGGAAACCCGGCTGGTCATGTTCACTCTCAAATGGGGGTATAGAAAACATAAGGATATAAATGATAAACGCATCAAATACATTCAGGCAAACCTGCACAAAGGCAAGGAATTATTGTATTCACTGCGGCCGATACCATTTTGCCAAAATGGAAGGCCAATGAATTTTACTCCTATAATAGCGAGGAAACTGGTTTAATTGAACAATACCTGTCCGAACTTACAGGTATCTCAACCAACTAAAATACGAAAAATCAAATGATTACAGGCTTTTTCATTAAGTCGAAACCACCATCTAAACACCTTTTCACAGTAGAAAAGTGCGTTATTCGGTGAGTAAAAACTTAACAGCATACAACTCACCAAATAGATTATAATAAATTGATAGAATAAGGCTTTTATAAATACTAAAATTATTAGTATATTTATACCGAACAGGGTATTAATATTGAATAAGATGTTTAAAGGACTAAACCTAATAGAATTTTCTGAAAGATTTGCAACGGACGATGATTGCAGGAAATATCTTTCGGAAATAAAACGGGAAAATGGCTATCAGTGCGGCAAATGTAGGCACACTCATTACTATGAAATCAAGAAAGTTGGCTCCCGGCAATGCGTTAATTGTAAATATGCGGAGTCGGCCACAGCGCGGACTTTATTTCATAAGGTAAAATTTCCATTGCGCAAGGCTTTTTATATTGCCTTTATGGTAGTAACGAACAAGAAAGGCATGTCAAGCTATGAACTATCCCGGAAATTGGGGTTAAGGCAGAAAACGTGTTGGTCATTTAAACAAAAAGTGATTGAAGCGATGAAAAGCGGCGGTAATAATCCATTTAAAGGAGATATAGAAGTAGATGAGTTTTACGTTGGCGGCCCTGAAGCCGGTAATACAGGACGTGGGAATAAAACTAAGCAACAGGTAGTTATGGCTATACAAACTGATGGTTTTGGCATACACAGGTGCTACGCAAAGGTGATCCCGTCTGCCCATAGTGCTGAACTACAAGTATTTTTTGATCAGCATATCGACAAGGATGCAAACATGAGGACGGATGGTTGGAAAGGGTACACTTCTTTAAAACAAAGGTATCCCGGTATTAAACAGGAGGTTTCAGCAAAGGGAAAAGCTTTTCCTTTAATGCATCGCCAGATCATGATGTTTAAATCCTGGCTAAGAGGCACCCATCATCATTGTACCTACTTGCAGAAGTATATCGATGAGTTCTGTTACCGCTTTAACAGGCTTAAATATCAAGATACTTTGTTCCATAGGTTGATTGAACGTATGGTTTTTAATCAACCACTATTTTACCAAAATTAGCAATGCCGTTAAACGCCTTATTTTATAAATTGATATATAACCACTTCAAAAATCAGGTGGATAGGCTATTGCTCACCAAAATGCGAACCATATGCCTTGCATATCCTATTTTCATATATGACGTTTGTTTTCTCTCAAACCCATATAAATATAAAAAAATAAGAATAGATTTTGAAGTTAATTTGAGAGAAAACTAAACCAGCCAAAGGAGCATAAATTTACACTTTGGGAAATAGGGTTAAACAGAATTGGCCACTCTCTTTAAACGGTCGGTTTGTGGAACACAATTCAGCCTACTCGTTTATGAGGAAAGTAGACATAAATCAACGTAGTTCTAGAAAATCGTTTATTGATAATCGCTAGTTGATCAAAGTCAAATTGAACAGTGTGCGTTGAAATTAGTAATTATCTTGATTATTCTATTTTAATCAGATAGGTATTAATAAACGCGTCAAGTCCGTAAAGCCATTGGGGGATAGAAAATAGCTTTGAATCAATTTTTAAATTAAAAGGCGTTTTATCAAGATAGACACCTGATTTTACTGTTAATCTTATTGATACCCCTGTGCTTTGATCTGTATTTGGCACAATTAATTCACCGTATTTTTCAGAGGCCTGGTGTTCTGTAAAAATGATGTACTTGTAGTTTTTAAACTTATCTGTAATTTGTTTAATTGATTTATTATTCAAGTGTTGTAATACCTGCCGTATAATTAACAAATCTCCTCCCTTTATACGACCCACGCAAGAATCCTTACACACAAAATCAATTTTTGATGAGCCGTATAATGATTTATTCCTGGCTATTAAGGACTTTACTACATCATAACCAATGTAAGTATAATCGTGGTTAACATCGTCAAGAATGTTTAATATACCACTACTTACATTGAAATCTCCGCAGCCAATTTCAACAATTGTATGTACATCATTATCTAAAATAAAATCGGCTACAACTTTGGTATAACCCTTTATAAAAAAGTTATGTGAGCCAGGGCCAGAGTAGAACTCGCCTTTTTTACCGCCCCAACCATTTTTTTGATAGATTTTACTAAAAATTGTTGAATTGTACGATTCTTTAAGTTCCTTTTTTTTCGTTATTATTTTCATAAACCTATTATTTATCAATAGAAGTTGATTTCACAAAACCATAATAAAACCGTTGTAATAGCCGCATGTCCTTTGTAACGATCATCGCTTGCGCCTTTAGTCCGTTTTTCACTGATAGCTTCTTTTTATCGTTCGTCATTAAGCTGTTGTTTAACCTAATAGTAGCCAAAAAACCGGCATCTGATGGGACACCAGCTATATAGGCTATGGTACCATCTAAAAACCCCCACTCTTCATAAGGATAGGCATCTAAACGCAATTGAACACGGAGACCGGTGTCCATTTTTGCAAAATTATTTTGGGGTAAAACGATTTGCGCATAGTAATTTGCATTTTCAGGAATTACATAGGCTAATAAAGTGCCCGCTTTTAAATAGGAGTTTTCATGCACGGGAATATTAAAAGACAGCTTACCATCTATTGGTGCCCGTAATTCAGTATTTTCAATCCGGCCTATCACATCGTTGCGCTTTACCGGCTGACCATTTTTAATGATAAGTTTTGTTAGCTGTCCTTCCTGTCTGACAATAATTTCTTTAGGGGCGTTCTCTGCCAATATAATTGCACGGGTGGTAACAACATCCGGGTAATGAACGAACCAGGTACCGCTAAAGATCAGTACTAAAATAGCCAGAAAAACTAATAGCGACCATTTCTCTAAAAAACCTGGCTGTCTTGAAATTATTTCTTGCGCCATTTCTGAGCGCAACGTATGTTTTGCTGATAAAGAGGTACTGGCTAAAAATACTTTCTCATCCTCTTCATCAAATTGTTCTTCTTGCATCTGTTAAATATTAAGTGCCTAACTCTAATTGATTTTTCACCAGTTCATAATATCTGCCTTTTAGATTGGTTAACTCCAGGTGGGTTCCCTCTTCAGCTATCTTGCCCTGGTGCAATACCACAATTTTGTCTGCCCCTCTAACTGTACTCAATCTATGGGCAACCACGACTACGGTTCTCCCCTTAAAAAACTCATTCAAGTGTTCTACGATATCTTTTTCGTTATTTGCATCAAGCGCATTGGTAGCCTCGTCAAAAAACAGGTACTCCGGTTCTTTATAAACCGCCCTGGCGATAAGCAGCCGTTGTTTTTGACCCTGACTTACGCCGACCCCGCCGCCGCCTAAAAGCGTATTAAACCCGTTAGGCAGCCCTTCTATAAAAGAAAAAATATTAGCGATACGGCAGCTTTGAGCAAGCCGCTCTTCATCTATTTCCTCATAACCAACCGCAATATTTTTAGCGATGGTGTCGCTAAAAATAAACCCATCCTGCAATACTGACCCACACTGCCTGCGCCAAAAAGAGGCGCTTAAATAATTGAAGTTACTTTCACCTACTTTGATCTCACCATCATATTGGTTATAAATCTTTAAAAGTAATTTTAATAAGGTTGTTTTACCACTGCCACTAACACCAACTATAGCCGTTACTTTACCGTCGGGTATAGTTAACGAGACGTCTTCCAAAACAGGATCATTGCCCGCGCCGGGATAGGTAAAGGACACTTTATTAAAGTAAATGTCTTTGTTGGCCGGTAAGTACGAAATAAAAGTCTTGTCATTGGGCTCTTCATCATCCAGTCCGTGCACCTCATTTAACCGCTCCATGCTGATGCGGGCATCCTGTATGGTTTGCGATAAGCCCATAAACTGGCTTACGGGGCCGCTTAAGGAACCTATGATATATTGCACTGCCAGCATGGCTCCAAAGGTAAGCTGGCCACTCACTACCATTTGCGCTACCATAAAGCTTATAAAAATATCCTTTGCCTGGTTAATAAACAGCCCTCCGACACTTTGAATCTGCCCATAGTTCATACTTTTATAACCCAGTTTAAACACATTTACCTGGATATTTTCCCATTCCCAGCGCTTTAACTGTTCAGCGTTATTTAGCCTTATTTCCTGCATTCCCTGTACAAGCTGGATAGTAGCGCTATTGGCTTTTGAGGAAACTTCAAAACTTTGGTAATTGAGTTTGCGCCTGACCCCCATAAAGAGTTGGATCCAGCCGAAATAAACCAAATTACCGATAGCAAACACTAGGAACAATTGTATATTGAAAAATATAAGTATAGTAGCGTAGACAATAAAATTGAAAAAAGAAAACAAGGTTGTCATGGTTTGCCCGGTTAAAAAAGCCTGGATCTGCCGGTTATCACCAATGCGCTGCATCGTATCCCCAGGTTGGTGGGTTTCGAAATAGGATACAGGTAACCGGGTAAGTTTTATCAGGAAATCTGACAGGATGGATATATTGGTAATATTCGAAATCTTTAATTGTAGGCGGCTTCTTATAAAGCTGATAACGGTATTGCTTAGCGTTAGCATTAGCTGCGCTATCAATACCATTGTAATAAACTGTATATTACGGGTATTTATACCGATATCCACCATGCTTTTGGTAAGGAACGGCAGCAGCAATTGCAATAATGAGGTAACCAACAACGAAACAAATACCAACGTAAGCTGTCTTTTGCTTAACGTAAGATATTGAGCAATTATACCCCATTTTAATTTGTGTTCCTTCTCGCCTTCATTCTCATAAAAAGATGGCGTTGGCTCCATCAACAGCACCGTGCCAACTTCGCCTATTTCTTCTTTTTTATTGGAGATCCAGTATCTTAAAAACTCCTGTTTTTTATAAGTGATCATTCCCCGGCCCGGATCTGCAACCACGGCTTTTCTTTTGGTAAGCGATACCAATACTACAAAATGATTGTTGTTCCAATGAAGTACAGCGGGAAGAGGGGCAACCAGTAATTTATCAAAATTTATTTGGGCACTCCTAGTACGGAACCCTATTTGTTCGGCAGTTTCGCTAATGCCGAGCATAGAAACACCAGCCCGATTAAAACCGGCTTTAGCGCGTAGTGTATTGGCATTATAATGCTTCCCATAATGCTTGGCTACCATGCGTAAACAGGTAGGACCGCAATCCATAGCATTTAACTGTTTATAAAAGGAGAAGCGCATAATAAGGTATTGGTTAAGTAGGTGACTGTAAAGTAAATGAAAAAAAAATTCTGTTTTTAACTTTTCCTAATTTTTTTAAAATAAAATTTGTTTTTTAAAATTTAGTTCTAATTTTACAATGACAAACAACTAAACCTTAACACGATACCTCAAGTATCCCTATGCTTGGAGTTGTGTTTAATCTACCTAAACATGAAACAACTCGTGAGCGATATACTTACGCCTATAGACAACAGCACGTTTTCTATACCCACTTATATTATTAATTTAAAGAAGCGAGCTGATAGAAAAGCGAACGTTCTGGAGCAATTTAATGGTCGTGATGAGTTCGCTTTGACTATAGTAGAAGCTTTTGAACATTCCTTTGGGGCGTTGGGGTTATGGATGACCATCCGCTACATTTTACAGGACCTGGCACCAACAGATGCAGGGTATATTATTATTTGTGAGGACGATATTGAATTTACTGAAGATTATTCGAAAGAGCATTTGTTGGTTTCCATCGATGAGGCAAAAGAAAAAGAAGCGGATGTATTGCTTGGAGGTGTTAGTTGGTTTGATGATACCGTACAAATATCAGATAGCCTCTTTTGGACAAATAATTTTTCAGGACTTCATTTCACTGTAATATTCAAAAAGTTTTTCCCCACTATTTCCGAAACGAAACTTAGAAATTATGATGCTGCCGACTTCTACGTAGCCAAGCTATCTAACAATGTAATTTTTAGATATCCGTTTTTGGCGATACAAAAAGATTTTGGCTATTCAGATGCTACAACAAGAAACAACCAGGAAGGACGGGTTCAAACACTGTTTAAATCGACAGATTATTGGGTTACTACTTTAAAAAAGGTTAAAAACCTTTATCAGACGCTTCCTAAGGAAGAAATAGATACATTGGATGCCGAGTTCTATAAAACGGTAATCATCCCCACCTACATTATCAATTTACCTGAGCGCACCGAAAGGCTTACCCATATCAAGAATGAATTTGCCGGTAAGCCGGAGTTTGCTGTACAGATCATTGAGGCTTGTAAACATGAGGTTGGTGCCCTTGGCCTCTGGTTGAGTATTCGCAAGATTATAAATATGGCCCGTGTCAATGATGATGATGTAATCATTATTTGCGAGGACGACCATCAGTTTACAGAATATTACTCCAAAGAATTTCTCATAAAAAATATTGTAGATGCGAATGATGAGGGCGCCTGCCTGCTATCTGGCGGCTCTGGAAAATTTACCAATGTGATACCTATCACAAAGAACAGATTTTGGGTCAAATATTTATTGTCGGCGCAGTTTATGGTAATTTATAAAGAATTCTTCCAGGAGATACTGGATTACCCTTTCGATGAAAATATAATAGCCGATGTAGCCTATTCAGCTATGACGATGAATAAAATGTTATTGTATCCTTTCATCTCAACACAAAAGGATTTTGGCTATTCAGATGTTACGGCAATACATAATGAACGTAAGGGACTGGTCAATAATATGTTTATTCAAAGTGATATAAAGCTCAAACGTATTCAGCAGGCTTATATAAAATATCATATTAAAGAACCCTCTCCTTTAACCACAACTGAAAATCACGCATAAACTTATATGAAATGAGACAATTGATAACCAGACTACTAGAGCCAAAGGACAATGCGCCTGAAGCGGCATTTCTTTTAGCACAACTCATGGGCGCAAAGATTTCGAGGTCGAGCCTTGAAAAAGACATTAAGACACATCCCGATTATCCGGCCTTTTTAAGCATCAGTGATGTGCTGAATAACCACGGAATTGAAAATTTAACCGCAAAGTTTGATTATGAGAAACTTGCTGAATTGCCTACGCCGTTTATTACTCAATATAACGGAAAAAAGCACGGTCACCAATTTACGGTGGTTAAAGATATTACAGGTGATATTATCACCTTTTACAACCCCGAAGATCAGGCCTGGCGTAAAACAGGCCTTAAATCATTTTCAAAACAAAACCAGTTAACGGTATTGCTGGCAGAAATTGAAGAGCCGATAAAAGAAAAAGATTACGAAAAAAACATACAAGAAGAAAAGCGGATCAGGTTGTCGCAGTCATTAGTAGCGGCCTGTCTGCCTTTGTTGTTGCTGGCAGTAACGTTGCTGGCATTCTTTGACAGGGGAATAGGCGCGCTGACACCCGCATTGTACGCCATTTTAACCCTTGCGGGTATGGCAATTACAACGCTATTGCTCTGGTATGAAGTCGATCAAAATAACGCTGCCTTACAGGATATTTGCAAGGCGGGCAAAAAAGTAAACTGCGGGGCCATTTTAGATTCGAAAGCTGCCAAAATTTTCGGTATAAGTTGGAGCGCAATTGGTTTTGTTTATTTTGCCGGTGGCTTGATTACCTTATTACTCACCGGCCTGTCAAACCCCGGTAGTTTAATGCTGCTTTCCTGGTTAACATTCACAGCGATACCCTACGTTTTTTACTCGGTTTATTACCAATGGCGCGTAGCTAAACAATGGTGCGTGCTATGCTTGTCAGTTCAGACAGTTTTAGTGTTACAATGCGCGATTACCTTTATTGGCGGCTGGTATAATGTTTCCCTATTACAAAACGGTAATATTTTTAACATGCTGGTACAAATCGTAGCGGCATTTGCTATCCCTTTTATTGTAATAACACTTTTATTACCGGCTTTACGCCGGGCAAAAGAAAACGGACAATTAACCTTGGAACTGCAAAGGTTAAAACATAGCCCCGAAATATTCAGGGCGGTGTTAGAAAAACAAAAAGCTTTAACCGTTAACCCGGAGGGCTTGGGCATTATTATGGGTAACCCTGATGCTAAGGTCAAAATAATAAAGGTTTGCAACCCTTACTGCGGGCCCTGCGCCCGTGTGCACACACCTATGGACGACTTGCTGCATAATAACCCTGAGTTGCAGGTTCAAATTATTTTTACCGCTACGGCTGATGAAAACGACTACAGATCAAAACCGGTTAAACACTTATTGGCGATTGACCAAAAACAACAAGACGGATTAACAGAACAGGCATTAGGCGACTGGTACCTGGCTGAAAAAAAAGACTACGATGTTTTTGCCAAAAAATACCCGATGAATGGCGAACTAAAAAAACAGGACGAAAAAGTTGAAGCCATGCGAGATTGGTGCGCTAAAACAGATATTCAATTTACACCCACTTTTTTTGTTGACGGCTATCAGCTGCCATCAAACTATAGTGTTAATGATCTTAAATATTTTTTATCTGTATAAAAACGAATTATAATATACCCATTATAAAAAGACATAATCCGGTTGTGCTAGCCTACTCAGGATTATATAGTTAACTAAATTTTTAAACTTTTAACCATTTTAAAAAAATGAAAAAATTAAGATTAAAAGCGCTTAGCTTAGGTGCAAGAGAGATTCTTAATAGAGATCAACTAAGAAGAATCACCGGTGGTTGTAGTACTGATTATGATTGCGGTACAGGTTATACTTGTACTTCTTTAAATGAATGCGCGAGCAGCGGTTCGGGTTCAGGAACCGGCTCTGGCAATGCTGGATGCACCGGTGATTGTCCACCAACCACAAACAACGGTATTCCACAATGTATGACTGCACAATGTGATGCAACCGGAAATTTCGTCGGCTGCGTTCATTGTGATGATCATATTTAAAAAAAGCAGGCTGCCTCGAAAAGAGCAGCCTCTTTTCTTTACTTATTTTCAAGATAAATAATTTGACAGATATTCTAATTTTCTCGACCAAATAATGTGTTATGGTTGAAAACGGGCTTCACAATTAAATCGATTGCTGTGCCGACTATTCTTTTGTTACCTCGAATGATCGTTCGCCGTAGATCATGTCACTTTTAGTACGACCCTGTACCACGATTTTAAACGAACCGGATATTTCATTCGTATAAAATGAAAACTCAACAGTATTTGATGAAGTTACTTTTGCCAGATATTTCCAATAGATAGTTGACATATATTCAGGTGGTGAATTAGGCTGGGAAAGATCTGAGGGATAGAATTCCTGCTCCGCATATATACCACTAAATGCCAAATCCCTATGTTCAGATTCAGCGTTTTGTCCCCTATATACTGTATATATACCATTTATATAATAACTTTCGCCAATTACAGGAGGTCTATTATCGGGCTCGTTTCTATGGGTCGGACAATTTAAAATATTATACCTGCATACATAGTCTTCAGAGACGTTTGCACTCGGTGCACCAAAACGATGAAAAGAATTATTATCTGCTTTTATCTTTACTTCTTTTAATTTAATAGCCCTGTCGAATCCAGAAATTTCATTGAAGTTTGTACTTTGTTGCTGAGGCAGGTTCCGATCAGCAAATTCCATTTCTTTTAAAATATTCTTTGTCGTTAACGGGTAAGGATCATTTATTTTTACTTGATATAGCTCCTTTTTATCATTATTTATAAAAACAACTACCTTTTTATTACGCTGGACGATTAAATCGTTGTCAGCTACCGTAAAATTCCCAGTGGAATCGGTTTTAATAACATGTAGTGGAAAATTGTAATTTATTACATCAACGGGCACTGATATTTTAGCTCCATATTTGGTTACCTGCCCTTTAAAAAATATTTTCCCTTGCGTCTCTGTGATTTCTGTGGGTTTAACTTTTAGCATGTCCAACCAGGAATATCTTCGCCATCCTTTTATCAGGAGTATATCTTCTAAAAAGCTCTTGTCCGCTTCATCGCTTCCCCAATAATTTTCTTTTACTGGCAAATCACCTAATTGATTCTTTAAATAAAAATAAGTTTCAATATCGTTTTTATTATTTATCTGCAATCTATTTTGCTGTACACATGCTATTGATACCAATCCATTGTCCAATGGGCCAACTCCATCCAATTTCAGGCTTACAGTCACTTTTTCTCTTGATTTATAGCTGATTTTATCTGTGTTGATCTGCAAGCCGGGCTTTTCATCATAATGTGCAAAAAATAGACGTTCAGAGAGTGGGCGCCCTAAACTGTCCGTCAAGGTTATTTGCGTAAGCCCTTTAGGTATATCGTTCAAAAGAATACTAAATTTTTTTTCATCAACCCCAAGCTTAACTGGGGAGCTAGAAAAAAGCTGAGTATAATTATGCAGGTTTAAATAAACCAGTTGCGGTTTATCGGTCTTAAGTTTAACAGTTAGAACACTATTTGCAACTGCTGTCTGGATGGACAATACAGGAATATGGTTTATAGATGCAGGCAAATTATACAAGGTGTCCTTTTTATTTACACTGACGAGTTTTATACTATAAACTGTATTATCTTTTGGTGTTAATATAAACCTGCCAAATCCATAACTGTTGGTATGGATCGTATTTATAATGTTTTTATCTTCATATAATATCGCCTCAGCAGCTAAACCCTGGCCGGTGTGGTTTTTAACTTCCCAAGCCACTACGTTTTTTAAACCGGTGACAAAATTTCCGCCTTCGGGAAAGAATTTTAATATTGCGGGTTGAGGCCGGGCTGGTAGATCTATATTAAGATCTTTAGTTTCGTCGATTTTGCCCACCCTTACGTGAAGCCTATTTTCGCCTTGCCGCAACTGGCTTGACGGTATATCAAAAATATACTGTCCCGTCGGCGTAATTTTTGCTTCGCCCTTCATTACTGGACGACTAGCATCGCCCAAATAATAGTCTAAAGATAAAGTTGATATAGGTTTTTTATGATCGTTACTTGTCACGAGTAGCATTACTTTTTGCCGCACGTTAGTTAATGAAGTATCAAGTGGATTAAGTGAAGCGGAAAAACTGGGTTGCGCATCTCTTTTTATAATAATCTTTTGAGCAAACAATACATCCGGCTTGCCGTTAAGCAAACAATTACTGTAGGCAATAAATCTGTAATGTCCCGCTGCTGTTGTATCAGGTATAACGGTATTGCCAAATGACAGGCCTTGACTAACGATGAATTTTTCGTTGATAACTAACAAATGATCATTGTCTCTTACCAAGGCCACACATAGTGTTTTATAGGCCGTTTGATTAATAAGATTTAGAAAATAAGCCGTAAACCAAACATTTTCATTGTTGGTGTAAACATTTTTATCAAAATGGATGAACAACACGGGGGCTTGCATTTTTTCGCCATATAAATTCAATTTATTAGCTAAATCATCTGCGAACACTTCAGATTTGGGCCGTTGTGCATAAACGTTGCCAATGAAACTAGAAAGTAAAATAAGAATAACTAAGTGCTTAGCCGGAATTTTTATATTTTTCATAAATGGAAGATTTAGGCGAATTAGGTAATACTAATGTAAATAAATCATTGGGTTTTTAAAATAATTATTAGCTTTATTTCACTAAACTAATACTTTCCATTCATAATATGATAAAACCTTCTTTAATTCCATATCACTTTGAATCTGGCTATTTGGTAACATTAACGTATCAACATTATGCTGCAAATTAACGCGTCTATTGCAAAGCACGATAAAAACATATGGTGTGTATACAGAACCAAACATTTACGTCACTATGATGCTGAATACTTTTTAACAGAATTGGATGCGGAATTAGAACCGATATCAGACAAAAGACTATTTGCAGAAAACAAGAATACGGCGTTTGAAGATATAAGGCTACTTTCATTTGGTGATAGGCTTTTAGCGTTTTATAATTTCTTACCGTTCGAGGAAAATGTAGGTTGGAAATTAAAATATGAAGTGGGTTACGGCGAGATAGATGCCGAAAAAGGGATAATTGTAAATCAGGTTTCACTAAACAGTTTATCTAAAAGGTTTCATGAAAAAAACTGGTCGCCCTATATTTATAATGGTGAACTTTTTATGGTTACTGAATTTGATCCTTTCTTGAGGGTAATCAAAATTGAAAATACTAGTGGTAAAAAAGATTTGCAGGAAATTTACCAATCACAAAACATAACAACTGGCTGGGACTTTGGTGAATTAAAGGGGGGCACCCCTTTAGTGGTTGAACCAAACGCTAATGATGGTTGGTTTTACGGATTTATACATTCTTTTAGAGAAAATGAAACTGGATTTAAAATATTTTACTATTATACTGTGGCTAGGTTTAACCCATTTAGTAAAGAGTTAGAATATCACCACACGCCGCTACCCTATATTGATGAGGAGCCAGACGATGAATACAACTTATTATGGCAACTAAGTAACGGGAAGCATTGTAAGGTGATTTTTCCTATCGGAATAATGCAACATGACGATGGTTTAATGGTTTCTTTCGGAAAAGATGATGTATGCAGTTATACCGAACACTTTTCCTGGGACCGGATAAAGGCGTATTTTAACAACTAATTATATGGTACCTAAAATTATTCATCGCATTGTAGGGCCAAAACCATCAAACCTTGTTGTTCAATGTATTAATTCCTGGCATGTTGTTGAAGAGCACGGTTACGAAATTAAAATTTGGAATGACCAGTTGTTAGCAGAGTTTATAGGCAAAGAATATCCCTCAATTTTTCCCGCATTTTCGACGGCGAGGAATTACGGCGAAGCTGCCGATATTGCCCGTTACTTGATAGTGTATCATTTTGGTGGCTATTATTTTGATTGGGATACCGAACTTTTAAGCCTTAATAAGTTTTTAGAACTGGATGTAAAGCACCCGACAGGTTTTTTATTGCAAGACCCGCAAAACCAAACCCTGGCCCCTGACGCATTTGCTGCGGTAAAAGGCGAACAATATTTATTTAATCTCTTAGATAACATTTGCTATATCCATGAAAATGGCTTTCGGAATTCGATGAAAACAATCGATTATACCGGACCTTATCGGATGCGCGAAGTCTATTATTTTACAAAAAAAAATTCTCAACAAGATACTGTCCCACCCAAAGATATCATGTTATATGACTATTGGGAAATTCGAGATAAACCGTTTAGGGATAAGGAAGTGGCGGTTATACATTACTGGGAGCATGGTTGGATGAAGTGATTTTTTATAATGTATACCCCTTTATAAAATAAAGGCCGATCTCTCCCTTGTTGCCGTAAGACTTCCATAGCTCATCAAATAGTTGTTTGTTGTTCACGACTTTCCCTTGTTTTGGCGCTATAAGCTTCTTTGTATCAGCCGGGCCTTCGGTTACTTTAGTAGCAAACCAGCTTACATTTTCATGTGGCAGGGCAACACCCAGTATCATCCCCGGCAAACCGTTAAATGATCCTGGCCCGCCCGGTACATGGATCTCATCAGTATAAAAGGCGACTGTATATACCGTATCAAGCAACAGGCCATTTGCGCGGCGACAATTATAACCGGCAATTACCCGCGTCTCATCAGTTAGTTTCCATTTTATTTTGCGCAGCGTGTCTTTCACCAGGTAAGTACGCTCATAAAACTCTTTTTGAATAGTGCTGGTATTATGTTCAAAATCAGAGAATATTACATCGTGCTGGCTTATCATTGGCGAATCGTAAAACCAGGCAATGCCCTTTACATATGGTATGGGTGTAAAAAGCGAGGTGTTGTTGCCAAACACCAGGGTGCTGTTCAGCTTGATAAATTGTGGTTCGGTTTGCAGATATCTTTCATAATAGGGTTTGTTATCCATATGGTCTGTGGTAACCTTCTTTTTAAGGAGGGCAAACATGTTGTTTGTCCTTTCAAACTCAATAGTACCGCTGGTTATAAAATGCTTGTTTTGCGCCAATACGTTGCTGCCTTGCACTAAGAATATACAGATCAGAAAATTTAAGATACATTTCATGATTATTGTTTTTTAAGAGTCCAAAAATTGCTAAAATCCCAGGTTAGCGAGAACATAAAATAACGCCTTATCACCAGGTCGTGACGTTCAGTGAAGCTATCTGTACTGCCATTTCGGCTATAGCCTGTGTTTTGATTAAGCAGGTCGTTACCGGTAACGGCTATCTTTAAATTTTCTTCTTTCAGGAATTTTTTACCGAAGTAAGCCTTCAATATAAACTTGTTGAAATCCTGCGTAAATACCCGGTTCTTGCCGGTGAAATCGTAATTGCCGTTTACTCCAACGTAAAAGTTAAACGGCAGTTTGGTGTAACCGTTAAAATCACCACTATATGTCCGGGTATTGTTATTTAACTGTTGTAATGAGGTGGAGTTTTTTGTAAACGTAGCCGATACCCCCACGCCATACGAATAATCAGTTTTGTTCTTTTGGAGGTTTATTGCGGGTTTGTAACTGGTTGACACGGTTTTATTAAGCTGACGGTTGATATAGTTATAATAAGTATTGCCTGACATATTGATATTAGGATATAAAATAAAATCAGCTTTGGTAGCATGCCCATAAAACTCCAGGTAAACACTCCAGTGCAAAGGCTGCCTGTCCGCCAAATTGGACGACTGGTAAGTATTAACGCCTGCCGAATCTGTCATCCTGTTACTTACAATTGCGTTTATAGTATTACCGTATGAAACATTGAAATTAATGCCGCGGTCTGCTGTAGCCTGGTAAACTCTGCACCTAAAAAATAGGCTGTTAATATATTCGGGGTTAAGGCCAGGGTTGCCAATGGTAATGTTTAACGGATCTGAATTTTGCCTTAAAGGCTGGATCTGGTAGATAGAAGGCTGGTTGGTATTACCGGAATAGTTTAAGCTAAATGTTGTCGCTTTACTTGCCTGGTAAAATAAATAGGCGCTGGTGTTCCAGTTAACAAACTTTCGCGATAAAACTGTGTCAAGCAAATTGTCGGTTTGTTTTAAAACCGAATTAGCCACGCTGGTACCCGCATTTGCAGACAGTTTTCCAAGGTGATAAGAAAGTGATAAGTTGTAGGTGTTGGCCGAGTTTAGAATGCTATAATTATTACTGTACAATGGGTCAAGTGCGTTATACTTGCCTGACGCTGATTTGTTGAACGATTGCCGTTTATTATCGTTTACACTTTGATTAATGCTATAGCCTGCTAAAAGTGAAACCGACTTTGTAAGCGGCTCGGTATAATTTGCACCAAACTCTAAATAATGGCTGCTATAATCATTGGGTTTGTATTGATCAATTGTGCGTGTGCTGTCTGTTACGCCCAGTTTGTTATAATAATTTGAGGTAGATTTAAGGTAATTGTCGCCGGTTGAGTTAGTGAAATAGGTGTTGGTATATAATGATAGATTACGTCCCGGTTTTTTTAACTTTTTACCATAACGCAGGTAGGCCGAGGTGTATTTATAATTGTCACTACCTGTTGAGTTATTAGTATTATCATTTAGTATAACACCGTTACCGCGCACAGTGGCAGTAATATTGGTGTTAGCCGATGTGCCGCTGCGGCTACTTGAGCTAATTTGCGCGCTAAGCGTTGAAGTAGAATCCAGCTGCGCTGTGAAATAAACATCGGCAGATTGTCTGAAACCATAGCTATGCGAAGTGTTATCCCGGTTGCTTTTATTAAAGTTGTTGGGTAAGTTATTTTGTGTTAGGGTATTGCCCGCTTGATCAATAGTTAAGGCTCCTAATTTGTAAGTCGCATTTATAGATAATTTGTCTTTATTCCATTTACTGTCATAGTGCACCCCGCCATCGCGCGCCAATGGTATGCCTATACCGTTATAGCCATAATAAGTAAAACCACCGCCATATTTACCATTATCCCCACCGCCCAGGCCGACATTGCCGGTATTGCCTATGTTACCGTAAACAGCAAACTTCTCTTTGGGAGAAAATTTGTTGGCCATAACCTGGCCGGCATAATATCTATCGGTGCCTTTGCCGCCATCTGCCTTGCCAAAAGCACCGCGCTTTTTATCCTCTAACAGTTGTACGTTGATGGTCTTAATTTTTACGCCGTCATCAATTCCTGTAAGTTTAGCCTGGTCACTTTTTTGGTTATACACTTGTAGATTTTTAACCATATCAGCCCGTATGTTTTTGGTGACAAGTGCCGGATCGTCGCCAAAAAACTCTTCGCCGTCAACTAAAACTTTGTTTACCACCTCGCCCTGGAAAATAATAGCGCCGCTTTGATTGATCCGCATGCCGGGCAACAGTTTCAAAAGGTCCTCAACCTTCGCATTTTTTTGCGTGGCATACGCTTTTGGGTTAAACTCGGTGGTGTCGCCTTTTAGTTTCATGCCAACAACTTTGCCTTTTATTATAACCTCATTAAGTAGTTTAGATTTCAACGTTAACCATATATCGCCAAAATTATGCGTGGGGTGAGTTGCGTCCAACGTAAATTCAGCTACATAATCGGCATAGTCCGGGCAAGTAACCAGCAATATGAATTTTCCCGGCTTAATATTATTGATAGTGAAGGCGCCTTTGTTGGTATAGGTGAATTTTTGAAGTATAGAGTCCTTTACGGTTAGAACCGCAATTGTGGCACCTTCTATTTTAACTTTACTTGAAATGTCTGTGACTGATCCATTTATAATATAATTACTTTGCGCAGATAAAGAATAGGCGCAAAAGCATAAAAAAGCAAGTAATGCGATCTTGAGTGTCATAAGGCGGTTTATAACCGCAATTTAAAACTAAAAAACAGTTTTCCAAACATAATAGTATAGGTGTATAAAAGTTGAATTTTACTATTACTCTTATAATAGTTTTTATCCAATCTTCTTATTTCACCAGATCATTAAAAGTTAACTACAATTTTTGTTAACAAATAATTGTGTTGTTTTTTTAATTTGGTACGCTCTTAAACATATAAAATATGTTAGTAGTGGGTATGAATATTTGGAAGGCTTGACCATGCGATTCAATGGGATGTAGAGCACCCATTTGTGTTATCACTTTAGAAAATGGCAGTTATAAATCAATGAATTGATATGGTCAAAGTGTTCATAACTACCTGTTCGCTATTCCGGACCGTCGTGATCAATGTCTCCGGAATGTTTACTGTGAGTCTCGTATTCTAAGATTTCCCCCAATATTTTTTTTTCATCTTAACTCTACAACAAAATTCTCATTTTGGCGGGAACCTTTCAAGGGTACATAAACAGCGCAGCCGCACAGGCCGCCCTCCGCTGCCCTTGACAGAACCCCTCCAAAATAAAGGGAGTTGCTTAAGAGTTAGGATGATAAGTTCTAAGCTGCATATTTCATTAGATCCACATAACCCGAGCTGCGAATGACACCGGCAAACATCTTGAAATACCCTTATTGTGTATAAAATTTAGCGTACTCATCTTATTTTTCCATTCGTTTACCCTTCTTTTATAATAGCTTTTCAACTATGGATTATATGCCCAAGCGCATATGGCCACCGTGTGGATTAATTTTTTTAGCTGCTTGTTAGATAAACTACTGACTCGTGTTCTTTCTTTTATGCTGGTGCCAGACTGGTGTTCAAAAGGAGCGGTTCCGACATAGCAGGCAAACTTTCGCCAGGTAGAAAAACAGGTAAATTTGCGGCCAGCACTGGTCCTACACATTTAATGCTGGTCAGTAATTGATAGTTGATTTTGACTGCTTCATCACTTTCTATAACCGCCTTTATCTGTTTTTCGATTTTTTTAATTTGAACGATTAGGTTCTGTATAAGGCTTTTATGAAATTGAAATATCTCCTTGTGCTCTTTTCCTTCAATTGCTTTTCTGTTCTTTCCATGTGGCTTCATACCCACCACTATCATATACCAGACGATTTCGGAATGTAAGCAGCGATTGAAGTTTGAGAATACTTTTGGCTGATAATACAGTTGCCTGTATGCTTTCGCGATGTAGCCATGCATATTCAGCAATTCTTTGAGCATCAATCTGGTCATTCTTTCCTCGTCTTATTCCGATAGATTGTTTGATCTGAAGTGCAGGAAGCATAGCGAATGTATTCCGATATCATTAAGATAGGTGGCAAGTTTGATTGAATACATAACGTTATGCTCGAAGCACATGATCATCTGCCCTTACTACTTTTATATACAAATATTCATCTTTATCCAAAATCCATCAGCTTATCAGCTATTTCTTGCTTAACATTATCTTCGAAACCTGCCCAATAATTTTGCGTGGTATTCAAACTATGGTGACCTAAACTTTCTTGTATCATTTCCATTTTAGCGCCATTTCGGATAGCGGCAGTAGTGAAAGAATGTCGTGCGTAATAGGTAGATATTTTCCCATCTAACTCCAAGTCTTTCGCTAATTTCTGGATGTGCTGATTAACAAATCGTATGAAATTTTGGTTTACCCTTAGCTTTTCAGTTTCATCCATTGAATTATTAAAAATAGGAAATACATAATTGTCAGGTAAAGCTGGTTTGGTGCCATAACGCTCAATAACAGCCTTGATCGATTCTGTTAAAGGAACAATAATCGGTTTCGGTTTATCTTTTGTTGTAAATAAAGTCTTATGGCGTAAAAAAGAAAAGGATTTGTTATTAATGTTTTTATATTTTAGCTCTGTAATATCCCGAAAATTCATCCCATTGCACTGGTAACTGAAAAACCAAAAATCCCTGGCTTTTTCTTTCGGGCTATCTGGCTCCAATTTTGCGGTAAATAATTTTTTTAAATCTTGCCTGTCTAAAGCTTTTTTAATGTTTTGCCCTGTTGGTATCTTGTATTTTTTGAAAGGGTAAATTTCTGCCACAATATCGCCTTCTTCGATGGCCTTGTTAAAGATAGCTCTAAGAGGGCGGAGGTAGATACCCACTGTTGTCTTAGATTTTCCTTCTGTTGCCATCCATTTTTCATATCGATTAAGAAAATCTAAAGTAATATGGTCAAAAGGTAACGAGACTGCGAGTTTCGTAGCTTTGCTCGCAAATAGCAGCAAAGATTTTAAACTCAATTGATAATTGTAAGCGGTGCCTATACGTCCGTTCTGTGTAAGTTCGGCAACGTAGGCTCGGTAATGAGTTGTAATATCGGTCGAACTGGAATGAGCGCCAAACATTTCCCTTTCAAATTTAGCAAGGATAAAAACAGCATCCATTTTGGTAATGATGTTATTGGCTTTAACAGCTATAGCATCCAATGTTATTTTAAGCTCTTTAAAAGCTTTTTTTGGTTTAGTGGCTAAGTAAGATTGCTCAAATTGTTCACCTGTCAGGTACATACCTGTATGGTAATGTTTAACATCAGTTCTTGATATATATAGCCTTAATTTTACGGGCGCTTTTTCACCTGCTTCTATCTTACGTTCATCCAGGTATAAATTTACTTTGACTGCCATTTTGATAGATTTTAAGAATTTATTAATATTCTCTCACACATTTTTTTTTGAATATCCGAATTTAAGTAAATTTTGCATAAAATGCAAATTTATCTCTCACACATTTCTCACACAAATGGACAAAAAATAACGAATTATTGATAAATAAGTATATTTGAATAACACATAAATATCTGATATATAAGTAAATATAAAAATAACAAAACATCTATAATACAAACCCATTGACTCTTAATCAGTGGGTCGAGAGTTCGATCCTCTCCCAGGTCACTAACCGCTTTTACGATATGTAGAAGCGGTTTTTTTTATTTATCTGAAAAAACACCATTCGATGTAGGTGATTCACTTAAAAATGTGGATCACCTGGATCACCTTTTCCGGATAACTATTTGAAAATAAATAAATTAACAAAATGAGCGGATCACTTTGGATCACTACAAAAACTTCAGGTAAATCAATTTAAATTATTGATAATAAGATAATTATATGACTTTATCGCTTTTTTAAAATATGGAGCGGATCACCTAAAGTGGATCACCTTTTTTTAAGGGTGGATCACCCTACTGACAAAACAGTGTCACCATAATTTTCTTTGGATAGCCGTACCTTGCGTTAATCCCATAATTTTATGAACACTTACAACAGACCCGATCATTACCAGGAGCGGCCGTTAGTTATCGAGCTCATCCGGTCCGCCACGCGTGGCACCATCACCGCCAAACAAACCAAAACCTTAAACAACCTGCTGCGCAGCCCCGCCGACAGCAAGGATGCGTTCATCATTAAACCCGCGGCCGAGTTCCTGCAAACTACCCAAAATCAACCGGATGACGGCATGCTCTTCGGCGATTTCTGGTACGAGGGCGAGCTATGTATCCTGTTTGCCGATACCAATGTGGGCAAATCCATCCTTGCTGTGCAAATTGCCGATGCCCTTAGCCGGGGCGAACCTGTCCCCCGTTTCACTATGAAAAAGCAGCCGGCTACCGTTTTGTATTTTGATTTCGAGCTTAACGACCGGCAATTTTCCAAACGTTACACCAGCGATGTGCATGGGCAGTACGAGTTTAACCCAAACCTGCACCGCGTGGTTTTTAACCCCGATGCCGCCGGCGCGCATAAGTTTGACAGCTACCATGCCTATATCAATAACGCGCTCGAAAACATGCTCATCACCAGCCAGGCGCGCATCATTATTATTGATAACATTACCTGCCTACGCACCGGCACACAGGCCGCCGCTACCGCCATCAGCCTGATGCAAAACCTGCAAACGCTTAAAAACAGATACGGCCTTTCGGTACTGGTGCTGGCGCATACACCCAAGCGCAACCCCGCCAAACCCGTTACGCGTAATGATCTGCAGGGCAGTAAAATGCTTATCAACTTTGCCGACAGCGCCTTTGCCATTGGCGAGAGCCAGCTGCAGGCCGATATGCGTTACCTAAAACAGATAAAGCAACGCAGCGGCACGCAGGTTTACGGCGCCAATAATGTGTACCTATGCCAGGTGATGAAACCCTATAACAATTTGCATTTCGAATTTATAGGCCCCGCCATCGAAGCCGACCACCTGCTGCACCATACCGAGCAGCAACGCAAAAGCACCGAGGACCGCATTATCCAACTGCACCAACAGGGACGCAGCCTGCGCCAGATCGTCGCCGAAACAGGACGGCCTTATACTTCGGTATTTAGGTTGGTGAAGAAGCTGGGGGAAGAAGGATGAGTAGTGCGGTTATATCATTGACTACTGGCTAAAAAAAAGAACACCTGGGGCAACGTTTCTCCTAAAATCACCGTAAGCCTAAAGGAAAACATTTGCTACATGAAACAACTGCTTATTTTAACTTTATTTGCCGCTGCACTGGCAGCCTGCAAAAAAAATGAAACAATGACATTACCCATACCGGGTAATAAAATTATCGGTAAATGGACGATAAGTTCGGTAACAGTCATCCCGCGCGATTCGACCGGGAAGGCCATTAACAGCGGCACTGTTTATCCGGAACCGTCCTATTATTATTTTCAGTTTAATACTAACAATACCTGGGCTGAAAACTTATCCCCTGATCCCAACTCCGGTATTAGTGAGGCAGGCAGCTACGTTTTGCATGCCGATACCAGTTTTACGCTGATTAATGTGAATTTGCCGTCGAGTCTGGTAGAGTGTAAAATCGCCTCGCTAACCGACAAATCATTCGTCTTCATCCATCAAAAAGCTACTTTATTTAACGGTGTAACTCCCGGCTACCTTGAATATAGGTTCGACTTAATAAAATAATTTTTCAACCTATATCTTCTGTTAGCCTGGATTTATAATCCCGGACTAAATTTGTGGGGATTTGTAATCTCCAGCCAACGGATAATAAATCCGTAACCGATCTCGTCCGGGATTGTAAATCCGGACTAAGGAGCCCGTTTTATTTTAAATAACATATTCGTATTTTTATCGAAACTAAACCAATCATGAAAAACCTCCTAAAATATGCCGCATATACAATTTTGTTATTATTAATGTGTTTGCCTACGCAGATTTTGGCGCAAATACCTGTTAGAAAAGGCCCTGCGTCTGCCGAAGAAATAAAACAAGCCAGGGAGGTGCTGGATGCTGACATGAATAGCTTAAGTAAACACAGAGCTTTTATATTCGCTATGGGTATAAGTAGTCCGCTTGTGGTAGAGCAATATAGAGAATGGATGAAAAAGTATCCAGACAATGTAAATATTCCGTTGTCCGCAGGCACTGTATATTACAACGCCGAAATGTCGCAGGGTAAAGAGTTTTTAGAAAAAGCGGCAACAATGCAACCTCATAACGCAAAAATATGGGGTATGCTTTCGGGAGACGCGTTTACAAGAGGGCAATACGATTTAAGGACTGAATATTTGAAAAAAGCATATCTTATAGACACTTCAAATGCAGACTATGCGGCGTCTTATTTGATGTCTTTTAAGGATAGCGATCCCGATTACAAAACTAAAGTTTTTAATTTTATAAAACGTTTCCCAACAAGTGAACGCGGAGCTCAAGTGTTATATTGGTTCGCTGAGCAGACCACCAATATTACCGACAAGATTAATTATTTCGAGAAACTACGTACGGATTATCCCCCTCAGCATTATGAATGGTCATCAAGTGGAATGGTACCATTAGCAGATGCCTATCTGCAAACAGATCCTGGAAAAGCTTTACGCTTAATTAACGAGATGGGCGGAGAAGGAGGTTGGAAGATCAGAAAACAAGTGGCCGAATTATTAATAGGGGCCAATGTGTTGGAGCGTGATCAAAATTACAAGGAGGCAATGAGTAAATTAAACCTTATAGTGCTTCCAAAATTCAATTATGTTAACGAATATATAGCCTTTAAGAAAGCTTCGCTACTTGTTAAGATTGGTAACGTCAATAATGTCAAAATAGCCTACGATAGCCTGGCTCAAAAGTTTTCCAAATTACCGTCGGATGATCTTTATACCGCGCTTGAATTCTATGGAAATAAAATTGGAAAGGATAGTAAGCAAATTTTAAAAGACGTAAATGCTTTAAGGGATAGCGCAGTGGTTATTGCTTATCAATTTGAGCTGGGCCTTTATACTGATAAAGGAAAGTTAAGTTTAAAAAGCCTGAAAGGTAAAGTAGTATTGCTTACTTTCTGGTTCCCTGCTTGCGGGCCTTGTAGAGCAGAATTCCCACATTTTCAAGCTGTGATCAATAAATTCAAAGGTAAAAATGTGGTTTATGTAGGAATTAATGTATTACCTGAGCAAGACCCGTATGTGATCCCGATGTTAAAAAACACTAAATATTCGTTTATTCCGTTGCGTGGCTCGCGTGAATTTGCCGCTAAATATTATGGCGTAGATGGCGAGCCGACGAATTTTTTGATAGACAAAACAGGGAAAATTATTTTTAGTGACTTTAGGATTGACAATTCGAATCAGCGCACGTTGGAATTAATGATATCTTCATTATTGTAAATCGCAACGGTTAAGTCCCGGATTGCAAATCCGGACTAACGATAAAATAATCAGAGGCGTAGCCTCGTTTAATTTTGTAGCAACGGGTTTCAACCCGTTGTTGGCTAAAAAATAAAAATGCAAAGTGCCGTAGGCTCGGCCCATATATGTGTCGTACCTACGGCACTCCATGGTTTGCGGTGCCGATTGCCAACGGGTTGAAACCCGTTGCTACAAAATAATATAGAGCCGATGGCTCTCGTTTTATAGGCTAAAGTGTTTATACTATCCCGGACTAACACGAAAGATCAGACTAAAGTATTACGCGAATCTTGCGCTAAATAATAAATAAAACGTATTTTTATTTATGCAATTCATCCCACTTTTTAAGGTCCGTGATATGCGGACTGCCATCCGCCATTATACAGAAGTGTTGGACTTTGTTATGACCTGGCCGGAAGATACGGAAGATTCGCCTGTAGTTGACCTGGGCCATGAGCAAATGGAGCTACAGATCACTACCCATGAAAGCGAGCGTTTATTTGGCTCGATAGTAAATGTATGGGTAGATGATGTGGACAGCCTCTTTGCTTTTTACAAAAGCCGTGGGCTGGATAATAGTAATAAACCTAATTCGCCGGTGCACCAGGGGCCAACCGATCAAACCTGGGGCAGGCGTGAGTTTTATGTCACCGATAACGACGGCAATAGCCTGCGTTTTGTGCAACCGATCAAATAATAAATCCGGACAGATAAGAATGTAGAAAAGCAAACAACGCCAGGCCATCGCCCGGCGTTGCGCAGGGGTATCAATCTACTTTTAAAAAACCGCCTTTTTCGTTAAAAATAAGGTCCTTACCTTTTACTTCAGCTTCGTACATTACCGTGCCTTTTGCGTTTGTTACTTTACCGGCTTCGGTTATTTTGGCACCTTTGTAGTTTGCCTTAACATACGTGGCTATACCTGCAGGCAATGCACTTACCGCAATGGCCTCTACCTGTTCAACAAAAGCACCCGCCGGGGTAAACATTACGGACATATCCTCGCCCGATTTACCGCCCCAGTTAGCTTCGTAATTACCGTGCTCTTTTTCCCAGTTAATTTTTGCTGCCGCCGGGTATTTTTGCATTAGCGCCTTAACCGCCGCAGCGGGCACGTGGCTGTTTTTAACTTTTTGTGCCACTACCATACCGGTTAGCAGCAAACAGCAGATAGCTGTATTAAAAAATATTTTTTTCATATAATTGGATTTTAAACAAGCTTACTTAATGAAGTTGTAGATATATTGGATACATTTTGTAGGAAATCTATAGGAAACATATTTACAGGTTTCCTACAGATTTTTAAGCTAATTTTAAATAAAAAAATACTGTGAAGATACTGGTAGTTGAAGATGAAGCGGGACTGAGGGAAAGCATCCGCGAATATTTTGCCGAAGCCGGGGATGTTTGCGAAACGGTAAACGATTACCCATCGGCCCTGCAAAAGATAAACGTGTACCGTTACGATTGTATTATTTTAGATATTACCCTACCCGGCGGTAACGGGCTTGATATATTACAGGAGCTTAAACAAAACCGTTTCGTGGATGGCGTACTCATTGTATCGGCCAAAAACTCGCTTGACGACCGCCTGCGCGGTTTTGACCTTGGTGCCGACGACTATTTAACCAAACCCTTCCACCTATCAGAACTGCGCGCCAGGGTGTTGGCCATAGTGCGCCGCAAATCATTTGACGGTAACCAGCTGGTTGTTTTTCGTGAAATACAAATGGATGTGCTGGCAAGATCGGTTTTGATCCATAACGAGCCGGTGAAATTAACCAGGCGCGAGTACGGTTTGCTATTGTATTTTATAGCTAACAAAGGCAAGGTAATATCTAAAAATGCTTTGGCCGAACATTTATGGGGCGATGGTATTGACATGGCCGATAACTTTGATTTTATATACTCGCACATTAAAAACCTGCGTAAAAAAATGATCGATGCCGGCTGTAAAGACTATATTTATTCGGCCTATGGTATGGGTTATAAATTTTCTGACTAATTGAAGCTTCTTGACAAATACAACCGCATTAGTTTAATAACCACCATACTGGTTATTATTATCACCGGTGTTGTATACTATTTCACTATCAGCTATATTTTAACAGACCAGGTTGATAAGGACCTGCTGGTTGAAGAAAACGAGATCTTTGATTACGTAAAAGCCAACCGGCAGCTACCGCAGATATTTAAGTCGGAGGATCTGAAGATCACCTTTAAACCTGCCGGAAAAAAACCTATACAACGGCAATTTATTAATATAAATTATTGGAACGAGAAGGATCATGACCACGAGTCGGGCCGCGGGCTCATTAGTTCGGTTATGGTTAATGGGATAAATTACCGCATTAACATTATCGAATCAAAAGTAGAGACCGAGGACCTGATACAGTTAATATTTTTGATAACGCTGGGTATCATTTTAATATTGATAGTGGTGCTTATTGTGATTAACCGGCTGGTGATCCGCAACCTTTGGCTGCCATTTTATGATATGCTGGCGCAGATCAAGCTATTTAACCTTACCGACCACGACACCATCAACGGCCTGCAAACCAATATTGAAGAGTTTAAAGACATGAACCAGGAGATCTCGGCCATGTCAACCCGTGTACGGCAGGACTACCAGGAGCTTAAAAGCTTCATAGAAAATGCATCGCATGAGCTGATGACACCCATAGCGGTGATGAACTCAAAACTGGATACCCTGATACAAACCAGCAACCTAACCGAAAAACAAGGCGCTCTTATAAACGATGTGTATAACACCGTAGGCAAGCTTACCCGCTTAAACAAGGCGATGCTGTTGCTTACTAAAATAGAGAACAAACTGATAAACGATCAGGAGCAAGTAATTGTTAAAGTAGCCGTTGAGGATGCGCTAAGTGAGTTCCAGGAAATATTTGCCGGTAAACAGTTAACGCTGCATAGCCAATTGGAAGATGTACAAACCAGCACAAGCAAAGTTGTATTAGATATACTGTTAAACAACTTGCTTACTAACGCCGTGCGGCATAACCTGCGCGGCGGGGATATTTTTATTACCCTGGCCGGCCGGGAACTTGTGATAAGCAATACCGGTAAGCCGGTGGCGTTGGATACGCAGCAGATATTCCAGCGTTTCCACAAAGCGCCCGAGTCTGAAGGCAGCGGGTTAGGTTTAACTTTGGCGCGGCAGATCTGCGAGAATTACGGGCTGAACTTAACGTATAGCTATACCCAGACCAGGCATACTTTTACGGTTGGATTTTAAGCAAAAAGCCGCTACTGTAATCAGTAAGCGGCCTAAACAGGAATATATATAAAAGGGGTTATTTACCTACTTCAATTACGTGGAAGGAACCGGGTATTTGTTTTGGCCTTCCGCCATTTGGGTTGGGTTCTGTTTTAGCTGCCGGTAAAAACAGGTGATGCGTGGTATAGTCTATCCCAATGGTACGGGCGCTGGGCTCGGAAGCAATGGTTTCAACAAACTCATATTTATCTGCTGCTATTTCCTTTACCGCGCTTATCGTTCCGCCGGTATTGGCCGCGTAAATCATTTTTGATTGCGGGTCGAATACCAATCCATCCGAATCCCCTATGGGGAACTTCGCTACGGTTTTACCGTTGGCAGCATTCATTATTACCATGGTTTTTGATCCGGCGCAGGCTATAAATAAACGGTTGGTGACGCGGTCGATAGCTAAGCCGGTTGGTTCTTCGCCCCCATCAATTTTATAACGGGCAATTTCTTTATAGGTAGTGGCATCAAATACAATGATAGCGCCGGTGGTTTCGCCGTTTACAAATATCTTACCCTTGCCGTCTGACACCGCTGTTTCGGGTTTATCGCCCAAAGCCACCGTTGCTACTACTTTATTGGTAGCGGGGTCTATTATGGTAGCGTCCTTACTACGGCCATTACAGGTGATTATCTTTTTTGAAAAATCATCATAAAAAATAGCATCGGGGTTTTGCCCTACGGGGATATCATTTAAAACTTTATAGGTCTGCAGATCAAAAACAGAAACCGTATTGGCCCTGCCATTGCTGGTATAGCCTTTACCTAATGATTTGATAAGCGCGATACCATGAACACCGGCCGTATTGGGGATAACACCTATCGAATCGCCGGCGGTGCTTAAAATATTAACCTGCGTGCCATGTGACACAAACATGCGTTTATCTGCACCGTCGACAGTTATATAGTCCCAGCCGCCACTGCTGCCAATAGGAATATCTTTTAGGATATGAAAGCCGGTTTTAGTTTGTGCCTGCAAACCAAATGATGATGCCAGCATTGCCGTCATCAATAAATAGCTAAACTTTTTCATGATTGTTTTTAAAGCAATTTCAGTAAACAATCTGTAGGAAAGTTGGATACGTTATACCTGTTGATATAAATGAGTGCAAAAACTTACCATCCCATTATCTATTTGAGACACTTTTGCAGCTATTTGCTTATCTGCCACATCTTATGAAATACATTTACCAGCTAACCCTAACGTTAGCAATTCTTTTTTACGACCTAATCGGTCGTTTTATGTGGTTAGCAGTGATATACTGTATATAGGCGCATCGGCCAAATACCATTTTTATAAAGTATGACACATTTTAACATCAGTTCCATATTATTATAAATCCTGTTATATTAGTCAACGAAAAGCCGTATCAGGCTATTAAACAATTAAAAACCTAACTACACTTAACATGAACAAAACAACGATCAACATTATTTACTGGGTTAGTACCGGATTGATATTAGGTATGATGCTTTTTTCGGCTGCTACAAGTTTTATGGAAAACCCCGAAGGTGCTAAAATGCTCGATGCAATTGGGTATAGGCCATATGTGTTACATCTATTAGCAGTAGCCAAAGTATTGGGCGTAATAGCTATCCTTACTCCGGGCTTCCCCCGACTTAAAGAATGGGCGTATGCAGGCTTTATGTTTGATCTTATTGGCGCAACATATTCTTTTTATGCTTCTGGCTTTGCTTTTAAAGATTGGGCATTTATGTTGGTATTAATTGCTGTTTTAGCCTGCTCGTATATTTTTTATCACAAGAGATTAAATACTGCCGGAAGCGTGGCTTAATAAAAAAATCTAAGTCCGCACGGTTATAAGAAAAAAGCGGGTCAGGAGACCCTGAACCCGCTTTACCAATTATAAACCTAAAGAAAAGATCGTTATAAAGAATAGCGTAATGTTACACCAACCGTACGTTGGTCGCCAAGTACACCTGCATACTGGCCCGCGTTACCACCTGCCGGTAATAATTGCTCAAAATAGTTTTGGTTAAGTATGTTACGGCCCCAGATATAAGCACCTAAACCGTGTGTAGCTTTAAAGCCCAAACGTGCATTAAGTAAACCATAACCGGCAATATTTAAATAAGCCGAAGGCGTTGCACTTGAAGAGAACGATGAACGGAAAGATTCATCAATTGCCACAAAGAATTTTGATGTAGTATTATTTATAAATTTAGCATCGGTAGCAAACTCGCCGCCTAATGACCCTGCCCATTTTGAAACACCGGGAAGTATTGTGCCCGAAATATCTTTAAATGGAGGTAATAAACCGGTTTCTTCTAATGCAAGTGGTGCATCGGTAAATTTCACATATTTGGCATCCGTATAGGCAACAGATCCGTATACCGAGACACTTTGTGAAACTCTGTAGCTGCCATCAAATTCTATACCTTTTACATTTACTTTTTCAGCATTGGCAATATACCCACGATTAACGGTTAAATCCGGCGATTGAACGTTTGTCTGGTAATTGTCGATATCTGAGTGATGGAAAGTAAGATTCAAGATCAGGTTAGGCAATGGTGTGCTTTTAATGCCAAACTCAACGTGTTTTGTTTTCTCAGGCTTGATCACAGCATAGTCTAATATGGTTTTGCCGGCCTCTGGCGATGGCAAGCCCGCCACGTTTACACCTACCGGCTTATAGCTTGTTGAGTAAGTTGCGAAAGCGTTAAGTTGTGCATTTGGCCTGTAAGCGGCAGTTAAAGAATAAGTGAAGTTTTTCTCGTCAACATTGGTCGCATAATTTTGACTGCTATATACGCCATTCTTTATCTTTACAAGTTCCGCTTTTACGGCAGCGCTATAGCTACTGTTAGCAATATCTAAACCGCCTTTGGCGACGCGGTTATAGTACACATCCTTTTTATCGTAGTTGATACGACCACCCGGGATAATATGGAAACCTTTAAAAAGTTCATAATCAATACTGGCAAACGCTGCCGCGCTTTTTGATTTAATAGAAGCATCGGTATAAATACCATATCCTTCCAGCAAACCTGGTGTAGCCCATAGTTGATCGTTGGTTACGCCCGGTGTATTGGCGTTGTTACCGGTTGAGCTTTTAGCGAAGCGGTACTGCGCTGCGCCAGACTCCTCTGTACCGGTAATATTAACTACCTGGTCAAGGTAAAACAAGCCAACTACACCGCTAAGCTTTTCAGCAAAATTACCCGCATAGCGCACTTCTTGCGACCAGTTATGATGTTTTGCAGGATTTTGTGATTTTGCCAATACCGGTAAACCTGTAAAATCCCTGTCGTTTGATGGATCCCAGTTCCAGTAACGATAGGCAGTAGTCGAGGTTAAAGTACCCGGACCTATTTTGAAATCACCATTTAATGAAACACCACCCAATTGGTTACCTGATCTCCATGGTGTATCATGATCTATAACACGATCAAAAGCGTTTGTTGATGGCAGCGTGTAACCCAAATCTGCAATGATTGCATTAAACTGGCGATAAGCGGCACGTTTAGTTGGTGCAACACCGGCAATTACCTGGGCATAACCATCAGGTTTTTGGTCAGACACGTCACCTGATAAAGTAATAGCAACATCTTCAGATGGTTTGTATAGGAATTGCACACGGGCACCTAAGTTATTAAGGTCGTTAGTTGCACGTCCTGTACGAACGTTTTGAACCAAGCCATCGCGCTGTGTACCCGAGAATGATATGCGTGCCGCGATATTTTTTGTTAAAGGGCCTGTTACCGCTGCTTTAGCCTGAACGTACCCGAAGTTACCAAAACTGGTTTCGAAAGTTGCACCCGGAGTAAAGCTTGGTTTACGTGTTGTAATATTAAAAGCGCCTGCGGCTGTGTTTTTACCAAATAAGGTACCTTGCGGCCCGCGTAATACTTCGATGTTTTCTACGTCGATAAAGTCAAACGTTGCAACTGCAGGGCGAGCGTAGTAAACACCGTCTACATATACACCAACGCCGGGGTCAAGGCCATCATTTGTTAAACCAAACGGTGAACCGATACCACGGATATTAATGCCTGTATTGCGCGGATTTGAAGTGTACAATTGTAATGAAGGTACAAATTGCTTAACCAGGTTAACGTTAAATGCACCGGCCTCATCAATTTGTTTACCACCTACTACCGAAATTGGAATAGGAACATCCTGTAAAAGTTCTTTACGGCGGCGCGAGGTAACCACTATCTCGGTTAACTGGTCGTCGCTTATCAGTTCAAACGTTATAGGTGTATCCTGTACGGTTAAGATCTGGAAATCCTGTGGTTTGTAGCCAACAGAACTTACTCTGATGTAAAATGGTGCCGCTATGGTTGGTGTTATAGAGAACTGGCCATTTTCGTCGGCGCTGGTGCCAACTTTGGTGCCTCTTATTACCACCGTTGCATGTGGTACCGGGGTGCCTTTGCTATCTTTTATAACACCGGTTAATGTTTTTTGTGCAAAAACAGCAGCCGACGAAAGAAGTAAAAAAGTTAAGAGTAAGGTTTTTTTCAAATACGAAATAGGTTTCATGTTTATATATAATTAAGAATTGAGTTGATTAAAAATTGTAGAATATGAATAGTATGATTTGTTGTTGATTAACAACAGCAACATCCGGAAGCGATGTGCATTTGTGTAGATGGCAGGTGTAGTGTTTTAATTAAATACATAAAGTCTATAGAATAAGTAGACAAAAGTATTTAAATAAATCAAACTCCAAATTATTTTTGAAATTTTTTTTTAGGTGAGTTACATGAGCAATGGCCTCTCCTATTCTGACAATTATTTTTTACCTGGAATTTTAATTTTTAATCTGCTTTTTTACTGTTTTACGCCTAATTTTACAGAAATAGCATTTTTAACGGTCTGAACTGTGCCATTCAAGTCAATTTTTAATCAATTTCAGTTAAAACTCTATTCAAAACCGTTAAATAATGCAATATTTGTGCTGATATTGATATTAAATAATGACTTTTCACTACAAACGGATAGTAATAAAAATAGGCTCGAATGTATTAACGCAAAGCAACGGCCTCCCCGATCAGCAGCGGATAAGCAAGTTGGTTGAGCAGATCGTCTCCATAAAAAAACAGGGCATCGAGGTTACATTGGTATCTTCAGGTGCCGTTGCCTCAGGCCGGAGCTTAATTACCGTTTCTGATAAAAACGACGCTATAGCAACGCGCCAGCTGCTTGCATCCATCGGCCAGGTTAAACTGATAAATACTTATGCGCAGCTATTTGAAAAGCATGAGATGCTATGTGCTCAGGTGCTGGTAACTACCGAGGATTTTAAAGGCCGCCAGCATTATTTAAATATGAAAAACTGCCTGGAAATATTATTACAGCACCAGGTAATACCCATAGTAAATGAGAATGATGTGGTATCTGTAACCGAACTGATGTTTACCGATAATGATGAGCTTGCGGGGTTAATAGCATCTATGCTCAATGCACAGGCGCTGATAATATTAACTAACGTTGATGGGATCTTTGATGGCAACCCTGATGATAAAGGGTCGGCAATAATTACCGAAGTTGTAGACACCGGGATAGATTTTGCTTCGTTTGTAACATCGGGCCGGTCGCAGTTTGGGCGTGGCGGCATGATCACCAAATCGCACATGGCTCAAAAAACAGCTAAACTGGGTATAGCCGTGCATATTGCTAATGGCACTACGGATAATATTTTATTGGATGTGCTTAACGGCACCGCCAAACATACCCGCTTTGTGCCTAACAAAACCGCGTCCGAGAAAAAGAAATGGATAGCTCATTCCGAAAAATCGGCTACTGGTGTGGTACAGGTTAACGGCGGGGCCAAAGCCGCGTTAATATCTAACAAGGCTACCAGTTTATTACCCGTTGGTGTTGTTGCTATATTAACCGACTTTAAAAAAGGCGAGATCATTAAACTGGTTGATGAACAAAATGAAACCATAGGTTTAGGCATTGCCGAATATGGCGCCGATAAAGCCAAAGAAAGCATCGGCCAGAAAAACCAAAAACCGCTGGTGCATTATGATTATCTTTATTTAACAAGCTAACTACCATGAGCTATAACCAATATTTTGAAAACGCACAGTTGGCTGCACGTAATTTAAACCTGTCGCCCGATGCCATTAACCAGGTTTTAACCGACCTGGCTGCCGCGGCTGTTGCGCAAACGGATTACTTGTTAGCCGAGAATAAAAAAGACCTTGACCGGATGGACCCCGCCAATCCAAACTACGACAGGCTAAAGCTTACAACCGAGCGAATTAAGGGGATAGCTGATGACATAATTAACGTATCGCGCCTGGAAAATCCGCTGGGACATATCCTGTCAGAAAAAACAATGCCTAATGGGTTACACATCTCAAAAATCAGCGTTCCATTGGGCGTAATTGGGGTGATATATGAGGCAAGGCCTAATGTCACTTTTGATGTATTCGCGCTTTGTTTTAAAACCGGGAACGTTTGTATTTTAAAAGGCGGCAGCGATGCTGTTTATTCAAACCAGGCTATTATTGCGGTCATTCATAACGTATTAACTAAACATAACATTGATATAAACGTAGCAGTTTTGCTGCCTAAAGAACGCGAAGCTGCCGAAGCATTAATGCAGGCGGTTGGTTTTGTTGATGTAATTATCCCCCGCGGCAGCCAAGGGTTGATAGACAGCGTGCGCAAAAACAGCAAAGTGCCCGTTATTGAAACCGGCGCGGGTATTGTACATACCTATTTTGATGAGTTTGCCGATCTGAAAAAAGGAACTGATATCATCTTTAACTCAAAAACGCGCCGGGTTAGCGTATGTAATGCTTTGGATTGTGCTATCATTCATGCTGACCGTTTAGCCGATCTGCCGCAAATAGCCAAACCGTTAGGCAATGCCGGTGTAACAATTTATGCGGATGACGAAGCTTATGCGGCATTACAGCACCACTACCCTGCTGCGCTATTATTTAAAGCCGGGCCGGAGCATTTTGGCACAGAATTTTTATCCATGAAAATGGCTATAAAAACGGTTGATAGCTTTCAACAAGCGCTGGATCATATCGCGACACATAGTTCAAAACACAGCGAAGCTATCATTACTGAAAATACAAAAAATATGGAAACCTTTTTAAACCGGGTTGATGCCGCAGCAGTTTACGTAAATGCTTCCACCGCTTTTACAGATGGCGCGCAGTTTGGCCTGGGTGCCGAAATTGGTATCAGCACACAAAAACTGCACGCCCGCGGACCAATGGGTTTGCAGGAGTTAACCAGCTATAAGTGGCTGGTTAAAGGCGATGGACAGGTACGTTCATAATCTGCCCTTGCTCCTTTTTACCCTTAACTGACTAACTCCTATCATCAACATAAATTTGAAAGCCGTATCTTTGCCGCCAATATGAGTAAGCACGGAAGGATATTAGTGGCAATGAGCGGTGGCGTTGATAGTTCGGTGGCGGCAGTGATGCTGCATGAGCAGGGCTATGAAGTTATTGGCCTAACCATGAAAACCTGGGACTATGCTTCGGCAGGTGGCAGCTCTAAAGAAACCGGCTGTTGCAGCCTGGACAGTATTAATGATGCCCGGTCATTAGCTGTAGGTTATGGTTTCCCCCATTATATATTGGATATCCGTAACGAGTTTGGCGATTTTGTAATTGACAACTTTGTTGACGAATACCTTGCCGGCCGCACCCCTAACCCATGCGTGCTATGTAATACCCATATTAAATGGGAAGCATTATTAAAGCGTGCCGATAAGCTGGATTGCGAGTTTATTGCAACCGGCCACTATGCTAATATCCGTTTACAGGATAGCGGCCGTTACGTAATATCAAAAGGTAAAGACGAAAATAAAGATCAATCCTACGTGCTTTGGGGCGTTTCGCAGGAAAACCTGGCGCGTACCAAATTTCCGTTAGGTAGTTTCTCTAAGCCCGAGATCAGGCAAATGGCGTTAGACATGGGCCAGATAGAGCTGGCCGGCAAAAGCGAAAGCTACGAGATATGCTTTGTACCGGATAACGACTATAGAGCCTTTTTAAGACACAAAGTAGAGGACCTTGAGCAACGTGTTGCCGGTGGTAACTTTACGCTAACAGACGGCACTATAGTGGGCAAGCATCAAGGTTATCCATTCTATACCATCGGCCAGCGGCGTGGTTTGGGTATAGCTTTGGGCCATCCAATGTTTGTAACGCATATAGACCCCGTTACCAATACCGTAGTTTTAGGTACCGAGGATGAACTGCAAAAGAAACAAGCCTGGGTTAAAAACTTAAACCTGGTTAAATACGCCAGCATTACCGAGCCTTTAAACGCTATCACCAAAATAAGATATAAAGATGCCGGTGCCGAAAGCACCATTTTACAAATGGGCGAACACATGAAAGTGGATTTCACGCACATGGTATCGGGCATTGCCCCAGGCCAGTCGGCTGTTTTTTATGAAGGCAATGACCTGCTTGGTGGTGGGTTTTTAATGTAAGATCTCACCCTCTCTCGCATTCCTATTATTACATTTTCCGTTGAAGGAAAAAATTAAACTCGGGACAAAGTTTGCGTTTCGTTTTCTTTATGTTTTATTTGCAAAAAATAATTGGACTAAATGGCTAAAAATTTACTGATAGTAGAATCTCCGGCGAAAGCTAAAACCATTGAGGGATACCTGGGAAAAGACTTCACCGTTAAGTCGAGTTACGGGCATATCCGTGATCTGGTTAAATCAGAAGATGCTATTGACGTAGCCAATAATTTCAAACAAACCTATGAGGTACCTGCCGATAAGAAGCAGGTAGTTAGCGAGTTAAAGAAATTAGCTAAAGAAGCCGAAATGGTTTGGTTAGCGTCCGATGAGGACCGCGAGGGAGAGGCCATATCATGGCACTTATTTGAAACTTTAAATTTAAAAGACGCTACCACAAAACGGATCGTTTTCCATGAGATAACCAAACCGGCTATTATGGCCGCCATAGATAATCCCCGGAAAATAGATTATAACCTGGTAAATGCACAACAGGCGCGCCGTGTTTTAGACAGATTAGTGGGTTTTGAGCTATCACCGGTATTATGGAAAAAGGTTAAGCCTTCACTGTCTGCAGGCCGTGTACAATCAGTCGCGGTACGTATAATAGTAGAGCGCGAGCGCGAGATCAATAAATTCCAGTCAGAAGCAGCGTTTAAAATAGTAGCCATATTTGGTAAAGGCAGGCAGGCATTTAAAGCCGAGTTAGCCGAGCGGTATAGCAAACAGGAAGATGCCGAGAAATTCCTGACAGATTGTATCGGTGCTGATTTTAATGTAAACTCGTTAGAGACCAGGCCTGCAAAGCGCTCGCCGGCTGCACCGTTTACTACATCTACCCTGCAACAGGAAGCAAGCCGTAAATTGGGATACTCTGTTTCCCGTACGATGCAGATCGCGCAGAAATTATACGAAGCCGGGCATATTACTTATATGCGTACCGATTCTGTTAACTTGTCTGACACCGCGTTAGCTGCCGCGCAACAGCAAATTACGTCAGCCTACGGCGATAAATATCATCAGCATAGAAAATATAAAACTAAAAGCGCAGGCGCACAGGAAGCTCACGAAGCTATCCGCCCTACCTATTTTAGTAACCATACCATTGAAGGCGATGGCAGCGAAAAACGTTTATATGAGCTGATCTGGAAACGTGCGATAGCATCACAAATGAGTGAAGCTCAGTTTGAGAAAACCACTGCAAAGATCGGTATATCAACACGTAAAGACGAGTTAACCGCCAATGGCGAGGTGATGAAATTTGATGGTTTTCTTAAAGTTTACCTGGAATCGGATGACGACGAGGATGATACCCAACAGGATGGCGACAACGCCATGCTGCCACCTTTAACCAAGGGCCAGCGCCTGGACCTGGAAGAAATGACTGCAACCGAACGCTTCTCGCGCCCACCCGCACGATACACCGAGGCCAGCCTGGTTAAGAAGTTGGAAGAGTTAGGTATTGGCCGTCCATCAACCTACGCCCCTACTATATCAACCATACAAAACCGTGGTTATGTGGTAAAAGAAGAACGCGAAGGCAAGCAACGTAAATTCAGGGTATTGACGCTGAAAGATAAAAACATAGCTAAAGAAGAGCGTACCGAGAATACTGGTGCAGAGCGTGGTAAATTATTTCCTACGGATATAGGTTCGGTAGTTAATGATTTCCTGGTACAGCACTTTAAGGGTATTGTTGATTTTAACTTTACCGCCAAGGTCGAGAAACAATTTGATGAGATAGCCGCCGGATTGGAAGAATGGACCACCATGATCGGTAATTTTTACAAACCATTTCATGCCGACGTACAAAGCACGATTGAAACCGCCGATAAAGCCACCGGGGTACGCGACTTAGGTGTACATCCCGAAAAGGGCGAGAAAGTATCTGTACGCATAGGCCGCTACGGCCCGTTTGTACAGGTAGGCGAAAATGCCAGCGACGATAATAAGGACTACAAACCATTATACGCCAGCTTACGCACCGGCCAAAGCATTGAAACCATTACTTTAGAGGAAGCGCTCGAGCTGTTTAAACTGCCTAAAGTTGTTGGTGAGTTCGAGAACAAACCAATGAAGGTTGCCATCGGCCGCTTTGGCCCGTACATCAGCCATAACAGCGCCTTTGTATCCTTACCTAAGGAAATTGATCCGCTGGATGTTACCGAAGAACAGGCGATTGAGTTGATATTGGAGAAACGTAAAAAAGATGCCGAAAAACTGATTAAGGCGTTTGATGAGGATCCGACGTTTAAAATATTAAACGGTCGTTGGGGGCCTTATATTGAATTTGGCAAACAAAACGTTAAGATCCCAAAGGATGTTACCGACCCGCTAACGCTAACATTCGAGCAGGTAAAAGCATTAGCTGCCGCAGATGCCAAAGCGCCTAAAAAAGGCGGTAAGAAATTCGCTAAGAAGAAGTAATGAGTTGTGAGTATTGAGTGATGAGGTGAAGGTTATTACTCAATACTCATAACTCACAACCCAAAACTCAAAACTACCATGATAAAAGACCTCCCCGAAAATAACGTAACTGATATTGCTGTGGCTGTGGCTTTAGAGGGTGAGAATGCCGAAAGTAAAACGTTTCACGTATATCTTATCAACCTAAAAAAAGAGCCGATTGAAAATGTGCTGATCACCTCAAAAGGTTATGGCGAGAAGGATGGCGAACACGTTAAAACCTCTACCTTGCGCCACATGTTCCCGGTTATTGAAAATGGTAGCTACAAACAAGTCGAGATGATCGACGAACAAACCTTTGGCTTAAACAACGAGTACTGGGTTAGCTATTACATAGGCAAACAGATCTACGACAAAAAATTCATCTTCCTGCCCGAGAGTATTATTGATGCTAATTTTATAAAACTGCCCGTGGTGAATAAGCCGGGGGTAATGATCAAATAGTACTGAGTTTTGAGTGATAGGTTTTGAGTTTTACTTACTCATAACTCAATACTCATCACTCATAACTTCTTTAAGAATCAAACTTCTCCAATAACTTTAACAGCGTTTCAAAGTCCTTTGGGTATGGTGCGTGTATGGTTATGGATGTGCCATCCATCTTCTTGAAAGTAACTTCGTAAGCGTGCAATGCAAATCGTTTCATGATAGGCAGCTCTTCCTGGTCTTTACCTAAATGATATTTACGTTTAATGGCTGACAGGAAAACCGGTTTGCCTTTATACATCTCGTCACCGGCGATGGAAGCTCGTTGAGTAGCCAGGTGAATCCGGATCTGGTGCATACGGCCGGTTACCGGCCGGCACTCTACCAATGTATAATGCTTAAAGAATTTTATCGACTGGAACCAGGTTTCGGCTCTTTTGCCTTCCTGGCGGCTGATAGTTACGTTGCCTTTGCCTACGTTTAATATCGGCAGATCAACCAATAACTTTTCAAATATATGGGTACCGTCAATTACAGCATGATAAACCTTATTAACCTGGCGCTTTTCAAACTGCATAGATACCGTGCGGTAAGCTTCTGGGTTCTTGGCTATTATTAAGGCACCAGAGGTCTCTTTATCCAGGCGGTGGCATATCTGTGCGTCGTCCGAATACTCTTTAGCTAAACGCAGTATATTGATCTCGCCGCCCTCACGCTCATCAAGCGAGCTGATAAAGGCAGGCTTGTTAATTACGATCAGGTCATCATCCTCAAACAGAATCAGGTCGGTAAATTTTGGAATCTTCATGTATAAAATAATAGGCGGTAAAAGTACGGTTTTTTACGCATTTATCTGTTTAACATACGTTATAGCCGCTAAAACACAAACAAACGCCTGTTGGTGCGGTTATTGTATTTTGAAAAACATATTATTCAATCTAACAATAAAACAACATGAGTAACAAACCAACCAAACCTGAAGAAAAGGGATTTTTCGAGAAGGTGAAAGAAACCATTGAAGAGCTTTGGGACGGTACCAAAGACAAAGCCGAAGATATAAAAGAAGCTGCTGAAGATAAAATAGAGGACCTGACCAAAAAAGTCGCTCCCGCTAAAAAAGCTGCCACTAAAAAAGTGACCGCTGCTAAAACCGCAGTTAAAGCAAAAGTTGCCGATACAACTGCTAAAGCAAAAACAGCTGTAAAAGAGGTTAAGGCTAAAGCCGATACAAAAGTTAAAGAGGTAAAAGCCAAAGCTGCTGATGTTAAAACTAAAGCTGATGCAAAAGCAAAAGATATCTCTGCTAAAGCAAAAAAAGAAGTAGCCGCTGTTAAAGCAAAAGCTGATACTAAAGCTAAAGCAGTAACTGCAAGCGCTAAAAAATCAGCAGGTACAAAAACAGCACCTGCTGCAAGCAAGGCAAAAAAGAAACCGGTATTGTAAGTTTAGTTCCCTCAAAACAAAAAAGCCCCGATATTCGGGGCCTTTTTGTTTATGCTTCAAATTTATAACCTACGCCTTTTACCGTAGCAACTATATCGTCGCCCAGTTTTTCGCGCAGCTTACGTATGTGTACATCGATGGTACGGTTAGTAACCACTACCGAATCTTCCCAGATGTTTTTTAATATCACCTCGCGGGTATAAACCTTGCCCGGTTTTGAAGCCAGTAGGTATAATAATTCAAATTCTTTTTTGGCTAATACAACCTTTTCGCCTTTTTTGAAAACCAGGTAGGCTTCACGGTCGATAACCAGCTCGCCAATCTCTAATTTGTTATCGCTAATATCTTCTGCAGGCGCGTTGCGGCGCAGTATGGCGTTTATGCGGCTAACCAATGCGCGTGGCTTTATAGGTTTAGCTATATAATCATCAGCACCAACATTAAAACCTGCAATCTCAGAATATTCTTCGCTGCGGGCAGTCAGGAATACCATAAAGGTATTTTTAAACTCGGGCATGGTGCGCATAATACGGCAGGCTTCTATGCCATCCATTTTAGGCATCATTATATCTAACACAATAAGGTCGGGTAATGATCTTTTAGCTTCGGTAACAGCTTCCTGGCCATTACGGGCTGTAAATACCTGGTAGCCTTCTTTTTTTAAGTTATACTCAATAAGCTCTAAAATATCCGGCTCATCGTCAACTATCAGTATCTTTTGTTTGGTTGAGGTGCTCATAGACGATTATAAATTTGTTATAAAAGTATGTACTTAAAAAAAGCTTACCGTAAAGTTAATATTAACAAATTGTTAACCGCCGTATTATCTTAACATATTATATAGGCTTACTAAACGTTTTGTTTAAAAAGTCGACAAGGGCGGTCCCGCTCAGGTTCTTGGCAACAATAATTCCCTGTGGGTCAATGATATAATTGGTAGGGATAGCCTCAATGTGATACAAAAATTCGGTAGGGCCTTCAAAACGTTTCAGGTCTGATACATGTGTCCAGGTTAATTTATCAGCTTCGATCGCTTTTTTCCACTCGGGTTTGCCTACGTCAAGCGACACACCTAATATGTTAAAGCCTTTATCTTTAAAAGCATTATAAGCTTTAACCACATTGGGGTTTTCGGCACGGCAAGGGCCGCACCAGGATGCCCAAAAGTCTATCATTACGTATTTGCCTTTATAGTCTGAAAGCTTAACAGGTTTATCATCCAGTGTCATTGAAGTAAAATCAGGCGCTTTATGGCCGATAGACAATGGCTTTACCGCCATCATCTGGCGCACAAAATGTTGTACCGCAGGGTTATCGCTAAAAGTACCATTTGCTTTCAGGTAATCGGCATAATCAACCATTTGCTGCTCATACTTCATAGGCTCGATAGACGATATGGCGTAGAATGAAGCCAGCGAATTTTTATTATCGTTAACAAACTTTAATACCGCGTTGCTGTAAGCATCCATGTTTTTTACAAACAACGGGCGGTAAACCTTTAATAACGAATCCTCTTTCCCGGTAGCTTCCAGTTTGGTTTGGTACTCATCAACTACTTTACCGTTTAAGCTGCCATAATAAAGGCTAAGCTTATTAAACTCCTTGATCTTATCAGAATTTTCAGAACCCTTTACATCGTATGCACCGGTTTTATCGTTCACGTCTGTCGAGAACTCGATAGCATCACCGTTTTTAGCTATCAGGTCAAATATGGAGGTACCAACGCGCAGTTTATATAAATTAGCGAACGGTGTTGAATGTTTAAATTCAAATTTACCGGCATCATTAACGGCAACAGAATCGATTATATTTATCTGCGCGCTATCTGCCTCTAAAAGGTAAACCTTTTTTACTTTACCCGGGTTTTGCAGGGTTCCTGCTATTTTAAATACCGACTCATCCTTACATGAGGCTAATACTAATACCAAAGCTATTACGCTGTAAATTGCTGAACGCATCATCTTATTTTGATTCTAATTCTTTGATTAATAATTTGTTGGTGGCCTGCGGATCGATCTTTCCTTTCGAGCTTTTCATGATCTCGCCCATAAACAGACCCAAAACGCCTTTTTTACCCTTTTGGTATTCTATAACCTTGTCCGGGAATTTTGCCAGGGCATCTTTAATATATTGGCTTACATCACTACTATCTGCAGTGATCAATAAGTTCAGTTCGGCAGCCAAAGCTTCGGCAGTTTTGCCCGGCGATTTAACCAGCGCAGGGAATAGCTTATGTGAAGCGATGGTGTTATTGATCTTACCGTCATCAACCAATTTTATAATACCCGCCAAATTAATTGGCTCGATATGCAGGTCGGTAATATGCTGACCGTTTTCGTTTAGGTATGATTTAACTGCGCCCATCATTAAGTGTGCAGCGGCTTTATAGTTTGAGGTATGCTTAATCAATTCTTCAAAATACAACACAACTTCCCTATCGGCAGTAATTACCGAAGCATCATAATCTGATAAACCAAGCTCCATATACTTTTTATATAGCTCAGTCGGTAAAGCAGGCAAAACCTTACGAATATTTTCAACATAAGCATGATCTAAAACCAATGGCATCAAATCCGGCTCAGGGAAATAGCGGTAATCGTTAGCCATTTCTTTGGATCGCAGTACAGATGTTTCGCCGGTATCAGCATTAAAGTTTAACGTATTTTGGTCGATATGCTCGCCGGCCTCGATAGCTCTTACCTGGCGCGCAAACTCATGCTCGATAGCACGCTGCACATTACGGATTGAGTTTAGATTTTTCACTTCGCAACGGTTGCCATATTCGATAGCGCCTTTCAGGCGAACAGAAATATTGGCATCGCAACGCATGCTGCCTTCTTCCATATTACCATCGCAAATATCCAAATAGCGCAATGTTTTGCGGATCTCGGTTAAAAACTGGCCTGCTTCTTCGGCACTGCGCATATCAGGTTGCGATACAATTTCTATCAGCGGTACCCCTGCCCTGTTCAGGTCGATCAACGAATCGGCATGATGATTATCGTGCATGCTCTTGCCGGCATCTTCCTCCATGTGGATGTGGTGAATAGCCAGATCCTTAGTAGTGCCGTTTGCCAACCGAACCGTTACAGATCCGCCTAAACAAATAGCGTGCTGATCCTGGGTTATCTGGTAACCTTTGGGCAGATCGGCGTAGAAATAATTTTTACGCGCAAAGCTGTTATTTAAGTTGATAGTACAATTACAAGCCAAACCCATTTTAACCGCATATTCAACCATGCGTTTATTTATCCGCGGCAAAGTACCCGGGTGGCCCAATGATATCGCACTAATGTGATGATTAGGCTCGGCCCCAAAAGCGGCAGAATCGGGCGAGAAAGATTTGCTTAATGTAGATAGCTGCGCATGAACCTCTAATCCAACAACTAATTCATACTTTTCGGCTATTTCTACAGGTAGAAGTGTCATAAATTAAAAGATGAGCAATATTTGTGCTTATCAAGGCCAAATATAATTATTTATATGTCATTCCGAACGATGGCATTACACACACTGTTCTCCGTGCTATTACCGTGCTGCGCTCGCAATGACAAAAGTTTTATGCAATAAAGCCTTTTGCTTTTTCTAATACAGCAGGCAATCCGTTTACGTCCTTACCACCGGCAGTCGCAAAAAACGGCTGGCCGCCGCCCCCGCCTTGTACCTCTTTAGCCAGTTCGCGGATGATGCTGCCCGCGTTTAAGCCTTTTTCTTTTACCAGGTTATCGGCTATCATTACCGTAATGTTTGGCTTGCCATCTATCACGGCAGTTAACACCAGGTAAAGGTTAGGTACGATATCCTTTAAATTATAAGCCAGGTTCTTGATAGCGTCGGCATTCGGTAACTCAACCTTTTGGGCAATGAAGTTTACACCATTAATAGCTACAGCAGTTTTAGCTAACTCATCCTTTAAGCCTGATGATTTTTCTAAAATTGATTTCTCTATCTCTTTCTTTAACCGGGCATTCTCTTCTAATAAACCCTCAATGCTTTTGGCAATATCCTTAGGATTCTTCAGCAACTCTTTAACCTGGTAAACCAGCTTGGTTTGTTCGTTTATAAAATTCTCAGCACCTAAACCGGTTATTGCCTCGATACGGCGTACTCCGGCAGCAACCGCGCTTTCTGACACGATCTTAAAGTAACCAATAGCGCCGGTAGCTTTTACGTGCGTGCCGCCGCAAAGTTCTTTACTAAACTTTTCGTCGAAAGTTATCACCCGTACAAAGTCGCCATACTTTTCGCCGAATAGAGCAGTTACTCCACTGGTTATGGCTATATCATAAGGCACGTTACGTTGCTCATTAAGGGCGATGTTCTCGCGTACTTTTTCGTTTACTATGGCTTCTATATGCGCCAGTTCTTCATCGGTAACTTTAGCGAAGTGCGAAAAGTCAAACCGCAGGTAATCGCTGTTAACTAACGATCCTTTTTGGTTTACGTGTGTGCCCAATACCTGTTTCATGGCGGCATGCAACAAGTGCGTAGCGCTGTGATTATTCATAATGTTGTTGCGGCGATCTTTATCTACTATGGCCGTTAAGGCATCGTCAATATCGTCCGGGAGTTTATCTATATAGTGAACTATCAGCCCGTTCTCTTTCTTGGTATCGGTAACATAAACTACCTCGCCATCCGGGAAAACCAGTTCGCCGGTATCGCCCACCTGGCCGCCACTTTCGGCGTAGAAGGGTGTTTTATCCAATACCAACTGGTATTGTTCTTTGCCCTTGGCAGTTACCTTGCGGTATTTGGTTACGTGTGCTATACTTTCGGTTTCATCATAACCGGTGAAAACGGTTTCATCATCTTTTAAGGTAACCCAATCTTCAGTATCAACAGCTGATGCAGCACGTGAGCGAGTCTTTTGTTCTTGAAGGGCCTTTTCAAAACCTACTGTATCAACGGCCCAGTTAAAATCGCGGGCCATCAGCTCTGTTAAATCGATTGGAAATCCGTATGTATCGGACAATTCAAATGCAATTTCTCCTGGTAATTGACCAGGAGGGTGAATTCTATCGATATAATTTTTCAGTGCATTATAAGCTTCATGATAGTCGGTCTTATTATTAATGACTTGCTCTAATTCACTTACAGAAAAGCCGCCATTGATGGGTCTATCTATATAATTGGAAATAAACTGCGCCAAATTTAGCACCACAAAGTTTGTGTTAATTATAATGTCAGCAGTATGGTAAGTTTCTTTTGAAGTCTTATTTCCAGCATCTGTTCCATAATTAACAACTTCAACAATTTTTATATTTTCCCAAGGTTTTTCATAATTCTTATTCAAAAAATCTTGTATATCATTTGTATAAGTAATATATCCAGTCAATATGTTTATTCCTTTTCCTAATGTCCTCAAGAAAGATACCTCTTCCTCCAAAATCACTTTCTGCACAAAATCCTTCTGGCTATATAACTCATCAAACACACCTTTAAACTGATCGGCCAATAAAGGCACCAATTGGTTTAAAAATGGTTCTTTAAACTCTAAGTATTGGTAAGAATATCTAACAGCGCGACGCAAAATTCTGCGGATAACATAGCCTGCTTTATTGTTTGATGGCAATTGACCATCAGCAATAGTAAAGCTAACCGCACGAATGTGATCTGCCAGTACACGCATAGCAACGGCTGTGTTCCAATCGGCATCGCCTGGTACAGCGGCAGCGTTATAGGGCTTACCTGATTTTTGAGCGATAAACTCAATCATCGGGCTAAATACATCGCTGTCATAGTTGCTTTGTTTACCCTGTATCACCCGCACTAAACGCTCGAAGCCCATACCTGTATCTACGTGTTGTGCAGGCAATGGTTGTAATGAACCATTCTTTAAACGGTTAAACTGCATGAATACGTTGTTCCAGATCTCAATAACCTGCGGATCATCCGCATTAACCAAAGTAGCGCCGCTAACCTTTGCACGCTCGGCATCGGTACGGTTGTCGTAATGGATCTCAGAGCAAGGTCCGCACGGACCGGTCTCGCCCATTTCCCAGAAATTGTCTTTTTTATTACCTAAAAGGATGTGATCTTCGGGTACATAAGCTTTCCAGAAATCAAACGCTTCCTGATCTTTTGGCAGACCTTCTTTATCATCACCTTCAAAAATGGTTACGTAAAGGCGGTTCTTATCTATTTTATATACTTCGGTCAATAACTCCCAGCTCCATTCAATAGCTTCTTTCTTAAAGTAATCGCCAAAGCTCCAGTTGCCCAGCATCTCGAACATAGTATGGTGATAGGTATCAATACCCACCTCTTCCAGGTCGTTATGTTTACCAGACACACGCAAGCAACGCTGCGTGTCCGCAACCCGCGGCGATTTGGCAGGCGCTTCACCTAAAAATATATCCTTAAACTGGTTCATACCTGCGTTGGTAAACATCAGTGTCGGGTCGTTTTTAACAACAATAGGTGCAGAAGGCACTATGGTGTGCCCTTTAGAAGCAAAAAAATCAAGAAAAGCCTGTCGTATTTCGTTAGCGGTCATAATCGCAAAAGTGTGAAATTTTGAGTAATTTTTGTGAAAAAATGTGCAGTAAAGTTCATTCGGTTACTTTATCACAAATCCAAAATCGAAAATCCGAATTCCGAAATTATCACTTACATTTGTGCATGGCTTACAGGGAACACGAAATAAGCAAAATGTATTATACCATGGGCGAGGTTACGGCCATGTTTGATGTTAACCCATCAATGATACGTTTTTACGAGAAAGAGTTTGATGTGCTTCAACCCAAGAAGAACAAGAAAGGCAACCGCCTGTTTACGCCGGAGGATATTGAAAACCTCAAGATCATCTTCCACCTGATACGCGATAAAGGCTATACCCTAACCGGTGCAAAAGATCATTTAAAAGGCAACCTGAATGAAAGCAAGGACAGCCAGCGTGTCATCCATTCGTTAGAAAACCTAAAGAAATTTTTACTGGAAGTTAGGGATCAATTATAGTCTGAACTATGATTATATAGGATTTATGGATTGCCTTGATTAAATTAGGCTCATCAATCTTAATCACAGTTAGGTAATGCTTGCTAATCATAAAGGCGAAATACCATTTGTAGTGCTCATCCTTCCTTTTTTATTGGGGATAACTATGGGTTTATCTTTTTGGTCTGTTAATTATTTAGGATGGATACTCGGCCTGCTCCTCTTCTTTGGATCAACCTTTATAATTCTCAATCTTAACTACGCACGTTTCGGTTTATATAAGCTGCGATGGATTGGCGGTTCATTGATCACCTTAATCTTGTTTTTAAGCGGTTGGTTTAGTGTTATCCAATATAATGAGTTAAACAGCGATAAGCATTTCTCTAAAACTCCGGCTAAATATCTCCTGATAAAGATCAATAATGAACCAAACATAAAAAACGGACTGGTACGATTTACCGCCAAAGTTGAGCGGCGGATTGATAGTACCAGGCATGTATCTACATCGTCGGGCACTTTACTGGTGTCCATTAAAGATATTATGGCAAACAACCTTTATTATGGCGATGAAATACTGATTCCCGCTACCTATAACTTAGTTGATCCACCCTTTAATCCTGCCGAGTTTAATTATAAAAAGTACCTGGCTAATCAGAACATTTATCATCAGATCTTTCTATATCCCGGACAATACAGGGTATTGAATCACAATGCAGGTAATCCGGTAATAGCCTACTCATTAAGATTAAGGCAGCGTCTGGTCGAAAAGTTAAAACTTAATATGCACGATACTTCGGCTATCGCTATTGCGTCAACATTGATATTAGGCTATAAAGCCGATTTGAGTAGTGAAATACTTCAGGCTTATTCTAAAACAGGCACCATCCATATCTTATCAGTTTCGGGCGGGCATGTGGCGGTAATTTATTTGTTGTTAAATATTCTGTTTGGCTTTTTAGGGCGATACAAACATGGTAAAGCTATTAAGGCCGTTTTGATCATATCATTGATCTGGTATTACGCCATGCTTACCGGCTTCTCGCCTGCCGTATGCCGGGCGGCGGTAATGATATCGCTGATCATTATCGGCAAAACCTATAGCCGTTATATCAATACCTTAAACATACTGGCGTTCTCGGCATTTGCGCTTTTACTCTATGATCCATTTTTTATTACTGATGTTGGTTTCCAACTCTCCTACCTGGCTGTTGCCGGATTGATCGTGTTTCAGCCATTGGTTTATAAATGGTTAATCTTTAAAAATAAATGGGTTAATAAGTTATGGGCAGCTTGTTCGGTATCCATAGCTGCGCAGGTTATTACGTTTCCGTTAAGTGCGCTGTATTTCCACCAGTTCCCGGTTTACTTTTTAGTGAGTAACTTGTTTATATTGATTCCAGCGGAGATCATATTATGTGCAGGCATGGCTTATTTGGTACTGCCGCAAATCCCTGTAGTTTCTGTTACCATGGCTTGGGTATTGGAGAGATCAATATTAATAATGAATAAGGTGCTAACCTATATTGAACATATCCCCTTTGCCAGTATTAACAAAATATGGTTAACTAATGCAGAGTATATAATGCTCTGCGTGGTCATTATTTGTCTATTTTATTTCTTTTATAACAAGAAGTCGTGGTTACTAAAGACGAGTTTAATGTTGATGTTTTTGTTGGCGATAAGCGTAAGCGCCAAACGGCTAAACTCTTTCAACGCTTATAGCATTACTTTTTTAAATATGCGAAAGCATTTAGGTATTGTATTTAAGCATGGCGACAAAGCAATTATACTAACTGATATCAGCCCAACCGATAAAAACTATCAATACGCTATTCAACCTTATTTGGATAGTTGTAAGATAACAGATACTACGGTATCCAACTTAAAACGCGATATTAAGGCTACGTTTTTGCAACAGCACAATAACCTTATCCAATTCAATGATCAAAAGATCCTGATATTTAATAGGGCGATGCTGGATAAAAAATTAACAGCAAAGTTAAAAGTTGATTATTTGTACATAGCCGCTAATCCGCATATCACTATAAAAGAGCTTAATACCAATTATGATTACAAAACCTTAATAATTGATGGCAGTAACACCGATAAATTGGTTACTAATCTTTCCACCGAAGCCAAAAGTATAAGAATTAATTATAAGGTGATTAAACGTAACAATTCTTTAATAGTCGTATCTAATTAAAAAAATATATTAAAGCGAAAATTTGCTTAATAGGTGATAAACAACTAAATTGGACTTATAAACAACAAAAAATGAATACTAAATTAAAAATTGCCTTAGGCCTGGCATTTACGGCTATCGCATTTAACGCAAGCGCTCAAAAAACTTATACACAGGGTGTAGTTACTTATCAAATGACAGTTCCGCAAGGCGAAGTCGAGTCTAAACTTTACTTTACGGCCGACTCAAACGCTGTCGTTAGTCAGCAAGGTCCGGCAGCCATAAAAATGGTGGGTAACGCTTCAGGTAGCTACTTTGCTGTTTTGGTAGATGTACCGGTAGCATCAATAAAGAAAGCAGCGGTTTTGACTCCTGATGAAATAGATCAAGCTATAGCAGCGGCACCAAAATTCACTTTTACCCCAACTACCGAAACCAAAGTTATCAGTGGGTTTAACTGTAAAAAAGTTGATGTTAAGGATACAAAAAGCGGTAGCAGCTACACTGCCTGGGTAACTAATGATATTACTCTACCTGCTGTTAGCCTAACAAAAGCTTTTAAAGACGCGGGTGGTACACCTGTACAGTTTACAGCTATACAGCAAGGGCAGGCAGTGAATGTTCTGTTAAAATCTGTAAGCGAAGAGAAAATACCGGCAGGTATGTTCGGCCTGGCTGGATTTGAAAAAATATCACTTGACGACCTGAAAGCTATGGGCGGCCGATAGTCAGCCACATAACATTTTTTTAAAGGCTTCTTAACCTTATGGTAAAATAGTTATTTTTGCCATCCGATGTTAAGAAGCCTTTACAGTTTTATCCGTTTTTATATCTTTTGGCTGCTGTTCTTTGTGCTAACAAGGGCCACCTTCGAGATATACTTCCACGACAAACTTCAGGGTACCACCTCTCTTGATATCTTAAAAACCTTCATTTATGGCGTCCGGATGGATGCATCGGCCACGGCTTATATTGCATTGATCCCCCTATTGGTTTTTATTATAGGCTGGTTTGTTAGCGATAAGCCTGTTAAAAGCATCTGGCTAAAGGTATATACCTGGTTCTGTTTGTTCTGCATCAGCTTAATTGCTGTTGTAGACCTGGGCCTGTTTATTGAATGGGGGGCAAAAGTAAACTTCAGGGCATTTGATACGCTGTATAACTCGCCAGCCGAGTCAATGTCCTCCACCGCATCCTCTCCAATTGCTTTGCATTTAACTATTATGCTTGGTTTGTTGGTTGCAGGTATTGTGTTGGCTCATTTTATACTTGATCACTCGTTTAGGAAGCCGGTAACAACTACCAAAAACAAAGTGCTGTTTGTTATTTTATTAGTGGGTGTTAACTTTCTTTTTATTAGAGGCACTTTATCGCCAGATCCTATCAATCAAAGCGCGGGCTATTTTTCTGATAACCAGATATTGGACCTATCGGCCCAAAACACCGAGTGGAATCTGTTTAACAACGTGTTTGAAAACTTACGCAAGCCTTACAATCCTTATTTGTTTCTAACGCCTGCCGATGCCGAAAAAACGGTAGCAGAAACTTATAAGACGACTAAGGATACTACCATACATATTCTGAACACGGATAAACCTAACGTAGTCATCATCCAGTTAGAGAGCTTTACGGCCGACCTGATCGAATCATTAGGCGGCGAGAAAGGTGATGCGCCAAACTTCGAGAATTTCATTAAACAGGGTGTACTTTTTAACAACATCTATTCGGCGGGCGACCGTACGGATAAGGGCATCATCGCTATTTTAAGCGCGTTCCCATCGCAGGCTATCCGCACTATTGTTATTGACACACTCAAGCAACGAAAGCTTCCGTCGCTGATGAATGAGTTTAAAGGTACCGGTTATACCACCTCATACTTCTATGGCGGCAACAGCGATTACATGAACTTTGATACCTATATGGCCGACCATAAAACCGATCATATAATCGACCAAAAGACTATGAAGCCAAGCGAGGTAGGCACCACCTGGGGCGCATACGATAATGTGCTTTTTGGCAAACACCTGGCTTATATGGGCAGGCAAACCCAACCAGTGTTCTCGTTATTACAATCATCAACTAACCACGAGCCGTTCCTGCTGCCCGGGCCGCCGCATTTTAAAGGCAAAGGTGTTGAAGATCAGTTTAGAAGCACGGCCCGGTTTACCGATTCGTGCCTGAATGCTTATTTTAAGGAAGCTAAGAAGCAGTTGTGGTACAAAAATACCTTATTTATCTTAGTGGCCGACCACGGGCACCGGTTGCCTAAAAGCACCGCTGCTGCTTACGATCCGCAGAAATACCATATCCCGTTACTATTTTTTGGCGATGCTGTAAAACCCGAATATCGCGGTACAAAGGTTACTAAGCTGGGCAACCAGGTTGATATAGCCGCTACCCTGCTGGCTCAGCTTAACCTGCCGCACAATCAGTTTAAATGGTCTAAAAACTTATTGAACCCCTATGCGCCCGAGTTTGCGTTTTTTGATTGGGATAATGGCTTTGGCTTTATGCTGCCTAACCAGGCAATATCGTACGATAGCTCTGGCCAGCGCGTGATCTATGTTAAGAATAAAGGCGTTAGTACCGACAAAGCGCTAACCACCGGCAAAGCCTTTATGCAACTGGTATTCACCGAATACCTGGCCTATTAGTGTTTCACTAATAAAATGAAACACTTTGAAACACTCTTTTTTATAATATGCTGATAATAAGTTAATTGCATTTTTGAGTGAAACACTTTGCAACAGTACAAAAACTTTAAGTAAATAGTATTAAGGCGTTGTATATAAAGTATTTATGCGAATTTACTAATTTCAGAGAATTTGGAGTGAAACACCCTAAGTGAAACACGCCTAAGAATCTTAGGTATGGCTGTTTAATTCACTTCCTCACCCAACGCAACCACCCAGTCATTAAACAACCGGGTTTCCATAGCCACCGCTTTATCAGCATGTAACTGCCATTGCGGCGAGAAGGTTTTAAGCTGATTGATCATTTCTTCAAGGTGCCCCTCTTCTTCCAATATAATCGACTTAACATTGATCTTGCTGCCTGCATTATCCAATGCATCCTGGTATATCGGATAAAGCTCATCCGCACGCACTTCAATAGCATAAGTAACTAAGAGGTATGCGGCAAAGCGTAATTCCTTACCGGTTAAATGCAGTTCCGTTTTCAAATAGCGGCATACCTCCACATCCAGCATATTCAGGTAATATTTACTGTAGTTTGATGCTACCAGGTATTCATCCGCATAGGTTGGGCAAAATGCTTTACCTGTTTTTTCTATCTGTTTTTTCAGGTAAAATGCATGGCGATGCTCCTCGGCCGCATGTTTTAGTATGATATAGGTAACGGTTGTCGGGTCCTCGCTGGCTGAAATTTTGCGCGCCCCGGTATTTTCCATTAACGATAAAGTATTTAACCATCGTGCATGCAGTTGGTTATCGGCAATTATAGTAGGTAGTATGTTGTGTAAGCTCATAAGCCCCCTCTAAATCTCCCCCGGCAGGGGAGACTTCTTGTTTAATATTAGTTTAAATTTCTTGATGCCCTCTATTCATTTGTTTTCAAAGTCCTCCCTACCGGGGAGGATTTAGGAGGGGCTTATATCTCCTTCAGCGCCTGTTCTATTTTGCTGTAAATGTAATTCAAGTCGGCGTTGGTTATGCAATACGGAGGTAAAATATAAATAATGTTACCCAAAGGGCGCAAAATTATGCCCGCATCTAAAAAGTAATGATATAACCTGTCGCGCAGCGAATTAAAATAGGATGTATTGTTACCTGTCTCCCATTCCATTGCTATGATAGTCCCGGTTTGGCGCACGGTTTTTATTTTAGGGTGATCTTTGATCTTTAATGCAAACTGGCTGTGCGCTTCGGTGATGCGTTGAATGTTAGCTGTTGTTTCTGTTTCTAAAAACAGGTCCATACTTGCCAACGCCGCCGAGCAGGCCACCGGGTTAGCGGTAAATGAGTGTCCATGAAATAATGTCTTTAGCTTATCGTCAGATAAAAACGCGTCAAATATAGCCTGGGTACAGGTTGTTAATCCCAGGGCCATGGTGCCACCTGTAAGGCCCTTAGAGAAACACATAATGTCCGGCTGCTCGGTTATATGGTCGCAGGCAAAACGCTTGCCTGTGCGCCCAAAACCGGTAAATACCTCATCTGCTATTAACAGCACTCCCTCTTTGCGGCAATGTGCCATCAGTTGGTTTAGGTACCGCGCTTCATACATCAGCATACCACTTGCACCCTGCACCAACGGTTCAAATATAAAACAGGCGAGTTCATTCTTGATACTTGATACTAAATACTTGATACTACCTATGTTATTCTCCTCCGGCAAATCAATAAATTCTACTTCGAACAGTAGCGAATCAAACGGGGCGGTAAAAGCGCTGCGGCCGCTTACTGCCATAGCGCCAAAAGTATCACCGTGATAGGCGTTTTTAAATGCCAGTATCTTAGTACGCTGGTTTCCCTGGTTGTTCCAGTACTGCAGGCACATCTTTATGGCTACTTCGGTAGCTGTCGAGCCATTATCAGAATAAAATGCTTTTTGTTGATTATCAGGAAGTATTGCCAATAATCGTTCTGCCAGCTCGACCGCAGTTGGGTGCGTAAAGCCCGCAAATATTACGTGCTCCAACTTAGTTAACTGTTCGGCTACTTTTTTGGCGATGTAAGGATGCGCGTGCCCGTGGATATTAACCCACCAGGATGATACGGCGTCAATATATTTCTTACCGTCCTCGTCGTATAAACAGGCGCCTTCTCCCCTAACTATCGGCACCGGCGGCTGCGCAGTTTGCATCTGTGTGTAGGGATGCCATATAACTTTAAGGTCGCGCTCAACTAAACTCATAAATTAGCTATTAAAAGTTTTGCAACGTGCTGGTCTGTCGGGAAGGTAAAATCATCAACCCTCAACTCTGACAATTTAATCCATCTAAACGATTGTAATATTTCTCCTTCACCGTCAAAATCAAAAGCAACGGCTTTAAATGCCAGTTCTAACGGCGATAAGTTCTTTACTATATAATATACGCTGATGATCTGCGAATCGTTAAAGACTGATTTCACAAAGAAATCCGTAGTGTAAAAATGACTGCTCACCGCTACTTCCACATTGCATTCCTCTACAAACTCGCGTTTAAGCCCTTCTACCAGCCCCTCGCCAAGCTCTAAGCCACCGCCCGGGAACTTGGTAAATTGCATACCATATTCCTGCTCGTCGCTTATCAGTATTTCCTGCTCATCATTTATCAGCAGGCCGTAAACACGTACATTAAATAACGCCATTATTCAAAGTGTTTTTTATTGCGGATAACCCTGTCCATCGTCCACACAATATCTTCTGTTTTAGCCTCGGCCCTTACCGGGCAGTTGGGCATATTACAGTAATGGCAGCAATTGGGCAGGCATGGGTCGGCATGTATAAATAATTCTGTTTTAGTAACATCGTTGTTTATCAGTTTATCAACCAGCGATACCTCTTCATGTACCTTGTTCAGGTCAAAATAATATGGCAAGGTTAAATGGCAGTCAATATGCAACTCATTACCATATTTTTGCGCCCTGAAGTTGTGAATATCTATCCATTCGTCGCGACGCTTATCATTTAACAACTGCACTACTTTAGTAACCACTTCAACGTCGGTTTCGTCCATTAAACCGGCTACTGATCGCCTAACCAGTTTGTAACCGGTAAAAATTATGTACCCTCCTACCAGTATGGATAAAATACTATCCAACATCAATATTTTAGTAAAATGGATTAATAGCAAGCCAATCACCAGGCCGATGCTGGTTACCATATCGGTTATTAAATGATGACCATCAGCCTCGATAGTTATAGATGGCAACGATTTGCCTTTTGCTATCATGTAATAACCTAACGCACCGTTAACTGCACCGGTAATACCAATAATAATTGCGCCTATCAATAAATCATGTATCGTGTTTGGATGAAATATTCCGTAAACAGATTTAATAATGATGACGGTGCCGGCAACAAAGATCAACGCCCCTTCAATAAAAACAGAAAAGTGCTCTATCTTGCCATGGCCATAAGGGTGGTTCTCATCCCGCGGTTGTGATGAAAGATAGATACTAAAGAAGGCAAATGAACTTGCAATTACATTAACAATACTTTCGGCAGCATCTGTAAGTACAAAATTGGAGTTGGTTAATATATATGCTGTAAACTTAGCCAGCATTAACACAATACCGGTAATTAGCGAAATAAGAATGATCTTTTTTTGTTCCTGCAAAGTGGCTTTATTATGCGTCAAATTTATAAATATCAAACGGGAAATACAGGTAATTGTTCCTTTTAGTTTCTCGGCCGTTGTCTTTGTCCTCACAGACAACTAATTGCAGAAATGCTGCCGTTGGTGAGGACATAAACGGCGGTAAAACGACCGTAATAAACTTAATTAACTATAGAATTTTATACCAATTTTAAACAGCAAATTTAACAATGTAACCTTTTTTACTTTACTTGCGTCATTATAGAAATCTATAAATGAAAAAGCTGATAACACTTATTATTTTCATTAGTACATTCTCTCGATTGGCAGCTCAGGACAGCTTACAAATAGAACGTGTAAAGAATCAGTATCTGGCTGAGCAGAAAATACTCGGAAAAAAATTCTCGAACGCTTTTTATCCCTACTACGTGCGTATGCATCAGCTCTCTGAAAAAGCGTTTGCAGTGAAAATAGACTCGGCAGCAAAAGGCTTTTATTCCTTACTCGATACTTATAAATCAAAACTTCCGGAAGTTTATATTGCAGCCCAGCAATTCGAAATCAAAATGTATTTTGATAAAATACTGATTGAATACCCTCAAAATCATGAAATTTATACAAATGAACACCCGAAGTCTTATCCTATTATAGATGGCAAAGTAAAAAGCGATCGACAGCTTTTTAATGATCCCTCACTGTTGGATAATTCAGACCTGATGCCTTTTATTAGAAGTTTTTTAGGTTATAAAATCAATGCAGAATTAAATAATCCAATCTATAAAGGGCTTTATAACAAGCGGCTTTATGCCATGTGGAATCTGCTGCCTAAGTATATTACAAATCAACAATGTATAAATTACCATAGGTATCATCTTTTATCAGATCATATAACTCACAACGGTGTCAAACAAACCATAAAGCTCTATCAGGCTTTTAAAAAACAATGCCGGGACAGCTCTTTTATCGCAAAGCTTGAGGAAGTATATCGAAACTCTTATAATGACTTAAAAGACCACCAGGTACGGGAATATAAGCGCATTGGTACTTATGGGTTGGATATTCACATTTTTCAAAACGGATTAGCTGGAAATACTAAAAAACCAGCTATCGTGTTTTTTCACGGCGGCAGTTGGTCAGAAGGTCAGGCTTCATGGCATTTTGAAGCATGCCGAAAATACGCAGAAAAGGGATGGATAGCATGTTCGGTAGAGTATCGTATCTACGGCTCTCAGGGAACCCTGCCATTCTCTGCCGTAATGGATGCCCGCTCAGCCATTCGGTGGTTGAGAGAACATGGGACTGAATTGAATATCGATACCGGGCGCATCGTGGCCACCGGAAACTCTGCAGGAGGCCACCTGGTTCTTGCTACAGCGCTAGCTAACGGATGGAATGAAAAAAGTGATCATCTGAAATTCAGCCCGGTCCCCAACGTTCTTTTAGTTAATTCGGGCGTGTATGACCTTACCGATGAGAAAACTGCATGGATAAGAAAGGATCTTAAAAACAAAGATCTTACAAAAGGAATATCTCCTAACAATCTGGTAAAACCCCATTTGCCGCCAATGTTGCTGGTGCATAGCGCATCAGATCAGAATGTACCTTACCCTTCGGTGCAAAAGTTTGCAGCGTTAATGACGGCCGCCGGTAACATATTTGAATTAAAAACCCTGGAGCAAGGAGGACACTTTATATTTGACCATCCCGCATACACCCCTACCGTTTTTGCCTGGCGAAAAGAATTTTTGAAAAGTCTTGGTTATCCTGACAATGACGGAGAATAAGTTGTTTGATCACTAATTGCAAAAATGCGGCCGTTTGTGAGGATACAACCGGCGGTAAAATGGTATAACCTTTTACCTTTTTCCGCTTCACCTTTTACCTCTAAAAACCTATATTTGCCGCAAACAATAAACACATACTATGAGTGCATTAAGTAACAGGATCAACAACCTGTCAGAATCAGCTACTATTAAAATGGCCAAAATGGGCCGCGAACTTGCCGCTAAAGGTGTTGATGTGATCAACCTTAGCTTTGGCGAACCGGATTTTAATACCCCCAAGCACGTTAAGGAAGCCGCTAAGAAGGCAATGGATGATAACTACACCTATTATACCCCGGTGCCGGGATATCCTGAACTGCGTAAAGCTGTTGCTGCCAAGCTGAAGAACGAGAATGGCCTTGATTATGATTTCAGCCAGATCGTGGTTTCAACCGGTGCCAAGCAATCAATTGCCAACGTATTGTTTTGTTTGGTAAACCCCGGCGATGAGGTAATCATCCCTACCCCTTACTGGGTGTCCTACTCGGAAGTGGTAAAACTGGTTGAAGGCGAAAGCGTTTTTATTGATACCGCTGTTGAGCAGGATTTTAAAATCACGCCCGCGCAATTAGAAGCGGCTATAACACCTAAAACCAAGGTGTTCCTGTTCTCATCGCCATGTAACCCTACCGGTAGTGTTTATAATAAAGAAGAGTTAGCAGGCCTGGTTAAAGTATTTGAAAAATACCCGGACATCTATATCATATCTGATGAGATCTACGAACATATCAACTTTGTAGATAAACATGAGTCTATCGCGCAGTTTGCAAGCGTTAAAGACCGTGTAGTTATTATCAACGGCTGGAGTAAAGCTTTTGCTATGACTGGCTGGCGTTTGGGCTACTCGGCTTCAAATAAAGAGATAGCAGCAGCCTGTGATAAATTACAAGGCCAAATCACTTCCGGTACATCATCTATCAGCCAGCGTGCCGGTATTGCCGCTTACGAAGGCGGATTAGAAACTGTACTGGAAATGCGTGAAGCCTTTAGACGTCGCCGCGACATTGTATATAAATTAATGACCGAGCTTGACGGTGTTAAAGTAAACCTGCCTGATGGCGCGTTTTACTTCTTCCCGGATGTTACTTATTACTTTGGTAAAAGCTACAATGGCAAAACCATTAATGATGCCGATGAATTAAGCATCTATTTATTGGAAGAAGCGCATGTATCAACTGTGGGCGGTGATTCATTCGGCGATAAAAAATCTATCCGCATGTCCTATGCAGCGTCCGAAGAAAAATTGGTTGAAGCAATGGCGAGGATAAAAGCTGCCTTGGGTAAATTAGTTTAACCTTTTAACCCTATAAAAAAGCCCCTATGCAATTTGCATAGGGGCTTTTTACTTTTAAATAAGATTGATTACAATTCAAATCCGTAAGCCAAACGCAGACCTACTATACCGTAGCTGTTGTTCTGACCAGAAAAATCTTCGTAACGTACGCCAACATCCCATTTTTGATTAGCCCAACCTAAACCTGGAGCTAATATTAGCTTAGTGTTTTTGGCACCTTTTGTTTCAATTCCGGCACCTGCTTCTGCAGAGAAATAAAATTGATCTGCAAAAAATGCTTTGAAACCAGCTTTTACAGGTATCATGCCTGCACTTGATCCCTTAACTGTAGTTGTTACACCACCAACAGTTGCAGAATAATCCTTTCCGAAGAAATTATAATATCCTGAAGTCAGCATCAAAGCAAAATGATCGCTTGTATTATACTGTAAACGTGCGGTACCGCCTATTTCAACATTCGAGTAGTTATGCATGTCGCCAGTTGGAGCGCCTGCTTCAAGGCCTATACCAAAGCGTAATTTGCTTGGTGGAGTGGTAGTTGTTTGTGCTTTTACAGTAGCTCCGATTAATAGCGCAACACCCGTTAAAGCCGCTGCCGCTAAATTTGTTAACTTTTTCATTGTTGTGTTTCTCTTTAGTAAATAAGTAAATAGATATAAAATATTAATATCTGCACTTAATCAAATACTTTGCCACTATGCCATTTTTTAGTTTTTTTAACATTTAAAGGACAAATGTGGATACAACTGCACCTGTTAGGTTATTAACAAATGTTAATAGCTTATGCGCTGATAATGAGTAAAGAAAAGTGTAACCCTTGCAAATGATCGTACTATTAAAAAAAACAAAAAAAATTTATTAGCGTAGGTGGTTGGCAATGTCGTTATTGCTTTAAATTGTGTAGTAATTATTGGGGCTAATATCATTTATATACTGAAAAACTGTACCCTAAACTATACAAATACCTATTACAGGTAATTAAAAAATGGATTTTAAACAAAAAACGACCTTATTTTGGTAAGGCCGTTTTTTCTTATCAGATAAATGATTAATGTAGGATATCTGAATCTTCTTTATATTTTTTTGCCAACTCGGCCAGCTTTTCTTTACCATAAGCAAACCTTGTTATCAGGAAGAACAATACCGGAACGATAAATATCGCCAATGATGTCGCAGTAAGCATCCCGCCAAATACGGTCCACCCTATTGTTTTACGAGCCTCGGCACCTGCACCTGATGCAAACAGCAACGGCGCAACACCCAGGATAAATGCCATCGATGTCATAATAATCGGCCTTAAACGAAGCTTAACGGCTTCCAGCGTAGCTTTTTCAAGGTCCATACCGGCATCAACCCGCTCTTTTGCAAACTCAACAATCAGGATGGCGTTCTTGGCCGCCAAACCTATGAGCGTTATCAAACCTATTTGCGCATAAATGTTATCGGCTAATGATTTATTAAATGTCAGGAACAGTATCGCCCCGAAAGCACCCAACGGTACGGCCAATAGTACTGAGAATGGTACCGACCAGCTCTCATACAATGCAGCCAGGAACAGGAATACAAACGCTATTGATAAAGCGAAAATGTATACTGTTTTTGATCCTGACAATTTCTCCTCGCGGCTTAAGCCGGAAAATTCATAGCCATATCCCTGTGGCAGCGACTCGGCTGCAACGCGTTCTAATGCGGTTAATGCATCACCGCTACTGTATCCCGGTTTAGGGCTACCCAGTATCTCGGCTGATCTGAATAAATTATAATGTGATATTAATGGCGAGTTCTCTATCATCTTATAAGATGTAAGCGTACTTAAAGGCACCATTGTACCAGCCGAGTTGCGTACGAAGTACTGACCAAGGTTATCCATGTTAGTACGATAATTGGTATCGGCCTGGGCCAGTACCCTAAAGTTACGTCCATAAATGGTGAAATCGTTAATGTACGCGCTACCCATATAAGTTTGCAGAGCATTGTTGATATCTGATATTTGCACGCCTATCCGCTTAGCTTTTTCGCGGTCGATAGTTAACTGGTAAGCCGGTGTGCGCGCGGTGAAGAAGGAGAATGCCTTACCAATTTCTGGTTGTTTATTCACTTCTGCTACAAACTTGTTCATAACAGCTTCAAAGTTTTTGATATCTCCGCCAGCCTGTTTTTCTTCTAAAATGAATGAGAAACCGGCGGTCGAGCCAAGTCCTGGGATAGCCGGTGGTGGTATAACGGTAACATTGGCCTCTTTAAACATGCCCAGCTTTTTAGTTAGTATAGGCACCAGTTGTAATGACGTTAATTTACGCTCATCCCATTTTTTAAGCTGAACGAATATGGTGGCACTGTTTGATTTAGTAGCAAAACTAACTACGTTTAAGCCGCCTAAAGCTGCATAATGTGCAATCTCCGGAACCTTATCCAGCGTATCCATCATGGTATGCAGTAAAGCTACCGTTCGCTCGGTTGATGACCCTTCGGGCAGATCATAGGTTATATAAATACGGCCTTCATCCTCTGTAGGTATAAACCCGGTAGGCTTGCCTTTGAAAAGCAATATGGTACCTATCACGATACAAACTAATATGATGATGACGAATTTAGAATTTTTGATTCCTTTATCAACACCGTTACGATATTTAACTGTAACACGCTCAAACCAACTGTTGAATATGAAAAAGAATTTATCCAGGCCACCTGATTTAGCGTCTATCTTGTGCGGTTTTAATAATAACACGCATAATGCCGGTGTTAATGATAAAGCTACAAATGCCGATATCAATACTGATATAGCAATGGTTATGGCAAACTGCTGGTACAACCTGCCCACAATGCCGGGAACAAACCCTACCGGTACAAACACCGCAGCTAATATTAAAGCTATGGCAATTACCGGCGCGGATATATCGCGCATAGCATGCAACGTAGCATCCTGCGGCGACATGCCTTTTTCGTCCATGTAATGCTGTACGGCCTCAACCACCACAATCGCGTCATCCACCACAATACCTATGGCCAATACAAATCCAAACAGTGTAAGTGTATTAATGGTAAAATGCAATGGTATAAAGAATATAAAAGTACCTATAATAGATACCGGGATAGCTAATACAGGTATCAAGGTAGTCCGCCAGCTTTGCAGGAATAAGAACACCACGATGATTACCAGCACTAAAGCTATAACCAATGTTTCTATAACCTCATGTACCGAAACCTTTACTACGGTGATAGACTCGAACGGCACCACATAATCAACCCCGGTTGGGAATGCTTTTTTTAACTGGGCCATGGTAGCATAAACATTCTCGGCAGTCTCGATAGCGTTACTGTTTGGCGCCTGGTAAACTAAAAGGTACGATGCCCTTTTACCATCAACAAACGAGTTACCGGCATAGTTAAACTTACCTAACTCTATACGTGCCACATCTTTTAAATGTACTACAGCGCCTGTACCGGGTTGCGTACGTACAACTACATTACCAAACTCCTCTGGTTTTGCCAAACGGCCCTTTACAAGTACAGAATATTCAAAGGTTTGTCCGTGTTCCTGCGGTGTTGCACCAATAGTACCCGCCGCTACCTGCGCATTTTGTTCATTAAGTGCGGCGGTTACATCAGCAGGGGTCATACCTAACGACGCCAGCTTATCCGGCTTTAGCCAAATCCGCATACTGAAATCATCCGCGCGAGATACCACATCGCCCACACCTTTGGCACGCAGTAATGCATCCTTAATAAATACGTTGGCATAGTTATCTAAAAATGTAACATTATGCATCCCGTTAGGCGAATATATCGCCACCAACATTAATATACTTGGATTTTTTTTCCTTACTGTAAGGCCCAAACGTTGTACTTCCTGAGGTAAGGTTGGAAGGGCAATGCCTACACGGTTCTGCACGTCCAATGCTGCTATATTAATATCAGTACCTACTTCAAAATTAGCGGTCATACTTAACGCGCCGTTATTACTGCTGTTACTTTGCAGGTAGGTCATTCCCGGTGTACCGTTAACCTGGGTTTCAATTGGTGTTGCCACGGTTTGCTCAACCGTTAGCGCATCCGCGCCGGTATAGTTACCGGTTATGGTTACCGTTGGCGGCGTTATCTCGGGATATTGCCCTATCGGCAAGCTGCTGATAGCCAAAATACCAACTATCACAATTACTATCGAAATAACAATTGCCGTAACGGGTCTTTTTATAAAAGTCTCTGCGATCATCTAAATCTGTTTAAAAATAACCGTAATTAGTTCTTTGCCGGTTTAGCCGGTGGCGTTGTTGGCGCACCTAAGGCAACCCTGCCACTATCGCGCAAGCGTGCAAAACCGTCTGTTATGATCTTATCACCAGCATTAACACCATTCATGATCACAATCTTATCTGTAAGGCGCGGACCTACCGATACTTTTCGCTGCAAGGCAATAGTATCGCGTTTGGTTTTATTAGGATTTGCTTTATCGGCCATAGTAGTATCCTTTACAACAAACACAAAGAACTCGCCCATCTGTTCGGTTACTGCGCGGTATGGTATAATTACCCGGTTGCCTGATTTATTGTTCAGCACCTTTAACGCCGCACTCATGCCATCCTTTAAGATCCCCTTATCATTAGGGAACTGCACCCTTACTTTGATTGATCCGGTTTGGTTATTTACCCCCCGGTCAATAGCTAAAACTTTACCCGGCTTATTATATATAGTAACGCCGTCTGAAAGCTGGAGCCTGAATGTTGAATCGGTGCTGCTTTTCTGCAGATCATAAAAACGATTGATGTCCTGCTCGTTTATCACAATATCAACTCCTATCGGATTTTCGCTTGATACCGTATTTAACAAGGTAGTACCGGCACCTACCTGTGATCCTAATCTAACCTGAGATATACCTATCCGCCCGGTAACCGGTGCAGTAATAGTTGCGTAAGAAAGATCTGTCTTAGCTGATGATATTGCGGCTTTAGCTACTTCAACCTGGCTTTTACTACTTTCATAAACAGCGGTAGCCTGATCTACCGTTTGGCGGGCAACAGCATCATTTTTTAACAGCATATTATACCTGTCCAAATCTTTTTGTGCTTTTGACAGATTAGCATTTGCACTGGCCAAATTAGCCTGCGCCTGTAGTAATGATGCCTGGTATTTGCGCTTATCAATCTCATAAAGCACCTGGCCTTTGTTTACAATTTCGCCCTCCTTAAAATATATACCGGTTATAAAGCCCGATACCTGACTGCGCAGTTCTACGTTATTTAATGATACAACAGTTCCCTGATATTGGTCGTAATAAACGGCGTCTCCGGTTTGCGCCTCGGCTGTGTTTACGGGAGTTGGTGGTATAGCCTGTACTGCCGTGTTGTCTTTACATGATGCAATGGCTAACATAGCAACCGGGGCTAACCAAAATAGGTGCTTTTTTTTCATTTGTATGGATGGTAATTTGTTGTCGTTCAGTAATAATTATTCAACACTAAGTATGCCTAATGCTCTTTTTAAATCAATTTTGCTTGACAGTACCTGGAACAGTGAATTGTAGTAATTCAATTCTGATGTACGCAGATCAGACTGCGATACAATAACATCCAGGTAAGTTTTTACGCCTTCGCGGTATTGCAGGCTTACTACATTATATACATCCCTTGCCAGGGCAACGTTTTGTTTAAGCGTTTGGTAATTGTTGTAATTACTCTTATAACTGGCTAATGCCTGTATATACTGTGTGCTAATCGTGTTTTGCGAGTTAACAATATCCAAATCTGTCCGCTGGATCTGCAACCTTGCCTTGCTCAGGTTCTGCAATCGCCTTCCACCCTGGAAAATAGGCAATGTCAGTGATAACCCTGCATAGCCGGTGGGAAAAGCATTGCTGTAAAGATCAGAAGCATGGGTATTTAGATATGCTAAATTATAACTACCTATAGCCGATAGCGAGGGCAAAAACCCCCAGCGGTAATAGTCGACATTAAGGTTTTTAAGGTTCTTTTGCGTTTGCAATAACTGGTACTCTATCCGGTTATTTACATTCAACGTTTGGTTGGTATCTATAAAGGTCTCTTTTTCGTAACTGGTCGAATCGTAAGCAAGGCTTATATTCTGCGCCGGGTTTACCCCCATTATTTGTTTTAGATAAGCAAGCTTGCTGTTAATGGTTTCGGTAGTTTGTTTGCGTACAGCCAGCTCATTGTTTAAGGCTATGGTAGCTTGTTTATAATCTATTTTATCAACAACCCCTGCCTGGTACCTGTTGTAGGCATCTTTTAAACTTCTTTGCAGGCGGGTAATATTCTCATTAATAATATTAAGTTGTTTTTGCGATAACAGCACATCAAAAAAAGCCTTGCTGACATCTGATACTACATTGATCTGGCTGCTTTGGGTATTTTGCTCATAATATAACCGTGAGTATTTAGAAGCTTTTGAGGCAAGCAATACATCATTATTATATATAACCTGGCTGGCCTGTAATCCTAAGCTCGAAAACTCGTCAATACTTGATACCACACCCGGCGTAGTTGAAGCAACCGGGCTTCCTTTAAAATAATGGTTATAAGCAGCTGAGGAATTTAGTTGTGGCAACCAGCCCGATAAACCTATGCGGATATCGCGTTCATTTATCTGCTGATCTATGGCAGCTTGCCTTATAGCAGGTTGGTTGCGTAACGCATACAGGATACTTTCTTTTAATGTTACAACGTTAGGTATACTGTCAGCACCGCTTTGAGCAAAAATTGAAGTGGTATTTAAAATAAGGATAAAATTAATTATCAACAATAAGTGTATTTTTTTCATATATAGAAATGATCGGCGGATCTGTAAACAAAAATTCAGGGAAGGGGAATCCTGGTTTTTTCCGTCTAAATTATTAGGAAGTGCGAATATGAGATATTGAAAATTCAAACAGAAATATGCCTCAAGATTTTTACGTAAATACTACATAAAACCTATCATTAACGATGTTATTAGCGGTTTTTTTAAAAAAATGAAAAATAAAGGCGTTATTTAAACAAAAAAATTAATTAATTTGCCGAGTGGGAAATGCATTACACTTTGAGAAAAGTGGAATGTTTAAAAAAATTACATACTAAATATAGGTTATAAACTTATTCATGGTATTTTTACAAAAAATTTAAGCAGGGTTAATACATGGTTAAAAAACTACATGAGAAAATTGCGCAATTTAAAGATGCAGCAATGATCAGGGAGAAAGGACTGTATCCTTACTTTAGGCCTATTGAGTCTGGACAGGATACGGAAGTAATTATAGATGGCAAGCGTGTATTAATGTTTGGATCTAACTCTTATCTTGGCCTTACCAATCACCCAAAGATCAAAGAAGCATCTAAAAAAGCAATTGACAAATATGGTTCAGGATGTGCAGGATCAAGATTTTTAAATGGGACACTTGATATACATGTTGAGTTAGAGAAGAGATTGGCAACCTATGTTGGTAAAGAAGATGCTGTACTATTTAGTACAGGTTTCCAGGTTAACCTGGGTGTTTTATCATGCGTAACAGGCCGTAACGATTATTTGATATTAGACGAATATGATCATGCCTCTTTAATTGACGGCAGTCGTTTATCATTTTCAAAAGTTATAAAATATGCCCACAATAACATGGCAGATTTAGAGCGCAAGCTGGCCATGTTGCCAGAAGAGGCTGTAAAGGTTATTGCTGTTGATGGTATCTTCAGTATGGAAGGCGATATTGTTAAATTACCAGAGATTGTTGAGTTAGCTGATAAATACGGTGTTAACATTATGGTTGACGATGCCCATAGCCTGGGTGTTATTGGCCACAATGGTGCAGGTACTTCGTCGCACTTTAATTTAACTGATGATGTTGATCTTATAATGGGTACTTTCAGTAAATCATTAGCATCATTAGGAGGCTTCATTGCTGCTGATCATGCTACGATTGATTACATGAAACATCGTGCCCGTTCATTGATGTTTAGTGCAAGTATGACCCCTGGCTCTGTGGCCAGCGTTATAGCTGCTTTAGATATTATAGAGTCAGAACCTGAGCGGATCCAGAAACTTTGGGACAATACCAACTATGCTATGAAATTGTTGCTGGAAGAAGGATTTGACCTTGGCCCTACAGAAAGCCCTATCCTGCCTATCTATGTCAGGGATAACGATAAAACCTTCCTGGTTACCAAACACCTGCAATCATCGGGTGTATTTGTTAACCCGGTTGTGTCGCCGGCAGTGCCGTCCGATTCGTCTTTACTGCGTTTCTCATTAATGGCAACGCATACATTTGCGCAAATTGAAGAGGCGGTTGAAAAGATAACTAAAGCCTTTAAAGATGTGGGCGTTGAACTACACGTTAAAGAAAAAATATAATTAAACACTATATAGGATGCGGCCATTTAAAAGATGGCCGCATTTTTTGTTTACTACCAATAAACTCTACCATCCACATGAAAAAGATAATACCGGTAATTTCTAAACAGGAACTTACAGCATTTATTGATTTCCCGCATGACCTGTACCAGGATGATCCAAACTATGTGCCTGAATTATTTATAGCACAACGCGATCTGTTAACCAAGCACCCTTTTCATAAGCATAATAAGCTACAGTGTTTTTTAGCGTATGATGGGGATAAAATAGTTGGCCGGATAGCTGCTATTTTAAACAATGCCCATAACGAGTACAATAACGTAAACGACGGATTCTTTGGTTTTTTTGATTGTATAAACGACCAGGACACCGCCAACCTCCTGTTTAAAACCGCGACAGATTGGTTAAAGGACAATGGCATAACCGGCAAATTTTTAGGGCCGGTAAATTTTTCGACCAACGAGCCATGTGGTTTGTTAGTTGAGGGTTTTGACAGCCCCCCCGTATTAATGCAAACCTATAATGCGCCTTATTATGCCCGTTTAATAGACGGTTTTGGTTTTGAAAAAGACGTAGACCTGATTGCCTGGCATTGGGATGGTAATAATTATGATGATAAATCGGTAAGGCTGCTTAATGCTTTGCAGGAGCGCTTAAAACGTAACAACATCATCATTCGTAAAGTTGATCTCAAAAACTTTAAGGAAGAAACAGTAAAACTTCGGGAAGTATATAATTCGGCATGGGATCAGAACACAGGCTTTGTGCCTTTAACTGACGAAGAGTTTGATTGGTTAGCAAAAGACTTAAAACTGATACTTGACCCTGACTTTGCGTTAGTTGCCGAGCAGAATGGCAAAATAGTAGCCTTTGGTTTAGCATTGCTTAATTATAACGAGATATTCAGGACCATAAAAAAGGGGCGCTTATTCCCTACGGGGATATTTAAGCTACTGTTTGGCAAAAAGAAGATCCAAAGTTTGCGCATTTATGCCCTGGGCGTAATTGATGGGTATCGTAAAATGGGGATCGAGGCTGTTTTATATGGTACCATTATTAAAAATTATACTGCAAGAGGGCTAAAATGGGCCGAAGCCGGTTGGACACTGGAGAACAACACCCTGATCAACGAGGCCATCATCGCTATAAAAGGAGATCCTTATAAAAAGTACAGGATGTACCAAAAGCAAATATGAAAGAGAAGGTTTTAATAACCGGTGCCAGCGGCTTTGTAGGTTATCACCTTATCGTCGAGGCGCTGCATAATAATCTCGAAGTATATGCTGCGATCAGGAAACACAGCAAGGTAGAACATCTTAAAGATCTGCCCGTAAAATATGTGTACCTAGATTACAGCGATATTGAATCTTTAAAAACTGAGTTGCAGGATAAGCAATACGATTACATCATTCACGCTGCAGGCGTAACCCGCGCTATATCAGCCAATGAGTACGATCTGATAAACGCTGATTATACCGCGAACCTGGCCAATGCCGCTGTGCAGTCGGGCATTAACTTAAAAAAGTTTGTACTGATAAGCAGCCTTGCTGCAATAGGGCCCTTAAAAAGCATAAATGGTATCATAACCGAAGATACCCAGCCCAATCCTATTACAGCCTACGGCAAAAGCAAGCTATTGGCCGAGCATAAGCTAAGAGCAATAAAGGATTTAAATTATATTATTTTACGCCCCACCGCAGTGTATGGCCCGCGCGATACGGGAATTTTTATCTTCTTTAAACAGGTAAGCAAACGCCTTGAAGCCTACATTGGCCGTGGCGTGCAAAAGCTAAGCTTTATTTATGTAACTGATTTAGCCCGGGCCAGCGTAAGGTCGGTATATGCCGGCGGTAACGGCAGCTACAATTTAAGCGATGGCAATTTTTATAATAAGTATGAATTGGGCCAGCTAACCAGGACTATTTTGAATGTTAGAACGCTCAAAATTCATCTTTTGGTAAATTTTGTAAAATTAATAGCGGCTGTATCAGAAAAAGTAAGTTCTTTGAGAAATACGGCCCCTATCTTAAACCTCGAAAAACTTGACGAGTTAACTGCGATTAACTGGTCATGCAGTATTGAACTGGCAAAGCACGAGCTTGGATTTTACCCACAATATCCATTAGCGGCAGGTTTAACCGAAACGCTAAAATGGTACCGGGATAATAAATGGCTATAATAACGTTATCTACATTACCAGTTATAATTAATTAACTATTAAAGCTAATATATATATGCTGTTTCATAAACTGGCCGCTACTGTTTTTGGCATTGGTTACTTAGGTAAAGGTGTTGGGACAATAGCGGCCTTTTTTGGTTGTATATGCTGGTATTTTCTTTTTAAAAATGACCCGGTTATCCCCTACGCTATCTTGCTTATTGCTTTGGTAACAGCCTTGGGTATATGGAGCGGAAATATGGTTGAGCCATTGTGGGGCAAAGACCACGGCCGCGTAGTTATTGATGAGTTAGCAGGCATGTTTATTAGTGTTTTATTTGTACCTGTTACTATCCCCTATATTTTAATTGGCTTTATCCTGTTCAGGTTTTTTGATATTTTAAAGCCCTTGCTTATCCGCAGGCTTGAAGCCTTACCCGGGGGCTGGGGGGTTATGGCCGATGATGTGCTGGCAGGTGTATACGCCAATATCGTATTACAGATAATCGTATGGCTGAAATTTTTCTAATGTCAGCGTTTAGTAAAACCTGTTAAATTTTGTTAATTCCACGCCTTTATTTGACTTTCTGACCACAGAAGTCTATAGTATTTACTTACCTTTGCCACCTAATTATCAAGCTTGATAACGTGCCTTACGATAGCATAAATTGCTTCAAAACTTATTCTGCAATATAAGCGTAAGTTCTAAAAACAAGGGGCCAGCAAACCAAGTTTGTATTTGTAAATACATGGATTTTAAAAGTTTATACCGAAAGTTTTCATTTATAGCTTTCTTATTATTTTTCACCTCAGCATTATTCGCACAGTCTACACGCGTTACCGGTGTTGTTACCGATGGCGGCACTAAAAATAATGAGCCAATGCCCTTTGTTACCGTGGGTTTTGCGGCAACTACTATTGCCGGGCCTACAGATAATGACGGCCGCTATTCTTTGGCAACCAGCAGGCAGGTAACACAGATCAAAGCAAGCTTTATAGGTTACAAAGATGTTATTATAAACATTGTACCGGGTAAAGCTCAGGTTGTTAATATAAGGATGATTCCTTCGCAGCAGGAGCTTAACGAAGTAGAGATAAAATCAGGTAAAAAGCCGCGTTATCGTAACAAAGGCAACCCTGCGGTTGAACTAATACGCCAGGTAATTGCGCACAGGGAACTAAATCGCCCGGAGCATTATAATTATGTGGAGTATAAAGAGTACGATAAGATGCAATTCTCCATCGCCAACCTGAGTTCCAAGATAGCTGAGAAAAAATTCTTCAAAAAATACAAGTTTGTTTTAGATAACCGCGATAGCACAACCGTACCGGGCACATCATTACTACCGGTATTTTTGGATGAAAAGATCTCGCAATATTACTATCGTAAAAATCCAGAGAAGGAAAGAACAGTAGTACTTGGCCAACGTAATGTTGATTTTGGCGGCGCTATAGATAATGAAGGTATCGGCCAGTTCTTTAAATACATGTATAACAAGGTCGATATCTATGATAACAGCATCAACCTGATCACCAATAACTTTTTAAGCCCCATTGCTAACGGCGCCCCTACTTTTTACAAGTATTTTATATCTGACACCATAACTACCGAGGATAATAAAAAACTGGTTGAATTGAGCTTTACGCCGCGTAATACCCAGGATTTGCTTTTCCAGGGTAAAATATATATTACGCTTGATAGCAATTACGCTGTGCAAAAAGCCCAGTTAGGCATTAATAAAAACATCAACCTTAACTTTGTTAAGTCGATGACTGTCAACCTTGATTTTGAGAAAAGCCCTGATGGCCGTTATCACCTGAGTAAAAGTAATACACTGGCAGATTTTGGTACAAATAAAAAGAAATCAGGTGGTTTTTTTGGTGTACGTACACTTACGTATAAAAACTATGTGGTTAACAAACCACAGGTTGATACCGCTTACGTTGCAAAACCTGATGAGTCAGAATTATCAGAGGAAGTAAAGCATAGAAGCGAGCAATTTTGGACACAAAACCGTTTAGATACTTTAACCACGGCCGAATCAAAAGTTTATAAAAACATTGACAGCTTATCGCACATGAAGTCGTTTCAGCGCACTGTGGATATTTTGACACTGTTATTTGCCGGTTATAAAACTTTTCCGGGATTTGAGATCGGTCCATCGAATACATTTTACAGCTTTAACCCGGTTGAGGGTTTAAAATTACGATTTGGCGGCCGTACCACGCCTGAGTTAAGTAAGCGTTACTATTTTGAAACATACGGAGCCTACGGTTTCAAGGATAAAAAATGGAAAGGCTTTTTAAGCGCTACTTATTCACTTAATGATAAGTCTATCTATAAATTCCCTCAAAATTACCTAAGGGCAAGCTTTCAGCGCGATACTAAGATACCGGGCGCAGCTTTACAGTTTGTGCAACAGGATAACTTTTTGTTGTCATTTAAGCGCGGTGTTAATGATAAGTACTTATATAATGACTTTTATAAGTTTGAATACATGCATGAATACGAGAGTCATTTCTCATACCAGCTATTATTAAAAAAATGGACACAATCACCAGCCGGGTCTTTATACTTTATTAATAATACAGGTAAGATAAATGATCTTACCACATCAGAAGCTACGTTAACATTACGTTATGCGCCCAATGAGAAATTTTTCCAGGGCAAAATTTACCGCAGGCCAATACCTGGACCAGACCCGATAATGAGCCTTGATTATACGCAGGGTTTCAAAAACGTATTTGGCGGCGCGTATAATTACAGGACAGTACACATGCGTATTGATAAGCGTACTTACTTATCGCAATTTGGTTATGTGGATGGCTTTATCGAAGGTGGAAAAACTTTTGGCCAGGTGCCTTACCCATTGTTAACCATTTTCCGTGCTAATCAAAGCTTTAACTACGACTTGTACTCATACAACTTAATGAACTTTTTAGAGTTTGTGAGTGACCAATACATATCAATAAATCTTGATCAGCATTTTATGGGTTTCTTTTTCAACAAGATCCCGTTGTTAAAGGCGCTTAAACTACGCGAAGTTGCATCATTTAAAGCTATTTATGGGCAATTAAGCAACAACAACAACCCGGTGCTTCATCCTTCATTATATCAATTCCCGGTAACAAGCACCGGCGAACCGATTACTTATTCATTAGGCAGTACGCCATATGTTGAGGGTAGCGTTGGTGTCGAAAATATATTTAAATTTATACGGGTTGATGCGGTTAAGAGATTTAATTATCTGGATCATCCAAACGTGTCGCCATTTGGTATACGGGTAAGAGCAAAATTTGATTTTTAATAATGGAACAACAAACATCCATACGTACAAACCTGCAGTTAGGTATCTATAAGGTTATAGACCCTTTTGTTAAAGTTTTAATAAAACTGGGCCTTACTCCTAACGCGGTTACCTCAATCGGTTTTGTATTAAACATTGGTGTTGCTGTAATATTTATTATAGGTGGCGAAGAAGGCAATCGTGGCGATCTGAGCTATATAGGCTGGGCAGGCGCGCTTATTTTATTTGCCGGCTTATTTGACATGCTTGACGGGCAGGTTGCGCGCTTGGGTAATATGAAATCGACATTCGGCGCTTTATATGATTCAGTATTAGACAGGTATAGCGAACTGATCATGTTTTTTGGCATATGTTATTACCTGGTTGCCCAGCACTACTTTTTAAGCTCGATATTTGCTTTTATAGCCTTAATTGGTTCAATGATGGTAAGTTATGTAAGAGCCCGTGCAGAAGGTTTGGGCATTGAATGTAAAGGCGGTTTAATGCAACGGCCAGAACGTGTGGTTACTATTGGCTTATTTGCCATAATATGCGGTGTCAGTTCACAATATATTGGTGGTAATTATAAATTATATGCGCCCGGCATAAAGTATCATGTTTTTGAAACCATGTCTATCTTTACTATTCCTATTACCATACTGGCTGCATTAACAAATATTACCGCGTTTAACAGGTTAAGAGACGCAAAAAAAAGCCTTGAGTCGCAAGAAAAAAATAACGTTACCAATTGATGAAATTATCTGTTATATTTTTATTAACTGCTTTTTGTTCTTATTTACCGGTAAGCAAAAACGTTGATAAACCAGCAACCAAATCCACTACAGTTATTACTGATGCTGAGGATAAATTTCCTATACCGGCCGAAAGCGTGGGCAGGTTGTTTTATATGCAGCGTACTGCTAACACCAATACCATTATTTATGAATTAAATGCACCCGGTGGTAAGATAGATGACGAAAATCCGTTACATGTATATTGGATAAGATATGCAGAAAAAGGGCAAAAAGAAGAACTGAGTTATATACAGCGTAAATTTGCTTATGGCGTAATAACAAAGAAATTGGCGAACGATCAATTTGATGTCAGATTTGTATCATACAAAAAATTTCCATTGCTTTTGATGAAGGCAAACGACGGAAAATATCATATCTTCGCAACAGTTGCGCAAAAACAAATGATGCTTAACCGCTTATTTGTAAAAATAGAAGGAGGCTCTTTCTGGTTACCAAACGTGGTATATGTAGAGCTAAGAGGAACAGATCAAAACACAGGCAGAGAAATTATAGAACGTTTTAAACCCTGATTTACTATGGCAAAAAATTTCATATCAAATTCACAGGAATCAACAAGAATGTTTAAAAGCGACCTTTTGGAAGCTTTATCAAAAGTTCATTACCTGGTACCGGTATTTATTTTTGTACCGGTTATGTTGGCCAGTACTTACATAGCGTTCTTTGTAAAAAACATTGGCATAGTAACTTATATTGAGTTTTTCTTGATCGGCCTTTTTGTGTGGACATTTACAGAGTACATTATGCACCGCTTTGTATTCCATTATGTTCCAAAAAACAAACTGGGCTTACGTTTGCACTTTATTTTCCACGGTGTGCATCATGATTATCCAAGCGACGCAAAACGCTTGGTATTACCCCCATCAGTTAGTATACCTTTGGCTACCGCGTTTTACTTTTTGTTTGACGCTATATTGCCTGCTAATTACATATTTGGTTTCTTCCCGGGTTTTATATTGGGTTATTTGTTTTATGATATATCGCACTATGCTATACATCATTTTAACTTTAAAGGTAACATCTGGAAAAAAATAAAACAGCACCATATGCTGCACCACTATCAAGCCCCGGAAAGAGGCTTTGGTGTAAGCTCTCCGCTTTGGGATAAAATTTTCCGTTCAGACTTTGTTAAGAAATAATAATGAGTGCAGTGGTTAATCATGGCCCGGTTGTAAATGCCAGATCAATAATAACCGTTACGCTTTTATCTGTTGCTTACCTATTACTTTCTTCATGGGTTGTCGGTTTTAAATCAGATCAGGTAGTATTGCTGGTTATATTTAACGTATGCTTCTACCTTTCTGCCATTACCCGCAAGTTTATTTTGGGTTTCAGTGTTTTTATTGTGTATTGGATCCTGTTCGATTACATGAAAGCATTCCCTAATTATAACGTAAGCACCGTACATATTGCCGACCTCTATAATTTCGAAAAACATCTATTCGGAATAAATTACCGGGGGCACCTGCTTACCCCTAACGAATACTGGAAGATAAACGCTACAACTATATTGGATATCATTGCCGGCTTGTTTTATATCTGCTGGATCCCCGTACCGCTTGGCTTTGGCGCTTATTTATTTTTCAAGAACAGGCGCGAGTTCCTTTCTTTCGCCATGACTTTTTTGGTGGTTAACCTTTTAGGATTTGTAATATATTATTCCTTCCCTGCTGCACCGCCCTGGTATATCCAGGAACATGGTTTTGTTTTTCTTCCGCACACACCAGGCAGTACCGGTGGATTGATAAGGTTTGATCACTACTTTAACGTTAATATCTTCCAGTCGATCTACCAAAAGGGCTCAAATGTATTTGCAGCAATGCCATCGCTGCATTCGGCCTATCCTATTATCGTGGTTTACTATGCGTTTAAAAATCATGTAGGCTTTGGTAAGTTTATTTTGGCCACCGTTATGGTAGGTATTTGGCTTACCGCTGTTTATACCAGTCATCATTATATTTTAGATGTTTTGGTGGGGATCTGTACTGCTATACTGGGCATCAATTTATTTAATGTACTTTTTTCTAAAGTACCTGCACTCACTCAATTTTTGGATAATTATGCTACATTTATAAGTTAATTATAACCTTATAAATGAAGCTTTTACTTACTGTTTTTATACTGGCTGTGTCGGTATGTGCTATAGCGCAAACCAATATGTTACCGTCTGGTGTTTACAGCCCGGCAAAAGCCATAAAACTTAGTAGCGATGTAGAGGAAAGCCAGGTATTAAAAGGCACAACTTTAGACCTGCAGACACTTGATATTTACACAATAACGCTTAACGCGGGTAAAACTTATACCCTGCCGGTTGACAATAACCTTGAACAGTTAATTGTTGTAAAAAATGGTACAGTTAGTTTAATACTTAAAGATACCGCACAAACAGTTGGCCCCGGCAGTATTGCATTAGTTTTAGCTGGTGATCAGATCAGTTTTAAAAATCATTCAGATAAACCTGTAAGCTGGTTTGTTTTAGGTTATCAGTCAACAAATCCGGTAAATATCCAACGTGGTTACAATGCAGGTCCGTCATTTATTAAAAACTGGGATCTGCTGAAGGTCAATAAATCTGTGAAAGGCGAAACAAGATCATTGTTTGACAGGCCAACATCTATGTTTGAGCGTTTTGAAATACATGCGACAGCGCTAAACCCTGGCTATGCAAGCCATGCCCCACATACTCACCGTGTTGAAGAAATAATACTAATGTTAACCGGCGGCGTATTAGAAACTATAAATCAGGATCTGAAAGATGCACATGCAGGCGATTGTATTTACCTGGCATCGGGCAGCTTGCACCGTCCCATAAATAACAATAACCAACAATGTTATTATTTGGCTATTCAATGGCATAATTTAAAAACCGATTAATAAACCTATTATCATGTCCATTCAACGTAGAGATTTTTTAAAAAACACCGCTATCGGTGTTGCCGGGCTTAGCCTGGCACCTATATTTGGCCAGTCTTTATTTGCATCCCCGGCAGCTTACACTTTCCGTAAAAGTACGCCCGAGCAACAGGGTATCAGTTCGGCAAGCATATTAGCGTTTATTAATAAAGCAGAGGCAGGTAAACTTGGGCTGCATAGCTTATTGGTTATCCGTAATGGCAATGTAGTTGCCGAAGGCTGGTGGGATCCCTACAAACCAGATCTAAAACATGTGTTGAATTCATTAAGCAAAAGCTTCACCTCAACAGCCATAGGGTTTGCCGTGAGCGAGGGTTTATTGAGTGTAGAGGATAAAATAACCAAATTTTTCCCGGATGATATACCTGCAAACCCTGCACCATATTTAATAGATATGCAGGTAAAACACCTACTTACCATGACCACCGGGCACGATGCAGATACCGCGGGACCTATGCGCCGTGAGAATGGAGTTTGGACAAAGACCTTTTTGTCAACCCCTGTTACGCATCAGCCGGGTACCTACTTTTTATATGATACCGGGGCAACTTACATGCTATCGGCCATTATAACTAAAGTTAGCGGCAAAACCTTATTTGATTATTTAACCCCAAGGCTGTTTAAACCATTAGGAATAAGCGGGATCGATTGGGAAGTTAGTCCGCAGGGTATTAACACCGGTGGCTTTGGTTTGCGTGTAAAAACAGAGGATATTGCTAAGTTAGGTATGCTTTACCTGCAAAACGGAATGTGGAACGGTAAACAGGTATTACCTGCAACTTGGGCGCATGAGGCTACAACTTATAAAGTACCAAATACGCCTGTGAAAGGACAGGATGTGTCTGTTAGCGATTGGCAGCAGGGTTATTGTTACCAATTTTGGCGGTGCAGGCATAACTTCTTTCGTGGTGATGGCGCGCAGGGTCAGTATTGTTTGGTATCGCGCGACCTGAATACGGTAATAGCTATAACCAGCGAAGTCCAGGACATGCAGAAAACACTTAACTACGTGTGGGATTATTTACTCCCGGGTATAAAGCCCTCAACTTTGCCTGCCGATATCGCTAACCAAAATGCTTTAAAACAAAAATTGGCCACCTTAACATTATTACCGGCTAAGACTGATTTCGGGCAAAACACCCAAGCACAGGTATCAGGTAAAATTTTTAATATTAAAGACAACGCACTTACTATAAACCAGGCATTAATAACATTTAATGCTGATGTGTGCAGCTTTGTATTAAAAGGTCCCCAAACAGAACAAAATATAACCTGCGGACTAAACAAATGGATAAAAGGCGAGACTCCAACACCTGGCGTATCAACTAAAAATAATACAGCCAGAAAGATTGTCGCTGCCGGTGTTTGGACCACTGATAAAACATTCGTAATTACCTTACAATATTATGAAACACCAAACTCCGACCTGATAATCTGCAATTTTGAAAACAACGCTATCAGCATAAAATTTCTGGCAGGGATAACTGCTAATAATGGTGGCACCAGAGATAGCCGACCAGTATTGGAGGGGACAATATAAAACATACTAAAGGTTGATTAATGATTATGTTGATCATCCGCCAGTCTTTTTTCTATTCTCCTGTCGGGGATAAACCACATGCAGGCTACCAATATATATAAAGCCAAACTTAAATAGGTACTTATCCATGCCAATGCGATAGCCGAAAAGTAGCAAGCAATGGAGATCTTTCCTTTCCAATCACCGCCTACTGCGTCAGCAAGCAGAGATTTCTCTCCTTCATGTTTAACTAATAATACCATGAGGATGGAATAGGCTATAGCATTCATTAAAAGTACAAATCCATATAAAACAACGGGCCATATCTCACTAAAATGGCTTTCGCCAAGCCAGTTAGTTACAAATGGCACTACCGATAGCCAGAATAGTAAGTGCATATTTGCCCAGAGTACAGACCCATTTATTGATTTTATGGCGTGCAGCATATGGTGGTGATTATTCCAATAAATACCAACGTATACAAAGCTCATTACATAACTGGCAAATACAGGCCACATTGGCTTTAAAGCTTCAAGGTCGTGTCCCTGGGGTACCTTTAGTTCCAATACCATTATGGTAATGATGATGGCTATAACGCCATCACTAAAAGCCTCAAGCCTATTTTTATTCATACTAACATTAACCGGTCTCATAATGATCACAAAATAACAAAAAAGCGCCGCACACTAATGTATGCGGCGCTTTTTTTGTTGTGTTATTTCCTAAACTGATTTAATAATCAGAATAATCAGCAGGATAAAGAAACAAGCTTTCGGATTTCGATACATTCTTTTGGTACTCGGCCATTTTTCCTAATGCTTTAAATTTCTCGTCAGCGAAAAATAACTTCCATTTATCTTTATTGTCCTGTAAACCGTTAAATGTGGTCATATACATCAGGTTTGGCATATGGCTACCGGCTATAACTTCGGCATAAAATATGGCGTTAAAGTTGTAGCCTTTAAATATGCCTATCTCATCGCCCACATTAAACATTTTTACTTTACTGGCATTATATTTTTCGGTGGCGCTTTCATAACTGCGCAACTCGTAGATTCTATCAGCTTTCTTTGCCGTTAGATTTGGCATACCGGGTTCCGGTGCTCCCGGGAACGCGCGGAGCACGATAGTTTCTATTCGGGTATAGGCTGAATTGTTAGATGGTGCTTCCAGATAATCTTTACCTGCCTCGAGATATTCCTGGTCTTTCAATAGCTTTTGATCAGTGTTTTCTAATGCGTCCCAGGTTTTGTAGGGTATGTATACGTAGATCTTTTTATCCAGGCTATCCTGTTTTAATACTTTAAAAACACCTACGTTTTTAACACCTGCCTTGTGTAAGGCTGGTATATAAGCGTTTTGGAAATAGGCGTCTAAGCGGGCTTCCTGTGCTGCGGTTTTAAAGTGATAGATCTTTATCTGGTAATAATACTGTGATGCAGCCCGGACATAAAGGCCGGAAAACAAACAAGTTACAAACACAAAAAGTGCTACAAGCACCGCAGGGCAATTTTTATATAATACTTTCATTTTTATTGGATGGTTTAATCTTTAACTCGGTATAATCGTGGTAAACTTACAATTAACAATACAAAAATTGCAGTTACCAGCTGTAACAAATTTGCATCAACACCTATGTTCAACGTAATAGCCAATACTAACTGAAATATGACCGCACCTGCCAAAACTAACGCCAAAATTACCCAAATAGATACCACATGTAACCAGTTAATCAATACCTCAGCAATAATAACCGACCCCAACCCTATTATCACGACGCCTATGCCCATATTAATATCGGCAAAGCCCTGGAATTGGGTTATCAAATAACCGCTTACAGCAGTAAGTGCATTAGCAAGTGCTAAACCGATGATCTTCATTCGGTCGGTATTAACGCCTAACGCTCTTATCATCGATTCGCTGTTACCCGTAGCGCGCATGGCGATGCCAAAATCAGTCTTTAGCAAGTATCCTATCAGGAGCATAATGGCTAATACGATGAAACCTAATAGCAATAGCGTATTTTGATTAACATTTCCAACTATCTGCATAAATGTAAATACCGACCAGGTCCCTATCAACGGTAAATTAGATCGGCCCATCAATGTTAGATTAATGGAATATAATGCCGTCATTACCAATATACCGGCGAGCAGTGGATTGATCTTTAATTTGGTATGAATAACACCAGTTATAGCACCCGATAAACCGCCGGCAAATATTACGGCAGGCAACACCAGGTAACCAGGTACATGTCGCGTAAGCAAAATTGCAGTTACTACACCGCCTAAGGTATAGCTGCCATTGCTGGTAATATCAGGGATATTAAAGATCTTCATGGAGATATAGATCCCCAACGCTATCCCCGAAAAACAAAGTCCCTGCAATAAAGCGGTAAGGTAAAAATCCATTATTTTACAGCTTCAAAGTTTGAAGGTATGGCTATGTTATACCTCTTAACAGCAGCGGGGTTATAAACCCGTTTCCTGATCTTCACCATCTCTGGCTTCAGTCCATCTGTTTTATGCGTTTTAAGGTACTGTGCGGCTTGCAGGCCTGTCTGGTACCCCCATTGATAGATATCGGCGCCAAAGGCAGCTACAGCCCCGCGTTGCACCAAGCCTGCCTCGCTGGTGAAGATGGGTACGTTGGCCTGGTTACAATTTTTAACGATAGTTTCAAATGATGCAAACACGGTATTATCAGGGTTGGCAAAAAAGGCGTCGATATGCTTGCCTAATAAGGCCTGGGTTACCAGTTGGGCGTCGGCAGAAGAATTTAACGGCAAGGCTATCAACGTAACATTCAATTTATCAGCTAATCCCTTAATACGTTGCATCGCGTCGGCCGATTGCGGCTCGGCCTGGTTATAGATCATGCCGATTACCAGCTTAGGTCCTTTTGGCTTTAGTAGTTTAGGAATGATAGAAAACGAAGTGTCGATATATTCCAGATCCTCTACAGCACCAAATAAATTGGCAGGCGCCTTACCATCGGCACCAACAACCTTCATCCGCTCGGGCGTTGGCGACACCATTTCGAAGATTGGGATGGTTTTGGTGTTTTGTACCGCGGTGACAGACGACAGCGTGGTACAGGTTGCCAGCAAAGTCACATTCTCTGATACAAAGTAATTTACGATCTGTGTTAGTGTAGGGATATTACCCTGCGCATTACGGTATTGTATTTGGATGGTATTCTTATCTTCGCTAAAGCCATTCTCCTTAAGTGCATCGGTAAAACCTACCCTTGCTTGCGCTATGGTTGCATCTTCAAAAGCATCAACAAATCCAATTACCGGCGCCTCGTTAGGTTTGGGCGAATTACAGGCTGCTATAATAAAGGCTACTAAAATAAATGGCAGGTATCTTTTCATTTTACTAAGGTAAATAATAGCGTTGAAAACTGTGTTTGTTTCACTAAAAAGTAAAACACTTTGAAACACTCTTTTTGATAAGTAATTGAAATACAATACTTTAAAAAACAAAGTGAAACACTTTGCGACAGTACAAATACTTTAGCTGAATATATTTAACTATATGTAAATAAGCTAATTATGTTTATTTCGTACTTTTTGAATAATTAGAGTGAAACACCTGAAGTGAAACACGCCTAAACATCTTAGGTATTGGTGAATTATAAGGTGCATAGGTAGTGTGGTTAGCTGTTTCAGTCACCCCTGTTTGGGATATGTAAATAGTGTCATTATTCCCTTTTCAAACCAGTTTAACATAGTTTTTACATATTTTAGCAGTGCATGACTACTATTATATCTAAACTACCCCAGGTAGGTACTACCATTTTTACCACCATGTCTGCATTGGCGGCAGAGGTTGGTGCAATAAATTTATCGCAGGGTTTCCCTGATTATGATTGCTCGCCCGAATTAATTGAGCTGGTAAACAAAGCCATGAAAGACGGCCATAACCAGTACGCCCCAATGGCTGGTGTAAAGGCCCTGCGCGATGAGATAGCCCGTAAAACAAAAAAACTATATAATGCCGATTACGATCCGGATACAGAAATAGCTGTTACTGCCGGTGGCACACAAGCTATATTTACCGCAATTACAGCTGTTATAAATCCTAATGATGAGGTGATTGTGTTTGAACCGGCTTTTGATTGCTATGCCCCGGCTATAAAGCTGGCGGGCGGTATTGTAAAGTCGCTGGAGCTGGAGCCTGCCAATAACTATCGCATTGATTGGGACATGGTTAAAAAGCTGATAAACAACCGTACCAAGCTTATTATACTAAACTCGCCGCATAACCCCACAGCTACCATATTGCACCAGGAAGATATTGATGCCTTAAGCGCTATTGTAAAACACCAGGATATATTAATATTGAGCGATGAGGTTTATGAGCATTTGATCTATGATGGCGAAGTTCATCACAGCATGGCCCGTTATCCCGAATTACAGCAGCGTAGTTTTATAGTCGCATCCTTTGGTAAATTATTGCATGCAACCGGCTGGAAAATAGGCTATTGCCTTGCCCCTGCTTATTTAATGCATGAGTTTAAAAAAGTGCATCAGTATTTGGTATTCAGTGTTAACTCGGCCATGCAGCATGGTATAGCAGAATATCTGAAAGACGAAAATATCTACCTGAACCTGCCATCCTTTTTTCAACAAAAACGAGATTATTTCAGGAAAGGATTAGGTGAAACTAAATTTGAATTACTACCTTCATATGGTTCTTATTTTCAGTCGGTTAAGTACGGACACTTAACATTGGAATCTGACACCGATTTTGCATTACGTTTAACCAGGGAAGCGGGCGTGGCATGTATCCCAACCTCTGCGTTTTACACCTTAGGTACAGATCATCGTGTTTTAAGGTTTTGTTTTGCAAAAAGGCAAGAAACTTTAGATGATGCCGTTAATAGATTGTTGGATTTTAAACTTTAAAGCAAGAAATCACGTATTAACTGCCGAACCCAAAAACTGCTATGGAAAATTTAAAGATCACTTTGTTTCAAGGATACCTTTTTTGGGAGAAGATCGACAAAAATTTACAAAACATAGGGCTGCGCTTAACCAGCATCCGCGAAAAAACAGACCTGATCATCCTGCCCGAAATGTTTAATACGGGCTTTACCATGAATGCCGAAGAACTGGCCGAACCTATGGGCGGTAAAACTATGCTGTGGATGCAGCAAATGGCCCAAAAATATGAATGTGTGGTAACAGGCAGCCTGATCATAAAGGAAAAAGGTAAATTTTATAACCGGTTAATATGGATGCTGCCCACCGGCAAATGTAACTATTACGATAAAAGGCATTTATTTGCCTTAGGTAAAGAACACGAAACCTATACCGCCGGAAAAGAAAAGCTGATAGTGGAGTTAAAAGGTTGGAAAATTTGCCCGATGATATGCTATGACCTGCGTTTCCCGGTGTGGATGCGGAACGTTGCCCCGGATTACGACCTGTTGCTGATAGTAGCTAACTGGCCCGAGCGCAGGGCGTTACACTGGCGCACCTTAATACCCGCACGAGCTGTTGAAAATCAAAGCTATGTTATTGGCGTTAACCGTGTGGGGCATGATGGTAACGAGGTTTACCATTCGGGCGACTCGACCTGTATTGATCCTAACGGGAATGTTGTTTATTATAAACGTGATGAAGAGGATGTGTACACCTTCACCATTAATGCTGACGAGGTTATAAAAACCCGTCGCACCTTACCTTTTTTAAAGGATGCTGATGATTTTAACCTAATTTCATAGTAAAACCGATTGCGATCTAAAGTCCGTTTAATCAGGAGGCTCCTACCGGAGCCGGGTATTCGCTTTTCCTTTCTATAAACAGGTTGCTCCTGCGGAGCTGAAAGTGCCTTGTTTATAGCAGAATCTAATGTTTATAATTCAGTATGGAATTAAAGTTCACCCTTATAAATAATCCACCTTTTTTACAGCTAATGGATTACTTCTAAACTAAAAACGCTCAGGCTCCGGAGGAGCTTAAAGTGCTTTGGTTACAGCAGAGTCTAATGTCGTAATATTCAGATGGAATTAAGTTTCACCCTTATAAATAATCTACCTTTTTTACAGCTAATGGATCACTTCTAAACTAAAAACGCTCAGGCTCCGGAGGAGCCCCGTGTTTATAGACAATTAAACATCAAATTTAGGGCTCCGGCGGAGCCTCCTATTAACTAATTCATCTTTAAACTAATTTCCTGTTTATAAATCTGTTAACTTTATTAATTTTATAACTTAAATTATAGCTTAGTAAAGTGATAAAGATCCCGCGTATTTTACTTTTAGTTAGTCTGGCTTTTTTTAGCCTTACTCTATCGGCTCAAAAGAAAAAAGATTATACACCCTACGTCGACCCATTTATTGGTACCGGCGGCCATGGCCATACTTACCCTGGTGCGGTAATGCCCTTTGGCATGGTGCAGTTAAGCCCCGACACCCGTTTAGAAGGCTGGGATGGCTGTTCGGGCTATCATTATACCGATAGCGTGATTTATGGCTTCTCGCACACCCATTTAAGCGGCACCGGCATTGCGGATTATTGCGACATCTTATTCATGCCTACCACCGGCACACCTCAGTTTAAAAACACAGCTTACAGCTCGCCGTTTAAAAAGAAAAATGAAATAGCATCGCCGGGTTATTATAAAACCAGGTTGGATAAGTATGATATCGGAGTTGAATTAACCGCCACTACCCGTGCGGGTATGCATCGGTATAGCTACCCTTCGTCGCAGGAAGCAAACATTATAATAGACCTGCAACACCGCGACGAGGTGTTAAATTCATGGATAGAAATTATTAATGACCATGAGATCCGCGGTTATCGCGAATCAAGAAGCTGGGCTAATGATCAGCACGTTTATTTCTACGCCAAATTCTCAAAACCTTTTAAGAGCTATGGCATAGCGGTTAACGATGTTGTACAGGAAGGCGTTAAAAAGGCTGACGGAAAAAATATCAAACTGTATATCCGGTTCAATAATCCCGGCGAGGTAATATCAAAAGTGGGGATATCAGCAGTAAGCGCCGAAGGGGCCTTGAAAAATCTGGATGCCGAAATGCCTGATTTCGATTTTAAAAAAGTACAAAAAGCAGCAAAAACAACCTGGATAAATGCCCTGGCAAAAATAGAAGTTGAAGGCGGCGCTCCCGAACAACCGGAAGAGCAGGGAGGTGTGGACCTGCAAATGTATAATATGCGCCATTCTGAAAAAAAACCAAAGGCTATCGACTATGGTAAAATAAAGCGAACCGAATTTTATACCGCATTGTATCACAGCATGTTATCCCCTAACATCTATAGCGATGTTGATGGCCAGTACCGTGGCATGGATCAAAAAATCCATACTGCCGAAGGCTTTGATTATTATACGGTTTTTTCTTTATGGGATACCTTCAGGGCCGAGCATCCGCTGCTTACGCTGATAGATAAAAAACGCACGCTTGACTTTATAAAAAGCTTTTTGGCTATTTATGATCAGCAACATTTATTGCCAATATGGTCGCTGGCATCAAACGAAACTTATTGCATGATAGGTAATCATGCTATCCCGGTAATAGTTGATGCCTATGCAAAAGGCATCAAAGATTTTGATGCCTTAAAAGCTTTAGATGCCATGAAGACATCTGTAAACCGTAACCAGTTTGGTTTAGTTAGCTACGGTACGCATGGATTGGTATTGGCTGATCACGACAAAGAATCGGTATCAAAAACATTAGAATATGCTTATGATGACTGGTGCATTGCCCAGTTTGCAAAAATGCTGAACAAGCCGGTTGACTATGCAGCCTACACACAACGCGCCCAGTATTGGAAAAACGTGCATAATAAAGAGAATGGTTTTATGCAGGCGCAACTTAACGGCGACTGGTTTAAGCCCTTTAACCCTACCGACGTAAATGATAACTATGTTGAGGGTAACGCCTGGCAGTATACCTTCCTGGTTCCGCAGGATGTTAGCGGGTTAATGAACCGCATGGGCGGTAAAGCAACCTTTGCAGCCAGGCTGGACGAACTTTTTACAACCAGCGCGAAGTTAACCGGCAAAGAAACGTCTGATATAACCGGGCTGATAGGCCAATACGCGCATGGCAACGAGCCAAGCCACCACATAGCTTACCTGTTTAACTTTACTGACGATGCGGATAAAACGCAGTTCTTTATTAACAAGATCCTTGACGAACAGTATACCGATAAGCCGGATGGCCTGGCGGGTAATGATGATTGCGGGCAAATGTCGGCCTGGTATGTACTGAGTTCATTAGGGATCTATAATATCGCGCCGGGTCAGCAACAGTTCCAGGTTGGTTTACCGCAGTTTGGCAAAGCCGTTATCAACCTTGAAAATGGCAAAAAGTTTACCATCATTAATGAAGGGACATCCGTTACCCGCAACAACATTTATTTGCAGGGGATGAATTTGAACAAGAAATCGTACAACAAGCTTTATTTGGATTATAACGATATAGCCAATGGCGGCGAGTTTGAAGTTTACAGCGGCCGTTTACCCAATAAAATGTTTATGCAGGACCTGGAGAAATCAACATCAAGCATAACTGATAACCTGATAACTCCCAACCCTGTTATTGTGCTGTTACAAACATTTGCACCGCCAACGCAGGTAGCTATAAAAAGTAATGATATCGAGCCAAATACCATTTATTACACAATTGATGGCAGCGCCCCTACTACATCATCAACAATATATACAAAGCCAATACCGGTTACAGCAAAAATGATAGTTAAAGCTATCGCTGTTAAAAATGGTAAAGCCAGTTTTGTAACCGAAGCTAAATTTTAAGAACTTACCTATGGCCTACGACGAAAAACTTGCCGACCGGATAAGAGAAGCCCTTGTTGAACATGGTTTAACCGATGTTGAGGAAAAGAAAATGTTTCGTGGCATTTGCTTTATGGTTAATGGCAAAATGTGTGTTTGCGCCAGTGCTGATGAAATGCTTTGCCGCATAGGCCCGGAGTATAAAGAAGCGCTGGAACTGAATGGTGTCCGCGGTATGATCCGCAACGGTAAGGCGCTTAAAGATTTTGTTTTTGTAGGTGCCGATGCTATGAAAACCAAACAACAATTTGACAGCTGGATACGCAAAGCGTTAGCTTTTAATAAATTTGCCAAAGCAACCAAAAAGTAGAGATGCAATATTTTGCGTTTCCGTGAATAAGCGTTAAAATTTAACTGTTAAAATTGCGTTGTTACATAATTACAAACCGGCTATGATTTTGAGCCAATAATTTTACATCTTTACCGCATGTTCAGACGTATAAAAAACCGATACCTACGATACTTTGCCATATTTATCTACGCTGTAATTATCTTCTTTTGTGCTATAGAGTTAAACTTCCTTTGGCTGTTTGGCTACTCGCCGGATATGCAGGATATTAAAAGCCCCAACATGTCTGTCGGCTCACAGGTTTATACTGCCGATGGTAAGCTGATTGGCGAATACTACCGCGAGAACCGTTCGCCGGTTGAATATAAAGAGATCTCCCCCAGCCTTGTACACGCGTTGGTAGCTACCGAGGACGTTCGTTTTTACAAACATGGCGGGGTTGATTATTATTCGTTTGTTACCAGTATGGTATCAACTTTTAGCGGCGATAAGCGCGGCGGCAGTACCATTACCCAGCAATTAGCCAAGAACCTGTATTCTACCCGTAAACGGAAATCGCAGGGGTTATTAAGACATATACCAATTTTACGCACGTTGATATCAAAATGTAAGGAATGGTTAACGGCTTATAAAATTGAGCATGTTTACAGCAAGGAAGAAATACTTGCCTTATACTTAAATACCGTACCATTTGGTTATAATTCGTTCGGGATTAAAACGGCTACCTTAAAATTCTTTGATAAAACGCCCGATGCGGTTACCCCTGCCGAAGCTGCTACTTTAATAGGCATGCTTAAAGGGACAACAATTTACAACCCTATAAATAACCCTGAACGTGCAGTAGAACGCAGGAATACGGTACTGAGCCAAATGGAGAAGTATGGCTATTTAAAGAAAGCCGAGTTTGATACTTATACCAAATTACCCATCGGGTTAAACTTAAGTTATGTAGAGAATGACTCGCATGGCGATTCGTATATCCGCGAAGCGGTTGAGCGCTGGTTAAAAAAGTGGTGCAAGGATAATGATTATGATCTTTACGAGGATGGATTGAAGATTTACACTACGATAGATTCGCGCTTACAACAATATGCCGAAGAGGCAGTAGCCGAAAAGATGAAGATGCTGCAAAAACGTTTTGACAATATCTGGGGTACCAAAAACCCGTGGCGCGATTCGAAAGGTGTTGAAATAAAGGACTTTTTACTAAAAGCCGAACAGCATTTACCTATCTACAAGCTATTGGTTAAAAAATACAATGGCGATACCCTACAGATAAAACAGTATTTCGAAAAACCCAAACGCATGAAAGTGTTTACGTGGAAAGGTGAAAAAGACACTACCTTCTCAAGCGTCGACTCCATAAAATATTACACCCGTATTTTAAATACGGGCATGATGACGATTGAACCATCAAGCGGAAAAATTAAAGTTTGGGTGGGTGGTATCAATCATAAATACTTTAATTACGATCACGTTAACCAGTCAAAACGCCAGGCGGGTTCAACCTTTAAGCCATTTGCCTACTTAACGGCGCTGGATAACGGCTTTACCCCCTGCGATAAGTTTACTGATAAGCCGGTATCTATCAAATATAACGATGGCGGTAAAGACCAGGTTTGGGAACCCAATAATGCAGATTTTAGATTTAGCTACCAGGAAATGTCGTTACGTTGGGCAATGGGTAAATCTGTAAACTCCATAACTGCCCAGGTCACCGAAAAAGTGGGTTGGGATAAGATTGTGCAGTATGCGCACAAAGTGGGTATAGAGAGTCCGTTAAAAGCGGTGCCTTCGGTGTCGTTAGGGTCAAATGATGTATCGGTTTATGAAATGGTGCGTGCTTACAGCACTTTCCTTAATAAAGGCGAAAAGATAGAACCATTATTAGTTACTAAAATAACCGACCAGGATGGTGTTACCCTGCAGGACTTTGTTTTAAAATCCGAACGCGTTATAAGTGAAGAAGTTGCCTGGTTAATGTTGTATATGTTTAGGGGCGGTATGGAAGAGCCGGGAGGAACATCGCAAGCATTATGGGAATACAACGGCTTATGGAAGAAAAACAACCAGATAGGCGGCAAAACAGGTACCTCGTCTGATTATGTTGACGGCTGGTATATGGGTATTACCAAGGATTTGGTTACAGGCATCTGGGTTGGTGCCGATGATCGCAGCGTACACTTTACTACATCTGAAAGTGGTGAGGGGTCGCACACAGCATTACCAATTTTTGGTAGTTTTATGGAAAGGGTTTATGCCGATCCGAAATCAGGTTATACTTATGGCCCGTTCCCAAAACCGTGGAGCAAGATCACAAAAAGCTATGATTGCCCGTCGCCAAGGATCTCGACAGATACCTTAGCTACTGATAGCCTGGACATGCCGCTGGACACCTTAAATGGCTTCCCTGCTCCTGATAATCAACCACCTGGGATTAATCCCTGATAAAAAGATTAAACGGATTTATTAAATTAGCACTTATTTATTAAGATATATGCATAATAATTACCTAAACATAAGCAAAGCTAAAAAGTATTTATTTGTTGCAACTTGTTTTATTGGCCTGCTATTTTTTAGTCAGTTTGCTAATGCGCAATATTTTGGGCAAAATAAGGTTCGCTATAAGAACCTGGACTTCAAGGTTTATAAAACACCGCACTTTGAGATCTACTATTATTTAAAAAATGATAGTATGATAAAACGCTTTGCCCAGGAAAGCGAATTATGGTACACATTACACCAACAGGTGTTCAGGGACACTTTCAGGAAAGTTAACCCTATTATATTATATGCCAATCACCCCGAGTTCCAGCAAACTACGGCTATTGATGGTGATATAGACGTGGGTACCGGCGGTATTACCGAAGGTTTAAAGAACCGTATAGTAATGCCGGTGATGGAAAATAACCAAATGACGCGGCATGTAATTGGTCACGAGTTGGTGCATGCTTTCCAGTACCACCTTTTATTGGGTCATGAAGAAAACAATTTCGAAAATATAAACAACCTGCCGCTATGGATGATAGAGGGTATGGCCGAATACCTGTCGTTAGGTAAAAGGGACTCGTATACGGCTATGTGGATGCGTGATGCCTACTTAAATCACGATATACCTACCGTAAAGGATTTAACTGAAAGCAACAAATACTTTCCGTATCGTTATGGCGAGGCGTTCTGGAGCTTTATAGGCTCTACATATGGGGATACGATTATCACACCCTTCTTTAAAAATACTGCCCGTTACGGGCTTGCTTATGGCATCAGACGGACTTTCGGTTACGATGATAAAACATTATCGCGCCTTTGGAAAAACTCGATAGAAAGCACTTATAAGCCTTTTTTAAAGGATACCGTACAAAAGCCGGTTGGCCAATTAGTCATCAGCGATAAAAACTCAGGTAAAATGAATGTTGCCCCGGCTGTTAGTCCCGATGGCAAGTACCTGGCATTTCTATCAGAGAAGAATTTATTTACTATTGATCTTTTCCTTGCCGACGCCAAAACCGGGGTCGTCATAAAGAAACTCACCAGTAAAGTGTCCAACTCGCATGTCGACGAATTTAACTTTATTGAATCGGCAGGCGCCTGGTCGCCCGACGGGAAGAAATTTGCATTTAGTGTATTTAACCGCGGGCGAAACCGGATGTTGGTTGTTGCAGTACCAAGCGGCAGGATCGTGCAGGATATCTCTATGGAAAAGGCCGAGCAGTTTAGTAACTTATCATGGTCGCCAAGGGGTGATGAAGTTGTTTTCCAGGGGTTATCAGAGGGTCAGGTTGATCTTTACTTATATAATTTTAATACCAAAAAGGTCACCCAACTTACCAATGATAAATATTCCGACTATCAGCCAAGCTTTTCGCGGGATGGCAAAAAAGTAATTTTCTCGAGCGACAGGACTACCTATGATCGGGTTACATCACAGGATATCACCTTTAACCTGGCAGAATATGACCTTACTACAGGTAAAACCACTGATATTAATATCTTCAACGGCGCTAATAATTTAAACCCGCAATACTCGTCAGACGGTACGCAGATTTATTTCCTGTCTAACCGTGATGGTTTCCGTAATATGTATCGCTATACAACAGCTAACGGTAAGATCGAACAAATGACCGACCTGTTTACCGGGATATCGGGTATAACTGAATTTTCGCCGGCATTGAGTGTATCGGCCAATAACGATATTGTTTATTCGTATTACCGCTCTCAAAAATATTCGCTTTATAACGCAAAGGCTTCCGAGTTTACCCCTACTACAGTTGGTGGTAACGATATCAATTTTGATGCGGCTATGCTGCCTCCTGCACGTGCAGTTGGGGTTGACCTTATCAACTCGAACTTAAGAAACTACCTGGCTTATCAAAAAATTCCCACCGACTCCATTAAAACTATCCCATACAAGCCGCAATTTAAGTTAGATTATTTAGCAAGCAACGGAATAGGTGCATCAGTAAGTTCGTATGGTACGGGGCTATCCAGTGGTGTGCAGGGTGTTTTTAGTGATATTTTAGGCCGTAACCAAATATATGCCGGCTTAGCCGTAAATGGCGAGGTGTACGATTTTGGCGGACAGGTAATTTATATTAACCAGCAGGGCCGGTGGAACTTTGGCGGCGGGATTTCGCATATACCTTACCAGTTTGCTACCTATAACCTCGTGGCTACAAACCATACTTTCGGCAGTACAACCATTCCGGTTATAGAGGAGCGTTATGATATTATCCGGATTTTCCAGGATCAGCTTTCATTGTTTACCTCCTATCCTATTTCAAAAACTACACGTGTTGAAGTTGGTACCGGGGCCTCACAATTTTATTACAGGGTAGACAGGTATAGCACTTATTATGATAATGCAGGTAATTTTCTTGATTATCAAAAAAACCATATCTCAAACGACGATTATAACAACGACCCGTTAAATGGCGGTAATTACTTAAAATCGTTCACTGTTTACCAGTTAAGCACCGCGCTTGTTGGTGATAATTCATTTTTCGGTGTGGCTTCGCCGCTTAATGGCTTCCGTTACAGAATTGAGGCTGAATATAATTTTGGTACTTATAAATTCTTTGCACCAACAATTGATGTGCGCAAATATGTACGTGTAGCCCCGGTTACATTTGCTGCACGGGCATATGGTTACGGGCGTTTTGGCAACTCTAACGGTTTATACCCGTTATATATAGGCTACCCGTTCCTGATCAGGGGTTATGAGGCGCAGACTTTTTATCAGGGTAACGGCAAACCAAGCAACGGTTTTACCATAGACCAATTATCAGGTACACGCAATGCTGTAGCCAATTTCGAAGTAAGGTTGCCTTTTACCGGGCCGGAGAAGCTATCTGTAATAAAATCAAAATTCTTATTTTCAGAGCTTAACTTCTTTTTTGATGCGGGTTTAGCCTGGAACGCCGGAAACCAGGTTAAGTTTCAATTGGCACCTGATAAAACAGGCACAGATACTTTCGGCAATAGTGTTTATAACCCTAACCAACGTGTACCCGCATTAAGTACCGGGATCTCTTTAAGGGTAAATGTTTTTGGTTACTTTGTTTTAGAGCCTTACCTGGCGCTGCCTATTAATCGTAATGATGTTAATAAGCCAGTATTTGGGTTTGGTTTTACGCCGGGCTGGTAATTACCTAAACATAACCTTACATTTTGAGTTATATATTAATGATGAGAAAAACCATTTGTTTAATTGGGCTACTATTATTTAATTACGTTTTACTGGCACAAAATAATACCACGCAAAAAACAGATTCGCTAAATAAATCAACTTTTAAAAATACTGACAGTTTCAAAATGCTGTCCAAAAACGATATAGTCACCAACATCTCCGGTGATACAGAATACAGTACTTTTAACAGGCTTATCCAAATTACCGGTTTAAACGAAACGTTTAAAAGCAAGGGCCCTATAACGGTATTTGCGCCAAACAACCAGGCATTTGCTAATCTTTCAAAAGGTAAACTGGATACGCTTTTAATGGAAGAGCGCAAATACGACCTCATTGCCTTAGTTACTTACCACGCTTTAGCGGGCATAGTTAAGGCAAAAGATATTGCACATGCCATAAGCGTTGGTAAAGGTACAGCCAGCTTTATTACAATTACCGGTAGTAAATTAGTAGCTAAGTTTGATACTAACCATAATATTATATTGGTTGATGAAAATGGCGTGCAAAGTATTGTCAGTAAATTTGATGTAAAGCAGGAGAATGGCTTAATACATCTTATTAATGGTGTGTTGATACCCCAATTCAAGAATATATAACCTGTCAACTGTATGACAAACCACGCAAAATATTATTACGTATTTAGTGTTATAAATCTAAAAATCTATTAAAAATGAAAAGATCAATTTTAGCGATAGCTATATTATTTGCAATGACAACATTTGGTTGCCAAAGCAGCAATGGGCAGGTTAACCAAAAAAGGTTAAGTAAACCTGCTGCCGAGTGGAAAAAGGTATTAAACGCTAACGCCTATTATATTATGGTTGAAAGCGGTACCGAGCCACCTTTCCATAACGCGTATTTCAACAATCACGAAAAAGGCGTTTACGTAAGTGCAGCTACCGGCGAGGTACTATTTACATCAGATGACAAATATGAAAGCGGAACCGGCTGGCCAAGTTTTGTTAAACCGGTGGACGCTAAAAAAATTAAAGTGGTAACTGATAACAGCAGCGGTATGAGCCGCGACGAAGTTATAGAAGCCAGCACCGGCCTGCACCTGGGCCATGTTTTTGACGACGGCCCTGCTAACAGAGGCGGTAAAAGATATTGCATGAACTCTGGCGCTTTAAAGTTCATTAAAAAGTAACAGACGTACGGCGGTTATTAATTGACGGGCGTAATTGCGGCCTGCTGCGTAACCCGCTTTCAAAGTTTAAACCAATGGTCAGATCTACCCAATCAGGGTTAACAGGTCTGATCATTTTTTCTTTTTGAGGCCTGGTATAAGTACTTACCGTTTTAAAGCGCTCCATTGCCATTTCTTCAGAGTTTATCTCTTCAAAGTATACTAATCTATTTAGCTGTTTAGAGCTATCGAAAAACAAAGTAGGCATATCGCCATAAAATTTTAACGTCTTTAATAAGTCTGAGCAAAGGCCTACATGTAAGTTATTGCGGTTTCTGTCGGTAATAATGTAGATAAAGCGTTTCATGTTTAAAATAAAAATTTGCTGGTTAAAAAATAATTACTAATTTTATGAGCATAAAAATACTAACTATTTTAGCAAAAGCAAATTTTATGACAAAAATTTCTTCAAATATTAAATTTCTTAGGAAAAAGAAAGGCCTTACACAGCAACAGTTTGCAGATGAGGTAGGTATAAAAAGATCATTGGTGGGCGCTTACGAAGAAGAAAGAGCCGAACCTAAATATGATTTGCTAAAAAATATAGCATTATTTTTTGATATCACCGTTGATGATTTTATTAATGAAACCATTGACGATAAATTTTTAGCCAGGCCAAAGCCTAATGCAGGTGGTTTGCGCGTATTAAGTATCTCGGTTGATAAAGAAGATAATGAGAATATTGAGATGGTGCCGTTAAAAGCAAGTGCTGGTTATATGAATGGTTATGCCGATCCTGAATATGTGGCGCAGTTACCTAAGTTATACCTGCCTATGTTTAAGCAAGGCACTTACCGGGGCTTTGAAATAAAAGGCGACTCTATGCTCCCACTGGTATCAGGTACTACTATAATAGGTGAGTATGTTGAAAACTGGGGCGATATAAAAGCTGCCGAAACCTATGTTGTTATTTCAAAAAATGATGGTGTTGTATATAAACGTATTGGTAACAAGTTTAAGGATAACAAGAAACTAAAGCTGGTGTCAGACAACCCGGTATATGAGCCTTACGAAATTAATGGCGAAGACATATTAGAAGTGTGGAAAGCCAAGGCATATATTTCAACCCATCTGCCTTTACCGACACCTGAACCTACTATGGAAAGCCTGACAAATATGATGGCCCAAATGCAACGGTCTATATCAAAATTAGAAGGCAACAATTAAGTTACATAATATGCTTTAAACCTTAATCATCTATCTTTATCAAAACACCAAACATTAAACAGAGAAAGAAAATGAAAAAGGTATTATTAGTAGTCGCCTTTGTATTAGGCGTTAGTGCAGTTAGTTTTGCACAAGGTGGTGGCAGAAGAATGAATCCTGAGCAAATGACAGCCAGACTTAAAGATTCGTTATCGTTAACTACTGACCAGGTTGCAAAAGTGACTGTAATTTTTGCAGCACAGGCAAAATCTCAGGATAGCTTAAGAACAGCAAATGCAGGTGGCGACAGAGCGGCTATGAGGCCGGCACAAATGGCGTTAAGAAAAGCTACTAACGAAAAAATAACAGCTATTTTAACCGCAGAACAGGCAGATAAATATAAAAAGCAGTTAGCTGCCCAGGCTGCAAGACAGCAAAACAGAAATTAATTTTTCAAAAACGTAAGGAAAGCGATCTTAGGATCGCTTTTTTTGGTTTTATACTAATAGCGCTACGGCAACATTTAAGTTACACGCTTTATATTAATTCATATTCGTATATCTTTATAAAAACAAGACCTTATATTTATATAACCAAACAACAAACCTCAGAAAGAAAATGAAAAAATTATTATTAGTATGCGCGCTCGTTATTGGCGTTAGCGCGGTAAGTTTAGCACAAGGTGGCGGACAAAGAAGGACTCCAAAAGAGCAAGTGGAGCAGTTAAAAGAAAAAATTGCAGGTATAACAGATGATCAAACTGCTAAACTGACTGTAATTTATACCGATGCCGCTAAAAAACGCGATAGCTTAATGACTGCTGCAAGAGATGCCGGTGGCGACAGAGCTTCAATGATGGCAACCTTTATGAAATTAAATGCCACAAATGATGCAAAAATTAAAACTGTATTAACTGCTGACCAAGCTACAGCTTACCAAAAAATTGCTGACGAGCGTGCTGCTGCAATGAAAGCACGTATGGCAGGTAACTAATTTAAAAATTAGCTAATAAAGAAAGCCCCGATAACCGGGGCTTTCTTTATTTTAGCTAAAATTTTTATACTTGATATCAGCAGCAAACTTTATAAAGAACAGGCTCGCAGAAAGACAGCAAGCCGGTAGCTACAGGACACTAAAGCCTGAAAACACACTTATTGATTTTTGCTCGAACGATTACCTGGGCTTTGCCCGTTCATCAGCCTTAAAAAATAAAATTGATAAGGAACTCAATGATCACCCAAATCTAACCGGATCTACAGGTTCAAGACTAATATCCGGCAACCTGGATTATACCGAAACCTTAGAGTACGAAATCGCGACTTTATTTAAAGCAGGGGCAGGACTGCTCTTTAATTCTGGCTATGATGCTAATGTGGGTTTATTATCATCATTACCACAGCGTGGCGATACCATAATAACTGATGAGCTGATCCATGCCTCAATAATTGACGGGGCACGCTTAAGCCACGCCAACCGCTATACCTTTAAACATAACGACCTGATTAGTTTAGAAAGCAAGCTACAACACGCCAAAGGGGTTTGTTATGTAGTAATTGAGAGTATCTATTCTATGGATGGCGATACCCCTCCCCTTGTAGAGATATTAAATTTGACTGAAAAATATGGTGCAAATTTAATAGTAGATGAGGCACATGCGGTGGGTTTATATCAAACAGGGATTGTTACGCAGTCCGGATTACAGGACAGGTTTTTTGCACGTGTAATCACCTTCGGAAAAGCATTGGGCTGCCATGGCGCAATTGTACTGGGCAGTAATGCGTTGCGACAATACCTCATTAATTTTGCACGGTCTTTTATTTATACTACCGCCGCACCTTTTCACCAGCTTGCCTGTATACGGATGGCTTGCAACGAATTACAACATGCAGATGAGCAAATAAATACACTGAGAAGTAACATTAATTTATTCAGGCAAACCATTAAGTTATCCGCAACAACTCCGTATAAATTAATTAATAGCGATAGTGCAATTCAGTGCATCCTGTTAAATAGTAATCAAAAGGCTATTGAAGCAGCCACTTATCTGCAGGGCCAGGGGTTTGATGTTCGTGCTATACTAAGCCCCACCGTACCTTTGGGCAGTGAAAGAATAAGAATATGCCTGCACGCGTTCAATACAAGTGACGAAGTTGGCTTATTAGCCAATAAAATTAATAACCTGTTAAATGAGTAAACCATTATTTATAACCGGCATAGGCACGGATATAGGCAAAACCGTTGTAGCTGCGATTTTAGTTGAAAGCCTTAAGGCCGATTATTGGAAACCCATCCAATCCGGCGATCTGGATAATAGTGATACTATTAAAGTAAAGAACCTGGTATCAAATAGCCGGTCTGTGTTTCATCCCGAAGCTTATCGGTTAACCCAACCCTTCTCGCCACATAAATCTGCAGATCTTGATGGGATAGTAATTGACCCTTTACAGCTTATCCTGCCAAAAACTGATAACCAATTAATTATTGAGGGTGCTGGTGGTTTAATGGTACCATTAAATAATAGCTTTTTAATGATCGACCTGATACAACAATTACATGCAGAGGTTGTATTAGTTGTAAAGCATTATTTGGGAAGTATTAACCATACGCTATTATCGTTAGACGCTTTACGAAGCAGGCAGATCCCATTAAAAACTATAGTTTTTAATGGGGACAGTGACCAATATTCAGAAGATGTGATCCTAGCTTATGCCAAATGCAAAGCCATAGCTATCCCAATGATTAATGATATTAGTAAAACAACAATAGCTAATCAGCATATATATTTATAAAAACGGTTATCATGAAAAATATCGCAGTAATAGGTTCAGGCACAATGGGCAACGGCATTGCACATACATTTGCGCAGCATGGTTTTGATGTATCGTTAATTGATATTAATACGGCAGCTCTGCAACGTGCTTTGCAAACGATAACCACTAATCTTGATAAACAAATAAAAAAAGGCACTATAACCGATGGGTTAAAAACCAACACCTTAAGCAAGATTAAAACTTATACTGACTTAAAACCAGGCGTTGAAAATGCCGAATTGGTAGTTGAAGCGGCTACCGAGAATGAGGAGATTAAACTAAGCCTGTTTAAACAATTAAGCGAGCTGTGCAGCAATACCACGATACTGGCTTCAAACACATCATCTATATCAATAACACAAATAGCAGCTGCAACCAAAAATCCGGGTAATGTAATAGGCATGCACTTTATGAATCCGGTACCGTTAATGAAACTGGTTGAAGTAATAAAAGGCAAACAAACCACGCAACAGGTAACAGATGTTGTGATGGAGTTAGCCAAACAGTTGGATAAAACACCTGTAGAAGTAAATGACGCGCCTGGATTTGTGGCAAACCGCATTTTAATGCCGATGATTAACGAAGCCATATACACCTTATATGAAGGAATTTCGGGCGTTGAGGAAATAGATACGGTAATGAAACTGGGCATGTCACACCCGATGGGCCCGCTGCAATTGGCAGATTTTATAGGGCTTGATGTTTGTTTAGCCATAATGAATGTACTTTATACAGGGTTTGGTAATAATGAAAAATATGCACCCTGTCCCCTGCTTATCAATATGGTGGATGAAAAAAGCCTGGGGGTTAAAACGGGGAATGGGTTCTATAAATACACGCCGGAAAGCAAGGAATTGGTGGTGGCTGACAGGTTCAAAACGCTACTAAAATAGACGTTTAAAATCCTAATTTTCAATAAATTAAAAGGATAATTAGAGCTAAATGACATAAAAAAAGGGGATATACTAAATTAGTATATCCCCTTTTTTTATGTACATGTGAACAATTTTGCAACTACTTTAACAATTTATACGTAATAGTCACAGTTGAAATTTTCTATTGCGAATAAATAATATTGTTGAGTTTGAATTAATTAAGTGATATAACAATAATGGTGTTTTAATATCTGCTTTTTATGTTTACATTTAACGATAGTCGATGTCTTTTTAAAATGCGCCAAGTATTTCCTGCGTTTAATTATAAAAAACGCTATAATATCCACTTAAATTTTCTTTCGGGAAAATGGATATTAAGTTGCCTTTTATTGCTATTATTTTCTTCCCGGATTGTATTAGCTGAGGGCAGTAAAGAGTTAAATTCAAATGGTGGCGCCCGCGCCTTTCTTTTATCAAGTACGGTAAGTAATTCTTCTTTCCCTTTCCCTACGTTAGGTACTATGAAGGTTTATGTAAAAGTGGGCGAAACCATTTATTTAGGATCGAGTGCGCAAGGATTCGGGTCCGGAACTATGAATTTAAGAGCGCCTGATGGCACTACTTATACAAGCGGCAATTCTACTACAGTTGGCTTAATTGCAAACATAAGTAAGGAGTCAGCGGGGCCGCTTCCTAATGCAGGTGGCTTCACACCTTACACCCGTACCGTTACCGCAGGGCAGGAGGGTGTTTGGGAAATAGACTTTATAGCGCCCAGCCAGGATAATAGTTCAGAAGGGAACCCGACTACTATTGGTGCAAACGGCAATTGGGCCCAACCCTCCGGATCATTTATTGCGGCATTTGATGTATCTGTGCGTAATACGGCTAATACAGCCTTTTTATCGGGCAGGGTGTTTACCAATATATTTTCGGGGCAATTGAGTTCCTTTAACGTAGGTTTCAATGGTATTTTTTATATACTTACTAAAGATGGTTATCAATACAAACTTGATAATAATGGGCAGGCGGGAAATGGTTTTTCGTTTTTTGTAAATAATAAAGGGTTTAGAGGCGCTTCGGGTGCTGCAAGCTATCAAAGCATAAATAGCTCTAATCCTAATGTTCAGGATCCAAGAATAGTTGATACGCAATCAGATATTACGCATAAAATATTTTTTAATCCCCCGGCTGCCGATCTTCCGGCAACTGCAATTACGCCGGGTGGCAGCAGTACCTGGCTGGTTAACCCGCCGTTTATACCATCTATAAGCAACGCCAGTTTTACCGGAACAGAGGGTACAACAGGTAAAGCAGGAACATCACCATTAGGAGGTACTATTAATTTTACAGCTACGGCAAATGGAAGCTACACCATAATTATTGATGTTAATAAGAATGGAGTATTTACTGATCCTATTGACAGGAAGTTGTCAGGCACATCCGCCTCGGGCGCGAATGCTATACCCTGGGATGGTTTGGATGGCTTAGGAAATAAATTACCCGCCGGCGCGGTAAGCTATCCCGTAAATATCAACCTTTCGTTATTTGCTGCGGAAGTCCATTTTCCATTTTTTGATGTAGAACGCAATGTTAACGGAATAAAATTAACCCGTATCACGGGGATTAACAGCCCTGATAATACAGTTTATTGGGATGATAGCCAAATTCCTGTAGCGGGCGGCACACCCTCCTCGCCTATCACAAACTTAACAGGGATTAATAGCAATATCAATGGGCATAAATGGGGCACTGCAACCCTAACCAATACTGACAGTGACTTTGGTAATAACCGGAGTATGGATACCTGGGCTTACGTTACCAACGCCCCTTTAAACACTACAGTTAACTTTCTAATACAAGAAGCAGATCTTGAAATGACGAGCCTTGTTTCGGATTTAGCCTCAGGCTGTGCCGGGCAAAAAATTAATTATACCGCTACTGTTAAAAACAATGGCCCAACTGATGTTAGCGGCGCCATATTTTCATTTAGTTTTCCAGCCGAGTTAACAAAAGTAACAGTAACCAGCGTTGCGGTTACCGGGACGAGTGCTGTAACAGCAGAAAACACCGCGGCCAACCTTTATACTGCTAAACTTGATCTTCCAAACGGATCAACAAGAACTTTTAATATTACAGGAACGGTTAGCACTGCCCCAGCTGCCACACTTGATGTAGCAGCCGGCATTTTACGCCCGGCAGATGTTACTGACCCCGACGCGACGAACCCTGACTCTGCAAGCCCTAATGACCCGGGTGTAGAGTGCGACTCTTCCCCATCAGGTGTTGGTTGTAATAATATTAAAGTTTCAAACACTCCTTTTTTAGCAGCGCCTGATGCTGGTGCCGACCAGGTAGCAGAGAAAAATACGATAGCAACCATAAAGGCTAACACAAACGGCACATGGACGCAATTAGGCATTACACCATCAATAGCAAATATTAATGCTCCGGCAACTGCCTCAACAACGATATCAGGTTTAACTGCACTTGGGCCTTATAAATTTATTTTTACCAACGCCAATGGTTGCACAGATACTGTCGCGGTTAACGTTACTTCATCAACAATAGATGCGCCTAATGTGTTAACACCAAATGGCGATGGACAAAATGATGTTTTGATAATACCTGGTATTGAGTATTTCCCGGGGAGTAAAATAGCGGTATATAACCGCTGGGGCAACGAGGTTTATCATTCAGACAATTATAAAAATGATTGGGCCGGATTAGGCCTCGCAGAGGGTACTTACTATTACCTGATTAAACGCAAAGAAACAACCGGAGAAATAAAAGTTTTTAAAGGGTGGATATATTTAAAACATTGAGATGAAGGGACTAAAAAACTATATCCTATTGATATTGGCTTTTGGTTTAAGCAAAAGCCATGCACAACAAACACTACAATTAAGCCAATATATTTTTAATGGATTGGCTGTAAACCCGGCCTATGCCGGTTATAAAGAAGACTGGACGCTTAATTTAAGCAGCCGGCTACAATGGGCAGGCGTTGATGGAGCACCTAAAACAAGCTCCCTGTCAATTGACGGGGTTACAAATTCTGACAATAAAACTATTGGCCTGGGTTTATTAGTTAATAACGACAGGCTTGGCCCCGAAAATAATTCATCAATTTATGGTAATTATTCCTTTAGGATCCGGCTAAATAATGATGATTCGCAACGCCTTTGTTTTGGCGTAGCTATAGGTGCAATAGTTTTTAATATTGACGGTTCTTTATTTAATACAGGGAATGTTACAGATCCAAGTATTTCTTCAGGCGTGCAGAATAAACTTGCTCCCGATTTTAGGGTGGGTATATATTACTACTCACCAGTATTTTATCTTGGGCTGTCCGGCCTTAACATGGTGCCTGATGCATATCCGGACCCCGTTTCAATATTTATAAAGCAGGTTAGAACATATTATTTAACCACTGGTTTTATTGTACCTATATCAGATGCCGTTAACTGGAAGCCCGCATTTTTAATTAAAGAAGATTTTAAAGGCCCTACAAACGTAAGTGCCGCTACTTATTTTTTATTTGGGAACCTGATATGGGTGGGTGCCTCATATACTACGGGCGTACAGCTTTGGAAAAAAGCCAGTTTACAATCTGACTTAAACCGTACTGATGGAATTACCGGGGTTGTGGCAGTAAACATAACGCCGCAATGCAGATTTGGATATTCATATGATGTTGGAACAAGCAAATTAGCCGGCTATCAAAGTGCATCGCATGAAATTTCTTTTACATATGGCTTTGGACGTGCAAAGGGAAGAATATTAAGTCCGCGTTATTTTTAAGGAAATTAGTTATTTTTAGGGAATTATATGAAAAAAATAACTACGCTTGTTTTATTAACCATTGCCTTTTTAACACACGTTACCGCCCAGGAGCAACTTAATAAAATGCAATTGGCCGATAATCTTTTTGACCGGTATGAGTATTTCAAAAGCGTAGCTATCTATCTTGATCTTGCGAGTAAAAACAACGCGAAATTCCACGCTGTTGAAAGAGTGGCGGATTGCTATCGTTTAATGAATGATTATGAAAAAGCAGAAGAATGGTACTCAAAAACAGTTGCTTTTGCAGAAACAAACGCTATCGATCATTACTACTACGCCGAATTATTATTACGTAATAAAAAATTTGATGAAGCGCGTGAGCAATATAAGACTTACTATGCTTTAGAAAATTCAGATCAGTTACCATTTAAGTTAGCTGCCTGCGATTCTGCTCAGAAATGGATAAAATCACCGGTGGACCTTTTTACCATTAAAAACGAGCAAAAGTATAATACCAAGTTTTCTGAATGGGGCCTGAATTATGCAGGTAAAACGGCTTTTGTATTTACGTCTGACAGGTTTGAGGATGATAAAAAAAACAAAAAGAAGGTTTCTAACCGCACCGGCGATGGTTTTTTTAAGGTGTATCACAACGAGGGTGATATCATTACGCCGCTTGAATTAAAGACCAAAAACAGCCCCATTTTTGATGCGGGCTATCATGTTGGGCCTATGGTGTTTACCAATTCGGGCGACACTGCATATTTAACCATTACTACTACCCTGCCAAAAAGCAAACTGGCAATTGATAACGACGCCAGCGGTATACAACAATTGTATACCCGCCGCCTTGAATTAGTTATCGCATTTAAAGTAAATGGCCAATGGTCTAATTTTAAAAATTTCAAGTATAATAACTTAAAAGAATATTCAGTTGGTCATGCCACACTTTCTAATAATGGTAATGTAATATATTTCACCTCGGATATGCCCGGTGGCGAAGGCAAGACAGATATCTGGTATTGCGTTAAACAGGCAGACGGCGAATGGGGAGAGCCGGTAAACTGTGGTAAAATTATTAACACCAAAGATGACGAGGCCTTCCCCAATTTAAATGATGATGGCACCTTATATTACTCATCAACCGGCTTACCGGGAATGGGTGGTTTGGATATTTTTAAATCAAGAGGCGAAAAATCAACCTGGGCTAAACCCGTAAACTTAAAATATCCTGTTAACAGCACCAGCGATGATTTCTATTTTATAACACACGATAGTTTAAGTGGCTATTTTTCATCAAACAGAGAAGGCGGAAAAGGAAATGACGATATTTATAGCTTTAGTTATACACCTCCTCCACCTATTTTAAGCGCAGCTTTTTCTAACAAAATGCTAAAGCCGGCTTTATCGGCTACACCGCCGCCTGCACTGCCTGCATCTACTATATTAACGTTAAAAAAGGGCGAAGGCTTTATCCTTAATAACATCTATTATGATCTTAATAAGTCTGATATCCGTGCTGATGCAGCGATTGAGCTGAATAAACTGGCTGAGATTTTAAGGGAGCATCCCTCAATACGTATAGAGGTTGGATCGCATACAGACGCACGTGCTCCATCGGCCTATAACTTAACCTTATCAAACAAAAGAGCCGCCGCTGCGGTTAATTTCCTGGTAAGGCATGGTGTTGCACGCAACCGTTTAGTAGCGAAGGGCTATGGTGATACTCAGCTGCTTAATCAATGCAGTAAAGGCGAATATTGTTCAGAAGCGGATCACCAGGTAAACAGGAGAACCGAAATACATATTTTAAGCAGGTAGCACAAAAACGCTCCTAAGTGTTATGTGATATAACCGTGAATTTATATCGGTAACTGTTTTAGCGATTGAAGGTCTAATAATTTACAATGCTAATTTTCCCTGGTAATAGTCTAATACTTTAGTGCGGATGAGGTAATCATATTTTGCATTAATAAGGCCTGTACGCGCCCTGTCTAAATTACCCTTCACAATTAAAAACTCGACAGAAGTCAAAACCCCGGAGTTAAACCGTGTTTCTGCGATACGAAAAGATTCATTATAAGCGTCAACCTGTTTAACCAAAAGCTGGTAACGATCATAAGCAGCATCCATATTTACATACGCCTGATCCACGCTAACTCTAAGCTGTACCTGGTTTGTTTGCTCGGTATATTGTGCGCTTTGTAAATCGATCTTTGCAAGCGAGATCCTGTTTCTATTTTGAAAATAATTTAAGATAGGAATGTTTAAACCCAAACTAACCGTTGTGCTATAGTTGTTTCTAAACTGGTCGTTATAACTAATATTTTGATTGTTATAATTAGCCTGCCTGTCGTAAATAACCTGCTTACCACTTGGTGTATTTATAAACTGACTAGTTGCAACTGTTGATGAATCAACAAATGACGAACGCTGTGCTGCGCTTGAATAGTTTGTATTTAACCCTCCGGACAATGATAAAGTAGGCAATAAGGCCCCTTTAGCAGCCTTTACTCCTTTTTCTGCACTTTGGCGGCGTAAAGTACCGGCTTTTACTAATGCAAAATCGCTTAATGCCACAGCATAAACCTGATCGGCGCTTTGTCCGTAGCTTGATGGCGTATTGTCACTCATCTGGCGTTGAAACCTGATATCTTTTCGGTACTGCACATTCATTAACTGCAGCAAATTTAGTTTAGCGATATCAAGCGTATTACGGGCATTGATAACGTTGCCCTGGTCGCCTGCCAATTGCCCCCGCAGGTCATATAATTGCGATGGTGGCACAGCGCCATCTTTACTTAAAATTTCGCTTCGCTCAGCTTGTTTTAGCGATACTTCGGCTTGAGTATTGGCTTGCTTTAACTGATCTTCGCTGCTTAATACCTGTAAATAAGCTATGATCAAATTAAGTGTCAGGTTATTTTTGGCCTGTTCAAAGTCCATTTTACCGGCCTGGTAAGCCAAAGCAGTTTGCTTAATGCTATTTTGCAATATAAGCCCGCTTGATAAAATCAGGCTGCTTGACAAACCATAACTTGCTGATGTAATGGGCTGATTTAAATACCCGTTGGTAAAAGAGTTAAGGCTCCTACCCTCGCTGATGGTGTGTGTAACGTTACCATTTAATGTGGGTAACAAATTCTCGCGTGCCTGGTTCCAATAAATGCGGTTGGTTTCCATTTGCAATTCGCTTTGTTTAACCAGCAGGTTGTTTTTTACGCCAATGTCAATACATTGCTGCAAGGTTAAAACGCTATCGGGCATTTGCTGCGCATTTACAACACTAACAGACAGCGTTAAAATTGCAACAGTATATTTAATTACTTTAAACATTTTATAATTTTTTTGATGACGCTACAGTACCGTCAAGCAGGTTAATAATACGCGTACCGTATTCGGCATTTTTTTCCGAATGGGTTACTTGTATAATGGTCATTCCGTCCTCCTTATTTAACTTTTGAAACAACTCCATTATCTCTTCGCCTTGTTTTGAGTTTAAGTTACCTGTAGGCTCATCGGCCAATAATAGCTTTGGTTTTACAATTAAAGCCCTGGCAATACCAACCAACTGCTGCTGGCCACCCGAAAGCTGCGCGGGGAACAAATCCTTTTTACCCACAATCTGAAAACGATCAAGCATATCTGCTACTAACGCCTTGCGCTCTGATGATTTAAAATCATGGTATAGTAACGGGGTCTCTATGTTTTCATAAACTGTAAGCTCATCAATTAGATGATAAGCCTGGAATACAAACCCAATGTTTTCTTTATATAAAGCCGAACGCTGCTTTTCTTTTAGCTGATGAACCATCTTATCCAGAAAGTAATAATAACCCTCTGAGGCCTCGTCTAACATCCCTATAACGTTTAACAATGTCGATTTGCCTGAACCCGACGGCCCCATGATAGATACAAACTCGCCTTCATCAATATCAAGAGTAATATTGTTAAGCACGGAAACTTTATTACCGCCTGACTGATAGTATTTTGAAATATTTTTAAGTGATAGCATATTGCCTTTTTAGTAGATATGTGTATGTTTTTATTAGCTTCTTAAGCTCTCAATAGTTCTGAACGCAATTTCCATAATTTACACCTATATATAACAATAGCATACCAAACTATCAAGTTATTGATAACTAATTACTTATGATAAAAACAATGAAAAAATCTGTTCGCTAACGCAACAGCAAGTGTACGGTTTTGATACAGTAAATTTAAGAAGCAAGTATAATAATTACTCGCTTCTTAAACTTTTTACCGGGTTAGCCATGGCTGCTTTTACAGATCTGAAACTGATAGTAACAAATGCAATGGCTATTGCTATAAATGCGGCTAACGCAAATATCCACCAACTAAATGGCACACGATAAGCAAAAGCCTGTAACCATTTATGCATAAAGTAATAACCTACAGGCATTGCAATTAAAGTAGCTATTATTACGGGCTTTAACAGATCTTTTGCCAGTAACAGCAATATACTTCTTACAGACGAGCCCAACACCTTACGCACGCCTATTTCTTTGGTGCGTTTGGCAGCAGTAAATGATGCCAGGCCAAACAGTCCCAAACAGGCAATAAATATGGCCAGCGATGAGAATATGCTTAAAATGGTTTGCTGGCGCAGATCGGCTTTATAAGTGGTGTTAAATTTTTGATCGAGAAAATTATACTCAAAAGGATATATCGGTGCAACATTTGCATAAGCCTTATTTATTGTTGCCAATGTAGATGCGATGTTACCGGCTTTCATTTTCACCATTATTACTCTTCTGTCATCACTTGGTGAAATTACCAACGCATCCATATTTTCTTTAAGCGACAGGAAGTTAAAATCTTCAACTACACCAACTATGGTGCGCCTTACACTGTCGCGTACCAAATTTTTTATCCACTTACCAATTGCTTGCTCAGGGGTAAACCCTAATTTCTGTGCTGCTGTGCGGTTAATTAAGATAGCTTTCGCGGTATCTGTAGCAAATTGCGAAGAGAAGTTCCTTCCGGCAATGACTTTCAAGCCAAGCGTTTTTACATATTCAAAATCAGCATATTCGGTTCTTGATTTGAAAACTTCATGCTGGCCCTCGGCATCAAATCCTTGCATATCAAAAAAACCTCCCGGCTCACCCGATGCTAATGATACAGACAATATATTATGGTTGCTTTCCAATTCTTTTTTAAAGGTTTCCTTATGGTTATAAATATCATTGTTATCTATTTTAATAGTTACAATTTGTTCCTGGTTATAGCCCAGCTGTTTGGTCTTTACATAGTTCATTTGACGCGATATCACTATGGTGCCAATGATCAACAATACCGAAATACTGAACTGCACAACCACTAACGACTGACGGAAAAAAACGCCGCCGCTACCTAACCTTAATCTACCTTTTAAAGCCTGGATAGGAGAAAAAGCCGAAAGGAAAAATGCAGGATAGCTTCCTGCTAAAAATCCCACCACTACAATTACCCCAATTAAAAACATATAAATAGGCAATGAGGTCCATCTAACCGTTAAACTATAACCTAATAGCTGGTTATAATATGGCATACATAATATCAATAAACCAATTGCCAGTATGCAGGAGATCACAGCTAACAGCACAGATTCACCAATAAACTGTATGATCAGATGGTTCCGGAGCGCACCCATAACTTTGCGCATCCCTACTTCTTTAGACCGCTCGACCGCACGGATGGTCGACAAATTCATAAAATTGATACAAGCGATCAGCATGATTAAAACGGCTATGGAAATAAAAATATAAACCACCATTTTATCGCCATGCTTTACATTATCAAAAGCAGAGGATTTCTCGAAATAAATATCTGTTAACGGTGTAAGCGCCAGGTCGAATTTGGTGCCAAAACGGGCCATATCCTTACCCATGTATTTATCCATAAAATTAGGGAACTGCTTTTCCACCTGTGCTTTGGTAACATTATCATTCAATAAAACATAGGTAAAAAGCCCGTTATTGATCCAGGTGTTAAATCCGGGGCTATTAGTATAATTGGCCAGCGGGATAATGACATCAAAATCCATGTGTGAATTTGACGGTACATTTTTTGCAATACCCGTTACTTTTAATTGCAGGTTCTTATCAACCAACACAACTTTACCCATAGCATTATCAACGCTGCCGAAGTATTTTTTTGCAGTATTTTCGGTAAGGACAATATAGTTTGGCTTGCTTAACACATCGGCAGCATTTCCCTTTATAAGCGGAAAAGAAAACAGGCTAAAAAACCCCGGGTCGGTAGCATAAACCTTAGTTTCATTAAATGCTTTGTCGCCAAAAGATATTAAGTTATTTGATGGAGATACCCGAACCGCAGCTTTAATATCCTGAGGGAAGTCATTTAATAAAGCCGGCGCGTATGGGCCGGATAAATAGGCTACTTTAGGTTTGGCAATGTCATATCCGCGCATGACACGGTAGATATGATCTTTTTTTGCTTGAAACTTATCTACACTAAACTCATTCATTATGTACAGGAATATCATCATGCACACCGTAATGCCAATGGTTAATCCCAAAATATGAATAATGGAAAATGCTTTATTCTTATAAAGGTTTCTCCAGGCTATTTTAATATAGTTTTTGATCATGACTTTCTTACTTAAATATCAACTTATTCGCTTCTTAAACTCTTTACCGGATTTGCTAATGCTGCTTTTACAGATTGGAAGCTGATAGTTACAAATGCAATTAAAACGGCTATAAGGCCGGCAAACACAAAAACAGTATAACTAATAGATATTTTATAAGCAAAGGCTTGTAGCCACTTATTCATGGCATACCAAGCTATAGGGGTGGCGATAACAATAGCTATCAAAACCAATTTTACAAAATCCATTGCTAAAAGGCTTACTACGCTGCTTACACTTGCTCCTAATACCTTACGGACGCCGATTTCGCGCGTGCGTACCTGGGCAGTAAACGCGGCCAGCCCTAACAATCCCAGGCATGAAATAAATATGGCAATCACCGAGAAATAATTAAACAAAGACCCTTCGCGTTGTTCGCTTTTATACAAGCTATCAAATACTTCGTCTAAAAAGTTGTATGCAAATGGTATTTCGCCATTGTAATGCTTGTATTCTGCTGCTATAGCCGCTATAGCTTTAGGAGCATCGCCGGCTGTGGTTTTAATATATAATGTGCCAAAGTTATTGGGATCATAGGCAAATGCCGCTGGCGCTATTTTTTCCTTCATAGATGCATAATGAAAGTCTTTTACTATCCCTATTATCTGGCCTTTAGTTTTACCCATCCTAAACCATTTCCCAACGGGATTAACAATGCCCATTTCCTTTACGGCGGTTTCATTTAGTACAAAATGGGTGGTGTCAGCTATAGCGCCGGTAAACATCTTGCCCTGTATAATTTTCATTTTAAAGAAAGACACAAAATCTTTGTCAACAACTATAGGGTGCATAAACAGGTTCTGTTTAGGGTCTTTGCCGTTCCAGTCGACATTACCTGTAAAGCCATAAAACTTTACAATATTTTGGTTAGAACGGGTTACAGCAGAGATGGCCGGGTTCTTTAATAATTCGGCTTTTATTGCATCGTAATGCGAACCCATCTCGCGCATCCGCACAGAAAACACGTGTGCTTTATCATATCCAAGATTTTTTTCTTTAATATAATTTAATTGCCTGGTGATTGTTATGGTACCGACTATTAGTATAACAGATACGGCAAACTGTGTAACAACTAATATTTTGCGAAACATCACATCGCCTATGCCGATTGATATTTTTCCTTTTAACGCTTTTAATGGCTCAAACGACGATAATAATAAAGCCGGATAGATACTTGATAATGCAAGTGTTCCAAATATAGTAACCAATAAAGTCGCCCAGATATGGTAATCAGCAAGATTGATTATCAACTCTTTCCCTGATAGATTATTAAACACCGGCAGTAAAAGAAATATTAGCCCGAAAGCCAAAAGCGCAGCAAGCGAAAACAACAAAGCTGTTTCTATAATAAACTGTAAAAACAATTGAATCTTAGCCGCACCAACTATTTTGCGCATGCTTATCTCTTTTGAGCGTAGCATGGAGCGGGCAGTCGATAGGTTTACATAATTAATACAGGCTATAACCAATATTAATATCGCAATTACAATAAATATCCTGATGGTTTCTATTCCCTTGTCTGTAAGATCGGCGTTGTATAGATGCATTTTTTTAAGCGGCAATAACAGATATTCAGCGTCCGTATCATCAGGTTTGTGATTAAGGTGGATCTGGCGTATCTGAGTAGTTAGTTTTTTAAGATCGGCGCCCGGTTTAAGCTGCAGGTAAACATCGTATGAAAAATTGCTGAAGTTATTACTCAGGTCAAGACCATTTGCCAACATGCTTTTGATATGAAAATTCATCGGCATTATCATATCAGCATTAATACTTGAGTTTTTAGGGAAATCATTAATAACACCACTAACAGTAAAGTTGGTTTTATCGTCGGCAACAATTACTTTACTTATCGGGTCTTCACCACCGAAGAATTTGTGTGCGGTTTTTTGTGTGATGATAACCGAGTTATCGCCTGCAAATGGCCGGTCGGGATTACCTTTTATCAATGGAAAATCAAAAACCGAAAATAACGATGGGTCGGCAAAAGCAGCAAATAGGTCGCTAAATGATTTATCCTGGTACTTGTACAAGACAAAATTACCATTACCGGTCATTCTTGCATATTCCTTTACATCAGGCAACTCTTGCTTGGCCAATGGACCTATTGGTGCCACTCCAACGGTAAATATTTGCCTGCTGGTACCTGTGCCGCCAAATAACTCTAAACGATAAGTATCGTCGCTCTTTTTATGAAAACTATCAAAACTTAACTCATCCTGCACCCATAACAATATCAGGATACCTATAGCCAGCCCTAACGTAAGGCCGGCAATATTAATTACAGAATAAAACTTATTCTTCAACAGGTTTCTCCACGCAGTTTTAATGTAATTTCTTATCATGATATTATAGGTTAGTGATTTATTTATTCGCTTCTTAAACTCTTTACCGGGTTAGCAATAGCTGCTTTAACAGATTGAAAACTAATAGTTATTAGTGCTATGAATATGGATAACATGGCAGTTATTACAAATATATTTAGGTTAATGTCTATACGGTAAGCAAAGCCCTCAAGCCATTTATGCATAGCAAACCAAGCTAAAGGCCAGGCAATGAGGTTAGCAATTAAAACCAGTTTAACAAAATGGCCGGATAGCAGGACAACTATATTCTGAACCGATGCACCTAAGACTTTGCGTACACCGATTTCTTTAATTCGCTTCTCGGCCGAGTAAGATGCTAAACCAAATAAACCAAGGCAGGATATAACAATAGCCAGGCCGGCCAGTATACCTACAATCTTACTCACCTGCGTGTCGGCTTTATAAACCTCATTAAAATGGTCGTCCAAAAACTGGTATTCAAATGGGCGGTCTGGGAAATTGCTTTTCCATACACCTTTAATAAAAGCAAGTGCATCAGCGGTTTTGCTGCCATTTATTTTTACTGTCAGATACCTAAAGCCCCACTCCTTTTGGTTAAACAGGAACATGGTTTCTACTTTATAATGCAACGAGTTAAAATTGAAGTTTTTTGATATACCGGTTATTACACCTAACGAATCATTACCAAAATGCTGACCTACTAAAGATGCTAACGGGGTGTTTTTAGGCTGTTCTTTTAATAATTCATGTGCAAGTGCCTCATTGATAATATATTCTTTACCATTTGCAGATTTTTCGGACGAGAAGTTCTTTCCCTCTAATAATTTAATATTGAACAGGGTGAGATAGTTATTATCTACAACCAACTGTGTTAATGCAAGGTCTTTTTTAGGCCCGTTTGCTGGCCTGTAACTTACCCCGGTTTGATCTAAATGGCTCCCTAATACATCTTGAGACGCAGTTACTCCGGTAATTAACGAATTACCTAAAAGCTGCTGTTTAATAACATCATATTTAGCATCGGTATTACCATTTAACGGTATGGTTACTATCTGCTCGCGGGTGAATCCGGGATCTTGTTGTTGCATAAAATGCAGCTGTTTAACTACAAAAATGGTAGCGATCATTAAAAACACTGCACTGGTAAACTGGCCGACAACCAATATATTTCTGAATGTGCCTTTGCTTTTGCCACCATCACTATTGCCTTTAAGCACTTTTACAGGTTTAAAGGATGATAAATATATAGCAGGATATATCCCCGAAACTATACCCACTAATACTGTGAAACAAATAATTATTACACCCAATGCCGGGTCATTTAAGAAATTAAGCGAAAGACTTCGCCCGCTTAAAGTATTTACGTAAGGTAATGTTAGCCAAACCAAAACCAGGGCGATGCTAAGTGCGATCAAAGCCAGCAATATAGTTTCGCCAAGGAACTGTATAGCCAGCTCAAAACGCCCGGCACCTATGGATTTGCGTACGCCTACCTCTTTTGCACGCTCGGCCGACCGTGCGGTAGAAAGGTTCATGAAATTTACGCACGCTATAACTAGTACAATAAATGCAATTATGGCAAACAGGTTGGTGGATTTTTTATCGAATTTTTGATAATTGATATAGTCCAGCCCTATGTCCGTTGCGTTAGCATGCACATCTTTCAGATTTAAGAAAAACAGTTTATAGAACTTGTTAATATCGGGTCTATTAGAGTATTTAAGCATATAGGCCGGTAATTTACTTTCAAGCGCCGCTACATCGGTACCCGGAGCAAATTCAACATAAGTATCCAACCAGTTTCCGCCCCAGTTATTGGCCATCCACGGCTTGAAATTAGTGCTGAATGAGTATAGTGCATCAAACTGCATTTGCGAATTTTTAGGTACATCCTGCATAATGCCTGTTACCGCAAAAGTTGCTGTATCACCGTCAAAGTGGTTTATAGTTTTACCAATAGGATTTTCATCGCCAAACATTTTTTTAGCGGTAGCTTGAGTTAAAATAATGCTATTCGGTTTTTCAAGCGCAGTTTTTCGATCGCCAGCCAGCAACTTAAAATCAAACATTTGCAGGAATGTTGAATCAACCGCATAGGCCTGCGGAACAAACATGCGCTTATCAAGGTAAGTTAGCTGGTATTTATCATGCCATTTAACACGGGTGAAATTTTTCACCTGCGGGAATTCATTTTTAAGAGTCGGTCCCATCGGGAACATAGACAAACCTACTTTTTGTGATGAAACCATACCAGGGAAGCTCTGCACTTCGTTTAGCCGGTAAATGTTTTTGGTATGGAAATTATCAAAACTCTTTTCAAAAAAAACAAACAGCATTATAACAATACAAGCTGCCATGCCTACTGCGAGGCCGGAAATATTTAATGCTGAAAAAACTTTGTTTTTCCAGAGATTTCTCCATGCGGTTTTTATGTAATTCTTTATCATGATATATATGTTAATGATTTATATCTATTCGTTTTTTAAACTTTTTACAGGATTGGCCAGAGCCGCGTTGGCTGTTTGAATGCTTGAAGTAATTAATGCCATTATTAACATTACCCCACCGCCTAAGGCAAATATCCACCAACTGATAGCAGTGCGATCGGCAAAGCTTTGGATCCATTTATGCAATGCCCACCAGGCAACCGGGATGGTTATAACAAAGGCAAGTATTAGCAGCGTCACTAATTCGGTTGATAATAAGCGCATAATTTGCGTTACCGATGCGCCAAGCACCTTACGCACCCCAATTTCTTTGGTGCGCTGATTGGTGATATATATTGTGAGCCCCAGCAAACCCAGGCAACTTATCAATACCGACAGGCCCGTTGCCCAGTTAAGCAGTGTTGAAGAGTGTTGTTCTTTTTGGTAAAATTTGGCTACGGTATCATTTATGAATTGGTATTCAAAATCGTCACCAGTATAAATTTGTTTCCAGGATTGGTTCATTCCGTTAAGAACTGCCGACCATTGTTTACCGTCTGCAGTTTGGGGTCTTAACGCAACATGAAAGGTGGTATTAAAACCTTCTTCCGGATAAAGTATGGCTAAGGGCACTATAGGCGCATGTAATGACTCCTGGTGAAAATCAGATACTACGCCAATGATTTGCATCTGTTTGTCTCCATTAAAATTATCGATCACTTTGCCTATGGCATCGCCGGGTTTTTTAAAGCCGAGTATTTTTGTGTAAGTCAAATTAATCAAAAATGCCCGGCCCGAATCTGTTTTTTGAATATTTCGGCCTGCCAGTAGTTTTATTTGATAAAGCTTGATATAATTTTCGTCGCCAAACTTCTGGCTTAGCTCCATCTTTATTTCTTTTTTCCCATCGATATAGGTGGCTTCCGTAGAGGTTGTATTTTCGGACGATGGTTCATCATGCCCCAATGCAACTAACTCTACTTGTGGCATTGAGCGCAGCTTATTCAGGAAAACCTGGTTTTTACCGGCTCTATGGGTTTTCCAGGGCGAGTTGATAACCATGATGCCATCTTGTCTGAAGCCCAGGTCTTTATGTGTAGCGTAATAGATTTGTTTACCCACCAGCAAGGTAGCCATGATAAAAAATTGGGCTATAACAAATTGCGTAACAGTAAGCGATTTACGCATCCAGGCATTACGGGTTTTGTTAGTTGTTTGTGCCTGATTTTTCAGTACCGAAACAGGTTTATATCCAGACAAGATAACCGCCGGATAAATACCCGATAACAGGCTAACTGCCACTGCCAGCATCAACAGGAAAAGTATAATACCCGGCTGATGGATCAGATCAAACTTTATACGTGTATCAATAAAACCTCCAAACAATTTGAGCAGGAACGGCGCTAATAACACCGAGATAACCACGGCGATAATCGTCACAAAGAAAGTTTCACTTAAAAACTGGGTGACTAATTGCGCACGGCTGCTCCCCATGGTTTTACGAATGCCAATTTCTTTGGCCCGTTGCGTGGCTTGGGCCGTTGTTAGGTTTATGAAGTTAATGCAACCCAACAACAACAGAAATACGGCAATTATCAGTAAACTATATAAAGTAGTTTTACTTGCTACGGCATCGTAAGCGGCAATACCCCCATATTGAGCGCTCAAGTGTATATCAGCCAGTTTTTGCAGTGCAAACTCCTGGGTTTTATCTTTATTATATTCCAGGTTCTTTTTAAGGATATTATTTAGCTGCCGTTTAACAACAGTAGGTTTACTGTCGGGAAACAGTTTAATAAACAACTGATACTGTGCGCTGGTTCCTCCCCAGTTATTTAATCTTAGTCGGGATTTAAGCCCGGCATTTGTCAGCGCGGTTGAATAAGATATAAAATCGTGATAAGTAAAGCCTGAGTTTTCTTTCAGCGGTTTTATAATTCCGGTTACCGTTGTTTTTACGGTATCGTAAACAACAGTTTTGCCCATTATTTGATCAAACGAAAGCCCCGGAAAATAAAGTTAGCTTGATCGGTAGTTAAAACAACCTGGTATGGGTTATTTAATGCTGTTTTAGCGGAGCCTGCTACCCAATCGTATTTTACCAGGGCAAAATAACTTGGTGTTGTGATCAATATATTGGGTTGCTCCTTAAACCGGGTTGGCCGTGCTTTTTCCTGCGGGATGTAAACATCAGGTAGGAGCATCCTGAAACAGGCTACCACCAGTTCAACACCGGTAACGCCATTTTTTACAGCAGCCGGCAAAGGCCCGCAAACACCCGAATTGTAAACCGGCTGGCCCGTAAATGTAAAGTTGGTAACTACCCGATAAATTCGGTCGCCATCCTTATGGAATTTATCGAAGTTTAAATCGAAGTGTACAATCAAATAAATAATAAGCGCTGCGCTAACCCCTATAGATAAGCCAACTACATTAATCAATGTAAACAGTTTGTGTCGCCAGAAACCCCTTAATGCAGTCTTTATGTAATTCCTTATCATTGTTACAAGTTCAACTTAACTACTCATTCTTTAAACTTTTTACCGGGTTGGCCAGTGCGGCTTTTATTGCCTGGTAGCTTATCGTTAAAAAAGCTATCACTATGGCAAGCCCTGCCGCAAGCGCAAATATCCACCACTGTATATTGGCCCGATAAACAAAGCCTTGCAGCCATTTATGCATTACATAGTAAGCAAACGGTGAAGCTATTATAATGGACAATAAAACGAGTTTTAAAAAATCTTTTGAGATCAGGCCAACTATATTTAACACACTTGATCCTAAAATTTTGCGGATACCAACTTCGCGCACCCTTTGCCTGGTGCTGAAAACCGCCAGGCCAAATAATCCAAGGCATGATATAAAAACTGTGACTAATGTAAATACAGTTAAGATCCCGCCGGTGCGTTGTTCTGTCAGGTATAATTCCTCGTACTCCTGATCAAGAAAGTGATTCTCAAAGGGCACATTCGGGTAAAATGATTTCCATGTTTTTTTGATCCCCGCTACGGTACCTGCCATGTTTACACCCGATGTTTTGATGAGCAGTTTGCCGAAATAATCATACTCAGGAAATAATACAATTGGTGTTACTTCGTGGTGAAGTGATGCAAAATTAAAATCGCGGGCCACTCCTCTTATTTCACCTATGCGATGCGCCATATTAATACGTTTACCTATGGCTTGTTCAGGTGTCCAGCCAATTGCCTTTGCAGTCGACTCATTGATTACAAAGCTGTATTTACGATTGCCGCGATTGGTATCTAATATGCTTTGCTCATCGCCAAGTGTAAAATTGGTACCGGCAATTAGTTTTATGCCCAGCGTATTCACAAAATTCCTTTCAACCGGGATAGCCGTAATTGAAATATGCATTTTCCCGGGTATTCCCTGGGCTTCGTTTATAGTATAACCACCCCTTACATTTACCGGCGAATCATAAGACGCGCTAACGTTCTTAATGCCCTGCTGCTGCATTACCTGGTCTTTAAACGCCTTTACCTTATCAAAGGGCATCCCCCCAATATCCAAGACTACTACCTGGTCACGATTAATACCGGTGTCTAACTGCTGAATATATTGCAATTGCCTGCCGGCGATAAGTGTACTGATTATAAAGAAAACAGATACCGAGAACTGAAAAACAACCAATGATTTGCGTAAAACAGCGCCACCACTACTGCCTGTTGATTTTCCTTTCAAAGTAGCAACGGGCTTAAATGCCGACAGATATAAAGCAGGGTAGGTACCTGCCAATAAAGTTACTATTACAAACAACCCTACTAAAGCACCCAATAGCCAGGACGCTTTCCAGATGGCAAAATTCAGCTCATTCCCGCTGAAGTTGCTAAACCATGAAAAACTGGCCCAGGCCATCAGTACACCGGCTATCAAAGATAAAAAGGTTATAAATGCCGCCTCGCCAATAAATTGTGAAAACAACTGCCAGCGTAAGGCACCCATTACTTTACGTACACCTATCTCATGCGCCCTTTCAATTGATTTGGCGGTGACCAGATTCAGGAAGTTTATACACGCTAATACAAGCAGGATAACTGCTATTGCGCCAAGAATATATATGTATTTAACATTGCCTGATGGCTCCAGGTTATCCTTTGCAGTGGTGTATAAATGCACTTGTGTAAGCGGTTCTAACACAAACCAGCTTTTATAACCCGATCTGTCATTATCCTTATTTAAAGCTGATGTATAAGCGTTTATACTTTTTTCAAGGCTCTTTGCATTAACACCGGATTTTAATAACAGGTAAGAATAATCATTAGCCGAATCCCATTTCAGATCTTTTGATCTGTCGAGCATGGCATAGTTACCCATGATATCAAACTTTAGGTGCGAGTATGCAGGCACATCTTCAATAACACCGGTTATAACCAAATTTCGTGTGGTATTTACCTGTAATATTTTACCTATGGGGTTTTCATCACCAAAATACTTTTTAGCTATTGTGGCGGTAATTACAGCCGACTCGGGTAGGTTTAGCGAGTTGGCAGCAGTACCCAATATAAATTTATAGCTGAATATTTTAAAAAAGGAATTATCAGCCACCAGCATTTTGCGCTCGTTAAACAGCTTATCCTTATACTGGACTGTCGCAGGTTTGTAGCCGGTATAATTGTAAATACGAACACCGTCGGCTACCTCCTGAAACTGTTGCTTAAAAACAGGAACCGGCGCTGTTGGTGTTACCGCTATAATATTATCGGCATTATCAGTACTTGATCGCGAACCTTGGATAACTCTAACAATTCTATCAGCGTTGGTGTTAAACCGGTCATACCGCACCTCATTTAACAGGTATGTAGTTAATAATAAAAAGCATCCTATACCAACTGCTAACCCTGCTATACTAATAAACGAGGTAACTTTGTTTTGTAAAAGATTTCGCCACGCAATTTTAAAGTAGTTCCTGATCATAAAATGCTGAATTAATGTTTTTGCTATTCGCTTCTTAAACTTTTTACCGGGTTTGTAATTGCCGCAATCGTTGCTCTGTAGCTAACGGTTATTGCCGCTATTATAAATGTAGAGGTTATGGATATCAGGAAAATGCCCGGGCCAATAGGTATTTTGTAAGTAAAATCCTTCAGGTAATTATGCATGGCCCACCAGCCTAATGGAGCGGCTATTAAAAAAGCTATGACCAACAACGTTGAAAACTCTTTACCAAACAACCATAAAACCTGCAGTATATTAGCACCCAATACCTTGCGCACACCAATCTCTTTGGTTTTACGTACCGCCATGAATGACACCAAGCCATATAAACCCAAACACCCAATCAATACAGCAATAGCCGCAAAGGCTTCTATTAAGTTTAATAAGATGTTATCCATTTTATAAAACCTTGCAATAGATTCGTCTAAAAATTGGTATGAATAAAGTTCGTCCGGGAAAGTATTATTAAAGATCTTCTCAAATGATGCAAGCGAGGATTTGGCGTTGCGCATATTAATCTTTACAGCCATAGTGGAATAATTGCCGGTGTCGGGCATAATACATAAAGGCGAGATTTCTGTATGGAAGGAATAATTATAAAAATCTTTTACTACGCCCACTATCGGTGCTGTAGTATGTTTTCCGTTTACACTTAATACTTTGCCTATTACATCCTGTGGTTTCAGGCCAAGTTTTTTAACAAAGGTTTCGTTAACCACAAATTCGCGTGTGCTATCAGAGGGGAAAAAGTTACGTCCTGCAACCAGTTTAATGCCAAATGTAGAGAGGTAGTTTTCATCGGCCTGTTTTACATTAATTCCCCAATGTTCGTCCTCCACCCTATGGTCGTAATTTGCACCTGTGGTGCTGTTTGATTGCGACGCGGGTGCGTTATAACAAAGTGTTATTTTTTCTACACCCTGAACTTCTTTTATACGGTTACGCAAGGTATTGTATTTTACATTGGCACCATCTGGCAACGATAGCAATACAATTGCATCTTTGTTGAAACCTAAATCAGTATTTTGCGAATAGTGTAATTGTGCTACAATTATTATGGTACCTATTATCAGCACTTGAGAAATAGAAAATTGAACAACCACTAATACCCTGCGTAACGAAAAGCCACCTACTTCTTTTTGTGAGAGTTTGCTTTTTAAAGCAGCAATAGGCTGAAAGCGTGCTAATACTAATCCGGGATAAGAGCCTGATAAAAATACAACCACAATTGTTATTACAACAATAAACATGCTTAGCAGCTCCCAATTAAACCGCATTTTAGATTGAAAAAGATTGTTAATTAATGGCAATCCTATTCCGGATAAAACTAAGGCAACAATTACGGCAACAAGGGTTATTAATGCTGTTTCTGCTATAAATTGCCAAAACAATTGCTCAGGCAAACTACCCAACACTTTGCGGACGCCTACTTCTTTTGCGCGATTAAGGGCCTGCGCTGTCGCCAGGTTAACAAAATTCACACAAGCTGTTATTATCAAAAACAACCCAATGAAGAACAGTGCCCATAAATATTTTTTATCGGCATATCCACCCAGTTCTGAATTAAAATGGACATCAGCCAGCGGTTGTACTTTGAAAAACCATACTTTAGCATCGCGCCCCTTAAAGTTCATTTTTACTAATTGTGCCAAAGCGCTATTAGCTCGTGATACAGTTACGCCTGGCTTTAATTTGGTAAACGCTTCACTTCCACTGTATACGCCACCCCAATTGGTTTCGCGGCGGGGACTGGTGTAAGTGTCTAAACTTCCATACGATAAATAAATTTCCTGTTTCCTGTCTGTATTTGCGGGTAAATCCTTTAATATCCCGGTTATAATAAAGCTTACTTTATTATCCAGGCGAAGCATCTTACCCATCGCATCGTTATCACCAAAATATTTCTTTGCTATGGTTTCAGTTATTAGCGCTTCGTTAGGTTTTAATAGTACGCTTTTAGGATTCCCTTTTATCAAGGGAAAATTTAGTATATCAAAATATTCACGCTCTGTAAATGCTACTCCCTCATCTTCTCTGAATTTTTTAACCTCCTTGCCGGGTATAGTAATTAAAGTACGTGAAAAATTAATTACCCGTGCCGTTTTTTCGGATAAAGTAAAATTGTCTCTGTAAGCTTTACCCAATGGCTGCGGCACCGCACCTGATTTACCAATAGATTCATCGTGCCATTCCGTATAAAGCCGATAGATGCGGTTCGAATCTTTATGAAAATTATCAAAGCTTAAATGATAACTTATTAAAGTAAATATCAGTATGCCACAGGTAATACCTAAAGCCAAACCTGTAACACTAATAAATGCATAGGCTTTGTTGCGTTTTAAATTACGCCAGGCTATTTTAAAATAGTTCTTTATCATATTATTCGCTTCTTAAACTTTTTACCGGATTTGCCAAAGCTGCTTTAACTGACTTATAGCCAACCGTTATCCATGCCACTACCAATGATGCCACAATAGCCAAAACAAACACTCCGGCCGACAAAGGGATACGGAAAACGAAGTTTTGCAGCCAACTGCTCATCATATAATAAGCTATCGGCGTAGCTATTACGAAAGATACACCTATCAGCAACATAAACTCTTTAGAAAACATATAGACTATGCTGGTTATTGAGGCACCTAATACTTTACGCACACCAACCTCTTTAGTGCGTTGCACCACCATAAACGATACCAGACCGTATAAGCCAAGGCATGAAATAAATATTGCTATCATGGCAAATATTTTATAAACCAGGGCCAGCTGGTTTTCCTGTTTATAAAACTCGGCTATATTTTGATCCAGAAAATAGCCATTGTAAGCATACGCTGCATAGGTTTTTTCCCATTGTTTTTGTACCGATGCTACGGTTGCCGAAAAATTACTGGTGCTTAGTTTAACTGCAACTTCGCCTTGTTGCTTCTTCATCTGCAGTATCACAATCGGCCTGATGTTTTCGCGCAGCGTATTGGTTTTAAAGTCTTCTACAACCCCTACAATGGGATGCCATTTACCGCCGCCTAATTTTAATATTTTACCAATAACAGCATGTGGATCTTGTATCCCAAGTTTATTTACAAAGGTTTCATTAACTACTACGCCATTGGTTGTATCGGCTTGCACAAATGCCTGCCCTGCTTTAAAGCGCAGACCGAAAGTTTTAAAGTAATCGGCATCTCCAAATTTCAAGCTGGTTTGGTAAGGTTTATCAGTTCCGGCATTATCATAATAAAAATTGGTAGACCAATTATTTTGTGACGAAGGTTGATCGGATGTAAAAGTCACCGCCTTAACACCGGGACTTTGCAACAGTTGCTGTTTAAAACTTTCCGATTTTTGCAAGCTGATGCTATCGGTACTGCCGGGAATTATTAATATAGCTTCTTTGTTAAATCCAAGATCGGCCGAGTTTACATAGTTCATTTGCCTGACGGCTACTATTGTGCCGATAATCAATAATTGAGAGATCGCAAATTGCGCTACAACCAATACCCTGCGCAATGGTACGCCACCAACTGATGCGGCGGTGATCTTGTTTTTTAATGCTAGCACAGGCGTGAAACCTGACACAACTAATGCCGGATAGATACCGGATATTACCACAATTGCAAGTGTTGTAGCCATTAAAAACACAATAGAACCTACACTTATCAAACTAATATCATCAGGTACGCTTGCAATATTTTTTAGGTAAGGTAGAGCAAGCTTAGCAATTACTATCGCTATCACCAATGCGAAAATTACAATTAGGCCGGTTTCGCCTAACGACTGTTTGATGAGTTGCGTGCGGCTACTGCCTAATACCTTACGGATACCAACCTCTTTAGACCTGCCAACGGATTGTGCTGTAGACAGGTTAATAAAGTTAATGGATGCCATTATAATTATCAGGATAGCTATAAATGACAAAGTGCGGATGGTAGCTTTATTGGTTATATGGTCGCCAAGGGTATTACCAAAGCGGGTATCAAAATGTATGTCGGCCAGGGGTTGTACTAAATGAACCTTAGTAGCAGCATTCTTTTGATTGTAATGTTTTTTTACAAATGTTTTAAGCCGGTCATTTAAATTTGCTACTGTCGCATCAGGTGCGGGTAACATAAATATTTGGTGATTACTACTATTATTACCCCACGAATCTTCCAAATTATACTCGGCTAAATGCGTTTTTAAGGTTGGATATGATACTAAAACCTTTAAAGGTAAGTCGCTGTTTGAGGGCACATCCTCAATTATACCGGCAACTTTTAACAACAGCAGGTTGTCCATCTTAACTACTTTGCCTACTGCGTTTTCCCATTTGCCAAAATATTTTGTGGCGGTGCTCCTGTCAATAACAACCATATCGGGTTTAGACAATACCGATCCATCGCCTGATAGCCATTTATAGCTGAATATGTTAAAAAACTGCGGCTGTATAAACATTACGCCAATGCTTTCAACAAACTTTTTGTCGGCCGCGCTAACGTCTGTATTGCCTGCCGGCACAGTAATTTGGCTGCCATAGCTTGTTTGGATGGTGGCAAACTTTGCATCCGGAAAATCCACCTCTAAAGCGGCCGGCATTGGGTATGGTATCCCCTCGCTGTAGCTTATGCCATCGCCCAGGTTTTGTTGCAGTACAACGCGGTAGATCTTATCATATTTAGGCTGAAATTTTTCATAACTCAACTCAAATTGTATTACAACAAATATCAATAAGCAGGCAGCAACACCTATGGCCAGCCCGGCTATATTAATGGTTGAGTATGCTTTGTGACGAACGATATTTCGCCAGGCTATTTTAAAATAGTTCTTTAACATATCTATATATTTTATTCGCTTCTTAAACTTTTAACGGGGTTGGCTAATGCCGCTTTAATTGCCTGAAAACCGATGGTCGCCAATGCAATTAATATAGCAATGAAGCCGGCGATTAACATTATCCACCACTGCATTGGTACCCGGTAGGCATACCCTTGTAACCATTGGTTCATAAAATACCATGCAATTGGCGACGCAATTGTAATGGCTATTATCACAAGCATCAGGAAATCTTTTGAAAGCATGGTGGTGATATTTATAACATCTGCGCCCAATACCTTACGAATACCGATCTCCTTGACTCTAACCTGCGCAGTATAGGTAGCTAACCCAAACAGGCCCAGGCACGAAATTAATACAGCTATACAGGCAAAAATATTAAACAGCGTACCTATTTGTTGTTCTGATTTATACAGATTGTTGTATTCGTCGTCCAGGAAATTATATTCGAAAGGGAAATTTGAATTGTATTGCTGCCAGTACTTCTGTACAGCTTTGATAGCATAAGGGGTATCTTTGCCGGTTGTTTTTACATACATCTGCCATGAAGTTGGCCTGTAAACAAAAATAGACGGCTCAATTGCCTGTTTTAAAGAGGCAAAGTTAAAGTCTTTAACAACGCCTATAATGATGCCGTTTAAATCATGAAGCTTAAAGCGTTTGCCTACCGGATTTTTTATACCTGCTAACTTAACAGCTGTTTCATTTAATATGTAATGTGATGTATCTGATTTTGAACCTGTAAATCCCCTACCTGCGGCAAATTTTATCTTAAACAGGCTGATAAAATCCTTGTCAATATTAAATGGATGGATCATTAAGCTTTGATCTGCAGGCTTGCCGTCCCAATCGGTATCACCGGTAGTACTGCCGCTATTAACTACGCTGTTATTGCCGCAGGTTACACCTTTTATTTCATTGTGAGTCAGCAATTCGGCCTTTATAGCTTCGTAGTGGTCTTGCATGCCGTGCATTTGTATTGCAAATACATGCTCCTTTTCATAACCCAATTCTTTCGACCGGATGAAATTAAGTTGCTTGTTTATAACCAATGTACCTATGATAAGCCCTATAGAAAAGGCAAACTGGCAAACAACCAGGATTTTCCTGAATGTTGCGTTGCCCATGCCCGATACTTGCCCTTTGAGCGCGCTAATTGGTTTAAATGAGGATAATAATATAGCAGGATAGATACTTGATGCCACCAGTGTAGCTAATATGGTTAGCCCTATAACCAGCCATACATTAGCACTGAGGAGATCAAAATGCATTTGCTTGCCCGATATGCTATTGTAAAGTGGCATTATAGCGTAGATAAGGCAAAAAGCCAATACAATTGCTATAGTAAAGCACAAAACAGTTTCTGTAACAAATTGTATAAACAGCTGCTTGCGCTCGGCACCAATGATCTTACGAATACTTACCTCCTTTGCGCGTAACATGGCGCGTGCTGTGGATAGGTTAACATAGTTAATACAGGCGATCAGCAATATCAATATTGCGACAACTGAAAAGATCTTAACCGTTTCCATACCGGCTGCCGACCCATCGGGCCTAAACAAATGGATATCGGCTAATGGTTGCAAGCTAAAAACGCCATCGGTTGGTTTAATACCTTTCTGATGCTCCATATGGATCCGGGTAAGCTCGTTACCAATAACGATAACAGATGCATCAGGCCTTACCTGCAAATAGGTATCTGCATAGTAGTTACCCCAATCTTCATCCATCGATTTCCAATAGCCCTTGCCATCATACTGTTTCTTCTTTATGTTTGTCGAAAAAAGCATGTCGGCATTTATACTTGAGTTAGCAGGGAAATCAGCTAATATGCCAGATACGGTAAAGAGGTCCTTGCTGTCGCCTTGTATAGTTTTACCAATAGGATCGGCATCGCCAAAATATTTCTTCGCCGTGCTTTCTGTAAGAATAATCGATTGATTATTAGGAAATGGTTTTTTCGGATTGCCCTTTATTAGTTTATAATCAAATACTTTAAAAAAAGCATCGTCGATAAAAGTAAGCTTACCATACTCTTCCTTTAGTAATTTGTCTTTATACCTGAATGTGGAGTAATCATAACAGGTAATTACCCTTGTGGCATTCACTACTTCCGAAACTTCCTTTAAGGCATAAAAAGCTACAGGTGCAGGTACACCGCCCCATACTTGCCTGCTTGCACCGGAGCCAATAGCCGCATTTACTTTATATATCTGGCTAAATTTGGTATGGAACCTGTTATAACTTAACTCGTCCTGAACCCAAATTAATATTAGAATTCCAACAGCAAGGCCAACGGTGAGCCCAACAATATTAATACCGCTGTATAATTTCTTATTAACCAGGTTTCGCCACGCTACTTTAATATAGTTTTTGATCATATTATTTATATTCTACAATCTTAATAGACGTTTATAAAAATTATTGGTTGCAGACTTCAGCTGATTATTAATTTTAATTATTTACTCGCTTCTTAAACTTTTAACGGGGTTAGTTAATGCCGCCTTTATAGCCTGAAAACTTATCGTTAACAGGGTTATTACCACCGCCGCAATTGCGGACAATAGAAATACGGCAGGCCCGATATCAATACGGTAATCATATTTTTGCAACCAGCCGTGTAAAAAGTACCAGGCTATGGGCGATGCGATAAGGCAACTGATGAACACCAATAAAACAAAATCGGTTGAGAGCATTAGCCATACCTGCGTTATGGATGCGCCTAATACCTTACGGATGCCAATCTCTTTGGTGCGCTGTTCGGCAACGTAAGCAGCCAGCCCAAATAAACCAAGACATGATATAAATATGGCTAGCCCGGCAAATATGCCTGCCAACTTACCCACCAATACTTCCAGATAAAATTTCTGATTATACTCGTCATCGGCAAACTTATAACTAAATGGAAACGCCGGGTTATAACGGTCAAATATCTGCCCAATTTTAGCTATGGCATCGTGTGTTTTAACATTTGGTGATAACCTGAATATAGCCTTGCTACCCCATCGCGAATGTGCAAAAATAGCGGGTTCTACCGGTGTAAACGGCGAGCCCATCACAGCATTCTTCACAACACCAATTACGTTAACCCTGCCACCGGAATGGTTATTCCAGCTTATTTGTTGCCCAATAGGGTTTTTAAGGCCCATGCGTTTAACAGCTGCTTCATTCAAAATAACATTGGTAGTATCCAGTTCAAATTTCGGCGCAAAATTACGTCCGGCCAAAAACTGCATTCCCACGGTTTTAAAATAATTATCGGATACAAAAACACTCACGGTATTAACCGATTCTTCGCCGGCATTCTTTCCCGCCCAATTATCGATAGAGGTATGGGCATAGATATCGGTAACCGGGGCCGACGCCCTGGAAAAGGCTTCTACCAGGCCTGATTGCAACACATCGTTTTTTAGCGCATCGTAATGATTATTCAGGTCATCACTCAGGTCGGCCGACACCAGCCTGTCGGCGCTGTAGCCTGTGGGCCTGTTTTTGGCATGTTGTATTTGCTGATAAACAATAACGGTGCTGATAATTAATGCTATTGAGCAGCTAAACTGCACTACCACTAATATTTTACGAGGTAACGATGCTGCTTTGCCTAATTGGATGCTTCCTTTTAAAACCTTTACGGGATTAAACGACGACAGATAAAATGCGGGCCTGCTGCCAGCCAATAACCCGGTAATTAACACATAACTTAGCATTATAGCCCAAAAAACAGGATTGTCATAAGGTATCCGGATGTTATTACCGGCCAGGGTATTGAACGCTGGTATAACTAATTGTACGATAACTATCGATAACGCAAATGCGATAAAGGTAATCAGAAATGATTCGGTGAGAAACTGGAATATCAGATCGCTGCGCTTCGAGCCAATGGCTTTGCGTACACCAACCTCGCGGGCACGTTTTTCTGATCGCGCGGTTGCAAGGTTCATGAAGTTAATACAGGCGATGAATAAAACCAGTATGCCTATAATGCCAAACATCCTTACGTAATCAATGAACCCGCCAGATATTTTGCCATTTTTAAACTCCGAGCGCAGATGCCAGTCCTTTAACGCGTGCAGGCTGAGCTCTGGTTTTGCGGGGCGCATCTTTTCACTGTGCTTGCTTACAATGTCTTTTATTTTAGGGGCAAGTTCGGCATAGCTGGCATTCGGCTGTAGCATCACAAATATCTGGAACGAGTTGTTCGTCCAGCTTGTAGGGGCACTTTTCATCCAATCGAGCGCGCTTACCAGGTACTCAAATGGAAAAACATAATTGAAATTCATCGACGAATTTTCGGGAACATCCTTCAAGATACCCACAACTTTCAGGTTATCTTTATTATCAAACTTCACCATTTTGCCTATCGGGTCGCTATTGCCAAACAAACCCTTAGCGGTCGATTCAGTAAGCACTATAGTGTAAGGATCTTTCAAGGCCGAGGCAGCGTTGCCTTTTACCAGCGGGAACTGGAACATTTTTAAAAAATCGGCACCAACGCCTAGGCCATTCAAATACATTTTTTTATCGCCAACGAGTAAATCGTGTTTTTGATCCCAGTCGGCCCGGGCTACATATTTGATTTCCGGATAATCCTTTTTCAGCACATCGCCTATCGGTAACGACATCGCATCCTGCGTACGCATACCATCATGGGTACTGGTAAAAGTTATCTTTGCCTGGTAAAGCTGGTCGCCATTAGGCAAAAACTTATCGTACGAATACTCGTGCGCCACCCATAAACCAATTATCGAAGCCACAGCCATACCCGCAGCTAACCCAACAATGTTTAATGCACTGTAAACCTTATTGTTTTTAAGGTTGCGCCACGCTATTTTAATGTAATTTCTGATCATAGGTTGGTTTCGATTTTTCTTTTATCGGCCCTTCCTCAAAGAGAAAGGGCCGTAGAAATAATTAACTAACTGATATATAGTTTAGGCGACATATTCATTCTTATATCATGATGTTTTCCATCACCGTGTGTCCATCCAATAAGCGGATGATACGGTGACTATAACGGGCATCATGCTCTGAGTGGGTAACCATTATAATGGTCGTTCCTTGTTCGTTCAGGTCGGTTAACAGCTCCATAACTTCATTACCATTGCTTGAGTCAAGGTTACCTGTTGGCTCATCCGCCAATATTAGTTTAGGGTTATTAACTACGGCACGTGCCACGGCAACACGCTGTTGCTGACCACCCGATAATTGCTGCGGATAGTGATTACGGCGGTGCATGATCTGCATTTTTTCTAACACAGCTTCAACCCTGCCCACCCGTTCTGATGAAGGTACGCCTGTATAGATCAGCGGTAACTCTACGTTTTCATAAACTGTTAGCTCGTCAATCAGGTTAAAGCTCTGGAAAACGAAACCTATATTATGTTTACGCAAATCGGCCCGTTTACGCTCGTTAAAATCAGCTACTTCAATGCCGTTAAACAGATAGCTTCCACCATCCGGGTCATCCAACAAGCCAAGTATGTTAAGCAGTGTTGATTTACCACAGCCGGAAGGACCCATTATGGCAACGAATTCGCCTTCTTTAATGTCGATTGATAGCTTATTTAAAGCAATGGTTTCTACCTCTTCTGTACGGTAAAACTTTTGTAGGTCTGTAATTTTTATCATTTGTGCCTCCTGCTCTTTTAATGAGCGCGTTTAATTTAAATCAGTCAGTTTATTTCTTTAGTATAAGTTCCTGTATGTCGCCATAGGTTTCATAGCTTGATGTTATTACTTTATCGCCAGGTTTTAAGCCTTGTGTTACTTCGTAGTAGTCTGTACTTTGCCTGTTGAGCTGGATATCTACTTTATAAGCCATTTTGCCATCCTCGCTCACTTTAAAGATCCAGTTACCACCTGTTTGCTGATAAAAACCACCTTTAGGTAACAGTACCTGTTGCGATTCATCGCTCAACGCTAACAATATCTGCAGCGTCTGGCCGCGGCGTATACCCTGTGGGGCCGGGCCAACAAACTCCATATCAACCTGGAATTTTCCGTTGGCGATCTGTGCAAATACCTTTTTAATTTTTAAAGTGTAAGTTTTTTCTGCAAACGTAAATGTGCCGGATAAACCGATATATACCTGCGATAAATAGTGCTCATCCACATCAACTCTAACTTTATACCCGGATAGGACGTCAATTTGGCCCAAACGTTCCCCTTTATTTTTGTTCTGCCCAACTTCCGAGTCCATTGAGGTTAACTGGCCATCAATTGGCGACCTTACAGTTAAATCGGCAACCTTTTTACGCATCAGATTTAAGGCATTTTTCATTTGAGCATATTGCTCTCTTGCCTGTATACCTTGTTGCCTGGCGAGCGCGGTATCCTGCTTTAATATTTGCTGGGTTAACTTGCGCCTGTTTAAAGCGTAGTTATAAGTATTGGTAGCCTGCTGGTATTCTTGCGAGCCAATAGCCTTTTGCTCAAATAAATGTTTATCCAACTTATAAACGCGCTCTGCTTCTTTATAGGCATTCTCTACATCTGCCATTTGGTTTAATTTACCAATGGTGCTTGATAATGCATTATTTTGCGAGATCTGCATTTGTGTTTGTGCAGCATATACTGCAGTTTCCTGGTTAGCCAGGTTTAACTCCAGGTCTGTATTTGATAGTTTAAGTATCGGGTCGCCTTTTTTAAGGTTGGCGCCGTCTTCAACATACCGGGCTTCAACCAATCCGCCTTCAACCGCATCTAAATATATAGTGGTTTTTGGCATTACCACACCATTAACAGGTATAGTAACCATAAAGGGGCCTTTAGTTATTTCGCTTATAGTTATACGTTCAGTATCTACATCTAACTTACTTTTGCCCGATGTAAAATAAATGCTGCCGGCTATTAATAAAACCAACGCTGTAATACCGCCTATTGTTAAAAGGCGTTTGGTATTCCACTTTTTCTTTTCGATTTTTCTGTCCACAATATTAAAATATGACCTTGTTATTTGCACTAATTTACAAAACAACGTGCCACAATATAATTAGCTGTAAATCAAATCAATAATTAAAAAATACAAAAAAACACGTTCGTTTTTGAAACAGCAGGTGTACGGTTATGATACAGTTATTTTTAGCCTAACTAATACAAAAATTTGTTTTACAGCTAATTATAAATAATGGTTACATATTTGAATAGCACAATCACAATACCTGTTATATTTAATTGTATTTTCACCCGTTATGTTGTTAAAGAAAGCCACTGTATTAATTGTTGATGATGACCCGGATGTACTTACCGCGGTAAAGCTGTTGCTTAAATCAGAAGCAAAAGAAGTTATCACAGAGAAAAACCCCGAAAATTTAAACAGCCTGTTGCAAAGAAACCAAGTGGACATTATTTTGCTGGACATGAATTTTAACAGCGCTATAAACACCGGCAATGAGGGTTTATACTGGCTGCGCAAAATAAAGGAATGGAAGCCTAATGTCACTGTGATAATGATTACCGCTTACGGCGATATTGACCTGGCAGTTAGATCATTAAAGGAAGGCGCTGCCGACTTTTTGGTTAAACCATGGCATAACTTAAAACTGCTTGAAATAATTAAAGACCTGCTTGATAAAAGCGAAGATAACAATCAGAATAAGAACAACTTATCAGAAAAAAAGAACAACTCATCAAACCCTTTGGTTGGCACATCATCATTAATGGACGATGTTTTTTTGAAGGTTAATAAAATAGCCCCAACTGATGCCAACATATTGATATTGGGCGAAAATGGTACGGGCAAAGATTTGGTGGCAAAGGCCATTCATGATCGTTCATTACGTGCAAACAGGCCCTTTATAAAGGTAGATGTGGGCTCATTAACCGATACCTTATTTGAAAGTGAATTATTCGGACATAAAAAGGGGGCGTTTACCGATGCGCGTGAAGATCGTGCAGGACGTTTTGAAGACGCTCATGGCGGCACCTTATTTTTGGATGAAATAGGTAATATATCTTTAAGGCAACAGGCAAAACTGCTCACCATCCTTCAAAACCGCCAGGTTACCAGGCTGGGCAGCAATAAGCCGACGGATATAGATATCAGGCTGATCTGTGCAACCAACTTACCCATAAGTGAATTGGCTAATGATGATCGTTTCCGTAAGGATTTGGTTTACCGTATCAATACCGTTGAAGTAAATATGCCACCGTTACGTAAACGGAGTGGAGATATTGAACTTTTGGCTCGTCATTTTGCAACTATATACGCAGCAAAATATTTAAAACCAACCATAACTTTTAGTGATAGCGCTTTGCAAAAACTAAATAACTACAGCTATCCGGGCAACGTGCGGGAGTTACAATACATTATGGAACGCGCAATTATTATGGCCGATAGTGATGTTTTAACTGCTGATGACCTGATATTTTCATCAATCGAAAACACCTCGCCCGAAGCTGAAACATTTGATGATATGCCGTTAAGTATGGTTGAAAAAACCACAATTTTAAAAGTGATTGATAAACACAACGGTAACATTACCCGTGCAGCTAAAGAATTGGGATTAACCCGTACAGCCCTTTACCGCAGATTAAGCAAATATGGTATTTAAACGATATGAATGGCGCTTAATGCTGCGCGTACTTTTGTTGTTTTTAACACTATTGGCTATTAGCTTAATTATAGTTAAGGGATTATATTGGTTCTTACTAATTGGTGCCCCCATAGTTGCTTTTGAGTTGCTGGACTTTTTAAAATTCAACAAAAAAGCGCATAAAGAGGTAGAACAATTTGTTGAATCGGTACATTACCGCGATTTCTCGCGTCACTTTGATGTTAGCCATGCTCCTATTGAATTAAAGCCACTACGCAAGGGGTTTAATGACATAAATGACACCTTCAAAAACATCAATCGCGAACGGGAAACCCAGTATCAATACCTGCAAAAAATATTAGAACTGGTAGATACCGGCATTATTTCCTATGAGCACGAAAGCGGGCAAATTGGCTGGCTGAATGAGTCGTTCAAAAAAATATTTGACATTCCTTATCTCAAAACTATACACTCACTTAAAAAACGCGATGAAGCTTTATATAATGAAGTAATGTTGCTTAAATCAGGCGAGAGCAAGGTTGTGTCTATAACCCGAAATAAGCAAATTATAAAAATATTACTTAGCGTAACAGCCATGCGGAGCGAGGATAAGCTATACAAGTTACTGGCTTTTCAAAATGTTAGTGAAGCTTTGGATGAAACAGAATCCAAAGCCTGGCAAAAGCTATTGAATGTAATGACACATGAGATCATGAATTCGGTTGCCCCTATTTCATCATTAGCTGATACTTTGAAAAACTGGTTGCAGAATTATGGAAAAGATGGTGATAAAACCGATCTGGAGGATTTAGAGCTTGGCATAGATACCATTAAGCGCCGCAGCGAAGGCCTGCTTAAATTTACGGAGAGTTATCGTAATTTAAACAAGATCACCAAGCTTGATATGAAATCTGTGTTGGTTAGAGATCTGTTTGAAAACTTGAACAACTTGATGCAACCTACACTTGCCAAAAAAAATATCGAATTAGATATAGTACTGCGCGATATGCAGATGACTATTGACATGGATGTAAACCTGGTTGAGCAAACATTAATAAACTTATTGGTTAACGCTATTGATGCGGTAAAAGACACCGCTACACCTTGCCTAACTTTAACTGCAGAAACAGGAGCCAACAATAAACCAATAATAAAAATAGCCGATAATGGCGTAGGTATGCCGCCCGAGTTATTGGAGAAGATATTTATTCCATTTTTTAGCACCCGTAAAACCGGCAGTGGTATTGGCCTGAGTTTATGCAAGCAAATTATGATGCTGCATAAAGGCAATATCCAGGTTCAGTCTATTGAAGGCGAAGGTTCAGCCTTTATCCTGCTATTTTAAAATAGCACGGAAATTATTAACTATAAATGGCAGCTGTTCTCTAATTTTTGTATAATACGCTTAGAGACCCTTTAATTTTAGGTTATATTTCGTTATTTCACTAACTGAACAATAAAATTATAAGCCTCCGAAAAACAAGTTGCCTCATTAGTATGTAGAGAATTAAGCACCACAGAAATACAGAAAAATACAGGTTAGCGCCAGAACTATAAATAGATAGAAAAGATTACTAATCAACCTGACTGCTGAAATACTGCGGGATTTGTTTTGTTTTCTATAAAAACATAGTATTTTCACGCTATGGTTATGACAAAGCAGGCTTAAAATAACAGGGAAGACTTAATGAATGTAGTTTCATTACCAAAGTATGAAGAATTAAAAAAGATACTGCTTATTAATGCGGGGATAACCCATATGCTCCCATCGGAATGTAAAGCGTTATCAGACAGGATATTTAAAAAAAATGGTAATCGCATCAGTGAAACAACATTTAAACGCATATATGGCTTTGCCTATAGCAAATACAGCCCATCACTGTTTACCCTAAATGTACTGGCTAAATATTGTAATTATAAAAGTTGGGATGACTTTTGCCAAAAGCAGGAAAAGCTGGTAGCAACATCTAATGATGACTTAAACTGGCAAGTACTGCAACAAAATGCCAATAAAATAACCAGATTTACGCTACAGACTTTAAAAAACAAAACAGGTATCCCATACAATCAAACAATAGACAGGGATTTTATAGATTATCATCTTGACGAGTTTATTAATTCGACGTGTACAGGTACATTTATAGCCGCTCCTGCCGGATATGGCAAAACCGTCGCCCTTTGCCAATGGATCGAAAAAAAGATGGCCATTGATGAGTTAAATAATAGTAATGACATCATTTTATTATTTAGCAGTAATGCAATAATGAGTGCTTTGATAAGCGGCAGGGATATCCACGATTGGATGCTGGCTTTATTAGGTTACACCACTGATAATGACGTAAATGTATTATTAGATATAAAGCAGAGAGGCAGCAGTAAGTTTTATCTTATTATCGATGGCTTTGATGAACACATGTTTAAGAGCGATCATTTCAGGGTGATACTTAACCAGCTTGTAGATATTTTTTCATTTTATAGGTCGCATGAATGGTTTAAATTGGTGCTGACAACGCGTTCTGCAACCTGGATAAATAACAAACATGAATTGGAGATTGGGAGCAACACCTGGTTTACAGGTTTTAAAGACAATCATTCTATCAATGTGCCTTTGTTTAGTCTTGATGAAATTAAATCACTCTGCCAAAAAATACGGCCCGGAACCGAAAATGCATTGACTATTAATGTAGCAGAGAATTTTAATCATCCCTTATACTTTCAATTTTATTATCAAGAGCACAAAGAAAACTTCTCATTAAGTAATGCTGATCATCTTTGTTTCTATGACACGATATCCACCTTTATTTTGAATAAAGTTTACCTGGGTCATTACTCGGCAGAGAAAATATTATTGATAAAAAACCTGGTTGAAGAGTTAGATATAAAAAATAACGTTTACCAAATAAACAAACTAAGAGTAAACAATACTATTAAAAAACATACCCATGCCTACCTGGAGCTATTAAGCATCGGATTTATAAGAGAGCTTAATGAGAGCAGCAATTATCAATACAATACTTACATCGTATTTGGCAATAATGACTACCTTGAGCACAGCATCGCTAAAATATTACTGTATAATAATGGCAATTTGTTTGATGCCGATCTGGTAACTGTAATAAATAACCTACTTATCAATAACACGCATAAAGTAAATGTATTAAAATGGTGTGTTATACATGCTATAAAATCAGGACAATTAAAAAGCATTGAATATATAACAGAAGTATACTTAAACACAAACGAAAAATCAGATCTTATAACTTTTTTGGGTGAGGTTTTAGAAAGTGAATATTCATCAACTAACAGAAACGCTTCATTAATACAATATTTTAAACACTCTTTTAGTGAAAAATTATTTGATTACTTTTTTGGTTTGGAGCTTATTAATTCTGATTATAAGAAATTCCTGCAGGTATTATTAAAGTTTGAGCTTTCAAACAAAAAGAAAATACTTATTCATTCTACATTAGCTATAATAGCAGCCATCCAGGTTGATCTTAATGAATTGGAAAGCAGTTTAGTCAACCTTAAATCTTTCCCAAAAGCAGAATATGAGTCGTTTGGTGTAAATCCATTAAACTGCCTGGATGCAATCTATTATCACTTAAAATATGGTATAATAAAAACAGAGGTCTTAGCTGATTTAACAAAACTATACTTCAATGCAGATCATGTGTCAACATTGAAAAAAAGTGCAGCAAATGATATGCTTTACCTTTTAGGTTTATATACCTTATTATTAAGTAATAACCCCAAAAAGACACTCAGGTTTATTAACTTTTTAAGAAATAATTACCATACAGATATACTTGAAGAACACATATCGCAATACGGTTTTTTTATAAATACGCTTGCAGCAACCTCATATTTTGAGTTGGGTGAACATGATAAGGTTGCAGAAATATACGCTTTAATTTCAGCAGCTTATAAAAAGAGCGATGATCTGCTAACACCCTACATGCGTATCTATTTTCACAGTTTAAAGATCAATACATTTATAAATACATCGAAGGAAAACCTGATACCGGGCGAAATGAAAAATGTGAATAATATCACTACTAAGTATGGTTATAAATTTTCGAAGCTTTATATATCGTCTATTATTTTAAAAAGTATGACGCTTCAAAATTTAGCCCCCGAGTTTTATAAACAGGTTAATTATGATTTCAACAAAATAATCAGAGATTGCCGGTTAAATGCCAAGCTTTTTCTGCAAACCATAAACAAATAGTTCAACCTGTATTTACTTTAAAAGTATCCGGTAAATAAAGGCACCTTCCCTGTTAAATGATATTGTAAAATTGCCTGAACTGGTAATTGAATCTCCGCCTAACAATTCTTTAAAAATATACTTTTTGTTGATAGTTAAGCCCAGTCGCTGTGTGTTAAGAATTATATTGGCGGGTTGTGTTTTATAGTTAAATACAGCCAGGTAAACCGCATCAGCATCTTTACGGATAAAAGCCCGGGCTGCAGAACTTCCTGCACTACCATCAACCGGCATAAAAGCTTTGCCGCTCTTTATTAACTGTTTAATTTCGGGTTTTTGCAACCACTCTTTAACCTGTTGCTGCCAGGGTGCATCTTTGCTGTAATCATCACCCAATATTACCGATCCGGTAATTAAGCCTGATATTAGCCGGGCACGGTTGGCACCGGCATTTTCTTTTTCAAAGACTAAATGATCGGCATCGACATAATCATACAAGTAGGTTTGCCACCAGCCATAGGTTACGCTGTTTAACGAATATTCTGTGTCTTTGATTGAATGGAAAGCATCGCAGGCAATCCGGCGCATATTTACATAGGGGGCTGTAGCTAACGATGGCGATATAGCAGCATAAACAAGCATTGAATTACCCAGCACTTTACTTATTGTTTCCATACCTACTTTGTAGGCCTGCATGCCTGTGGTAATATCAGTATCATAGAACCTGCTCGACTCGGCTGCACCGTGTCCTAAAAAATCGATCTTAATCATTTTAAACCCGCAATCTTTCAATTTCCCTAATACAAAAGCGATACGGGCCTGGGTACCGGGATGGGTTGGATCAAGTGCCCTTCCCCCATCAAGATCGTGATAGCCTTTATCGGTTTTTGTCCACATATCAGCAAATTTGTAATTGCCACCTTCTGCCGTACGTTCTGTATTTTTTGATTTAAATCCCCAGTCGGTAAACGGTGCCCAATAAACACCTGGCTGTAAATTTCGTTCTTTACAGTAGTCTACAAAGTCCTTAAGTTTGGAGAAATCTCCTTTAAAACCTCCGCTAACCATATTATCCCAATACGAGTCAAGATCAATATAAGCGGTGTTATCAGCGTTACGAAAATTGGGTATTTGTTTATCAAAAAAATCAACTACTCCGGTAGCTTTTTCATAAGTAAGATGTGAGCCAATAGCACCCCAACTGTTCCAGCCAACCGGTGTTGCCTTAGCCCATGGTTTGATATGTCTGCCTTCTATTGTGCTGCAAGTACGTGCATAAGTTTCCATCCCCTTCCGCCAGTCGGCAAAATAACCCAGGAATACTTTAGGAGAAATGATCTTATCACCCTTTAATGAACCATGTGCCATCGAATCGCGGGTTATGGTTACTTCGTTTAACCCGCCAAAGATTTCCAACTGGTTTATTAAGTTTTCATTACCTGCGCTTTTAACCCCCGTTTTCCAGCTATCATGTGTAAGCGATCCTAATATCAACCCTTTTCTTGATTCATTATCATACACAACGCCAACTTCGGCGCTGGTGTTATTTTGTTCATTTAATTCTTTGGATTGATATCTTATAAAAGTATCGTTATCAAATGGCACAAATAAAGTTTGGAGTTTATTGCCGGCGTAAAGGTTTGCTTTGTTAGTGATAAGCGGCGCCATGTAATTAGAGCTTAGGGCATGTCCATCTATCTCCAGTTCGGTAATAATGAAATCTTTATTAGCATAACAATAAAATCGCTGTATCGTAACAGGCAAATCAACTGCTGTTGAAATAAGCGAAACTAACTTGCCTGCCCCCATTTTATCCTGAATGCTTTCAATTTTTACTATACGCTTTTTAAAATCAGCTGTTTGATATTTATTATTCCCAACCAAAAACGAAGCTGACGCATTAGCTACAGTAATTTTACCACTATACTTTACAGTATATAGGCCAGTATTTACATCAATTATCAATTGATTTTTTTTGCCGAACGGAACTATGTATTGTTGGTTTTTTATTGCTCCAAAAGATTCACAAGTCAAAATTAAAAAGAAAGCAATAACAACATTTACTCTTAACATAATTTAATAAGTTTAAACAAAAGTATACAAAGGCGGATCACAGTTACTAAGCGCTATAAGCTTATTATTAAGCACAATTACCCATACCACAACAGTCTAAGCTCCGCGTAAGTTTACCTTGTTTGCACTACTAATTTTCTTATAGAAAAAGAATCGTTACCCGAGAAGAGGTAATAAAGTGATTTTCCATCTTTGCTCATCCAGTTCACAGGCAAACTGCCAGATTCGCCCGGACCCATATCCCACTCCCTTGTGTAATAAACGGTTTTCCATGGGCCCCATGGATTTGGTGATTCAAATATCCCTAAACCTCCTTTAAATCTTGGCCCCTGTTCTTCTTTAGCTCCTGAAAGTGGAATCACCTGGCACCATAAATATCTTTTTAAAGGTGCATCATACGTCATGCCTGAGCGATAGGTTTTACCGGGGTTTACATAGATCGGTTGACGCTTACTGATATCCTCCGACCAAATTGCCAAACCTGCTTTACTATATCCTGCAAAAAACTCGTAAGCCTTCCAGTTCATCAGTTGGGTTTTATTAACCCGAGCCATAACTATTTTATCCGCGTATTTATAAGCGCTGGCATCATCAACCGAGTATACGTAAACGTAGTTATCTTTAGCACCTGCATTATTTTTACCGTAATTAACAAAGTTGGGGCAGCCAAAACTGGTATCAATTTTCCAGTCGGCCCAGGTCCAGTTTTTTCCATGATCTGTCGAGTAGGCCAGCCGCGCGTTATTAGTATTTCTTACCCACATATACAATTTGCCGTCAATCATTATCATCCCGCTTGCCTTTACGCCGGCAGGCCCCTGTCCTACCCGTTCGCCTGATGCGCTGCGGATATTTTGCCCTTTTATATTGGGCGGGTTCCCTGACACTACCGCCAAACCCGAGCTTAGCTTTATTTCTGTAAATGGTTTAAACCCGTTACCATCACCATAAGCCGTATACATCAGCCCATCATCTCCCCAGGTTGAGGGCCATAGGTCGCCACCCTCAGCCATCCTGATAACTTCATTAGCCGGGGCAAACTTTGCCGACGTGATATAATCGCTTTGCGGATATGGTGACGCTTCAACAGCATCAGCTACCGGGTTAAAAAGGTTGTTCTCAATAAACTTCCAATAGCTGTCGCCAGTAGTGTTCTTATTCATTGTTTCGCCCATCCGCACCACAATAATGTTCAGGCTTGGTATAACCAGCAATATTTGCTCGCCTGCACCCGCACCCCAAAACGCATCGCGGGGTAGCGATTTGAAAGAGCCTGTGCTATTAATAAACCAGCCTAAGGCAGCTATCGGGGCAGGATCATCACCCGATTTATCTGATCTGTCAGGAATAGCTAATGCATTTAAATTAACCGAGTTTATTGTACCATCTACAGTTAAAGCTTGTTTCATCACTGCCGAGTCTATTATTTGCTCGCCCTGCCAGTTTCCTTTCTTTAATACCAATCTGCCTATCCGGGCAACTGCATCAGCGGTAAAAGCAGCCCCACCCCAACCTGCAATTAAATTTAAGCCATCAACTTTATAGGAGGTTTTATACCCTACCGAATACGTGCCCTTTTTTATACCTATCTTGCTAAACACACGCTGATCTAAATAGGTAGCTATATCTTTATAAGGCGAGTTTTGAATACTGCTGGTAACTGCATAATTCAACATGGCTATACCGGGGTTACTATATTCAGAGCCTGTACCCGGTTTAAATAAAACTTTTGCGCTATCGCGCGATAAAGTGAACGGGTCGGGATTTTTCCGCCAGAACTGGCCTTTCCAGCCCGGCAGATCCATGTGCCGGTCTTTCTTTTTGGCGATAAGTTGATCCATCTGCGCATCGGTCCCTTCCGAGTCCTCGAGGCCCGACGTATGGGTATCTAATTGGCGAATGGTGATCTTTGATTTAACATCTGATTTTTTCCAGGCAGGGATATATAAACAAGCTGGGGCATCGGCGGCAATATACCCATCGGCTATGGCCGCGTTTAAAGACATACCACTAATCAACGCCTTTGCCAATGACGCTGTGCCGCTTGTAACCAAAGAATCGCTCCAGCCCTTTGCAAATGCCTCGCAGATGATCTTATCGTTTCTAATGATGAGTAATTTCTTGGTACCTTTTGATAATAAGCTTTTTTTGAGTGTCTCCAGTTTATCGGATGACATCCCTTGTGCTTCGGGAGTTGAGCGCTGCCAAACAAATTCTTTTTTTACAAGCGTTTGTGCTCTTGAACTAAGCGATAGAAACAAGCAAGCTAAAAAAAGGATACGAGTCGCTTTTATCATCAGGAACATATTGGTGACCTAAATTACCTAATTATTGTAAAGCAAGTATATAACTATCTGTAATAATGCTGTTAATGTTATTAAGTAAACAACCACCACCTAAGGTGGTGGCTTTAAATGTCCTGTGAGCAATCTCACCTAAACAATCATAGTCGCTCAGAAACTGAGCTTATGGTTTCTAGCATAGCCTCCACCCCTAACCTACCGCCAAAGGCGGTGGTTTAGACATTATAACAAAAAAGGCAGTAATGATAGGTATATCATTACTGCCTTTCGGTGTATGACTAAAGTTGGTTACTCAACCGTTAACGTACCTTGCATCACATAAAAATGGCCCGGTACTGTACATACATAAGTATACTTACCGGCTTTAGGGGCCACAAAATAAATAGTTTGTGATGAACCGGGCCCAACAAGCGTAGCATTGAACAATACTTTTGGGGTATTGGCAATATAGCTTAGCTTAACTGCCTGTAATCCAAGTTTTGTACCCAACTCACCTACCGGGATGGCCTGGCCTTGCGGTACAACTACAAAATTATGAGGCATGTCATCATTGTTAGTGAACGTCAACTTAACTTTAGCACCTGCTTTTAGGGTAAGCTCAGTTTTATCATATTTTAAACCAGGTTTAGTACCTAAGGTAATTGTTTGATCAATAGTAGTCCATGAAGCCGGCTTAACCGTTTGGTTCTTTTTTAGCGCAGCGCCGGTAGTAGCCTTAGTTGCCGCTGGCGCAGGTACGTTCATATTCATGCCCCCCATATCGTGCACCATTTTAGCTTTTCTTTTAGGCACATTAAGTTTTGCACCATCAGGAATATTGTTTAACGTGTAGTAAGCTACCGGGTGTAATAAAGTAAAGCTACTATCAGCCGATACTACTTTGTTGTCAACCTTAATTTCGTGAATATATTTTTCACGCAAGCTATCGGCTACCAAACGAACACGCAAACCATCTTCTGATACAATAGCTGCGTTAACAATATGGTTTTTCTCGCGGATGGTGGCGCTACCATAAACCGGGTGATATTTATACGTAAATCCGGTAATATTATAGTTATCAGGGTCGGCTGCTGCTTGTTTGTTTACAGGCTTGGTAAATTCAATTTCAAAACCGTCAGGCATTGCGCGCACTGCCTTCATTTCAAATGGTGTTTTATTTGCCCAAACTAAACGTTGCAAGCCAAATATTTTTTGCCCGGTTGATCCCCAACCGCGGCTGGTTTGGCCAACGAACAACGAATTATCTGCTCCCCAGGCCATTCTCAACACACCCGACTCAAAGCCTTCGCGGAACGCAAATGCCGCGCCTTGATACTGGCCTTTAACAGTTTCTAAGAACACACGGTTGATACGGCTTTGCGCCTGATCGCCTACCAATACCTGGCCCGCAAACGGGCCAAACTTATCATCTCTTGGTATTTGAATTAATGCTGATGTTGATTGCCCTAACACACCATGCGGCAGCCATACCGTGGGCGCTTTAAAACCTTTACCAACTATAGCCGAAACTTCTGCCAATGTTTTATATGGACGTTTTGGATCACGATCCTCTATCTTACCTTCCGGGTCATTGAAACGTTTATCTACCAGGGCGTAAATATCTTCTGTGCGAACTTTAACCGGCGATGATGGGTCAGCGGCCCAATTCAATCCGGCAGGATGCATGGCAAAGTCGCCTTTATCTAACTGCATAATATAACCCGAACCTATCCAGTCGCCCTGGTTTTCAGAATAAAAATATTTTCCATCTACAATACCCTGCCCGCAAGGCGAACGAAAGCCCGTTGCATAAGGGCTCATATCGCCATCGGGTGTAATATCCAGGCTCCATCCCCGCCATGGTCTAAAGCTTTTACCACGCCACCATTCTTCGGCAAAGGCAACGTTTAGGTTTACCATTAAGTGTCCGTTAGGCATCACTACAGGGCCGTAAGAATATTCATGATAGTTACCTGATAACTGCCAGGCGTATACCGTTTCGTAAATATCGGCTTTACCGTCGCCGTTTTTATCTATCAGTTTGGTTAGCTCACCGCGTTGTACGCAGTAAAAGTTGCCGCCTGTATAAGCCAGGCCCAATACTTCGTGCATCCCGGAAGCAAACTTTTTATAGTATGGCAGGCTTCCATTTAGTTGATAAGGATTTGATATAACGTAGACATCGCCGCGGCGCGTTGATACACCCAGATCGCCATTAGGCAAGGTAGTTAAACCGCCAACTTCCAGCTCCACGCCTTCCGGCACCGGAACCGTAACTATGCGATAATAATCTTTTTCTGTATTTGATTTTTTACCAGCCTGCGCAAATGTGGCCGTAAAGCCTAAAGTTGCGGTGGCGGTAATTAATATATTTTTATAAATAGCTTTCATTTTAATGCGTTTTATTACCAGATCAATGAATATTGTACAAAGGTGCCTTTATCTGTGTTTTTCAGAGGTAAAAGCAATTCCTTACCTTTTGCAGATGTACGGATTAGCGGTTTCACACTTTTATCCAATTGTACATAATAAGTAAAGTTATTTATGGCGTACATGCCATTACCCAGGTCGGTAATGTCGCGGGCATCAGCAACGCGGGCATACAAGTCTTTTGGTGCCGGGCCGTCAACCCAAATTTTACGATCTAAGTTTTTACCATCTTCACTGGTTGCTTTGTCATTAATTAAAATGCCATCATAGTTGTATTTAAAAGTTGGTATACCATCGGCATCCAGCTCATAACCTTTAGCGCGAAAAACACCTGTTGCCAAACTATCCGGCCAGGCTTGCGCTTCTTCATGAATATAAGCTAATGCCGGTTTATCATCTAAAGGTATCACACTACCAATCGCTCTAGAATTACCGTCGCCACGCGATAACCACATTGGCGAAGCATCAAGGAACGCGCCTTTCCATATTTGATAAACAGCACCATTACTCAAATCATACCCAAAGCTGATATTGTGCAATAAACCAACACTTGCAGAGTGGGTTATACGTTTACCCGGGATATCCATAAAGCTGCGAAATACCACCGGCTCGCCTTTAACTTCAATATTAACAGGTTTTTCGTTAGCGTCCCAAACGTTGCGTGTACCATCAACCTGCATACTGTTTACCCTGGTTGAATAGCGGATATTTTTAAGAGCTACCGCGCCATGATCGCCCTGGATGCGCAATGGGCCAGTGGCCGCCTCATTAGCAAATGCCGATCCGCGGGTTGGAGCCTGCAACTCGGCATTTTCAATAATAGTAACACCATTTAATATAATCCTTACAATACGTGCGTTAGCTATTTTTTTACCGGATGCGTCAAACTTTGGTGCCTGGAAAGCTATGCGGATGTTTTGCCAAAGGCCGGGTGCCCGGCTAACGTTAATACGCGGCGCTACACCATCATAACCTTGCTGTCCGGCAGGTCGGGCATCATCCCAACGCTCATATATTGAGCCCAAATCGCCGCTTGTAAGGGCTGATTTACCCCAGCTGTCAAGTAACTGGATCTCATAACGACCCTGAAGATAGATACCAGAGTTTGACTCTTTAGGCATCATAAAATCAACGCTTAGGTCAATATCCCCATGTTCCATAGTGGTGAAGATATCTTCGTTTTTTTCTTTACCGGGGATACTTACCAGTATGCCTGTCCCATCTTTTTTGGTGATGGTGTTGTGCTTAACAAAATCGGCCGAGACCGAGCTTGCTACCGACCAGTTTGCGCTTGGGCTTTTAAAAGCCGAAAGATCATTCAGCGCGATCTGTTGATTTAGTTGGCCTCCTCCCCTTTGCGCTAAGGCAAAAAAAGGCATACAGGCTGCTAATAAAAACGCCTGCAATGGGATACATTTTAGCATGTACTTGTGTTGCATAAACTTAAATTTAGTAAGACGATAGAAAGAATAGTGTCTATTGGTTTTAATACAAATATGTAATTTTAATACCAATTTTCAACTTGTATAGTCAACTTTTATTTAAAAAACTTGATCTGTTAAGATTTGGCTTACTGTTGTACGCTGTTTACGGTGGTTTGTTGTATTTTTATTGCATGCATAATACCGTTATTCAATACACCTGCCTTTTAGCTATAATTTTATTTAGCGTAATGCTGGCGCAGAAAATAAAGATAGCCTACCCAATTGTGTTGGTTTTAATTGGTTTGCCTTTAGGTTTTGTCCCTTTTTTGCGTGGGGTTGAGATACAGCCCGAATTGATATTCGTGATATTTTTACCGCCCCTGCTTTATGAAGCTGCCTGGAACACTTCATGGAAGGACTTTTGGAAATGGCGACGGGTTATCAGCAGTTTTGCCTTCCCGGTGGTTATACTTACTTCGTGCGTGGTAGCTTTTGTTTCGGCAAGCCTTATTCCGGGCTTTACCCTGGCAACCGGCTTTTTATTGGGTGGGATTATCTCACCTCCTGATGCAGTCTCGGCCAGCGCAATACTTAAAACCATTAAAGTGCCCCGTCGCTTCATCACCATTGTAGAAGGCGAAAGCTTAATGAACGACGCTTCCAGTTTGGTAGTTTTTCGCTTCGCGTTAGCGGCTGTGCTTACCGGTACGTTTGTATTTCAAGAAGCAGCTACCAGTTTTGTATTGGTAATTGTTATGGGTATTGCGGTAGGTATTTTAGTTGCGTTATTGTTTTATGCCATTCATCGCTGGTTACCTACATCAAACAATATGGATGTGGTACTTACTTTTATTACGCCATACGCCATGTATATGGCGGCAGAGCAGTTTCACTTTTCGGGCGTGTTAGCTGTAGTGAGTGGTGGTTTATTTCTATCGTTCCGTCAGCAACAGTTTTTGTCTCATCGCAGCCGTTTACAAGGAGTAAATGTATGGGAAGCCGTTGCATTTATATTAAACGGAATTGTATTTATCCTGATAGGATTGGAGTTTCCGGTCATCATTAAAAACCTTGGGCCTAATGGTTTAGCGCCGGCAATTAAATATAGCACCATTATAACGGCTGTTTTAATTGTGACCCGGTTTGCCAGCACTTTTGGCGCTACCGTAATTACTATGGTTATGAGCAAGATCATTACCGTGGCCGACCCTAACCCAGGTTTCCGGGCACCTATATTATTAGGTTGGACCGGCATGCGCGGTGTGGTATCATTAGCGGCAGCTTTAAGTATCCCAGTAGCACTTAGCCCGGGTCATCCGTTTCCTAATCGAGATATGATCCTATTCATGACCTTTAGCGTAATATTGGTTACACTGGTTTTGCAGGGACTAACATTACCGGCAGTGATAAAACTTGTAAATATGCCTGATCCTGATCTTGCTGGCATGTCTATAGAACAACAAAGGCAACTGGTACGCAAAAAGCTATCGCACCTATCGCTTAAAATACTGGACGAAGATTACCACGAGTATGCAAAGCACAACGGTATGGTAAAATCGCTTAAGCTGCGATATACTACCGATATGGAGTTTTTAAAAGATTGGGAAAAGGATGATAATGTAGAGCGTGCCAATGATTTTTATAAAGATTACCGTAAGATAATGGCGCATCTGCTAAGAGAGCAACGTGCGCTGTTGCTAACACTTAATAAAAAAGAAAACATAAGTGATACGCTTGTAAGGCATCAGCTTGAATTGCTTGACCTGGAGGAAGAGAAATTGCGCCAGCATTTTGAAGCTGGCGAATAGTAAGTTGATATGTGTATTTTTTTGCATTAATTTGCGAGACCAATTTAATTACCCATTGAAATGAAAAGATATATCATTATTGCCTTTTTTAGTTTATTTATTACTTCAGCTTTTTCGCAAACAGCACAAACTCCAAAGCCACCGTTTTGGGACGATGTACAAGTGATAAAAAAGTATGATGGCATGTTTGCAGCCCCGCAACACCCTATAGTATTTACAGGAAGCTCTTCTATCCGTAAGTGGGACGACGTGGAATATACCTTTGCTGAATACGCCGCTTTAAACCGCGGGATAGGCGGCGCGGTAACTAACGATATTACCCGTTACGTAAATGATCTTGTATTTAAGTATCAGCCAAAGCAGATCGTGATTTATGTTGGCGAAAATGACCTGGTGGCAGCTAATGCGATAGTTAACGTCGATTCAGTATACAATCGTACCATGATATTATATCAAGCTATTCGTGCTAAAATGCCTGAAGTACCGATTCTTTATATTGGTATGAAACCAAGCCCGTCACGCGAAAAAATAATGCCCATGGAGCTTGAATTTAACGCCAAGATGAAATCTTTCTTCGCTGCTGATAAAAACGCCGTTTTTGTTGATGTATACCCATTGATGCTTGACAACGGCAAATTAAGGCCCGAATTATATGTCGGCGATAAACTCCATATGACCAAGTTAGGCTATGCCATTTGGGAAAAAGCGGTGAAGCCGTATTTGATTAAATAATCGGATACAAGACCTCACTTACTATTTCAAGTTCAACGCTTGTGTGTATCCTTTGTCAGACAGTTTAATGGTATAATCACTATTATTAACACTATATTGCCAATCGCAGTTATTTTTATAAGTGGGATGCCATTTTCCGATTAAATTCATTCAGCCAAACCATACTGCCAAATCTGGTCCAGTGCGTATCTGACCGTTGGTAAAGTTTATCTTTTTCCGAACTTTTTCTAAAGACATCATAGATGCCAAATACTTTTAGCTTTAATCTCGGATCATTTTCTAATCTTGGTATTAACTGGTTATACTTTAATCCGTGGTAATTGGGGTAAAGAATAGTGGTTGGATTGGGTATTATGGATAAATAAACTTCGTCAAAACCTAGACGCTTATAATGTTCATAAGCAACATTCAAGCTTGTTATAATTGCCTTTAATTCTTTATCCTCAATTGGCCGATAGGAGCTTTGAATAAATGATGTATCAACTGTAGACTGATACAACAGATATTTACCATCAGGCGAAACTAATGCATCTACATACGTTCTGTTGAAAATATTAAAAGTCATCTTCGATTTTAGCTGTTTTAATGGCCTCAAGAACCGATAATCCCAAAGGTTGGTCTCATAGTCACCGTCTAAGTTTTTAATATTGAAATGAAAATGAAAGCTATGCGCCTTTTCGGCTGCTTTCGTTTCATTTATTTTCTCCTTTAAAATAGTTAGAAACCCTTTTAAGTGGGAAGAATCCGCCAGGCTTGTTCTAATATTTCTTTCAACGCATTCTATCATTACAATATTTCTCTGTGTTGTATCTAAATGAACGGGAAGCACATCTCCATTATTTGAAAATGCGTACCCGCATTTATTAGCCCCACAGAAATAATCTGGATGTTTAAAAATATCCTCGGTATAACTATCCGTAAGCGCATAAATATTGTAACTTTTATTAGTACCACTACAATCAGGTTTTCGAAGAATGGATGTATCTGATACACAAAATTGAGTTAAACAGGTAAAGCCATAAAGGTCACCTGCGGCACCTTTGTCTGATCCCCACCATTTTTCACGAACGGACGTTTTGTTCCTTAACCCAAAAAAAGAATTGGTCAGTTCGCTAACCGCGCTTGCAATAAATACAATGCTTGCAAAAACCAGTATTAAAATTCCAATTATCTTTTTCATGTCTAAAATTGAAAATAGATAAACTGTTTGTTGTTAAACACACCAAAGAAGTAGCAGCTAAAAATGATTATCGAAAACAGCATAATGAACGAAAGATTCTTTTTGGTTGGAATAGTGAGGTAAAACCGCTCTTTTAAACAAAGCAGAGCGATAAGGAATACCGAGAACCATATTTCGTTATTATTTAATGAGAATTGAACCTGATCATGAACATTTAAGTGAAAGATACTTTTTAAAATATAAACAGCATCTGAAATATAAGTTGCCCTGAAAAAAACCCAGGCAAAGGATACCAGTAAAAAAGTGAATATAATTTGTAAAAACGTTTTTAACGGGTTGGGTTTAAACTTATATCCCCAATGTTGCAAAAATTTATTAAAGGCAATATGTACAATCAAAAATGCACCGTGGAGCGCTCCCCAAACAATAAAAGTCCAATTGGCTCCATGCCAAAAACCGCTGATAATAAAAACGATCATCAGGTTAAGAAACCACCTGCTAACCTTTACCCTATTACCACCCAACGGTATGTACAAATAATCCCGAAACCATGTTGATAGTGATATGTGCCAACGTGTCCAGAATTCATTTACAGAGCGCGAGAAATAAGGGGCTCTGAAATTATCCATTAGGGTGAAACCCATTGTCCTTGCCGCCCCAATCGCTATATCTGAATAGCCCGAAAAATCACAGTAAATTTGAAAGCTGTAAAATAGTGTTGAAACTAATAGTGTAGTACCGGATTGTGTTTGCGGATGCAAATAAGCACCATCAACAAGTATAGCGAGCCGATCTGCAATAACCACTTTTTTAAATAAGCCTGTAGCCATTTGCATTAACCCGGCTTTTAAATTATTAAAATCAAATGGATGTTTTTCGTAAAACTGATGGATAATATTTTGAGGTCTTTCAATAGGTCCGGCAACAAGTTGCGGATAAAACATCACATAAAGGGCATATATTCCGAAATGTTTTTCCGCTGCCTGATTGCCCCTGTATACCTCTATAGTATAACTCATAGCTTGAAAAGTATGAAATGATAAGCCAATGGGCAGCAGTATTTTAAGGTATGACAAAGAACCATGCCCATTTAAAAGCACATTGATATTTGAAGCAAAAAAGTTATAATATTTAAAAATGGCTAATACACCAATGTTAGCGATTAAACTTAAAATCAATAGCGACTTTCTTTTTTTCTTATTTGGCGTTTTTTCAATCGCAAGGGCAGCGTAATAATCTATAACTATTGTAAACGCTATAATTAACAAGTATGCGGGCACAAAAGTGATATAAAAATAACAACTGGTAATAAGAAGTAATATCCACCGCCTGGTGTCTTTTACCAAGAAAAATAACGGCGTAACTATTAAATAAAAGAAAAGGAAGGGCAACGAATTAAAAAGCATGCAAAATTTGATTATTATATTTGTACAATTAAGGCTTCCTATCGGTTTATATTAAAATGATGCGCTAATTGATCGCTATTGATTTTTCAAATCTATACTTTTGTCGGTAAAGTCGCCAATATTTTTCTTGACGGCCTCAATGGAAAAGTTGAGCTGGTTATTGAGAAAAGAAAGGTGTTAAAGCTTAAAATAAGCTAATTAAAACTAGCCTAAAATAAAGATATATAATTAAACATTATATATGTAGAATGGTGTTTTTCCAGTTAGAATACGTGTATTAATTATAAGATATAGTTAAACTAAACCGACCGATACCAATATTATGTACGGCTAACAAATCTCTAAGTTCATCTTCTGCTTCTTTATCAATTGCGCTTGTTGATATTAAAACCATATCCGGTTTAAACTTTTGACATATCTTCAGCAACTGCGTTTTACCTCCGTATATTTTATAACCATACAAGAATTGATTATACTTTGATGGGTCATCATCGATCCATCCAATTGGTTTTAATTCGTGCCGGTGATTTTGCAAAATTTCTTTTATCAATAAATATCCACTGTCGCCTGCTCCGTAGATCATTACCTTTTTCTCCGAATTTCTGTTTCTATTAATTAATTCGCTTAATGATCTATAAAATAGTCTTGAAAAAACTATACCTGTAAAAGTCAGCAGAAAATCGAATATGAAAAAGTACAGTGTATAGGTGCCCGTTCTATATTTTAGATACAATATAATTACTAATATAATTGTTGCTATACAAGTAAAAATAAAGTATCCTGCAACCTCTAAAACTTCCATGTAACGCCACATGCGATAATAAAGATTACTTAAATATAACACAGTAATTTTTACGCAGATAAATGTGGCCAGCACAATATAATCATATTCTAAATTAACCTGGGTAGCCTTGGTAGCAAAAAGAAAGGCACAGTAAATTATTAAGATATCAGTACAAAGGCCAATCATTAATTTTTTATGGAGCAAGAAAAAACGAAGGGTGAAGTTATTATCTACGTTTAAACCTTGTTTTTCCAAATAGGACAACTTCTCTGGCGATTCGTTATAAACCTTTACCTTAGAAAGCAATAAGGAAAACGCAACTGAAAAAATAATGAGCAAAAGCACACATAAAAACAGGTTATTAACCTGGATGCGAGACATAAGCAAACATAATACACCCCATATAGCACTAATAATATACAAAGTGAAGACAGCCTTCTTTTCGCTTAAACCAAGGGCTACTAACCGATGCGAGGTATGATCCTTTCCACCCTGATCTATCCGCCGGCCGGCCGCAAGGCGCTTAATAGTTACCAATGTGGTATCCATTATAGGTATTGCCATTAAACTTATAGGAATTAATAACATTAACACTGGCGATGATGAACCCATTTTTCCTTGCACCGCTATACTCAAAAATGATAACGAGAAACCAAGAAATAAGCTCCCGGCATCGCCCATAAATATTAAGGCAGGTTTAAAATTATAGAACAAGAAACCAATAGTTGATCCCGCAATGGCAAAAGCGAAACCAGCCAATGCATATTCGTTATTTAAAACAGCTAAAGCACCCGAAACTATCGCGACAATGGCTGATATCCCCCCAGCTAAGCCATCCATATTATCCAACAGATTTATTGCATTAGTTATACCTATAACCCAAATAAATGTTAATGGGATCCCCGCCCATTCCAGCAACCCACCGCCAAAAATGTAACCGTTATATATTAAAACAAAAGAGCACGCTATTTGTGCCACTAGCTTAATAACAGGTTTTATTTCTCGTACGTCATCTGCCCAGCCTACTAAAAACATAATAAATGCCGCAGCGTATACCATCCAATAATTTGTCTCTAATGTGCCTCCCACACTTAACATGGTAACACTAAAAGCCACGAAAATACCAATCCCCCCCATTAACGCTGTAGGGTTTTTATGCCATCTATCGTTACGCGGAAAGACAACCCATCCTTTAAACCTTGCTAACTTGATAACAAATGGCATAACTGCAACACATGTCAATAGCGAAATACAGCCCGATAGAATTAATTTAAGCTGAAAAGACATTTAAGGATTGTGATTGGGCAGATATGTAATACTTAAGTTCTAAAACTTTAGAAACACCTTCTTCAATAGTTAATAAATCCCTGTTTAAAACCTGCAGCATTTTTGAATTATCAGGCTGACGACGCGTCATATCTCCCTCTTTTAATGCTTCGAGATGAATTATCGAAGATAACGAGCCTGTTATTGCTATTACTTTTTGGGCGAGTTCAAGAATTGTCATTTCTTTTGAGTTACCAATATTGATAACCTCATTTATATAAAGCGACTCTTCAAAAATCTTGGTGGTGGCTTCTATATTATCATCTATATAACAAAAGGTACGGGTTTGGTCTCCATCGCCATATATGTTGATATCCTGGTTCTTTAATGCAGCGTTTAAAAATTTAGACACTACAAAATCGACACTTTGTTTAGGACCATAAGTATTGAAAAATCTAAAAATGGTAAATTCCAAGCCAAACTCTTTATAATACGACTTGAAAAAAGCCTCTCCAACGTTTTTTACAATGGCATACGGCAACCTTGAATTTAAGGGTGTTGTGTGTTCATTTTGTGGAAATTCTACCGGCTCGCCATATACTTCAGAGGATGAGGAGTAAAATATACGTTTAACACCTATATTTTTTGATAAACTTAAAATATGCTTTATGCCTTCAATGTCCTCTAAAACAGCAATCGGATTTTTTAATGTACGCGCCACACCCACCAGTGCTGCATAATGAAAAACGTAATCAAATTTAAAAGCCAACATAATAGCTGATAAATCCGTATAACAATTCACATCACACTCAATAAATGTAAAATTGTCATATCCCTGAGGAAGATTATGAAGTGAACCTGTAATCAAGTTATCAACCACAACAACCTGATATCCTTTCTGCACTAAATGGCAGGCAAGGGCGCCTCCAACGTTGCCTGCTCCACCGGTTATTAAAACTTTAATCATTTAACTTTAATTAGGAAGCTAAAGTTAGTTTTTTTCTTTCAATAGAAAGCTATATAAACTTTCTATTTCCTGTACTAGACGAAAATAAGAATAATTTTCAATTACAAATTTTTTTCCGTTTGCGCCCATCTTATCTCTAAGCTCTTTATCTTCAACAAGTTTTTTTAGTTTAAAAACAAAGCTCTCTGGCGTTTGTTCACATAAAAAACCGCTATAACCGTCTTTTATAACATCCTTTACACCGCCTACATTTGTACTAATCACGACTTTTTTGGATGCCATGGCTTCAATAATGCTAACAGGTGTACCTTCATTTAGTGATGTTAACGCCGCAATGTCCGATCCTGAGTTAATTACGTCGATATCTTTGCGCCAGGAAGTAAAAATTATATCTGCCAAATAATTGCTATCGGCAACTCTACAAAAGCTAAGTTCTGTTTGTTTGATCTTATCAATTAATGGCTCCATTAACTCGCCATCGCCAACAATAAATGCTTTAAATTTAAGTTTTGGTTTTTGTTGTTTAAGCATTTGTAATGCTTCAATAAAAAGGCAATGATTTTTTATAGCTGTAAGCCTGCCTGTAATAGTAATCACAACCTCATCTTCCTGTATATTATAAAAACTTCTGAATTGTTGCCGTTTTTCGTCAGAGTTTTGCGAAAATCTGTCTAAATCAAACCCCAACCTAATTACATGAACTTTATCAGCAGGTGCTATTTTGTACTTATTTACTAAATCGTTTTTTTGCTGATCGCTTATAGCAACAATAGCAGTACTTATACTAGCTAAATAGCGCTCGATAGCAAGAAATATCTTGGTTTTGAGCGGAGAAAAATACCCATCAAACACATTGCCATGATAGGTGTGTATAATTACTTTGGGACGGTTGCGGTTATGGTAGGCAGCCAAACGCCCCAATACGCCTGCTTTTGCTGCATGGGTATGCACAATATCAGGCTTATATTTTAAAACTTCATTCTGGATATATTTAAAAGCTTTATAATCGCGTTTCAGATCAATGCTTCTGTACATATCTGGAACAAACTTATAGGGGATACTTAAATCATTAAGTACATATTCAGAACTTCCTTCAAAAGGCTCTTTGTGCCCGGCCAGTACTTCAGTGTGGTATTTTTTATTTAAATATTTTGAAAGATAAGCAACATTTAAAGTTGGGCCGCCAACGTTTAAGCGGTTTAATATTCGTAGAATTTTAGACATACATACAACGCTATTATTATCTGCTTATTTAACAAATGGATACCGAAATTATTTCTGCTATATTTCAGGCAATAAAAATACTGAAATATATTTTGTTATTTTACACTCCTTATAAGCATTAAATTATCTGATTTGAAATGGCGGACATTACTGCACTCGATTATATTTTACTTCCCTTTTATTTAATCATAATTTTTAAAATAGCTTATAATGTTCGCAATAAATATTATCCAGAAAACCACCCGTTCAAGCCTTATTTTATACCCGCATTAATAGCTAAAATAGCAGGCTCAATATTTATTGGGTTGATATATGCTTATTATTATAATGGAGGCGACACGTTTAATTTTTTCTTTGTTACCAAACTAATAAACTCAACGTTTATTGACACCCCCGATAGCTGGTTTAGATTGATTACGCATAATATTAACGAGAATAATATTACCGACCAAAAAATAGTTTCAAGTATGTTTTGGTATGATGATACACCATCCTACACAACAGCGTGCATTGGTGCAATAATTGGCTTATTTTGTTTTACTAAATATTTGATAATCAACTCAATTATTGCAGTAATATCATTTATTGGGTCATGGCTTATGTTTATAGCCTTTGCTAAGCAATATAAAAGCATAACAATGTATATCGCTATCGCTATTTTGTTTATGCCAGGTCCGCTGGTGTGGGGATCTGGCTTGTTTAAAGATAGCTTTTGTATGTTTTCAATAGGCTGCCTAGTGTACATTTTTTATGTTTTGTTTGAAGAAAGGCGATTTAAATTTTCTTTAGTGATACTGTGTTTAACCGCCGTAACTCTGCTACTACTTATTAAAGCATATATATTAGTTGTATTGTTACCTACGTTAGTTATAAAAACTATACTATCATTTAAGAAAAAAGCAATTGAGCAAAAAAAACAATTGATGTTTTATTTTGTGCTATTTATTTTTTATTTAATTGTTTCCTTCGCTATACAAAGGGCGGCATCATATCTTTCCACTTTTTCAACTGCAAGCGTATTACAAACTGTAAAAAAACAAAAGGATTATTTATTAAACAAATCATTAGATGAAGATGGTTCAGCATATGATCTGGGAGATTTTGAACCTTCAGTAAAGGGAATTGCCAAAATGATAGTACCGGCAATTAATGTAGCGCTATTTAGGCCATATCCCTGGGAATCAAAAAGTATTGTACAATTGTTTAATTCGTTAGAGTCGACAACAGTATTATTGCTTACACTATTTTTATTGGTAAGACGAAATATATTTATAACAATTAATAATATTTACAAGGACCCTAATTTAATAATGTGTTTATTTTTTTCGTTGTTATTTGCATTTATTGTGGGGGTTTCAAGCTATAATTTCGGTTCGCTATCCAGATATAAAATTCCATGTACACCTTTTTACATGCTTTTTTTAATGATCCTGATATTTAATAATCAGACAAAAGACCCTGTAACACCAGCTATAGACCACCAGTAGGTTCTTTTTCTCTGATTCCGCGTAGCGCGAATATGACCTTCTTGGCAAAAAAATTATTGTTAACAATAAAATTATAAAGCTTTGGATAGGTTTTGGGCCTAGCCTCTTTCATTTTCAAATTAAAGGCATAGCTGCTTTTTAAAATAGCCTGGTGGTTCAGCCTAAATGTAAAATCGTAATTTACCCATTTATTATTTTCGTAAACTTGTAAAAGCGTGTGATGCGCCACGTTATCGTAACCAATTAAATCCACCAGACGTGTTTTATATCCTAATTTATGGTCAAGTGTAGCCATAACAATAGCACCCTCATCGCACCATAAGCCTGTATGGTTTTGCATTAAATACTTTGGGGATGCATAAGTGCTGTGGTACATATAACTTACTGAACTAAACTTTTTGGTGGTCCATTCAAAAACGTCCTGCGGCGTTTGTAAATTGTTTCCAGAAATTACTGTAGTGTAATATCTATCGTCACTTGCCAAATAACCTGCATACATAACAACCAGCAACAAAAAACTTATAACGATAAATGTAAATCTGCTTTTCACTTTACCTGTTGTTTTAATAAATAACGCCGCTGTTATCTACATTTCTTAAAGCTATTGGAGCATAAGGTTCAGTACCCGCTTGTACCTTTATAGGTAATTTCACGTTCACTATAAAATCTTTTACTTGTATTAAACAGTCCCAATTACCATCATTATCCGTATCAGCAAGGGTCAAAAACGCCGCACTATCTTTAGGAATAAATATCCCATAATCACTTTTTTTAATATGGTCAGGAAGATTTTTAGGGCAGTTGTAAGTCTTTAACAATTTACCGTTTGCTACATCGTATTCATTTATAGTTAGGAACTTATTATTATAACTAATGGCAAATAGCACTATTTGACCGTGAGTTGTATGCACCCCAAATGATATTTTAGGGATAGTGTATAGTACATCGCCGCGTTTGTTTAAACACATCGTTTTGTCGTCCTGGCAAACAATTAGTTGTTTTTTATCTTTTAATACACCTTGCACACTCCACGGCACTTGTTTAACTATCGTTCCGTTAAGGCCATTAATTATATATATACTTGCTTCTTTAACGTCTGTACTATCGGCAAATGCGACAACATCATTTTTTCCATCAAAATCTACATCTAGTAATTGATGATTTTGAAAACCGGTATCTCCAATTTTAGGTGACATCCATAGCATCTTACCAGTTTTTAAATCGCGCGCAATGATCCTATCAGCAAATTGGGCATTATATACAGCATGGCTGCCATGAATTATTGATGTATATTTATTGGCTGGTAATAACCCTACGGCAGGCCTGCTTGCACAGTCATCAACCCCTGCTATTGATGGAAAAAGAAATGAACCATCAGCTTTGATAACGTTAATGGTTCCACGCGAATAGGGCGCATCTCGCGTAATGGCAACCACCACTGGCTCTCCATTTAATTTACTCACTGTTAAACCGCCCTCTAAAAAATCACCAGATAAGTTAGTGGCCCATAACATTCGCTTATCATCCTCTTGCTTGCCCGTTTTTAAAGCATATACCCTTATAGGCAACGTTGTATGTGTACCAAAAACTAATTCCTTTTTTCCATCGCCATCCAAATCGAATAAATCAACTACCCTCCCGCCAACTACGCCAAATGGCAATTTCCATTTCCATAGTGTGTTACCGCTTTTACCGTCAAGTGCATATATATTGCGTGTATAGCTGCCTAAGTATACTTCAGGTTTCCCGTCGTTATCCGTATCATCTACGACTGGGATGGGATAAAAACCTACTATATATTCGGGTCTGAAAGCCCAGGATATTGCTATGTTATCTGTATCGGTTGTGTTTGTATATTGGATAAGTTTTTCGGGGATAAAACCAACCTTATATTGCTTCATTACCCTGTATAAATTTTTATCGCCCAATAGCTTTATACCTAATACCCTTATTTGTGGGCTGGATCTGAAAAAATACAGTACGCCTATTGTACCTGATAATAATGCAATTATTATAACGGTAATTTTTATTAAAGGTGATTTAAAATTAAATTGCATAATAGCTATTTGATAAGACTATTAAAAGTATCTAAATAATGTTTCAAATTAGCCTCAACCGAAAAAAATGTTTCCGCATGCTTTCTTGAATTGATGCCCATCTGTTTTCTTAAAACTTCATTAGTTATTAGTAACTCCAATTTTTTTATCCACTCATCCTCAGTACCTACCAAAAATCCATTATAGCCGTTTTCAATCACTTTTAAATTAGGGCCTATTGCTGATGCTATAATTGGGATACCTGCGGCCATATATTGCACTAATTTGCCCCCACTTTTTCCATATACCCATTCTTCATCGGGTAATGGATGAATGCCAATATCAAAAAGGTTCATATTAGGTATCTCACTCTCTGGCGTCCATTTGAGTAATTGAACGTCTACCCCATCAATACTAAAAGTATCATCGCCCATGATCATGATCTTAACATTATGCGCAGCCACTACTTTTTTTAATACATTATCTAGTAAGTGTACATATTTACTGGTGGTATGGCTACCGCTCCAGCCAATATTAACCACGTCCGACTTTTTATCTGGAATAATATATTTTTCAACATCAATAGTGGCCGGTATTAATGTAACCTGGTTATTTATTTTTCGGGAATAATCAAACAATTTATCTGTGCTCACTAAAACATGGTCGGCATGTTTCATCAAAAAATCAACCTTTAAACTTGATTTTAAAATACTTAAATACCAATTATTGGGGCTTGAAGCCGCCTTGTATATCAAATCATCAATATCATAAACTAACTTTTTTGAATATTTACGTAACAACCATTCATATACCGGAAATCCGAAAGGAGTACCCCATAAATGCAAATACACTACATCATATTTGCGTATAGTTGCTAAAAGCATGTAACGTTTGATCCATGCCTGCACAGTGTAATACAACTTGCTAAAATAATAACCCTTTTTATATACAATTGCCCAAAAATCTTCATTTATAAATGGCTCGTAGGCAATACTTAAGCCGCTATTTTTGAAAGCGGAATAATACTGTTCAAATTTAAGCCGCTGGCTTGGAGCTTTATCAAATGGGTAAGGTACAATGAAAAGGACTTTTGTATTCATTATTTATGTTCAGCTGCAATGTATTGCAATGATGTTAATTATTATTGGATGTGAGCAGTAAAGCAAACTCGTTTTTACTAATAATAAGGTCTGACCGGTCAATATCCTTGTGTTTATTTCCAATTTTCAAAAAGCACATCTCATATTTAAGCTTAGCGGCTTGAGCTAAACGATAATAACATCCATTAATTAGATCATTGGCGGTTACCTCTCTATATAATTCAACCACCCTGGCACCCTGCTGCATAAATACTATATTAGTTAGGGCGGCGCCATGTATAGCAATTATTTCTACCGCTTCTGAAAATAAGGTAACTTGTTCTTGAAAACTTAATAATTGAGGCTCAATAATTTCATATCCATTTTCAATTAAAAGCGGGTAAATGTCTTTTTCGTTTACTATTCTTCGCAGCGTTTCATTGCGTCGGCTGATGTAAATTTTCCTGAAAGGGTTTGATGAAGTAGAAAGATAAAAATCTTTAAGTTGCTTTATATGTTCATCATAAAAGAAACCCGACTTAGGATTATTAATTACCACCCCATTAGGGATGTGGTATATACATTGCTCTTCTAAATATACTATATCCTTAAATTTAAATTTATCTAATGATTGCTTCGCGAATGCGGAATAAGATGCAGGTAATAGCAGTGTATACTCGCTGTAATTTGCGTTGAAGACTATCAGTTTCAACAATGCTTCGGCCAACCAATGATGATAGCCTTGTGACCAAAAATTGTGAATGATCAAATATTTCTCATCCTCTAATTTTACTTTTTTTGAGAAGAGAAAATGCTTTAAAGCGTATAACCTAAAAAAGCCTAATTGATAGCTACCAAATAATAATTCTTTTATTAGTGATAACCTTTTAAATCCAACTCCTGCTGTGGTTAAATAAAAATTAGTGTAAGGTTTAGCGGTAAGAAACTTAAGTGCGTTATCATTGTCTTGCATATCAATATGGAGCGTTTGCAGATATTTTTTAAGCTCGTCTGTATTCATAACTACCTATATTGATTATATAGCACCGATTATCCGTTATTTGATTTGAACCACTTATAAAATTCCTCCAAGCCTGCTTGTATTGATACTTTGGGGGCATAGCCTAATAATTGTTTTGCTTTTGAAATATCCGCGTAGGTGATATCAACATCACCGGGTTTTTTATCAACCCTATTAATTTGCATGGGCGAATCAGATATTTCACCTATATGTTCAATTAGCTGGTTCAATGATACCGGATACTCATTGCCCAGGTTCACTATTTCAAAAACATTACTATTAGCCATAACATGTTCAATTGCCAATAGTATCCCGTCAACTGTATCGCTTACGAAAGTATAATCCCTTGAAGTCAACCCATCCCCATATACCTGGATGGGTTTGCCTGAATCTATCAGTTTGAAAAATTTATGTATAGCCAGGTCAGGCCTTTGCCCAGGGCCATAAACGGTAAATAACCGCAGACAAATAATATCCTTTTTATTAAGGTGATGGGCGGTTTTACATAATAATTCGCCTGCTTTTTTTGTAGCTGCGTATGGGGATATAGGCGAATCTGTTGCAGCCGATTCTACAAATGGTACTACATCGGTATTACCATATACTGATGATGATGAAGCAAATACCAATTTTTTAATAGCATTTGTCTGCATGAAATTTAAAATTGCCTGTGTGCCTTGTATATTGGTATCTACATAGGCCGAAGGGTGATTTATAGATGGCAATACCCCTGCCTTTGCGGCAAGGTGTACAATACAATCAACATTCTTTGATAAATTCAATGTGCCAATATCGAGAATTGATGCTTCAATGAAAGTATACAACGGGTGCTTTAAGGCAGTACTTATATTACCCTCTTTAATATCGCGCGGATAAAAATTATCAAAATTATCAATACCAATTACCTCTGTACCAGCATCCAATAATTTATTCACCAAATTACTCCCAATAAAACCAGCCGCACCTGTAACTATAATTCTCTTCATTTATATCAATTTACCTTCATTTATTTATGCAGCTTTTTAATTCTTTAATATTTGTTTATAAATATCAGCATAAAATTCAATCCCCTTTTCAATGCTACAATATTGATACGCCTCTTTCCGCATATCATCAGTTGTTTTGGTAGTATTATTAAGTAGTTCAAATACGTCAAAGCATTTGTCCTGAGCAATATCATCAACAATAAAAATTTCCAGTTCAGATTGCAGTGAATCTATATCCCCTATGCTCCCGTAAACCAATACAGGCAATCCACATGCTAGATATTCGCCCATTTTGGTAGGACTACGGGCTATATTTGACCAGCTTTTTGAATAAAAAACAAACCCCAAATGGCCAATATTTAAATACTGATGTACTTTTTTAAATGGCGATTCAACAATTGATAACTCGTCTTCATTAATATTAAACTTATTAAGCAATTGACGCCCTTCCGTGCTTAAAGCGTCCTTGGTTAAAAGCAGCAAATGGGTATTGGCATAAAATGACTTGTAATATTGATAAGCCTTAAATATTAAATCAATATTATAACTGCCACCAATTGCCCCGGCATAAACAAATACTTTTGCATTCGGCCTAATGCCCAGTTGTTGCCGTAATTCTGATTGTTCGTTTGAATTAGTCACTTTAAACAAATCAAAATCAACACAAGTTGGTATAACACCAATTTTTTGCGGGGCGATGTTTTTATGATCAACTATGTATGATTTTGCTGCGTTAGTGAGACTGACAATCTTATCTGACTGTTGATAATATTGATCTTCCTTTGATTTGAAGAAAGAGACGATACGTTTATAGATCAATTTTTTGGTATTCCACATTCCGCCCTCTATCCGTTCCTCTATCCAGAAGCCGCGCATATCAAAAATAAACTTGATATTACCCTTGGTTATCCTTTTTAAATACAAGCCAACTAGCGCTGAGATATAACTACGACAGTGAATAATATCAAAATGCTTTATCCGGTTTAGTTCAGCAGAATTTTTACGCATTTTCCACAGATCGATAATAGTAGAAATGACCGGTGGATTTTTGGTATACATAAACGGATGCCATGCAATATTATGCTCGTCAAGCACTTTTTTAATATCATCTTTTTTTAGGGCATAGGAGGTTTCCTTTTCAAAACTTATAAGGGAGATATTATACCCCTTTTTACTTGTGCCTTTTAAGTAACATACTACCTGGCTTTCACCAAGTGCATCTGTCATTCCATCATACGATAGGTATAATACCTCTTTAGGTTTTTCAATCATTCATATAGGTATTATACCACATTTGAAACATTAACAAATACCAAACTTGTAAATGCTTTTCTGTGCGGCCACTATAAAATTGGTTTAATATGTTTTCAACGTCAATAACCGAGAATAAGCCATGCTGGTTCAATTTATCTTTGTTTAGGTTTTCAAATACCAGGCTTTTTAATTCATTATTCAACCACTTTTCAATTGGTATACCAAAACCCATTTTTGGCCTGTCCATTAATACCTGTGGCACATATTTGTGTACAATTTGTTTAATTATATGCTTTTTATCGCCGTTATGATATTTGTAGTTTGAGGGTAATTGGGCGGCCCACTCAATAATATGATGATCTAAAAAAGGTTCCCGACCCTCCAAACCAACAGACATGGTTGCCCTATCCACTTTTTGTAAAATATCATCAACCAAATAAGTTTTATAATCAACCCCCATCATATAGGCTAATGGGTCATTGTGTAAATCAAACTGATCACAATCATGCTCAGTTACTAATCCTATAAAAGGTTTTGCAAATAATTTGTCTAACTCGGTATTAGTAAACGTTTGCGTTAAATTTTTCATTAATTCAGCCGGCGATGGATCATTCAATAAGTTTTTAAATTTGGTATACCTGCCATGAAAATTTTGCCGGTTTTTAAAACCCGGTATTTTTTCTGACGATATGTTATCCATTACATACGCGGCTAGCTTGCGTATTGGCTTGGGTATAGCGGCAATTTTATTGCCATAGCGGGCTATATAATCATACCTATTATAGCCTGCAAATACTTCATCCCCGGCATCTGCTGATAAAGCTACGGTCACTTTTTCGCGCGAGAGTTTACTTACGAGCATTGTGGGTATAGCGCTGCTATCAGCAAATGGCTCATCGTAAAAATGGGGCAATTGCGGTATAATTTCAAGCGCTTCTTTTGGGGTGCAATAATACTCTGTATGATCTGTACCCAAATGCGCGGCTATTTGTTTAGCGAAAGGAGCTTCATCTAAAGCGCTTGTTGTAGTGCCAATGGTAAAAGTTTTTAGCCTTTCGGCACTGTCTTTTTGCAATAATGTGGTAACACAGGTGCTATCATATCCACCGCTTAAAAAAATGCCTACCGGAACATCCGAAACCATCCTGTATTGAAAAGCTTTTTGCAAAATGCTTTCAGTTTCTGTTATGGCTTCGGGTAATGAGATAGAAAGTTTGGTTTTTTTATAGTATTCATAAACATCCCAATACTGTTCAATTTTTACTGCTTTGGTAGCTAAATTTAACTTTAAAATATGACCAGGTGCAAGTTTATAGGTATCATTATAAATACAATGCGGATAAGCTACATAACCATATTGCAAAAAATTAGCTACTGCGCTACGGTTAATTTCTTTTATAAAGCTGGGGTGTTTAGTGATTGCTTTTAACTCTGATCCAAAACAAAATAAATTATTATCATAAGAATAATAAAGTGGTTTTACGCCTGCCCTGTCCCGAATTGCTGTAACCTCATTAGTCTCTTCGTCATATAAAATAACAGCAAACATACCTATCCATTTATGGATGCTGGCAGCGCCCCATTGCTTCCATGAATGTAAAATTACTTCTGTATCTGAATGGGTTTTAAACTCATGCCCAAGTTGTATAAGCTGCTCGCGCAACTCGGCATAATTATATATTTCGCCATTAAAAACAACATGCAGTTTATCATAATGCATAGGCTGATCGGCACTGGTGCTCAGATCAATAATTGATAAACGCCGGTGCCCTAAGCCAACCTGCAAATCATCTTTTTGCTGATAATACTCCCCCTGCCCATCGGGGCCGCGGTGTTGCATTGACAGTGTCATTAAACTTAATATCTCTTTTGAGCTTTTGTTGGTAAAATCAACAAAACCGGCTATTCCACACATTTCATTTTCTTATTAAGTATTTTAATATAGCCAGGGTTCTTTTAGTATATATTATGGTTGGGCTCAATTTAAAAGCAGTATTAAAAAGATTCAAACATTCCTTTTTCTTACCTTCAATACTATAATAAAGCGAAGCTAAAAAATACATTTCGGCGGTCACTTTTTTTATAATATTTTTTTGCGCATTATCGTGGGTCAAACTTGCCAAAATAATATTTGTACTTTTTAAAATATTATCTCCAAAAGCGTTTGTCATACTACGGTTATCATGTTCAATAATTGCTGATGTTACGTTTGGCAAACCGGTTATTGGGTATTTTATGCTACTGCGTATCCACAACAACCAATCTTCACCATAAGTAAGTTGCCTGTTTTCAGAAAACCGGAGCATATTAAACTCTTCTTTTCTGATAAAAACATTGTTGCAGCTAAGTATATTATTTTTAAAAATACGCTCATTTAGTAAACCTGTATGAATAACAGATTGACCAATTTTATCCATTTGGCTATTTCTTCTATCATAACCTGTATGAAAAATTATAGCATCATTATTTAATTGTATGTGATCAAAAGCGGTTTGCAGATGGTTATCATACGCAATATCATCACTATCAAAAAAATTGACGTATTTACCTTTGGCTAATTTAGCACCATAATTTCTTGTAGCGCCACGTTCCTCATTTTCCTTCCAGTAATAGCTTATAATTGGGCTGTGAAAAGCATCAATTACGGCTTTAGTATTGTCATTTCCCCCATCGTCAACAACTATAATTTCATAATCTTTAAAGGTCTGATCCAATAAACTTTGGATAGTCCCCCTAATCAATTTTTCACGATTGTAAGTAGGCACTATTATCGTAAACATTACTTCGGGAACTGTGGCAGCTTTTATGTTCACAAGCAAGATTAAAAATTATTACTATTGCCGGCAGACTTGCCGATGTAAGTAAAATTGTTACCGCTTTTATATATACATTTATCTACCAGCATTGATAGCTTAGCTATCGAAAAGAATGTAAAACTTTTAATAGAGTTACATTCAGCCAGCTTGACCGGGAAAGGCCATGGATGCTCTTTAACTTGGTATTTGATTGTTTCAAATCCGGCGTCGTTAATGACGGCTAATTGATTATTGTAGTTGGAAAAAAACATATGCCAAGGCGTATGTGAAACCTTTTTACCTGACTTTTTGCGTACAGAAAAAAAGGCTTTCCTAATAGCACCAGCCAGTGTAAAATTATCTTCTAAAGGGCCCTCCATTACAAGCAACCCTTCCGGTAAAAGCTTACTTTTAAAAATTTGTATCATTTCTCGCGGGTTGGTTAAATGCTCTAACACGTTGCCCAAAAAGATTATATCAAACCGTTCGTCGCTTTCAAAAAATTGGGTGGTAGATAAAAAATCATTCTGCGGGAAAGCGGCTTTTAAGCTCTTCACCAAATCAAGATTAAACTCAACACCGGTTACCTCATAACCTTTGGCCATAGCTTCCAATAAAAATTTACCCTCGCCACAACCGTAATCCAATACCTTACTGTACTTTCCGCTCTTTTCAATATCCTTAAAAAGCCAGTCGTAACGACCAGTTGCGGCAGTAGCAAAAGCCCCCTGGTAAGTAATGGGATACATTTTTTCAAAATCGTCGTTATTAGGAAATGGGCTGATGTAAACCAGATCGCAACTGGCACATTTTAAATAACTAAATTCTTTATTATTAAACAAGGTACTCTCATAGGGAGAGTTAACAACTTTATCAGAGCCACAAAACAAACACGCCATTTTATAATATTATCTCAATTAACTTAAATATAAATCTATAGTTTTTTTAATAAAAAGGTCAAGGCTGAATTGCTTAACATCCTGTTTTCCATTAAAAATCAGTTTTTGCCTTAAATCGGCATCATTAATAATACGTTCGGCAGCTAAAAATATTTGTTCACTATTTTTATAATCAACAACTAATGCATTTTTTTCATTTACAATAAACTCATTTGCCACGCCAGACAAGGTAAATACTGAAGGCACTCCTGATGCCAGGGCTTCAATATAAGTTTGTCCAAATGCTTCTACTGTATCATCAATTGGTACATGTATGTATAAATTAAAAAGCCTATAAAGAGCTTGAATATCACTTTCAAATCTTATTTCTGTATAACTATCTGACGGTAAAAATTCGGAAAGCATTTTTTTTATTTCAGGCAAGTATTCGCCAACGGTATTAGCAAATACAAAATGTGCATTTGGTACTTTTTGTTTCAATTTTGCAAATGCCGGTATAATGTATTGATATCCCTTCCATATCGTATATCTTGAAATTACACCTACTATTACCGCACCATCGGGAAATTTGTATTTACTTTTTATAAGGTTAATTCTATCCGCGCTAATAGTATCAAAACCATCCAAATCAAAACCATGATGAATCAATGTTATTTTATTTGGTGGCACTCCTTCCATATTAATTAAAACCCTACTGGTTACTTCTGATATAGATATGATATCTGTAACTAAAGAATTAATCAGTTTATCTATTTTAACAGAGTTTTTATGATATAGATGATTAAATGTAGAGCTATGCCTGGTGTATATACGCTTTTTGATGCCACATATAAAAGCGGCAGTTTGTCCGTATACATCAGCGTCTCTTAAATTTGTATGAACTATATCCGGATTTGCGCTTTTAATTTTACGGTATACCTTGTATAAAAATACAGGTGCCTCCATCTTGCTTTTATAACTCATTCTATGTACAGGAATATTTATTTTTACAAGAAATTGTTCCATTTCACTTTCATTTTTATTTATTAAAATAAAAGATAGCTTAAAACCATTATTTACCAACCCAATAGTGATCCACTCAATGCCCAGTGATTTTTGTATATCATGTAAAATAAATAAAACGTGCTTTTGCATACGGTTCTATAGGTCGGTATTTTTTATAAACTTAGCTGGCACGCCGCCCCATACCTGGTTTGAGGGTACAGATTTAGTAACTACCGCCGAGGCCGCTATAATACAACCTTCGCCAATAGTTACCCTTTTAAAATTGTTGCTTTTGAAGCGATCCAGGAATTTTTGTTAATAAGTACAGGTGCAACGTTATAAGCACTAAAACCTGATTCTTTGTTTTCAGGATCAGTAGCGTGATCCTGATCGCGTATAACTACCATTTCGGCAATGGCCACACCGCTTTTTATTACGATGCTTAGCTTAGCAGCAATATGTGTATATCTACCTACAGAACTTCCCTCTATTTCAAGTAAGGCATTTTCATCTGCAAATAAATGCGCGCCCATTAAAATATGAGAACTTTTTATTAGCATCCTTCCTCCATCAACGCAAACAATTTTGCAATTTTTTTCGATTACGCTTTGGCTATCAATCTCAAGCCCCGGGTACTTCACCCTAAGCGAAAATTTTCTATAACCATTGGCTATATAAAAACTTACATGGCTTATGCCCCTAATGAATTTTGATAAGTATTTATATAGTGTAGGCATTATACTGTGCTTCTTTTACTGAAAATATTTTTAAAACCTATGACACCCTGCAGAAGCTGTTTAAAAGGTGACTTGCAACACACCAGATATAAGTTCGCTGTAAAATCATTAAGGTTATTCACCATATCCTTAATTTCAAGCATTGCATTTTCATCAATGTATCCTTTAACATAACAAATGACGGCATACTTTACTTTATCACGTACCTTGTTATTTCGTATTTCTAATACTTTGTCTTTACCGCCATCCATTAAGTCCAATAAATATTGGTTTTTTAGTACAATAATGTAATTTTCAATAATATCATGTATCTCCGTTAACAGATCTAATTGTACTATTTTTTGTGCTGCTTTGTCGCCGGTCCATATTCTAACTTTACCTAATACCTGGCCTACATAACCAACAACAGCGCCAGCAGCTAGTAACCTCAGCGCAAAAGCCATATCGTATGCATATCTTATTGGCTTATATCCGATCCCGTCTATTTCAAAATATTTATCTTTTCTGATAATATCGCCATTCATCCATACATCCTTTAAATATATAAAAGAATTTAAAAATTCTTGAGTTGTATAATAGCCGGTCCGATAGGTTTCGTCTCGCTGGTATACTAAATGTTGCTCGGTAAATGCATCAATACAATCGATGTTACCAAATGCAAAGGTTATGTCGGGATAACGGTTAATAAGTCCCATAAGCTGCTCTATACACTCGGGCTCCAACATATCATCTGATGATAAAAAACTTAAATATTCTCCTGTTGCATTTTCAGCTGCAAAACAAAAATTGTCAATCATCGAAAGATGTTGTTTTGGCTGACACGATACAACATGTTTAACCTTCTCAAACTCTGCGATAACCTGCTGAACAGTATTATCCGTACTTAAATTATCAGATAGTACTATTTCAATATTTGGATATGTTTGATTTATTGCAGACGTTATCGCTTCCCGTAAAAAATGAGGCTTCTGATTATAAATTGGTATTAAAATACTAACTAAAGGCAATTGGGTATTATTCATATTATGATTTTAAAATGGCTGTTCTAACTCTTTTTTTTAATTCTCGCATTTCAGATATAAAAAAAGACGATATAAAAACAACCAGTAAAAATATTATGCCTATGCCCCATAAATTAAGTTTTAATATTTCGGGATATTTGTTTACAATCAATTTAATAACAGTAATACTTATTAAATTTGGCAATAGCGGAATAAAAACGTCATTTATGCACCAGTTTTTTAATTCCCCCTTTAATAATGTGTTATGAATTATTGGTATAGTAATTAACAAAGAGCCTGTGTTTACCGCCAGCCAAACAAAAGTTCCCCCAACCGCACCGTATAAATGTACCCACCAAAAAAGCAGAGGCACTAAAATTATTGCTGCTATTAAATTTTGATAGAAACTAAGGCGGGTTTTTCCGTATGCTACTTGCAATAGATAAGGTATTACCATTAAGCTGTTAATTATAGTACCTGTAACCAAAATCTGAACCATTAAAGTGGTTTTTGCAACAGTAACCGGATTTTTCGTCCAAATCAGTAAGATGTTACTTGCAAAAAATATCAAGATTAACCCCACAGGAAAAACAGTCAATGCTATTAATCTGCAGGCTTTATGATATGCATTTATCAGGCCAGGCCGATCATTAGAAGTTACAAAAGCCGTTAAACGCGGAAATATAGCCGCATTAATGGGATTGACTATCATATTTATGCCACCAGCTACTGTAAAGGCTAATATATAGTAAGCAAATTGGCTTAAAGGTAAAACCTTACTTAAAACAATTTTATCAGCTTGCATTAAAAGAAAACCGACTATACTTATAGAGGTCATACCGGCAGCAAAACGCCAAATTAATTTTAACTGGTCTTTTGAAAATTTTGGCCACGTGTTAGCTTTTGGCAAATAATACCATAAGCCTGTTCTCATAGCAAATACGTATATAAAACTTATTATGGCCTGCCATATAAAAAAAACTTCAATTGTAGGCGCCACCAGCCACAATAACAGAACCACGCCTACTGACCGTAAAGTTGTCATACATACCATTATTGTGTTATCTGTTACCTGTTTATCTAAACCGTACATTCCACCATTATATAAACTTATGGGCCATTGAAAAGCCATTACTGCCCCCATTAAAATAACAGCTTTACTTACAGTTTGGACGGGCAAATTCTTAGCTTGTAACCAATGAGTGGCAATAGCTGGGGCCAAAGCAACAACACATACTGCTATTAATAAACCTATTGACCAGTAAATACACTCTAATGTAAATACAAGATTACGAACCGTAGTTGCATCGGTCTTTTCAACTCGTGCTTTGGTTAACTCTCTGTTTAAGGTTGTACTTAAACCCAGATCAAGCAGCCCCATTGAGCCAATAAGTGTGCTGTAAAAACCTACTAATCCGTATGATTCGATTCCCAAAAACTTAATGTATAATGGAACCATCACAATACCAATACCGGCTACCCATGCACGTCCTAAAAAATTAGCGGCAATATTTATTGAAAGTTTCACGGTTATTATACACGAATTAAATTGTATTATAATTAAAATATACTTCTTTAATTAAATTTCTTTTTGATTGTTTATACTCAATGCCTTTAGCTGTGTTTATAACTACCGAGTTGGCCGGTGTAGTTTCATTTAACAAATTACACCCAACTGTTAGATTCGTGAATGGTGCAATTATTGATTTGCCAATTATTGAACTTCCCGGCCCCATATATAACGGCCCTGTTATTTGAGGAGACTCACCCTTATCACTTCCTACAGTTACGTTTTGGCAAGCCACAAAATAATCAGCATATTCGGCTTTCCCTAAAACAGTACCTACACAATGAATTAACAAAAAGATATCAGGTAGTTTTGTATCATACATGCAATTAAAACTATGTAGTGCTTTATTTAAATAAAATAATTTGGTTGCTAAATTCTTATTTTGAGTTTTTAGCCAAACTGTGTTAGATAAATAATAAATAAATTGAGCATACAAGTCGGAGTGAAGATAGCTGAATCTAGCGTATCCATTCAGCTTAACGTGTTTTATAGAAAATAGTGTTCTATCTAATGCATCAACAACACACAATTTCAAATCATCAATATATATTTTCTTATCAGGGAAAAAAACATCAAGCTGAAAACTTACATAGGTTGTTAGCTCGTTTATTGAAAAGTTTTTATCAACTGATGATTCCTCGTCCATATACTTGTGAAGCAATCAAATTAGATTCCTGCGCTGGTCAGCAACTCTTTGAAATCATTTTGATGTAAGTGTGACGCTATTTCATTTTTTGCAATTTCTGGTATTATTTCAACCTTGACATTATTAACCATCGTATACGCACATTCATATGGGGGATACCAAAATGCCCTGGCATATTTATCTATAGTTTGCGCATCTGCATCAGCCGGAACTTGTTTTAATTTTTTAAATTCATCTACATTAAGATAGCGCATTTTATCTTTATTCTGTTCTTCATAAGGTAATTGCACCTCATTTACCACAATATCGCAAAATTCGACAAAAAGCTTTATCATATCTTTCTGCGTTTTTCGCTCAAGCGAAACAGCTGTTTCTTGCGATGCTTCTATCGGAAATTTACTAACTTTTAACAGCGGTCCGGTATCAAAAGAATTATCCATATAATGACAGGTACAGCCATACTCCGCCACATCTTCTAAAATCGCTAGGTTGTAGAATGCCCAACCTCCAAATTCGGGCAATGGTCCCGCATGGAAATTTAATGCTGCCTGCGTTGCCAAATTAATGGTTTTGGCCTGCACTAGGTTGCGGTACATGTAACTAATTACAAAATCAACCTTACAATTATCAGGTAAATCTTTTTGTCCGTATAATACTTTTAATCCTTTTGATTTAGCAAACTCTTCTAAAGTCGGGCCCGCTATCCAATTACTGTCATAATTAATAGGGACAATTACATACTTTACATCCCAACCCAATTGTAGCATTTTTGCTAACACTACAACCGAGCCTGGCTTTGAGCCCAATAAAATTACGCTTATACCCATTGGAGCTTATTTATTAAAAAATCTTTTAATTTCTGTTGTAATCTTTTCTAAATCTTCCTCTGCCATACATGAATGCAGAGGCAATGATAAAATTTCTTTAGCTATAGTATCCGTTACCGTAAGATCTCCCTTTTTTGTATCTTCAAATAATTTAAACCAATGGCCTGGCTGCCAGTGGATCCCAATATCAATCCCTTTGTCAATTAGATATTCTCTAAATTCGTCCCTTATGTCTGCAGCAACTTTAATATAATACAAAAATGGGGTTATATCTTTAAAATCTGTATTGGGTGTTGTTACTTCCTGTACATCTTTTAGCGTTTCATTATAGTATTTGCAAGCCCACCGTCTCGTTTCTGATATCTTAGCAATTTTTGACAATTGGGCAAGCCCTATGGCTGCATGCATATTGGACATATGATATCGAAATCCAAGTCTGTCGACGCTATAAGTCCATGCTCGTTTATTTTGATACATTACTGACGCAGGCTGCCCCATGCCTACCAATCTCATTTGGTGCAGTGCAATCATTTCCTCTTCTGTATTAACAACAAGTGCACCACCATCAAGGCAGGTTATGGTTTTAACAGGGTCAAAACTAAACATAGTTATATCAGAAAAGCTACCGATCATTTTACCTTTATATTTTGAACCAAAAGAATGTGCAGCATCGTGAATAACCCTGATGTTGTGTTTTTTTGCAAACTTAGCTACTTCATCGTGGTCGCATAAAAAAACATCATAATCCATAACAATAATGGCTTTTGTTTTTTCATTAACTAATTCTTCGGCTTTGGCTAAATCTATGCAAAGTGTATCTGTGTGTATATCACAAAACACCGGTGAGGCACCTGTCGCCAATATTGCCTGAAAATCTGATATATTGTTAAAAGAAGGCGTTATTACTTCGTCGCCCGGCCCAACACCAGCAATAAGCAACCCTAAATGCAAAGCAGCATGGCCGGTACTGACAGCTACAACATACTTATCTTCGCATTGCAGAAACTTTTTAACTTCTTCTTCAAATTTATTTACAAACTTTCCCATTCCTAGCCATCCTATTTCGAGGGTATTATGGGCAGCATCAAATTCTTCTTTTTCCAATAATGGTTTAAATACAGGTATCATGTGTGTTTTTTAAGGTGCAATTATTTCTATTGCTGGTATAGCAACAACAAAATTCGCGTTCCAATCTTTAATATATTTTAGTTGTTGTTGTATTTCATTTTTAATATTCCAAGGCAAAATGATAACAAAATCAGGTTTAGCATCTTTTAAATACTGTTCGTTAACTACCGGGATATGACTGCCGGGTAAAAATTTATTTTGTTTAGCCGGATTTGCATCCACAACAAAGTCAATCAAATCATTTTTTACTCCACAATAATTAAGTAGAGTATTGCCCTTTGCAGCGGCGCCGTAAGCGGCTACTTTTTTTCCTGCCTTTTTTTGGTTTACCAAAAATTCCAACAAGTCAACTTTGATTTGATTAACCTTAGATGTAAAGTTTGAATAAAAATCAAGTTTATCTACACCTTTTGCAATCTCCTTGTTAATAAGTTGTGCAACTGAATCAACAATTGGTATAGCCTCGTTTTCGGCATGTTTTGCATATATCCGTAACGAGCCGCCGTGAGTTAGTATTTCCTCAACATCAAACATCTGCAATCCGTTAGACTCGAATATTTGCTTTACAGTATGGAAGGATAAATATGAAAAATGTTCATGATAAATAGTATCAAACTGAGCATTTTCAACAAGTTGCAAAAGATGCGGAAACTCCATTGTTATTACGCCTGCGGGCTTGAGCAATTTTTTCATGCCCGCAACAAAATCAACAATATCCGGCACATGTGCCAAAACATTATTGCCCAATATTAAATCAGGCTTTTTTTGTTCGGCAATTAGGCTTTCGGCCAGCCTTACACCAAAAAACTCGATAACTGTATCTATGCCTTTTTGTATAGCTACCGCCGCAGTATTTTTTGTTGGTTCAATACCTAATACAGGTATTTCCTTCTCTTTAAAATATTGCAGTAAATACCCATCGTTTGATGCAATTTCAACAACTAACGATTGCTCATTAAAATTAAACCGGTCAGTTATTTGATCAACGTAATTTTTGCAATGGGCAAGCCAACTGGTTGAAAATGATGAAAAATAAACGTACTCACTATTAAAAATTTCGTCTGATTTTTTATACTCGTCAACTTGAACCAGGAAACACTTACTACAAGTGTAAACCTTCAACGGATAATATGTTTCGGGTTCATTTAATTGATCATGTACTAAAAAGGAGTTTGATGCCGGGGCATTTATAAGATCAATAAAAACATCTTTAAGTGTGGTATTACAAAAACGACAATTCATTTTTTAATTTTTAACTCCTTTAAAATTTATATCAAGGGGATTATACCCTTTATCTTTATTTGAAACATTGGCAACAGGTAATGGCCAAACTATGCCAACCATTTTATCATTGTATAATATAGCACCTTCACTTTGCTGATTATAAGTTGCACTATGACAATATATTAACTGACTATTATCCTCTAACACCTGGAAACCATGTGCCATGCCTTTTGGAATATATATTGTCCGCTTGTTTTCTGCAGAAAGCTCAACTCCAAACCATTTTAAGAAAGTCGGAGAGCTTTCACGCAAATCAACTATAACATCGTACACACTCCCTGCAATACATCTTACAGTTTTTATTTCAGCATAAGGCGGGTATTGAAAATGCATCCCTCGTATACTGCCTTTTTCGGTGGTGTAAGAATGATTAATTTGTAACCATTCATCTTGATGGCCTATCTTTTCAAATTCGTTTTTACAATATGTACGTGCAAACCACCCTCTATCATCATTAAAAGGCTCGGCATCAATAATATAAGCCCCGGGTATAAATGTTTGTGTAAATATCATTATAAAAGCTTAAAATAAGCATTAATTTGATTAAAAGTAAGCTCTTTTACAGGTTGTTTTGTATAGTTTTTGTACCAGTCAATTGTCCATTTTAATGCATTTGTTGATGTAAATACAGGCTTCCATCCCAATTTTTCTATAGCCTTATTATTATCTAATTTTAATATGCCCGCTTCATGAACTTTAGTGGTGTCATTTAATAATTTCGATTGTCCTTTTCCCCATATGTTAAGGGCGATGTTAACCAATTCCATTACCTTTAACGTGTCACTTATGTGCGGACCAAAATTAAATGCTTCTGAAAAAACCAATGGTTTATCAGCTAAATTTGCCCCTAATATTAAATAACCAGTTAAGGGTTCTAGTACATGTTGCCACGGTCGTATAGCCGAAGGGTTTCTTACAATAATTTCCTGATCCTTTTCAAGTGAACGCACTATATCGGGTACAATTCTATCAACGGCCCAATCCCCGCCGCCAATCACATTTCCAGCTCGGGCTGTCGCAAGTCCCTTTATATTATTATCATCATTACTAAAAAAACTTTTGTAGTAAGAACTTACAATAATCTCGGTGCATGCTTTACTTGCGCTGTAAGCGTCATGTCCGCCTAATCTATCTGTCTCTTTGTAAGAATGTTCCCATTCTTGGTTTTCATAAACCTTATCGGTGGTTATTACTATAATGGAGCATGGCTTTTCAATACTTCTTGCACTATCCAGCAAATTTGCTGTCCCAATTGCATTTACTTCGAATGTTTCTACCGGTGTTTTATAAGATTGCAATACCAATGGCTGTGCAGCCATATGAAAAATAAAATCTGGTTGATATTGTAGTATTTCGTTTCTTAACTTTTGCTTATCAAGTATATCAGCTATAACGGATTGACAAAGGTTATCGCCCTCAATCTGGCTATAAAGTGATTGTTCATTTTCGGGTTCAAGTGCATATCCCTTAACGTTTGCTCCCAATATATTGAGCATTGCTAAAAGCCAGGAACCTTTAAAACCGGTATGTCCGGTTAAAAAAACCTTTTTTCCGTTATAAGCCTTTCTTAATGAATCAGCTACCACTTTGGTTACCATTTTTTCCATTTTGGAGTACCTGAGTTCCACTCTTGTTCCAATTCAATTTTGTCGCGCATGGCATCCATGGCTTTCCAATATCCACGATGTTTATATGCCGCTAGTTGCCCATCATGTGCTATATCAATTAATGGTTTTTTTTCCCACTGTATCAACTCCATATCTCCTTCTAAATAATCAAAAACTTTTTTGTTCAACACGAAGTATCCGCCATTTATCCAAAAGTCTTCATTCTCGGCTTTTTCCCAAAAACTGGAAACAGAATTATCTCCATCAATGGTTACGCTGCCAAAACGGCCGGGTAGTTGAATGGCAGTAAGGGTTGCCAATTTACCTTGCTCGTTGTGAAAAGCTATTAATTTGTTTATATCAATATCTGCTACACCATCCCCATAAGTAAGCATAAAGTTGTCTTCGGTAATATACTTCTTAATCTTCTTTATTCTTCCGGCCGTATTGGTATCAATCCCTGTATCCACTAAGGTTACTTTAAATGATTCTGAATTGGTATAATGTATATCTAATTGATTATTGTGCAATTCAACAGTTATATCTGAATTGTATAAAAAGTAGTTGATAAAATACTCTTTAATAATATGTCCCTTATAGCCAAGGCATATTATAAAATCATTAAATCCATAATACGAATAAATTTTCATGATATGCCATATTATTGGCTTACCGCCTATCTCTACCATGGGCTTGGGCCTTACTGTGGTTTCTTCCGTTAGCCTGGTACCAAGACCGCCGGCTAGTAATACAACTTTCATAATACTTTTTATCAATTTAGGGATATATCAATATGTTAGTTTCAATCCTTCGTGCAAATCAAACAAAGGGTTATATTCCAATAGTTGTTTTGCTTTTGATATATCAGCTAAACTATTCCGTACATCTCCAACTCTGGGAGCTTTATAAACAGAGGAAATATTTTTATTACCAATTTCATTAACTAAAGCCCAAAGCTTATTTAAAGAAGCCCGTTCTCCTACAGCTATATTAAATACTTGACTTGAGCCGGCTTCATGTTTGGCGAAAAACGCTTTTATATTGCCTTGCACCGCATTTTCTACAAAAGTAAAATCCCTTGTCTGCTCGCCGTCGCCATTTATTTGGCCCGGTTCACCTTCTTTTACCGCTTTAATAAACAATGGTATCACTGCGGCATAGGCTCCGGTAACACGTTGTTTTGGCCCAAAAACATTAAAATATCTTAAACCAATAGATTCAAGGCCATATGTTTTAGCAAACACATCCGCATATAATTCATTAACATATTTTGTGATTGCATATGGCGATAAAGGCTTGCCTATGTTATCTTCTACCTTAGGTAATTCGGTGCTATCCCCATACGTAGATGAAGAAGCAGCGTAAACAAATCGTTTAACATTGCGATTATTTTTTACAGCATTAAGCATATTTAAAAAACCGCTTATATTTACTTCATTAGTAGTTATCGGGTCATTAATTGAGCGGGGTACTGATCCTAGCGCGGCCTGGTGACTCACATAATTCATACCATCAACTGCCTTATTACAAATTTCAATATCTCGTATATCTCCTTCAATTAATTCAAATGCTGGGTTGCTTTTAAATTCATTAATGTTTTCATGAAAACCGGTTGAAAAATTATCAAGTATGCGGACTTTTTTCGCACCATATTTTAATAAATATTCAACCAGGTTTGATCCAATAAAACCAGCTCCACCTGTAATTAGAAACTTGTATTGGCTTAACTTTTCGTTATGGTATTTATTGTTGTACATGTTATATTATTAAAGTCTGCCATCAATCATAGCAACATCAAGCACTCCTTTCACATCATATAATACCCCAGGCTCACTTAATAAAGCATCATAACTAATTTCCATAAATTGCTGGTGCTCCACGGCCAATATGATAGCATCATAGGTTTTTGATAAAGGTAAGCTATCTAAACAAGTTATTCCGTATTCGTGCTTTACCTGTTCACAGTTTGCCCAAGGGTCATATACTGTAATATTAGTTTTATATGACTGCAGTTCCTTGATAATGTCTACAACCTTCGTATTGCGTACATCCGGGCAGTTTTCTTTGAAAGTAATACCCAAAACCAATACATCGGCGTGCCATACATTAATTTGTTTTTTTAGCATTAGTTTTACAACTGTATCTGCTACATAAGCACCCATACTATCATTAATACGACGGCCAGACAATATAATTTCGGGATAGTAACCTACAGAATTAGCTTTTTGTGCCAGGTAATACGGATCGACACCTATACAATGCCCACCAACAAGTCCAGGTTTAAATTGTAAAAAGTTCCACTTAGTAGCAGCTGCCGCCAAAACTTCACTAGTATCAATATTAAGCAACGAAAATATTTTGGACAGTTCATTTACAAAGGCAATATTAATATCGCGCTGTGCATTTTCGATAATTTTTGCGGCTTCCGCAACTTTTATTGATGATGCTAAGTGTGTGCCCGCTGTAATTATAGATTTATATAAGGTGTTAATAGTTTGTGCAGCTTCTGGTGTGGAGCCAGACGTTACTTTTTTAATATTTGTTAATGTCCTGAGTTTATCGCCTGGGTTTATCCGCTCGGGTGAATAGCCGCAAAAAAAATCAGTGTTAAATTTCAAACCCGAATACTTTTCTAAAATCGGCACGCAATCATCTTCTGTGCAACCTGGGTACACGGTTGATTCATAAATAACAATATCACCAGGTTTTAATGCTACAGCTACGGTTTGTGTTGCTTTTATTAATGGCGTCAGATCAGGATTATTATACTTATCTACAGGTGTAGGCACGGTAACAATAAAGACATTACAAGCCTTTAAATTAGCAGAATCATTTGTAAAACGTGCTCCTTTTTTAGCCGTTTCAGTACTAATAACACTCTTTAACTCCGCAGTATCAATTTCAAGCGTATGATCATTACCTAATGCCAGTTCTTGAATGCGTTGGATACTAATATCAAATCCCACTACCGGATATCTTTTTGCAAAGGCAACAGTTAAAGGCAATCCTACATAACCTAAACCGACTATGCCTATTACCGGCAATTCATTACTTGGGGTATTCATTATTTGTTTTTATTGAAGTGTTATATATGTATTTGCCTATAAGCGCTACCAGCATTAATAACAATCCTATTATTGCTGCACGCTTTATATGAGCTTTCAAAGTTGGCCCGGTACTTGGCGGTAACGGAAGGTCGGGTTCATCAATAATTCGATATAACGGTGTTTCTTTTTGCAAATTTATTTTAGCAATTTCTAAATTACGCATTACCTCGATATATGCTGCTGTAAACGCGGACGCCCTTGCTTGAGTAAATTGAGATGATGACCGTTGTATTGTAATGGATGGGTTTAAGTTATAGGTACGATCAATTAAAGAAGCCGACGAACTGAAGGTACTTTTTAATAAAATACCTAAACTATCCGCTTCCTTTTTTAATAGCTGTACACTTGTAGCTGCCACAGTAGTTTTAGTATCTATAAAAAAATCAGATGTTTGTTTAAGCATGCATTTAGCTATATAATAAGCTATATCAGGATTGGTTGATTGGGCACTGATTATATAAAAAATTAATTTTTTGTCTTTTTTAAAAACTATAAATGCTCTACTTACATAAGTTATTATACTTCTGTATAATTTTAATTGTGCTGCGTTGTAGGTTTTAGGATTATTACCAAAAGGTCCTGCTTTTTTATAAAACGCGCGATACTGATGCTCTGCAATATAATTTAATAGTGTTTGATGAGATACACTATTTACTTCAGATAATAAGGCTGTGCCGATAAGACTTCTTGATTTAAATAACTCAATAATATTGTCACCTGAAAATATATTTTCAGGGTTTCCGGTTGTGGCATCAAAACCCAACTGTGCCGCCAAGCCTGACAAACTATTACCTGATCTTTGTTCTGTTGATAATACAAAGCTTATATTGGCCGTGAAAACAGGTACAGCCGGCTTATACATCAAAAACCCTATAAAACCCGATATAATTGCTGCCAGTAGCATCAGGTACCACTTTTTAGACAGATATAATAAAGCGTTTATGATTTTTATTTGCCAATACTTAATTATTTCTTGAGTATTATATGCTGGCATATTATTTTCTTAGTGATGATATAGTAACAATAATTAATGTTGTTATTGAGATAATGCCTGAGGTAAGTCCTAATATTTCTGTTGCAGTTGCACCTCCGCCATCACGTTTATGAGGTACAATAATTTCGGCCCCGGCCTCTACTGTAGGGTATGATCTAAACAAACCAAAGAAACCGTTTTTTGTCCTTTTTACGTGGCCATCAGCATAAATCACATATATCTTTGATTTTCGGGCCTTTAAGTTTGTACCGCCGGCTTGTGTTATATAATAACCCAAACCTTTGTTTTCAACAAAACCTGTTCTGTTAGCCGCTAATACTTCGCCGCTTATTTTTACTAATGGGTCTTCCTTTAAAACTTCAATAATGTCTCCATTTAATAAAACGTAGTTTTGAACTGTATTTGGGTCGTCGATTATTTTTTTATAATTTATAGGTATCCTGGCATTAGTTTTTGCTATATCATCAGTGGCTTTTGAACTTGTGTCTTTAATACTTTTTTGAATATTTTCAACTATCTCTTCCTTTTGTTGCGTGTTATTATCGATTGCACGCCGAGTTAGATATATACCCTTTAAATAAGCATAAGGAGTTAAACCGCCCGCGCGTTTTATAAGGTTGCTTACACGTTCGTTTTTTGATTTAATAATGTATACACCCGGAACATTTACTTCACCATTAATAGTTACGCTTTGTTGCTCTACATATCCCGGATTGCGCCTAACTACAACTATATCAAAAGGCGATAATATAAATTTGTCACTTTCAATACTTAGATTAGTACTTGTACTTAAAGTATATATGATTGCAATAGAATCAGTTACCACTTGCGTGCGATTACTGATTATCCGCCTGCTTACCTCTATATTATAAGTAGAAGCTGCATCCGTAAACCCACCCGCTTTATAGATGAGATCCTTTAACGACAAATTTTTACTATAATCAAAACTACCCGGACGTCTAACTTCACCGGATAGACTTATCTTATAGGGAACTACAAATTCATTTAATATCGAGATATTAATATTATCCCGCTTTATTAAAGGTATATCTGCAGAACCTCCCTTCATTATATCAGATACATTGAAAGTAATATTTTCTGTTGTACCGTCAATATGTGTTCTTGTTAGTGTTGCCCTGTCTGTAAACACATTTTCCAGCAAACCACCCGCACGCTTTATCAGTGCGCTTATGGTTATCCCCGGTGTTAATTCAAATTCTCCCGGGCGATAAACGCCACCACTTATGTTTACTGAATTTTCAACTCTGGTCAATACTGCATCAACCGTAAATACATCTCCGCTGGCAGGTTGATAAGCTAATATCTCAGTTTTTGAAAGGTCTTTTACTCGTCGTTCTATATCTGTTATCTGTTTAACTTTTACGCTGGCCCTGTACGCACTATCGGTATACCCACCTGCAAAAAACAATAGGTTTTCAAACGTTTCGCCATCTTTCAATTCATATATGCCCGGCTTTTTAACTTGCCCTCTTAATTCGACATGCTTTTTGTAAACCGGGAAATTGATCACGTCACCCTCTTTTAACATAATATTCCCCTTTTGATCGCCGCGAGTTAAAAATTGGTAAATATCAATAGTGGTGAAAACCTTATTGTTTCTTATCAATTCAATATTCCGGTAAGTATTAATATCCCCTGGGCCGCCGCAGGCTAAAAGTGCATTATAAACAGTAGTTAAAGACGATACGGTAAAATTACCCGGTTTATAAGCACCTATAGCAATAATGTGTATACTGCGTATTTTTCCTAAAGATACGGTAAGCATTGATAAATTACTTCTTAAAGAGGGATAGGCAGTTTGCGCCATCTTACCCTTTATACGTGCAATAGCGTCATCAATTCGTAATCCTGATAATTCAATTGTACCTACCTGGGGTATAAAAATAGTCCCTTCGGGTCCAATTGTAGTTTTTATATTTGTTTCCTGGTAGCCAGATACATTGATAGCCAATTCATCATCAGGTCCTAAAATATAATTAGTTGGGGTGGCTATACGTAAGTTAGGCTCAAATGATAAAGAAGGCGAATCGAAAAACGATGATCCAAATACCTTGTTTCCGGGTGGTTTAGGAGATGATAAATAATCGTTTTTTTGTGTTTCTCTTGTTACTATAGGCGTGGCAGTTGGCTCAACAGAAACTTTTGAAGATTCGCCTTTAGCCAAAGAGTCCCTTTTTGAGGGAGTTTGAGCTTTAGCATCATTGACAGATATATTAAAAGAAATAAAACAAGCTATAAATAATAAAAGACTATTTTTTATATGCATTTTTTTAATCAAAAGATATAATCGATTATCGATTACCATTATTAGTAAAAATTAATTAAATCAGACCTTAAAATTAACATATATATAATCAACATTTATACTTAGCGGTAATTTCTGCAATTATAGCCTTTTAAAAAGTATTTATCTAATTATTACGATTCTTACTTAACATTATTATTATTAACTCAAAGCTACATTTTTGCTATAATACATTACTAGTTAAAAAAAGTACAGCTTACTACTGCCACTCCTTTAGACACTTATGTATTAGCGCAGCTGCTCAATTTTGATTAGAGGAATGCATTTGGAATAAAATTATTAGATTGGCCCTCATTAATGAAAAACTTTGCACAATTAAAAAGGAATTTAAAACAAGATATTTCATCCTTCCTAACATTAAAAGTAGCATTATTGGGTGATAGCGCTACACAACTGTTGAACCAGGCCATACGGGGTACGGGTGTTGATCATAATTTTAATTTACAGATTTGGGAAGCCGATTTCGGTCAAATTGAGCAACAGATAACCGATCGCACATCAGAGTTATATGAGTTTGCACCTGCCATTGTAATCATATTTCACTCGTCGCATAAATTACTGGCAAAATACAATAAAATGCCTGTCGACCAGCAATCAGCACTGGCGGAAGGTCGTTTGCAGCTGATTGGAGAACTTTATAACATTATAAAAGAGCGCCTGGGTGCTAAGCTGATTTACTATAATTACCAGGAGCTTGATGATGGCGTATTTGGTAATTATGCAAATAGCATTCCCTCCTCGTTCTTGTTTCAATTGCGGAAGCTTAATTATGAATTAATGCAATTTGCAGCCAGCCACCCAAGCTTTTATATAAGCGATCTATCTTTCGTGCAAAATCAAATAGGCAAAATGGGGATGTTCCATTCTCCTTTATACATAAATACCGATATGGTGTTGAGCATTGAGGCCTTGCCTTTGATAGCATCAAGAACATTAGAACTTATCGGTTCATTACAGGGTAAAATAAGAAAGTGTGTGGTGTTAGACCTGGACAACACATTGTGGGGAGGTACTATTGGTGATGACGGAATTGAGAATATACAATTAGGATATTTAGGTATTGGCAAAGCTTTTACTGAATTTCAGCATTGGCTAAAAAAATTAAAAAACCGTGGTATTATACTAGCCGTTTGTAGTAAAAACACTGAGTCAGTGGCGTTAGGGCCTTTTAAAGAACATGCGGATATGGTGTTAAAGCCAGAGGACATTGCGGTTTTTATAGCCAATTGGGAAAATAAGGTTGATAACATTTGCACCATTCAAAATATCCTGAATATCAGTTTTGAATCAATGGTGTTTCTTGACGATAATCCATTTGAGCGGAACATGGTACGTGAAGCTATACCGGATATTATCGTACCTGAATTGCCCGAAGATCCGGCTGACTACCTGGAATATTTATATACTTTAAATTTATTTGAAACCACCACCTTTTCAGATGCTGATTCGGAACGGACCGGTTATTATAAAGCCGAAGTAGAGCGCGCTATCCTTCAAAATAATTATAAAGATGAGAAATCATTTTTAAAAAATTTAGAAATGGTTGCACAGGTTGAGCCATTTAATAAATTTAATATACCGCGGGTAACCCAGCTATCACAACGTTCCAATCAATTCAACTTAAGGACAATAAGATACACCGAGGCTGATATAGAAAGGCTTAGTTCACAAACAGATATATTCCCATTTACCTTTACACTTATAGATAAGTACGGCAACAATGGCTTAATTTGCGTGATCATTCTGCAGGAAGAGGATAAGCATATCCTATTTATAAACACTTGGTTTATGAGCTGCAGGGTATTAAAAAGAGGAATGGAAAACTTTACTTTAAATACGATTGCAAACTTTGCTAAACAGTCGGGTTATACAACACTAAAGGGTGAATATTTTCCTACAACAAAAAATGAAATGGTGAAGAGCCATTATGAAAAATTGGGCTTTAAAAAGCAAGATAATTATTGGATATTAGATATTAAAGAATATCGAAACAAAGAATGTTTTATAACACAAAAGACAATAGATGAATAAAGAAGAAGCTTTAATTGAGGTAAATGACATTTTTAAAGAGGTGCTTGACAATGATGATATAAAGCTTGACTATGAAACCTCGGCTGATGATGTAGAAGATTGGGATTCACTAAACCATATACAATTAGTTGTTGCTGTTGAAAAACACTTTAAAGTTCGTTTTACTGCGCATGAAATTCAAACCTGGCAAAATATTGGCGAAATGCTGGATAACATTATAAAAAAGAAATGATCTTTAAATCAGGCGATACATTTGAACAAACATTCATTGTAACCGAACAAATATATCTTGATTTTATAAACACATTTGGTGATAAGAACCCATTACATTCAAGCGATGAGTTTGCAAAACAGCATGGCTTTAATAGCTGTGTAATGCATGGCAATATATTAAATGGATTTGTTTCATTTTTTATAGGCGAATGTTTGCCCTGTAAAAACGTAATTATTCATGCGCAGAATATCGATTTTAAAAACCCGGTTTACATGAACGATAATTTAGTTTTTAAGGCAACGGTAGTCGAAGTTTTTGAATCTGTGAACGCAGTTGAATTTAAGTTTTCTTTTCAAAACCCAGCACTTAAAACCGTGGCTAAGGGAAAAATACAGATAGGGATATTATTATGATCATTTTAATAACCGGCGGAGCCTCAGGGTTAGGTAAGGCAATAACTTTAGGACTTGCCCAGGATCCGTTAAATACTGTTTACTTTACCTATCACTCATCAGATAAAGCGGCAAAAGAGATAGAAACGGTCCAACCGAACACACACGCTATAAAATACGATCTATCTAATAAAGACGACATACAAAAATTAAAAAGTAAAATTGAGGAGTTGCAGCCTGATGTGCTTATCAATAATGCCTATAAGGGCGAGCCTTTAAAGACACATTTTCATAAAACTAATGCCGATGATTTTATGGAAGACTTTGAGCGCAATATTATGCCTGTTATTGCACTTACAAGTTCGGCGATAAAAGTTTTCAGGGCTAAAAAACATGGGAAAATCATAACGATCTTAACATCTTACCTGGTAAATCAACCACCGACCGGAACATCAGTTTATGTAGCGGGCAAAGCATATTTGGCGCAGCTTTCAAAATCATGGGCTACCGAGAATGCGCAATACAACATAACATCAAATACTGTGTCACCGGCTTTTATGCTCACGGGCTTAACAAAGGATGTTGATGAAAGAATTATAGAACAAATGATCAAAAGTCATCCGCTCAAAAGCTTATTAATGCCCGAAGAAGTAGCCGAAACAGTGCATAGCCTTGTATATGCATCGTCGCATCTTAACGGAATTGACATTGTCATCAATTCAGGAATCAATATAAAATAGCTTATTGGAACATGCTTTTTAACTCTATCCCATTCGCTATTTTCTTTTCGGCGTTTTTCCTGTTATATTGGTTCTTGTTTAGAAACAACTTACGCTGGCAAAACCTATCGCTATTATTTGCCAGCTATTTGTTTTATTACCTAATGGATAGCCGGTTTTTGCTATTACTCATCTTTAATTCACTCATAAACTTTTTACTTGGCAGATATATCGCAGCAGCAAAAGAACAAAAGCGCAAGAGTTTGTTAGCAAATATTGGTGTTATTATTGGCCTAGGTCAATTGATTTATTTTAAATACTTTAATTTTTTCATAGAGTCGTTTACGATAGGTTTGAATAAATTGGGACTCCACGCCGATGTCCATTTATTAAATATAATACTGCCCTTAGGTGTAAGTTTTTATACGTTTAAAATAATTGGATATCTTATTGATATAAAAAACGGCAAGATAAATGCTGTTGACGACTGGTGCGTATTTTTTACATACGTAGGCTTTTTTCCTGCTATAATTGCCGGGCCGATCGATAAAAGCAAAGTACTAATACCGCAATTACAGCGAAGGCGTGAATTCGACTTTGATGACTCTGTAGACGCCATAAAACAAATTGGTTGGGGACTTTTCAAAAAAGTTGTAATAGCGGATAACCTCACACTTAATACCGACGCCATATTTACAAACTATCAGCACCAAAACGGGAGCACCTTATTACTTATCAGTTTCCTTTACTCTATTCAGCTATATGCTGATTTTTCCGGTTATTCTGATATGGCTATCGGTATATCAAGATTGCTTGGACTAAAAATAACAAAGAACTTTGACTATCCATTTTTCGCCCAAAATACAGCACAATTTTGGCGTAAGTGGCATATGTCATTAACCCAATGGCTTACTGAATACTTGTTTACCCCCCTCACCATCGCTTTCAGGGATATGGGGAAGTCCGGTTTGATGCTAGCCGTATTTATAAACTTTATAACCATAGGTTTTTGGCATGGCGCAAAATGGACCTATGGGGCTTTTGGCTTGATTCATGCCATTTACTTTATCCCGTTGATCATTACAGGCAAGGTCAATAAAAATAAAAAAATAACGCACGGTAAATTACTACCCTCGCCCACTGAGTTTTTTAATATTCTATCAACTTTTTTCCTGGTCAACATAGCTTTTATTTTTTTCCGGGCCGATAATTTAAGTATGGCATTTGGCTTTATTAAAGGAATTATGTCCATATCGTTATTTCATATTCCTGATTGGTCATCAAAGCATAGCCTAGGTTTTTTGGTGATGTTTATAGTAATAGAGTGGCTGGGGCGCGACCATCAATACGGCCTTGCTAAAATTGGTGGCAGCTGGCCTGCATTTATCAGGTGGGGCTTTTATTATTTTATATTTTGGGTCATTTTCTTTTTTGCGGGTTCAAACCAAAATTTTATATATGTCCAGTTCTAGTATAAAAAGATTTTTGTTACGTATGATGGCCTTTTTTGGTCCTATCATTATATTATCGTACGTGATAGACATTTTTATATCCAACCAATTAAAAAATAGCGATGGCGAACTCCAAATATGGAAGGCATTGTACACAGGCCAAGTTAATTCTGATGTAATAGTACAAGGATCGTCAAGGGCACAGGGAATGATAGACCCGACAATGCTTGGCGATAGTTTGCGTACCAGAGCCTATAACCTGGGAATTGTAGGCTACGGCTTTGAAATGGAATGGTTAAGGCAGCAGTTATTAATAAAATATAATAAAAGGCCCAAAGTTATTATTCATAGCCTGGATGTTTTTATGTTCCAAAAAGGTACCCAGCTTTTCCAGGCTTATCAATTTTTGCCTTATGTGCTTTGGAATAAACAGGTAAAGGAGGCAACTATTAAATATGATGGCTATAAACTCTTAGATTATTATATACCGCTGGTAAGGTATTACGGTAAAGGCTTCGATGTTTGGTATTACTACCGGTCTACATTTGGTACAAGAGAGAACTATCACGAACACGGATTTAGAAGTATGACCAAACCCTGGCAGGAGGATAATAATTACAAAGTTAAAATAGACAACGACCCCGTTATGTTAAAGCTATTTGATTACTATTTGGCCCAATGCAAAAAACTAAATATCAAGGTAATATTTGTTTATCCTCCCGAATACTATTCAGGGCAAAATAAAATTATTAACCGCAGTCAAATATTTGCTTATTTTAAAAGCTACAGTAAAAAATATAACATACCATTTTTTGACTATTCAAAAAACAGACTCTCTTATCAAAAAAAGTATTTCAATAATACTGAACACACAAATACACTTGGATCAAGAATATTTACGAGGGATTTGATAGATACGGTAAAGAAAACGCGGGTGCTAGACGGAATCCTGGAGTAGGTGCAAAAAACAATTGATGGCACAATTAAAAAACTGTACAGGCCGATAGTGTACCTAACCAGTTATCTAACGGATGTCAAAGTTTGTAAAAAAAACTTTCCACTAAAAATTGTAATTTTATTAACAATTCGGTTACTTTCCGATACAGAAAATAATTTATCGCTGATTATCAGTTGGTTACAACGATTCAGGAACAAAATAGAACCGCTTTTTTCGACCTGATTTTAGGACGTTTCTTACTGATAAAATGTGGAGAACTCCCCTACTAATTAAAGAATAATTTGCGATTTTTCCAAATAGAATCCAAATCTTGCAATTTGAAAATACTTTGCACTGTAACCGCTCCTATACTATGATGATAAAACTGCATTTTTTTTACTTGTTTTGCAATGGCCGTGCAAGTACAACACCTTTTACTATTTTAAAGATTCTTCAGTGTAATATTATTATTGTTTCAGTTTCGCTGCCATGCTCAATGTTGTATGCGGCACTGCCATTAATCTTTCTTTCCGGATCAGGTTACCGGTTTCCCGGCATATACCGTAGGTTTTGTTACCAATCCTGATCAGCGCCAGTTCTAACTGGTCAATAAATCGGCGTTGTCGAACTGCTAACTGATTAGTAGATTCGCGTTCAAGTGTAACCGCACCATCTTCCAGAGTTTGATGCGTGCCACCTGTATCATCGGTACCATTTGTGTTAGATACGTTTAAAGCTGTAGCAAGGGTGTTCAACTCCTCTTTAGCTATCGCAATTTTAGATAAGATCAGCTCTTTAAATTCTGCTAATTCATCATCCGAATATCGGTTCTTTTTAAATTCTTCGTTCATCATCTGTTTTACTTCGCCATGGCGATATTAATTAAATTTCCGAAGGTACAAAACCATCAGAATTACTTTTTAAAGAGCGCTTTGATCTTAGTTGTGAGAGGCTTTTCGCTCTTCTTTCCTTCCCCGTTCCCAATCAGGTAACCGTAGGGTTTTAAAGATTCGATATGATCAAACACGATCTTTAACATCCCTAATAGCGGGATAGAAAGCACCATGCCCCCAATGCCCCATAAAGTATCGCCTAATACTAAGACCATAATGGTAAAGAAAGGATTAACATCGACATCCTTACCGACTACCAAAGGTTGTAAAATATAGCTTTGAATAAACTGCACGAGTCCGTAAGTAATCAACACACTAATCACCATCGTGCTGCCGCCACCCTGTGCTACTGCCATTAAAACGGTTAGTGTAGTACCGGTAAGGTTACCCACAAAAGGTATGATCTCCAGCGTGCCGCAAAGAATTGCGAAAAAGAAAGCATTTTGCACACCGACAATGGAGAACCCAATGCCATACATGACCCATAAACAAACGATCATTTTAGCCAGTCCTGATACATAATTCTGTGCTACCCCGGATGCTTCTTCTATGATGGTATTTGTTTTAGCCTGATGCTCCTTTTTAACTAGCTTCAAAATGAAGTTCTTAAAATGCTTCCGGGAATTGATGAACAGAAAAATATAAATTAGCACCAAGATACCGGTGGTGAGCGATCCCAAAAAACCCGCCGCAAGAGAAGCTATATAAGTAGCTACGTTTCCGGCTCCCGACGAACTCTGTTTTTTTAGCATTGCGTCCTGCTGCTCTTTGGAAACCCCGAACCGGTCATTGATCAATTGCTGCAACTGCCCGATATATTTATTGGCCTGCTGCTCCATTTGGTCAAGGTTGGCCTGCAGGTTAGACACGCGCCAGCTAAATAGGAAGATCATTAAGCCGAACACTAAAAGCAGCAACAGGACGCAAATCAAAGCACCTACCGTCTGGTTAATCCCCTTTTTCTCCAACCAGCGACTTAAGGGAAGAAAAAGTATGGCCATTATCCCTGCCAGTGCTATAGGCATTAATATTCCGGCTGAAAAATATAATCCGGCAAACAACAAAAATAACAACAGTAAGTATTGAACAGCGCGCGTTAATGAAGTAGTAGTTTGTTCCATATTTAGTCTATCTTCAGCAAGTTACTTCTTTCTATATTTTTGAGAGATTTATTCAACTTTAAAAATTCGATTCGATAAGGCAACTACTATTCTTTATATTATTCCAGAGGAATAAATGGAATTTTTTGAAAATTAGCAACTTAATATAAAGCTTATTGATTTTAAGGTTTAGTTCCTGGTTCTATTGAATAAATACTGTCTACTACAAACTGGCTCACTCCCCGCCAAGGCAGCGTATGAAGATATTCTTTGTAATGAAGTTGTAGTATCCCACCGGCATGGTGGTTTAGCGTATCGGCCAGTTTAGAATCTGTAACTGAGAACATGAACTCATTGGATGCTATCGTACCCGGCTGTTGAGTTTTGAATCCCGCTAATATCAGCCTGCCCTCATTTGTCTTGAACAAATAGCCTTTTTCCACAAAATAATTGAGCTGACCAGCTTTTACACCCTGGCCGAAAACAAAATAGTACCGATAATATATCATGGAAATGAGCGCTATCAATAAAACGCCGCCAATGATCAAAAAAATTTTCTTTTTAGTGGTCATAACTTAAGAATTAAAAGAGGTGTAACGTGCAATGGGATGAAGAGCGATACCGATCTGGTTAATCAGTTCCGGGTTTATGTTTGTGCGCCCGATCACTGTCCATACACCAGTCTCCTGGCTAACAATGAATGGGGCTTCGTGAGAAATTTCAATCCTCCAGGTACAGCCTCCAATATAACTTTCAGGGATGGCTTCCAGGTTTAGTGTCTTGTTTTTTGCGGGTTCTGTTATCGTGATCTTCATGTTTAAAAAATTTGAGAAAACTTAAATATTCAATCCCTTTATCGGTACCGGAAATAAAAAATCTTCCAAAATGTTATGATGAGCGTGCGAAACGTGATTTTTTAATGCTTGCATGCTTTTATGCATCACCGATTGATAATCAGCATCAAATTTTTTCAATAACATTTCCAATTTGCCTAATTTTGCTTGTAAAGCGGTCTTTCGTTCAACTTGCCCTTTGGGTAATGACGCGTCCAACTCGTTCCAGTTCACCCGGAATACCTGATCTGCTTTTTGATAATATCCCGCCAGCAATATATTGCTTGTATAAGTTTTGGTATGATCGAAAGCAATTGCAGTGTTCTTTTCTGCATCGTCTGTTGTACCATCTGCGTTAGCTGCCAGTAAAGATACGTAGACCGGAAATTTTAAAAACTCCTGCTGTTCATGGGTAGAAAGTTCATTAAATGTGTTCATAATATTATTTTTAAGCGCCGAGTGATAAATTGAATACGATCCGTGAGCCGTCCGGCGTGATGCACGCAAAGCGGGCTATACCGTTAGTAGCAGCTTTAAAAGCCCTGCTCAGATCATCTTCCGTATTAATACGGTTGCCATTTACGCTGATAATGATAGAGCCCCTTTGTATTCCGATCTGTTCAAACAATCCACCGGCAACTATAGCTGTTACAGCCAGGCCCGTATTCATTTGGAAATGCTGTTTAAATGCATCGCTAAGCGGCGCAAAGGATGCACCCAGTTTCGAGGCTAACGCCTGCGGTACAAGTTCGTCTGTTTTCGGCAGCGCTTCCTGTGCTTTAAGCGTAACATTCGTGCTGTTGACCGCCGTGCCGCGGCGATAGTCCAATTTAATATCATCACCCGGATGGTGACGTGCGATGCGTTCAGATAACTCCACAGATGAGCTGATCTTTGCGCCATCAATCTCCTGGATAATGTCACCGGCCTTTAATCCGGCTGCGGCTGCCGCACTTCCACTTTGAACTCCCGTGACGTAAGCGCCGTTTATACTGCCTGGCTTAATCCCCTGCTGGATCAGAAATTGATCTTCTGTAGCAGGTGAAGGAAAACTTACGCCTAACAAACCACGTTTTACCTGGCCGTATTTGCGCAGGTCTTCCACTATCTTGCTGGTCAGGTTTACGGGTATGGCAAAACCATACCCTTCATAACTGCCGGTTTGCGAAGCGATGGCCGCGTTGATGCCGATCAGTTGCCCGCTGGTATTAACCAGCGCCCCGCCGCTATTGCCGGGATTGATCGCCGCATCGGTTTGGATGTAAGCTTCCACTGCCGAACTCATGGCGGTCGTTGCCCCGGACTGTTCATCTTGTTGTTTGCCTTCCTTCCCAATGATCCCGATACTTCTCTCTTTAGCACTGACAATACCAGCCGTTACGGTGGTGTTTAATGAAAACGGGTAACCCGCCGCCAACACCCATTCGCCAATCTCTACCTCATCCGAGTTACCGAGTGTTATCGGCGTTAGGTCATTGGTGCCGATCTTAATCAGCGCCAGGTCGGTGTTGGGATCACGCCCTACCAGTTTAGCCGGGAAGATCCGCTTATCCGTCAGGATCACTTCGATATCCGTCGCACCTTCCACCACATGGTTATTAGTAACAATGTAACCGTCCTTACTCCAAATCACTCCTGAACCAGAAGCCATGACCGGCACTGCGCGCTGGGTCGGGCCATAATAGCCGCCGTAAGCACCTTCATTTTCAGCCGGGCGGTTCAGTTTAACTTTGATATGTACAATTGATTGCGTAACCAAAGCCGCAGCCTTTGTGAATTCAGGGATATCAGCTGTTGCTTTCCCCCTGTTACGGTTATCAGCGAAACGAAAAGACGGATTACCCGCCTCCGCCGAACCGACCGAAAGGCCGCCAGGCTGCATGACCTTAATGGTGGTAAAGCTAACCGCCGCGGCCACTACAGCGGTTATACCCATCAATGCTAACTTGTTCATGTTATGCCGATCTTAAATATGTTCTTTTAATTTCCCGGTTACGGTAACCAGTTTGGCCTTCATCTTTTCAAGAGCATGACCAACCGCTTGTTCTATGTTATCACCCAACCCGGAAACCGCTATAGGTTCCATGCCTTCCAACCGGGCCTCCAGCAGGCATCGCTTTTCATCTTTTCCTTTTTTTTCCCCGTTCTCATCGGTCAGGTGTGCTTCTATCCGGGTAAGGTGCTGTTCAAACCGTGATAGAGCGTCAGTAATTTTGGTTTCGAAGTAAGCATTTAAACGCTCATTTCCGTCAATGTTATGGTCAGTATTGATCTGTATTTGCATGGTTTTGTATCTATTTATTATTTGTTTATTCTTATTATTTTGCGTTTAAAATTATGATACGCCCGGATGTCGGATGTTTTTTAGTCTTCTGCGGTAATAACGAAAAGCACCGCAATACAGAGAAGTCCGAAGTTTTTTAGGGGAGGTTTTGTTATTTAGTATAATTTGGAAGAAAAATTATAACAGAATATAAACCTTTATAAATTCAACACCCTGTTGCTGTTTTTGTTTCACCATGGGGGATCTGCAACTATTTAAGAGAACTGTCGTTGTAATAATATGAACTTATTTAAACAACTCTCCGAAACCGAACTTCATGAGTTTTTAAAATATCCGGTATATATTTCGTTACTGGCCGCCAATATGGATAGCTTTGTTTCGGAAGAGGAAAAAGAACAAGCCGTTTCTTTTGACGACCTGGAAACTTACAATTGCCTTCCATTGTTGACCGGGTTTTATGAAGAAGCGCAAAAAAACTATCAGCCCAACCTCGAAATGTTAGACAACCAGTTACCAAAAGGCAAACTGGAACGGGACGTAGCCATCAAGGTAGAACTGAGAAAGATCAAAGAATTGCTGCGTAAATTGGATCCTGCTAATGCGGCAATGATGCACCATAGCATGAAAGCATTTAAAGATCACGTATCCGCCAAACACGACCATGTATTGGACGATTTTCTATTCCCGATACCGATCAAAGGATTAACAGGTGATCCTACTTGATCCGGTGGAAATTCATGGTTTTTCCGATAAACTTGAAATGCCAGTATCCCCGCACTTTTAATATTCCCTTCGGGTCGATCTCCGCAGAAGCGTTCCATTCCTTCCCATGCTTAGAGTCATAAACCATACCATCTTCCCAGGTATGTTCTTTAGCATTATACCGCAAACCGCTCAAAATACTCATGCCTAATATGGTGCGGTTGCGCAGGGCCGGGTTGAGGTTGTGCTTGTCTTTCCAGTAACTCATCGGCTTGCCTTCTGTGTCACTGAACCAGATGATCCTGGCTTGAAAATTATTTTTATCCGTATATATCTGTATCCTTAAAGTTTTATCCTTATTTTCCCATTTACCACAAATGCGTTCCCGTGCAGGAACAGCTTGCGCAATGACATTTCCGGAAAACATAATAGTGGTCAAAAATATTGTTAACCAACTGAAAAATGTTTTTTGAATAGCTGACATATTTATTAGACCCCCATAGCTTGATAGTTTAATTTTACGCTGCTCCGGGATTACATGATCAGCCGTACTCCGCCCAATTCTGATACGTGATAGGAAAACTTATCACTGGGCGATCCGATAAACATGAAATTCTTTGGAATTTCCCATTTTCCAGACAGCTCGTCAATAATATCCGGCCCAAACTTGCCCTCGATCTCTAAAAACTCGATCTCTATATCCGGGTAAGCCCTGTCTAAAACTTCAATGTCTTTTTTTAACGCGGTGTTATTACTTTCGGGGTTGGTGATATGTACTATCTTTAATCGTTTGGTCGTTTCGTTTTCTTCTACATAGATCATAACGCGGTTAAGGATAGCCACATTATCACCGCGCGTAAAAAATACCAGTTCCTGGGAACTGATTTTTTTTGACAATCTTTCCAGTCGCCTGCTACCCTTAACCGCAAAGCCCCTTAACGGCCGATACAGATATTTGATAAGATAAATTAACCAGGTAATAACGCGAACACGGTTTAACATGATTACAACAAATAATAAAGTAGGGATAAGATATTTGATGAAAACATAAAAGGACAGCAGGTTCAATTCCATGTTTCCCAGGAAAGCGGCAATGATCAGGCCAATGGCCAGCATAATAGAAAGTACCGGTGCTCGTTCGGGCCGGGGCAGCGATTTTCGTTTGGCTTTCAACAATAAATTCCCAACGCCAAAGAGCGCCATGACAGTCAGAAAAGAGAAAGTGTAAACGCCGGCCAGGTTAACAAGATTGCCGTGGGTAACCAGCAACACTGAAATGCATAATATAAAAAAGACGATTACAATGCGGTAGTTAACCCCTCGCCTGTTTTTGGCGAGGAAGAAATTTGGAAGAATGCGGTCAAGGGTTATCCGTTCCGCCAGGCCCGTAACACCAACATAGGAAGTCAGCACAGCGCCGCTCAGTACAAATACCGCATCCAGTGAGATGACCCAGCTTAACCACGAGCCGCCAGTCGTCTGCCCCATAAAAGATAACAGCGATTCCTGGTGACCGTGAATAGTTGCTATAGGGAGGATGCATAAAGCCAGCAAAGCGATCACCGGATTAAAAAAGCTGACTACCGCCCACATATTACGTAACGTTTTGGGAAATACACCTTTCTCCTGTTCCTCAACAAAGTTGGCTGAGCTTTCAAATCCGGATATACCCAGCATCGCAGCAGAGAATCCAAAAAAAAGTGCTTTGAGCAGGCTCCCTGATTCCACCGGCTGCGCCCAGTTAAAACTAAATACAGATAATCCATTATGAGCCAAAAAACAAAGGCTCGCGAATACCAGTAATGAAAGTGTTACCAAGTGCGTGATGAAAATAATAACTGCTACGATAGCTGATTCGCCAATACCAATGATAGCCAGCATCATAAAAATACCCAGTAACAAAATTGTAGCCGGTGTTAACGGCAGATTATGGATAATACCCTTGAAGTAATACATGGCTTCATAACCTGATATTACAGCAGTTGCCATATAAGAAAGAATCGTAAGGCAAGCTGCAAAAGCCGCCATTCTTTTAGATGCTGTATTCAACAACACGTTATAAGCGCCGCCATTTAAAGGCAAAGCACCGACCACTTCTCCGTAGATTTTCCGGAACAGGTATAAGACCAAGGCGACGATCAGTAACGAGATCCAGGCGTATTGTCCCGCATACATGATCGTTAACGCAGATACATAGAGGCAGGACGAACTTATATCATTACCGCAAATGGCAGTCGCCTGTAACTGGTTAAGTTTTATGATAGGCATTTTTAACTTCGTCATTTTGTTTCGCCATTTAATTTTACGTCGTCCAGGGGAACACCACCTTTAATACCAAAGTCCAATGTCCTGATGGGAAAGGGAATCATGATGTCATTTTCATCGTAGGCCTTCTTTATCCGCTTGATAGCTTCACTGCCCACCCGGAGGAAATCAGGCTGACTGGTAGAACTTACCCACAATCGCAATACAAAGTTGATCGAACTATCACCAAACTCTTTATAAAAAAGCGTTACCTGCTCTTCGGAGCACAGACCTGTAATATCCCTGACAGCTGCCAACGTTATGGTTTCGACTTTATCGAGGTCATCTCCATAAGATACCCCGATGGTCAGGTCTACCCGGCGTTTTCCTAAAAGCGTAAAATTTTCAATCGGGCTTTGAAATACATCCTTATTAGGGATTATAACCATCTGACCCTGAAACGTGCGTATAACGGTGTCACGCAGGTTGATCTCTTCCACCTTACCCATGTAGTCCTTGATCTTCACAATGTCACCAATATGCACCGGCCGCCGAAAAGAAATAAAGATGCCGGAAATAAAATTAGCGGCAATGTCCTGAAATGCGAAGGCCAGCGCTAACCCCAAAATGCCCGCCCCGGCGAGTACTGATGTAACTGCTGTATCCAGGTGCAATACACTGAGTACAGTAAATAAGGTAACACCAATAAAAAAGATATAAACGATTGAAACGAATAAATTATTTAACGAAGAGTTATCCGAAACGCGTTTGATCAGACTGGCCGCAATTTTCTTGAGCCATTTTGCCACATAAAACCCTAAGACTAATATAATCGCAGCTAAAAGAATATTTGGAAGTAAACGAATCAGGTTATGTAGCCAAGTTATCAGCTTTTGCGTAATCAGTTCATAGGCTTTATTAATATCCATAATTTCCTTTGTTTAAAACTCCCCGTATTTTCTAACTTGCGGGTACTGTCTGCAGTTTTTTGGCTAACCGACCGATTGTAAGCCCTTGTACAATTATAGAAAACACGACGATCATATAAGTGATCAATACAAACTCATCGCGGTGCATGCCTGAGCCTAATGAAAGCGCCATCGCAACAGACAGCCCGCCACGCAGTCCGCCCCAGGTCAGCACGGCCACCGCATTGCGCTCGAACCTGATCTTATATCTTAATAAAAAGACAGGAAATATCACCGATATCCAGCGTGCCAATAAGGTAAGTCCGATAGCGATAAGACCGATAAGCAAGATGGTAGTGTTAACCTTAATGATGAGCATTTCCAGCCCGATAAGCATAAATAGCACCGCATTCAATATCTCGTCGATCAATTCCCAAAACTTACCCAAATAATCTCGCGACTCATCTGATATCCCTTCTTCCTTTACCTTATTCCCTGTAATAATACCCGCGACCACCATGGCGAGCGGGCCGGAGATATGCAGCTTTCCCGCCGTAAAGTAACCGCCCATAACAATGGCCAGTGTGATTAATACTTCTACTTTATAATCGTCAACAGATCGGAGAGCCCAAAAACCCAGATAACCAAGCAATCCGCCGAAGATGAGACCGCCCACCGCCTCCTGTAAAAATAATTTGCCCGCAGCAAGGATAGAAAAATCACCTCCCCCCGAACGTGCGACTTCAGCGATGGTAATAAAGATCACAACAGCCACCCCGTCATTAAAAAGCGACTCTCCGGATATTTTTAATTCAAGCGATTCCGGAATTTTTTGCTGTTTAAGAATTGACAATACTGCGATCGGGTCGGTTGGCGAAATCAGTGAACCGAATAGTAAACAATAAATAAATGGAATCGGTAGCTTGAATAGTATAAATAGGTAATAAACGCTTCCGCCGACAAAGAATGTCGAGATTAAAATGCCAAGTGTAGCAAGCATTAAAATTGGCCAGCGTTCCTTTTTCAATTTAACCGCGTCAATATGAATAGCACCCGCGAACAGCAGGAAGCTAAGCATAAAGTTTATCAGTACGTCTTGAAAATCGACCGAGGACGCTAACTGAACCGCTTTATCGGATAGCAGTGAACGCGAGCCAAGCGTCGCTAACAAGATTGAAGAAATCAGCGAGAGGGCCATGATACCAATAGTTGGCGGCCATTTGATCATCTTATTGTTGACATAGGCAAATATTGCTGCCAGTACGATAGTTATGGTTAATATTTCCTGTGTCTGCATCTATATACTAACCGATCAGGCTTTTTTCTTGTCCATTACTAATAATACAATACCACCAATAACCAATATACCACCTGCATAAGGGGGCCAGTTAACGGAATGTTCTTTGTCGGCTGAAATTTGAATTGGCCCCGCATCCACTACTTTTTCCTTTTTGGTATAAGTAAAGCCTGTCCAGATCAGCATAGCGATCCCGGCTACTAATAAAATTATTCCTAAAGTTTTGTTCATGATCAAATTGATTAAAGTTTACATAAACAAGCCAAAAAAACACAAAATGTTTAGCTTTTTTTGCGGGTCTCTGTTACAAAGCCAGGTGCCTGATAATCTTTTGGCAAATAATCAGGCGGTATCGTGGTCGTATTTCCGTCACGCAATGCTTTATAATGAGGGGACATGATCTCTACCCCCGCTTCATTGAACTTGTCCTGAATATTAGCGTGCAGCGCTGAATAAATTGCTGCCTGTTTATTAGGCTCCCGTGTAAAGGCATTGATCCTATAGCTCACATAATAATCATCCAAACTTGTTTGGTATACATAAGGCATTGGGTCCTGTTCGATCATAGGTGTCGAAGATGCGGCAGTTATAAGTAATTGGTGTATTTGCCGCCAAGGTGCATCATAGCCTATAGTCACGGTAGTATGTATGATCAGTCCTTTCTCCGGAGCATCGCTGCTGAAATTTATGGTGTGATTACTCATCACTGTCGAATTAGGGATAGAAATAATTTCATTCTGAATTGTTCTTACCCGGGTCACTAGCAGGCTTTTTTCTATAACATCGCCCGTCACCTCACCAATTTTTACCCGGTCTCCTATTTTAAATGCCCGCATATAGGTCAGGACTAAACCGGCCACTATATTACCGAGAGCCCCCGCCGAGCCAAAGGTGAACAACACGCCCATAAATACGGAGACGCCCTTGAAAACACCCGAGTCTGAACCGGGCAGATAAGGAAAAATCACGATCAACATAAATGCCAATATCAGCACCCGTATGATCTGGTAAGTTGGATTGGCCCAGTCAGGATAAAAGCCGTGGATATTCAGGTCACCTTTGGCTATTTCAGAAGCAATGAACTTAAAGAATTTAAGCACATAACGAAATACGACCACCAGTACCAGGATGGTCATCAGGTTGGGAATGTAATCCCAAACCGAATGTGCAATGGCCTTTAACGGATTGGTAATATAATTCAGCAATGTGTTTGAAAAATCCTTTGTGAACGGAAAAATGCCAAAAAGGATAGGCAGCGCAAGATAGATAATGAGAATAATAGCAGCCCATTTAGCAACCGTCAGCACTTTTTGTAAAGCCTTAAGCACATTGCCTGCGTTGAGCAGTTCATAGCTTTTAATATGGATACCCCCGGCAAACCATCCCGTTTGCCGTGCCAGTTTTTGTCGCCAGCGTTTAAACAGCCTGTTAACTCCGTAGAGCATCAAACCAGCGATGACGATAACCAGTAACGTTAATAGGCTTTCCTTCAGAATGGTCTGCCATTTAGTTTCTTCCTTATGCTCGATCACCGCTTTGCCAATCTTGTTTTTGATCAATTCTGCCAGTTTAACCCGTGTGGTGTTCTGCCACAACGCATCCTGCTCTGAAACAGAGATCAGCAGTTGGTCGCGAAAAATGAGATCGGTGGTCTGTTCCGTCTCTACCAGTTTTATGGAATCAGAATTAAAATGGTACGCAGAACTTAGTTTATTAATGCGGCTGCCTATGGCGGCCGCGCGGTCCTGTGCTGTAAAACTTCCCTGCCGGGTAAACAGGTAAAATAGCGTGTCCCTAAAGGGAATAACCGGAAACCCCTTAACAAAGAAACGCAGGGAATCGATCTGGTGTTTTCTTTGTACGGTACGCAAAGAATCTTTTTGGCGAAAAGTATTTAATTCTTTTAAAAGTTGAGCTTTTTTAAAATTGTCAGCGGTAGATAATTGCTTTTCCAGTTCGGCTTTTTTCAAGGAATAAGCCAGTCGTTCGGCAGAAAGCTGTTTTACTCTATTTTGCTGACGGTCCAGCTGAACATTAAGAATCGAATCTTTTTTTTGCTGTTTGATTGTATCCTGCTGCGCATAGGCAGGCATCAGGTAAAAGGAAATGATGAGAAGAGCATACAATAGTTTCATAGCGAATGCACAGCTTGTGGGTTAAAAGTAAAGAATTAATATCGTTAAAGCAGGTAAAAGTTATGCCCTTAAGAAATTCAGCAGCCACGCAGAGTGTTAAACAGGGGTTTGCAGATCACCGTTTTTTTCAAAATAATTCGTTTTTGCGGTAAAGCTGTGATATGTTGCTGTTGAACATATTTCAGTAAATTTTCCCGGATATAGCAGCGAAGATCAAATGCGTCAGAGGAATTTGCGGCGCTGACCAAAGCGCGCAATTCCATAGTGCCGTTTCCTTTTGAATCGGTTACCTGGAGTATGCCTACCCGTTTGTCCCATAATGGCGATTCATTTAATAACCTGGTTAATTCGGTCCGCAATTCATCAACCGGCAAAGTATAATCCACATACAGGAAAACGGGCCCCAATATCTCAGCGGTACTGCGGGTCCAATTTTGGAAAGGCTTTTCAATAAAATACGTGATCGGCAATATCAGCCTTCGCTGATCCCAGATACTTAACACCACATAGGTAAAAGAAATATCTTCCACCTTACCCCATTCCCCCTCCACCACCAATTCGTATGGGTTGGGTAAAAGCGATTTGGAAGCCGGCCAGGAAATTACCCAGAGATTTTTGAGCGGCAAACCTACAATAATACCGCCGATGCCCACGCCGGTCAACAAGCCCGCACCGATCTTACGGACACTATCAAAACTCAGTAAAACAATTGCAAGTGCGATAAGAATGATAAGCGATACCAGCACCCTCCGGATAAATTGCAGTTGAGTTCGCACTTTTCGTTCTTTGAGGTTATCAGATTTTTCGAGATCGTAAATATGATAAACATAGTCCTCAAAAACCTGAATAGAACTGACCAATAGTGCCGCTAATGATATCGTCAGCAGTATAGCTGCTATCCTGCTTAAATACGCCAGGTTATCACCGCCCAAATGCATAAAGGAAATCAGCATATTTAGCGTGAGTATCGGAAGAAAATGGTTAAGCGCCGGCCCGGTATGCTTAAGCAACGAATAAAAAAAAGAATATCCGGTATCTCGCTTATGAAAACGCAGCAATGCAGTGATCACAGCCTTTATTAAAAATCCGGTAAGTAAAGCAATTGCCAGTATCCCGATATTCCATAACCAGGCCGGAACATGTTGCGACCATTGTGTGAATTGATCATCCATAATTATAAAAATATAGGTTTGTCCAGTTTTATGGCTATGCGGTAAGCCGCGTTCATTAAGCCCACATGGCTATAAGCCTGCGGGAAATTTCCCCACTGGCTGCCGTCTTTTTCATCCACATCTTCGCTGAAAAGTTTCAGGTGGTTGCAAAACTGTATCAGGCTCTCAAACTCTTTTATCGCATCATCGATACGACCAACGGCTGCCAACGCCTCTACGTACCAAAATGCGCAGATCAGGAAGGTGGTTTTGGGTTTGCCAAAATCATCCTTATACAAATAGCGGTAAAACAGCCCGTTGTTTCCTTTTAGTTCGCTTTCAAGTGCTAGTAAATGATCCTTTGCTCTGTCAGATGCAGGGTCAAGATAATTCATCACAATCAATTGTAAGGTGCTGGCATCCAAATTGGGGCTGCCGGCCGAATTTGTATATACCTTCCTTTCCGCATCATAACAACTTTCTATGTGCGCCGCTGCGCGATCCTTCAAACTGATTGCCTTCGCTATCAGACCTTCATCGTTAATTGTCCGGGACATTTTTTCGGCAGCCGATGCCCCTGCCCATTGGAAAAGATTGGTATAACAATGTATATTCTCAAAATTGCGGAATTCCCATATCCCCGCATCTTTTTCGTCAATGGTATGTTCTATCTTATCCAGCAGGTAAGCAATCCACTTGGCCGAATCCTTTCTCTCGTTATCAATAAAGCGATGGTCGGTATAAAGCGGCAGGACCGAAATCAGCACTTGTCCGTAGATATCGTTCTGCACATGTTCCGATGCCTGGTTACCTATGCGGACCGGCTTGTTGCCCATATACCCATGCAAATGGTCAAGTATCTGTTCATCTATCTCTTTTTGGCCGTTGATCCGGTAAAGCGGCTGATAACGGTCCTCGCCTGAAAAAGAGATGTCGGTAATATAACTAAAGTACTTTTCCATTTCCTCGAAGTGCCCGATATGGTTCAGCGCTGTGATGACATAAAAAGTATCCCGCAGCCAGCAATAACGATAGTCCCAGTTGCGCCCGCTGCCCGGCGATTCGGGCAAACTCGTTGTACTGGCGGCAATGATCGCGCCGGTATCTTCAAACTGGTGGATCTTCAGGGTTAGGGCCGAGCGAATCACATATTGCTGGTAAAACGCGGCAATAGAAGAGTGCTTGATCCAGGTGCGCCAGTATTGTGTGGTTTCACGCAGGAAGCGCTTGGCAGTACTTACCAGCGGTGCTGCCAGGTGCTGCCCGTAAGTCAATACCAAATACTTGGTTTCGTTCAAAACAAAAGGATGTTCATCAAAAATGTAGCTCACCGGGATATTGGTGGTGAGCCGGATGCTTTCGTCGCCTCCCAAAAATTGGATGTGATTACTACCGCGATTTACTGTCAGCTGTTTTGCCCCGTAATCGGTGACCGGTTTGCATTTTACCCGTATCCTGGGAGAACCTTTCAAGGTTTCTATCTGGCGGATCAGCATCAGTGGTTTATAATAGCGGTCGTGTTCGCGGAAGCGCGGCGCAAAATCGGTGATCCGGTATTGATCGTTCCCGCAACTGATCTCTGTGATCAGTACGTTGGTATTTTCCAGGTAGTACTGCTCGGATATAAATTCAAATTCAGGCAGGATTGAAAACTCACCGCCCTCGTGTTTATCCAGCATCTGCCCAAAAATAAAAGTACTGTCAAAAAGCGGCCAGCACAGCCAGTCGATATTGGTATTCTTGTTAACATGGGCCAGGTAGGCACAGTTACCGATGATGCCGGTTTGATAAGTGTGTTTGTCCATTTTATTTTATTTAATGACAACCGGGTAGTCGCCTATGTTTTGCAAAAGAGAGTGTACCTGGTAGATAGAGTAAAGGTTATAGTTAGCAATAGATGGTTTGTCGCCCACCTTAATGGTGTGTGCCCCTTTTACACCTGAAAGCACTCTAAACATATCTTCATCCGTTTGATCGTCCCCTAAACAAAGGATGAAGTCGTGGGCTTTGGTTTTTAATATCTCCAGCACTGCCAGGCCTTTGTTAACCAGACGGTTCCTAACCTCTACCACCTTATCACCGTTGAGCACGTCGAGGGGTAAAGGACCTGTATAAATCATTAATGCTTTGTATAATTCTTCAGCCCTTTTCTTGCCTTGAAATATTTCTGCATTTCGGTAATGCCAGGCCAAAGAGAATTCCTTATGCTCAATAAAAGAATGGGGGCATTTGCTGACGTATTTGGCCATCAGTATTTCTACGCCTGCCAAATACTCATCTTTAACTATGGTATTGCTTTTCCATTCGCCGTCTATTAACCTGATCTTTGCGCCGTGCTCCGCAACCAAACCGACGGGCAAATGTCCCAGCCAATTGTTTAAAGTTATACTGTCCCGGCCGCTGATGATATAAATATCGTTGCATGCAATTGCTGCCAGTTTATTTAATAGGGCCAATAATTCATTTGGCGGCAGTGCAAGTCGTGGTTCTTTGGCAAAAGGTACCAGAGTGCCATCATAATCCAATAATATCAACCTATGTTTAGCTGAGGCATAAGCATCTAACAATTTAACCCGGCCAAAACTGTCCAGGCGTTTAACCGCATAGCTTTGCTGAAGCTTTTTTACCTTGTATAACTGGTCAAAAAAATCTGCCGCCCAGCTATTCACATCGTAGGTTTTTATACAGGCCTGCATAGCCGACATTCTTTCTAATTGTTCTTCGGATGGCATATTCAGCGCAGTTTTTATAGCATCGCCAATACCCTGCTCATCGTTAGGATTAATCAACAAAGCCTCTGTCAATTCCTTTGCTGCGCCTGCCATTTCGCTCAGGATAAGCACACCTTGCTGATCAATCCTGCTGGCCACAAATTCTTTGGCGACAAGGTTCATCCCATCCCGCATCGGGGTGATCAGTGCGATATCGCAGGCCGTATAAAGCGCCACCAGTTCTTCAAATTCCAGATGTTGGTATTGGTAAATGACAGGCTTCCAGTCCAGCGTGCCCAAGGCGCTGTTCAGGTTGCCGATGTATTCGTCTATCGCGCTTTTTCGGTCAGCATATTTTTTGATCCCGTCGCGCGAGGGTACAACTACCAGTGTAAACACGATCTGGCCAAGATATTCAGGATTTTCTGTAAGAAAATTTTTATAAGCCCTGATGCGGTTGCGGATGCCTTTGGTGTAGTCCAACCGATCGACTGAAAACAACATTTTCTTATCCCCTTTTAGCTGCAAATATTGGTCACATTTAGCTGCAACCAATTCTTGGCCAGCAGTTTGTTGAAAATGTTCAAAATCGATACTGATTGGGAACGCGTCTATTTTCACCTGGCGATGGTTCCAAAACACCATCGATTCTTCCGGCTTAAGTTTCAATTCCAGTTCAAGCGCACTCAAAAAATAGGAGGCGTATTCCATGGTGTGAAAACCAATCAAATCGGCACCCAGCATTCCGGTTAGCAATTCCCGTTGCCATTCTTTTGGGATAACCCGGAACAATTCGTAAGCGGGAAATGGAATATGAAGGAAAAGTCCGATTGTTAAGTCTGGAAATATTTCCCGCAGCATACCAGCCAGCGGCAGCAAATGATAATCGTGTATCCAAACCACATCGCCGGTTTTGACTTGGTTTTTCAACGATTCGGCGAACCTCCGGTTAACGCCCATATATGCTTCAAAAGCTTCAGGCTGATATTCAGCGTAGGACGGAAAATAATGAAAAAGCGGCCAAAGCAAGGAGTTGGAAAAGCCGTTATAATAGGCATCATATTGTTCTGCGTCGATAAAAACGGGTTGGTATTGATAGTCGGCAGTACAGCTTTGATGAGCTGCATTCCATTCATCAGGCTTGCAACCCGGCGCCCCTATCCATATTTTTTTGGTAAAAGCGTTCTGGCCATCTTTATTCAAATAGGCACTTATGGCAGTGATCAGCCCTCCGGAAGATTGGCGGCAGGTAAATTCAGTCCCGTTTTTTTCAACGGTCAACGGTAAGCGGTTCGATATTATTAAAAGTCTATTGTTCATTGGTATCTGTATTAAATAGCGCTTATCTCCAGCCTCTCTTGGGCGTGTGCAAAAACCCGCCCAAATTCTATAAGGAATAAGGCCAGTGGAAAATCAGCAGCAAAAATTAGGTGTTATCGCAGCATAAGTCACCTGGAATCTTGCCAGGTTTAATGATGAGTTCGTAAAAATTATCGGTTTATTTAAAGGTCAGATCAGAAAGGGCTGAGCCGGAAAAGAAAACCATATAATGGGGAAAGGAAAGTCTTGTTTTGCCCAATGTCAAATATTACAGCATCAATATTTCGTACAATTGGAGGCTCCTGAAAAATCAGGAAAGATGGTATTAGTAAATTAAAATTAAGGGTCTTTGTCGTCAGAAACCTATTGCGATGACTGATCGGTTTGTGCCGATGATGATCATTGTGGGTGGAAACATGATTGAAAAAAATATCAAGGAGCGTATCATCTTGAAATTCATTGGCTGCCGTTCGGGACGTTATATGACCATTGCTTTCCTGAAAATTAGTGGGATGGAAGCAAATGAGCGCATTGATTAACCATGCAGCAACAAAAAGTTGAAAAAATCTTTTTAGCATGTATAACAAATATAGCGAAAATATTCCTAAATTCCTAAATTTAGGTCAACAATGCCTTGTGATATCGCTTCAGCAATTAAGTGGTGACTCTGATTTTTTTTCATGAGCGGTTTTAACTAAGCGTATAAACTAAGACCACAAACAGTATCCATAATAGTTTTAGCACTTACTTTTAAAAACATCGAAATAACTTCCACCCCAGAGCCATCATCAGCCTGGCGTTAGAAATACCGCTATACAGGATAACTACCTAAGCCCTTTTGATCACGCCCAGAATAATGGCGATGATTGCGATTATCAATAAAATATGGATCAGGCTGCCTGCTGCGTAAGCAAAAGTACCTATAGCCCAGCCAATGATCAGTATTACAGCAATAATGTAGAGGATGTTTGACATAATGTTATTTTTAAGTGTTCCTTCATTAACAAGCCGTATTCTGTAAAGTTTTAAAATATCAATGCAACGACCCATCAATACCCTGGTGAAAAGCCTTGATAAAAGCATTGCGCAGGATACCCACAAAACTTTGGGAGGTATTGGTTTTCACATCATGCACATTCCCTGCAATAGGCATAAATATACCGATTGGTCTTATTTACAAAGACCTGATATTATGATATTTAGGGAAAAAATGCAGATTTTTACGTTTTGTTTTAAGCTATATAACTAATTGATTATAAATAAGTTATATAACTTACTTGCCGATACAGAACTTGCTAAAGATATTCTCTAATAGGTCATCGGTAGTAACGGCCCCGGTAATTTCACCAAGGTAATGCAGCGCCTGTTTAATATCCATCGAGAGGAAATCAGAAGTAATTGTATCTATTCCGTTTAATACTCTTGCCAGAGCCTCTTCGGTTTTTTGCAGGGCTTCCAGGTGGCGTATATTGGTTACAAGGGTTTCGTTGCCGTCTAACTGGTCTTTTACGGCCGAGTGATATATTTTTGATTTCAGCTCATCTATATGTGTTTTTTCTTTTGCTGATATCAGCAGCGTTTGTACTTGCGCTAAAGAATCAAGTTTTTCCGGCGATAGCAGGTCAGCTTTATTGGCAACTACTAGCATGGTAACACCTGGGCGTTGCAGACTTTCAAGATCGCTATTCAATTCGTTTATGGTTATCTGGTCAGCATCATAAACATAAACCAACAGGGCCGACTGCTCGATCTTTTCCATTGTACGCTCTACTCCTATCTTCTCAATAGCATCGGTAGCTTCGCGGATGCCGGCGGTATCAATCAATCTGAAGTTTATCCCGTTTATGTTCAGCACCTCTTCAATAGTATCGCGCGTAGTACCGGGGATGTGGCTTACAATAGCACGTTCTTCGTTCAGGAGCGCATTTAGCAGTGTTGACTTACCGGCGTTTGGTCGCCCGGCTATAACCGTGTTTACGCCTTGTTTAATGGCGTTACCCAGTTCGAAGGATTGTATGAGTGCGACTATGACCCAGTTAATCTCATAGATTAGCTTCTTTAACTGATCGCGGTTAGCAAATTCTACATCCTCTTCGGCAAAGTCAAGTTCCAGCTCAATTAATGAGGCAAACTGTACCAGTTGCTCACGCAAAGTTTGAAGTTGGTTGCTGAACCCGCCACGTAGCTGCTGTAAGGCTACTTGTTGCGACGCTTTTGAGTTTGATGCGATAAGATCGGCTACTGCTTCGGCTTGCGACAGGTCCAACTGGCCGTTTAGGAACGCGCGCAAGGTAAACTCGCCTGCTTTGGCGGAGCGTGCGCCGTTTTTGATCAGCAGCTTAATGATAGACTCGATAATGTAATTAGAGCCATGACAAGAGATCTCTACCACGTTCTCGCGGGTATATGATTTGGGGGCGATGAACAAAGAGGCCAACACCTCATCCAGGATCACGTCACCATCAACTATATTACCGAAGTGGATGGTATGCGATTGTTGTTTGGTCAGGTCCTTACCCTTAAACACGCTATCGGCAATTTTAATAGCATCGGGGCCGGACAGGCGGATAACGCCAATAGCACCCACACCTGCAGGGGTAGCTAAAGCAACAATAGTTTCTTCGGTGTTAGTCATTGGCGCAAAGGTCGCAAATTAGTATCAACATTAGCCATAACCCTAAAGTAAAAAAACTAAATTGCGCCCCAATTATGGTAACCTCTTTCGAAGCTTATTTAGACACTATTTCGGTACATCACGTTGGCAACCAGGCCCTGAGCGAAATGTACGCACTTTCAGATCATCCGCTTGTTTTAAAAGACGAGCTGATATCAAGCCTGTTGAAGCAGTATTTTTTACATCCGTTCGAGAAATCGGTAGAGGTTTACCACCTGATGCACAGCAGTGGCGACCTGGCGCTGAACGAGGTCCACCACTTCGCGTCGCAGATATTTGAAGATAAAGAGAATTTTCATGAAGCATCTGAACAGATAGCCAAGCACCTGTATAAGGTGGCTAATCACCCTAATATCAAATCGGGCGAGTTGTATGTGGCTTATTTTAAGGATGTACAAATAGAAGGTAACTTGCTGGATGCGGTAGGTATCTTCAAATCAGAAAATAAAGAAACTTACCTGAAGGTATTCCCCGAAAAAGGCGGTTTCGCGGTTGATTACGAAGAGAACGCCATCAACATTAATAAGCTTGACAAAGGCGTACTGATCTTCAATATTGAAAAAGAGAACGGCTATAAAGTAGTTGTGATAGATACTGCCAATCGCGGACAGGATGCTGCCGTTTATTGGAAGGACGACTTCCTGCAATTGAAGATCCGCAACGATAGTTATAACCAAACCAGCAATGTGCTGGGCATCTACAAAAACTTTGTTACCAATAAGGCGGATGAAGAGTTTGACCTGACCAAGACGGATAAGATAGACCTGCTTAACCGGTCGATGAAGTACTTTAAGGAGAAAGAAACCTTTGATATGGACGAGTTTGCCGGCGAGGTAATCAGCAACCCCAAAGCTATCGAATCCTTCAAGACCTTTAAGAACCAGTACGAGGACGAGTTTGATACCAGGATCGGCGACACGTTCGAGATCTCAAACAACGCGGTAAAGAAACAGGCCCGGGTTTACAAAAGTGTATTAAAGCTGGACAAGAACTTTCATATCTACATCCATGGCGATAACAAACTTATTGAGAAAGGATTTGACGACGAGAAGGCGATGAGTTACTATAAAGTGTTCTTTAAAGAGGAGCAATAAATGCGTTGAACTGTTTCAACAAAAAGTGAAACAGTTGAAACGCACTTTTTACTTAACTAACTTTAAATTAATACTTTATGTTTTGGAGTGAAACACTTTGAAACAGTACAAAAACTTTAGGTAAATTATATTAATTTACTGTATGTAAGCCAATTATTACGTTTTATCAAATTTTCAATTTTTGGAGTGAAACACCTAAAGTGAAACACTTTTGAAACAGAAAGGAATTACATTTCTTCACTATACGCCATCCGCATAAACTCCAAAACTTCCTCATTTATATCCTCAATATTTAATACCCTTAAATGGTGATTAAACTGGTTTTGCCCCGGCACCTGCCCTACTTTCTGGAAGCATAGGTTATCTTCATAAGGTTGTTTGAATGGGAACACCACATGGATAAAGTTTTTACCCAGCTGCGTTACCCAGGCTATGCGTTTATGCGCGTTGGATATACCGATCATGGTTTTGGTGCCTTCGACTGTTATATCGCCTATCTTTTCAAATTCATTAATAAAATGATGGAACAGCATCAGCGTATGCGGCGATTTACCCGTTAGGAATTGAGATATGGAGTTGTTGTGTTGCATGGTCTTTATTTGGCCTGACTGCGCCGTGTGCCTGATTATGACTACAAGATAGGAATAATTGCATCAGCTCCCCAACGTTCTTCAATCCCCATGGCAAACAGGGCAAAATCATATTTAACCGGGTCGTTACGGTCAAACTCGCGGAGGCGTTGGGTAAGCTCGACTGCCGTTTGCCAGTCGGTTTGTTTGCGTTGGATGAGGTTGAGGTGGCGCGCTACACGGTCGACATGCAGATCACAGGGCATGATCAATTCTGATGGTTTAATCTGGTTCCAGATCCCAAAATCGACACCACAATTATCCTTACGCACCATCCAGCGTAAAAACATATTCAGCCGTTTACAGGTCGATTTTTGTGCCGGCGATGACACATGCTTTTTTGTACGATGCGGAAAGTCTGGCAATGAAAAGAAATAGCTTCTGAAGTGGTTGAGGTATTTTTCGATTGGCTCCTCTTGCTCCCCCTTTAGGGGGCCGGGGGGCGTTGGAATGAACGCCGACTCTAACGAATCATAATTCTCATAATGCCACCTAAAGAAAGCTATAAAATACAGCGTGTCGATATCATTAAAGGTGCGGTGCTTAAAATGTAATAGCTTTTTAAGATCGATCTCTTCATGATTCATTATAAAATCATACGGCGCGCCATCCATCAGGGCGATCAGTTCCTTGCATTTATTGATAATGGTAACCCGTTGCCCCCAGGCCAATGTTGCCGCCCAAAAGCCCATGATCTCTATATCCTGTTTTTTTGTGAACAAGTGCGGGATGCTGATAGGATCATTGGTAATAAAACCGGGTTGGTTGTATTGGGCGACTTTAGTGTCGAGAAAGGCTTTTAGATTTTCTATCATGGTTATAAACGCGCGTCATTGCGAGGAACGAAGCAATCTCTGCAACAGACAGTCAATAAGATAAATTTCATTTGGCGGTAGCCAGCACAATCATTACGAACATTGATTAGCAAGTGTAGAGATTGCTTCGTTCCTCGCAATGACGCGTTTATTATTTTAAGCCAATGCCTGCTTCAAATCGTCTAACAAATCATCCACATCCTCTACCCCTACGCTTAAACGCAACAGATTATCAACCACGCCAACGGCTTCTCTTGCTTCTTTTGGAATAGACGCGTGTGTCATGGTAACCGGGTGATTAATTAGTGATTCTACCCCGCCTAATGATTCGGCCAGTGTGAACACTTTAAATGAACCCGCAATCCTGAACGTTTCTTTCAGATCGGCGCCTTTTAACGTAATAGATATCATCCCGCCAAAATCGCGCATTTGCTTTTTGGCCACTTCGTGGTTAGGATGATCGGTAAAGCCCGGCCAGTAGATCTTGTCGACTTTTGGATGCGTTTTAAGGAATTCAGCTATTATACGCCCGTTCTCGCAATGCGCTTTCATGCGCAGATGCAGCGTTTTAATGCCACGTAACACCAGGAAACTATCCATAGGGCCCGGAGTAGCACCACACGAGTTATAGATGAACCATAGGCGTTTATACAGGTCCTCGTCGTTCAGCATTAAAGCGCCCATTACCACATCGCTGTGCCCGCCGATATATTTGGTTACAGAATGCATCACGATATCAGCACCCAGGTCGATAGGGTTTTGCAGGTATGGCGAGGCAAAAGTATTATCAACGACCGTAAGCAAACCTTTTTCTTGACCAATTTTAGTTACCGCCGCAATATCGACGATCTGCATCGTCGGGTTAGTTGGTGTTTCTATCCAGATCAGTTTGGTGTTTGCGTTGGTATATTCACGGATGATCTCCGGATTTGAAAGATCAAGGAAGTGAAACTTGATACCGTAGTTGGCAAAAATTTTTGTGAACATACGGTACGAGCCACCGTACAGGTCGTTACCGGTAATCACCTCATCACCAGGTAATAGTAATTTCATTACCGCATCGGTAGCACCCATCCCGCTTGAAAAGGCAAGGCCGAATTTGGCATTCTCTAATGCAGCCAAACAACCTTCCAACGCTTTACGTGTAGGGTTTGTACCGCGCGAATATTCAAACCCCTGGTGATCGCCCGGCGATTTTTGCCAGTAGGTTGATGTCTGGTATATTGGCGTCATCACCGCGCCGGTTGATGGATCGGGCTCTTGTCCCGCGTGTATAGCTTTTGTTGCGAATTTCATTCTTTGGTTGTATGTTATGAGTTGCAGGTTGTATGCAAATTGTAACTTACAACTTATAACATACAACCTGCAACTTTAGTATGCCCGTGCAAACAGCACTCTCTGCGTCGACGGTTTCCCCGTCAAAATACATTTACCTTCTTCCTGCTTATTATTCAAAGGAATACAACGGATAGTAGCCTTGGTTTCGTCTTTTATTTTTTGTTCGGTTTCTGATGTACCATCCCAATGTGCAGACAGGAAGCCTGGTTTTTCGTCTAATAAACGTTTAAAATCTTCGTATGTATCAACCTCGGTGGTGTTTTCTGTACGGAAGTCAGCGGCTTTTTGGTAGATGTTGGTTTGAATTTCTTCCAACAACTTTTCTATATGCTCAGCCAGTCCTTCCTGGTTAACAGTTTCCTTGGTTTTGGTATCACGACGGGCCAATTCAACTGTTCCGTTTTGCATATCGCGACTGCCTATAGCAACGCGTACCGGTACACCTTTCAATTCGTACTCAGCAAATTTAGCACCCGGGCGATGGGTATCGCGCTTATCAAACTTAACTGATATATCCTTAGTTTTCAATGCTTTAGACAGTTCATTTACATAAGCAGTTATGTTCTCCAGTTCTTCATCATGCTTGTATATCGGCACAACAACAACTTGTATAGGCGCCAGTTTTGGTGGCAATACCAGGCCGGCATCGTCAGAATGAGCCATGATCAACGCGCCTATCAAACGGGTTGAAACACCCCATGAAGTTGCCCAAACATAATCTTGTTTATTTTCTTTAGTAGTAAATTTAACATCAAACGCCTTGGCAAAGTTCTGCCCTAAAAAGTGCGAGGTACCTGCCTGTAACGCTTTACCATCCTGCATTAAAGCTTCAATGCAGTAGGTATCCAGGGCGCCTGCAAAACGCTCGTTAGCAGTTTTGCGGCCTTGTACTACCGGTAATGCCATGAAGTTCTCCGCAAAGTCAGCATACACGGCTAACATTTGTTCGGTCTCGGCTACGGCTTCTTCGGCTGTTGCGTGGGCAGTGTGCCCCTCCTGCCATAAAAACTCGCTGGTGCGTAAAAACAATCGGGTACGCATTTCCCAGCGCATTACGTTGGCCCATTGGTTAACCAATATCGGCAGGTCGCGATATGATTGGATCCAGCCGCGGTAGGTGTTCCAGATAATGGTTTCAGACGTTGGGCGGATGATTAATTCTTCTTCCAGCTTGGCATCTTCATCAACAATGATATTACCGTTACCATCGTTTTTTAAACGGTAATGGGTAACCACAGCGCACTCTTTGGCAAAGCCCTCAACGTGGCTGGCTTCTTTAGAGAAGAAAGATTTGGGGATAAGCAGCGGGAAATAAGCATTGCTGTGCCCGGTGTCTTTAAACATTTTGTCTAACACGGCCTGCATTTTCTCCCAGATAGAATAACCATAGGGTTTAATGATCATACAACCCCTAACCGGCGAATACTCAGCCATATCGGCTTTTATAACCAGGTCATTATACCATTGCGAATAATCTTCATCTTTACTAATAACGCCTTTACTCATTGTTTTATAGAATAGCTTTTAACTGTTTAATTGCTTATTTTTGTGGTCAAATTTATAAATTTATACGTTATTAACGTCAAATTAAACCATCGCCGTAAATAATAGTCTAAACTTCAAAACCAAGCCTAAAAATGAAAAGGAACCTGTTTACGGGAATATTTTTGATCAGTGCCATCGCATTGAGTTCCTGCTCAACCATGGACAAGCTGTCCAAATCAGAAGACATGGGTGACGATGTTTATTTCACCAAAGCAAAAGCCGGCGACCAATTTGATTACGTCGCCCAATATAATCAACAGCAAGCCAGCAACGTACGTAATGATGACTATTACTATTATGGTGATTATGAATCGCGGATAAACCGTTTTGGCTATTACTCGCCATTTGCTTACCAGGATGATTATTATAGCTACGTACCTTATAGTTATTACACTCCGGCAGTATCAGCTTATGATTACGGCTATAATCCATACTACGATTTTGGCACCTACGTTGCATTTGATTTTGGCTTTGGCTATTACGGCGGATATGACAATTATGGTTATGGCAATGCCTATTCAAGCTACATATACGGCGGGGGCAGCAGGCATCACGGCAGAGGATATTCCGGTTGGGGTAATGGAGGCGGTGGTACAGGTTTAGCATTTACTCCGGCTAACGCTGCCTATCCGTTAAGCAGATATATTGCAAATAATCCGGGCTCAAACTCCGGCACTACTACCGGCCCAAGATTCGTCAGGGCAAACGGCGCACCGGCAGGCGGTGGCTTATATTCGGGCAGCAGGCCAGGTGGTACCAATGCCGTTTACCCGGGTCGCCCCGGCACAAACGCGGTAACACCGGTTGGTTCGACATCAAACAATACAGCTAACACACCTTATGTACGCCCGGCAAGCGAAAATCCAAGGCCGGTTGTACAACAACCAAATATTGAACGTGCGGCACCTGTTCAGTCATCTCCGCCCCCAAGTAATTCAGGCAGTTCAAACAGCGGAAGCAGTAGCAGCAGCGGCGGCGGCGGCAGACCAGTAAGGCCATAATCTATATACCTATGAAACCTAAACATATACTATTTGTAATTGCCTTGTTGGCAGTTAGCAAGAGCAGCTTTGCCCAATACGCAAAGGATGCCATACGTTTTTCGACCGGCCAACCAGGCTCAACATCGCGCATAAAAGCAATTGGCAATGCCAATACTGCTATAGGTGGCGACCTGACCTCGATCAGCGGTAACCCTGCCGGCCTGGGCTATTTTACCCGGTCGGAAGCAAGTTTAACGCCCGAGTTTGACAGCCATACCAGTAACGCGGGTTATTTGGGCCAATCGGCTACAGCTACCAAGGGAAATCCAAACATGAATAACGCCGGCTTCGTATTTTATAGCAGGTTAAACACCCCCAGCGGGAACGAAAAAACTAAGGGTTGGGTAAGCCTGAATGTGGGTATTAATTATAATCGCACAAATAATTTTGACGAGCGTGTTAACTACGGCGGCAAAAACAGCAATAACTCCATCAATGATTATTACGCTAACCTGGCAAATGCCGAGGGTACAGACCAGGGCACGTTACAAAGCTGGGCGTATGACCAGAAACTAATCAGCGCATTTGCATCAGGGACTGGTTTTAAGTATGCAAGTAACTCCTATCTTGGTGTACAGCAAACCGGCTATATCAACAGAACCGGCGGGCAAAGCGGCTCTGATATATCTGTAGGCGCAAATTACAGCAATAAATTATACCTGGGATTTGGCCTTGGCATTGCAAGCCTGCGCTATAATTCAACCAAAACGTTTAATGAAACAGGCACGGCAAGTATAACTGAAGGCGCGTTGCCTGCAGACCGTGGCTTTAATTCAACCTATTCGCAATACCAAACAACCAAGGGCGAAGGTTTTAATATGAAATTTGGTGTTATATATAAGGTGGTTGAAGCTGTACGCTTGGGTGCGGTTATTACCACCCCTACTTTTTTAACTATCGACGATTCATTTAGCGAGGGACTGACAAATAGGTTAAGCAATGGCAGCAGCTATGCAAATGGCCCTATTGAATACCCCTTAACTTATACCATGCGTACACCATTTAAAGCGGCAGGCGGCGTGTCCGTATTTATGGGGCAATATGGCTTTATAACCGGTGATGTTGAATATGTTGACTATAGCGGCACACGTCTAAACAATAATGATTATTATACTAACTCTTACGATAACGACATTATTAAAACTACTTACAAATCAGCCGTTAATATACGTGCCGGCGCCGAAGTAAAGTTAGGCCCTGTTGCTTTGCGCGGAGGCTACGGAATACAACCCAGCCCATTAAAAACCGGCGGTACAGATACAAAAACTACTACAGCCGGGCTTGGTTACCGCCTGGGCAGCTATTATGTTGACGCGGCTTATATGCATATTACGGGGTCAAGAACAGAATTACCTTATAATCTTAATTTACCAAGTAACCCTGTTGCCAGCATTAATCAAACCAACAACAATTTCTTTTTAACTTTTGGGTTTAGATATTAATCGGCCCCACCCAAACCCTCCCCGGTAGGGAGGGCTTTAAATTTCCTCTAAATTTCCCCCTTCCGAGGGAGATTTAGAGGAGGCTATTAGTCCTCGTTAACAAACGACCGCAACATCCACGTATTCTTTTCTTTAAATTGCATAAACCGGTTTATCATATCGTTGGTACCATCGTCGCCGGCATCACTGGTTATAGTTAACAGCTCGCGTTCCATTTCAATAAGCTTAGCCATATCGTCAATGATAGCTTTTACCATGGCAGTGTCTTTCAAACCAATGGTATCAATTTCTTTTAGGGTTGATGTTTTGATATAGTCGTCGAAAGTGCTGTAAGGCGGTTTGCCTAAGGTTAGTATCCTTTCGGCAAGCTCATCAATAGTTAACAATGCCTGGGTATATAGTTCTTCAAATTTTATGTGTAAGGTAAAAAAGCTTTTGCCTTTAACGTTCCAATGGCATCCCCTTAATTTTTGATAGTGGATGTGGTAATTGGCCAACAGATCATTTAAATGATCGACCACCGGTTTTACTTTACCTTCTTTAAGGCTTATTTCTTTTGCGTTCATGGTAATTATTGTTGTGAGTGATTAATAAGCATTCAAATGCTTTTTGTTGAGTAAATTTACCACTCCTTTTGATAATAATAGCATATTTGTATCCTTTATGACTATGTTATTACCTTCCATCAATCAACAGTTTTCCGGGGTGATCTGGCGAATGGAAATTGATAGTTTAAGCAATACTATTTTCCTTGAAATAAGAACTGCGGATAAGCAGGTTTCTTTCTCGTCGTTAAGCCTTACCACCGGGCTAACCAACTTTACCAACTATACTACGCCCGAAAGATGGTTAACCGGCATGGAAACAGCCTATGACGGTATGTTGTTGTTGCATAATTATCAATCAGAAAACACACCTACGCATAAAGGGATTACTGCTATTAATTCCAATGGTGAGGTTAGTTGGAGCAATTATACTTACGCGTTCGATCATATTTCTGTTAATGGCCCTGTATTGTTCAATATCCAGCTACAACCTAAAAAATTATTTTTGGTTGATGTTAAGACCGGGGCGATGCTTCGGCAATTTGAGCAAACCATTGATACCGAGGTTGAAAATTTTATTATCGCTCCACAAATCACGACTCTTGATCAGCCGCACTGGCCGTTGCCTGCCACGCCTTACGGAAACATTATACATTACGTTGATCACAATAATTTCAGAATAGTATCTTTGCACACTTTAAAAGCAGGGCAGCTGCAGCAACATCTGTATATAATGGAAGGAGCCAACCTTGTTTATGAAGATTTATTAAGTGCCGATATACAAAAAATGCAACCCGAGTCGTTTATCCTGTATAAAAACTCGCTAATTTATATAAAAAACAAATCAGAGTTAAAGGTTTTAAACCTATAAATTACTGAATAAGAATTTATTATGAAATTAAAAACTTTATTGTTACTAACATCCCTCCTAACCGCTTCTTCCTCCCTTCTTGCCAAAAACAGACTAATAGATTCCGTAGGGGTTGAAAATCTGGATGGAAAAAAAGTGATATTACACAAACTGGACCCAAAAGATAACTACTATTCTATAGGCCGCCGTTACGATGTTAAACCCGGCGATATCATCAAGTTTAATAACAACGCGCCTTTAAAAATAGGCGGCATTATTAAAGTACCTACTGACAGGTCATTTGTAGAAACAACAAAACCAAATGTTGGGAAAAAACAAGTCCAGGTAATTCTTACCCCTCCTCCACCGGCTGTTGCAACACAACAACAACCTGTCACACCAACGCAATCTGCAGCAAATACAAGCGGTGCTACACAAACTTATAAAGTATCGGCCGGCGAAACGCTTTATGCTATAGCCAAACGCTTTAATTCGACTGTTGAAGATATTACTAAACTAAACAACTTAACATCAACAACCGTTAGCCCCGGCCAGGTATTGCAGGTAAAATCAGGCACTGCTGATGTACCTGCTCCTGTTGTAACACCCCCGGTTGTTGCTACGCGAGATTCAACTAATCCACCTACTAATGGTATTGATAGCGCCGAGCGTAAATTAAACGCTAACCGTTATGGCTTGTTCGAGAAAAACGAGAAAGGCGTTGCCACCTGGATCGATGATACCAGCCTGGACCCGGCAAAAAAACTGGTATTGCACCGCACCGCGCCAATAGGCACGGTAATAAAAATCACTAACCCAATGAGCAATCGTACAACTTTTGCAAAAGTTGTTGGCCGCTTTAGCGACAACGAAACCACAAAAGATGTAATTTTGATCATGACTAAAAATGTAGCCGAATCAATAGGCGCTTTAGATAAACGGATCCATGTAACCATTAGCTACGGTACGCCTCCTAATGAATAGATCTTATATTATTGGTATTGCCGGCGGAAGCGGCTCGGGTAAAACGTTTTTTTTAAATCGTTTCTTAGATCATTTTTCGGCTGATGAGGTGTGCCTGGTATCGCAGGATGATTATTATTTCCCCGTGGCACATAACATGACACCTGAGGAAAACAAGCATTATAACTTCGATCTCCCCTCTACCATCGATAACGAACAGTTTGAAAATGATATTTATAAGCTGATAGACGGCCAGGTTATCTATAAAAAGGAATACACATTTAACAACCCCAACATAGAGCCTAAAATGCTGGAGATTAAACCGGCACCTATTTTAATTGTCGAGGGGCTGTTTATATTCCATTTTAAGGCGATAGACGAGCTTTTGGATATGCGCATATTCTTAGAGGCTGACGGGGAAACGGCCTTACAGCGGCGCTTAAAACGCGATCTAAACGAACGTGGGTACTCGCATGATGATGTAATGTATAAATGGGAACAACATGTTGTTCCGGCTTACAATGAATTTTTGCTTCCTTATAAAGATGGCTGCCACAAGATCATCATCAACAACACCAATACTGCCGAAAATATTCAGGCTATCACTGATGAGATCTCGACAGAGTTGAGAGAAAAGATACTTAGTTAAAATCCATCTCCGGGATCTCGCCCTCAATAATCAGCTTACCCCCTGTCGCACTCTTTATTTCTTCCACACTTACACCTGGTGCGCGTTCTAATAATTTAAAGCCGCCGCCGGGCAATACATCCAGCACAGCCAGTTCGGTTACTATCTTTTTAACGCAGTTGATGCCGGTTAGCGGTAAGGTACATTGCGGCAGCAGCTTTGATTCGCCTGCTTTGTTTACGTGCTGCATGGCTACGATGATGTTCTCTGCCGATGCTACCAGGTCCATTGCGCCGCCCATCCCCTTTACCATTTTACCGGGGATCTTCCAGTTGGCGATATCGCCGTTCTCTGACACCTCCATAGCACCCAATATAGTAAGGTTAACTTTACGTGCCCTTATCATCCCAAAACTCATAGCCGAATCAAATATCGCCGAGCCCGGCAACATGGTAATGGTTTGCTTACCCGCGTTTATCACGTCAGCATCTTCCTCACCCTCAAACGGGAAAGGCCCCATACCTAATAAGCCGTTCTCTGATTGCAATACCACGTCAATATGCGCCGGAATATAATTAGCCACCAGCGTAGGTATACCTATACCTAAGTTTACGTAATAACCGTCTTTTATTTCCTTGGCGATTCGTTTCGCAATTCCTGTTTTGTCAAGCATAATGAAGTTCTTTTTTGTCATCCTTCACTATCGCTCAGGATGACAACGTTATTGTTTACTGCGTACCGTGCGTTGCTCTATTCTCTTTTCATAGTTTGTGCCCTGAAATATCCTATGCACGTAAATCCCCGGTGTATGGATATGATCCGGATCAAGTTCGCCGGGTTCTATCAGCTCTTCAACTTCGGCAATGGTTACTTTACCGGCCATTGCCATAACTGGGTTAAAGTTACGGGCGGTCGACCGGTAAACCAGGTTACCCATACTATCGCCCTTCCAGGCTTTTACTATCGCAAAGTCGGCATCAAATGCCATTTCCATCAGGTAGTCTTTACCGTTAAAGTTTCGTATTTCTTTCCCAATGGCTACTTCCGTGCCTATGCCGGCGGGCGTAAATATGGCAGGCATACCGTAGCCGGCTGCCATGCAGCGGGTGGCTAACGTGCCTTGTGGTATCAGCTCAACTTCAAGTTCGCCGCTTAGCAGCTGGCGCTCAAACTCGGCGTTCTCGCCAACATACGATGAGATCATTTTTTTAACCTGGCGCTGTTTCAGCATCAGGCCTATGCCAAAATCATCTACCCCGGCATTATTTGATATGCAGGTAAGGTTATTTACACCTTTTTTAACCAGCGCGGCTATGCAGTTTTCGGGCAGGCCGCAAAGGCCAAAACCGCCCACCAGCAGGATTGCGCCGTCGGCTATGTCGCGGATAGCTTCATCCGCGTTATTAAAAACTTTGTTCATTACTTATAATTGGTATCGGTAAAAATAACAAATCCATTGGCACAGAAAAACAATTATAAAGCCTGTGCATTACTATTATACAACAACCAATAAAACAAGATTATGTTAGACAATAATGAAGAAACAAAACCGGTGACAGAAGGCCAGCCAATGGGCGGCCAGAACTTTGGATCAAATAATGTTACGCCGGCCGGCGATGATAAAAACAATCCATCGCAAAATGCCGGGTACAGCAACCAATACTTCCGCCGCACGCAACCTGCCGAGGAGCATACAGAGAGTAATAATTTTAAGCCGGTGGATCAGGAAGGCAAGCCCGATTACGAAAAAGCACAAAGCGGGAAATCAGACGACGATGAAAAGGAAACGGAGCCTACCCATACTTATGAAGAAGGCACAGCGGATAATGATGGACAAAGTAATGCCGAGCCTAACGGGCCCGCGCCTAATGACCCGCCGATCACCCAAAGGTAGGCGAATAAAATTTCGAAGGCTTACGAAGTTTGAAGCTTCGTAAGTCTATTTATTACTTCAAATATACATACGTAATACCATCTCCGCCCCTGTCCATATGCTCATCTTCCATACGGTCTACCTGGTCGTACTTTTTAAGATACTGGCGGATCATTTTACGCAAGATTCCGTCGCCTTTACCATGCAGGATCTTCAGGTTGCCAAAGCCCATCATCAAGGCACGGTCAAACAAGCGCTCTATAGCACCTAACGCATCCTCGGTACGCATTCCGCGTACATCTATCTCAGGGCTAAAGCTTGCAATGTCGCCGGTATGGCTGTTCATGCTGCGCCGCACTTCCTTAGGCACAACAGATTTTGCCACCTTTTGCACCCGTTTACGTTTAGCCACGGTACGCAAATCGCCAATGGCTATGATCACGTTATCTTTTATCAGCTCTATCACCTGCCCGGTGGTTTCAGAGTCGGCTAATTTAACCCAATCGCCTACCTTAATTTCTTCGTCAGTTGCGGCTGCTTTTGCCACCACAGGTTTAGCCGTATTCTTTTGCAGTTCGCGATTCAAATTTTCGCGTAGGTCCTTTGTTTTTTCCTTATCGGCGTTACTGCTTTTAATTTCGGCAATGGTGTTTTCCACCAGCTTATTGGCATTAAGGATAATGTTTTTAGCTTCATCCTTAGCTTCGCGGATCAGCACTTTTTTATTTTCTTCGAGATAGCTTTTCAGCTGCTCATTTTCGGTTAACAAAGCATTCACCTGGCGTTGCTGTTTCTCCAGTTTTACGCGGGTATCCAATATCTCTTTCTTCTCGCGCTCTAATCCAACTAACAGCGTATCCACGTTTTTTTGCCCGGCGCTAATCTTGTTTTTGGCGAGGTTCAACACGTTTTGCGGCAGGCCTATTTTCTGGGCGATCTCAAACGCGTACGAGCTGCCCGGCTTACCAACTTCCAGCATGTAAAGCGGCTTCATTTCCACGTTATTAAACAACATCGACGCGTTTTCTATCCCTTCGGTATTGCCCGCAAATATTTTAAGGTTACTGTAGTGGGTGGTCACCATCCCCTTAACCTTTTTATGGTTCAGTGATTCCAATACCGCTTCGGCTATCGGTCCGCCAAATTGCGGGTCGGTACCGGTACCAAATTCGTCTATCAGTATTAATGATTTGGCATTGGCATTCTCCACAAAATTTTTCATTTTGGATAGATGCGCGCTATAGGTACTTAAATCGCTCTCGATAGATTGGTCATCGCCTATATCAACAAAAAACTGTTTAAACACCCCCACCACGCTTGCCTCATCTGCCGGGATCAATAAACCGGCCTGCACCATCAGCTGAAGCAAACCAACCGTTTTCATACATACCGACTTACCGCCTGCGTTAGGGCCCGATACCACAACAACCCTTGTACGGTCATCTATCTGCAGGTTAAGCGGCACTACAGTTTTATGCTCTTTCTTAAAATTGAGGAACAGCAGCGGATGCCGGGCGTTTACCAGCTTTAACCTTGCTTCGTTTACCACCTGCGGCAATTCGCCTTCAATATCAATGGCAAACAGCGCCTTGGCACGCACAAAATCCAGTTTGGTAAGTAAGCTATGATATGATAATAAAAGTGGCACATACGGCCTTAATTCGTCTGTTAAGGCGGTTAGTATTTTAATGATCTCGCGGCGGCGTTCAAACTCAAGGTCGCGGATCTTGTTATTCAGCGTAAAAACTTCCTCAGGCTCCATGTAAACGGTTTGACCCGATGCAGACTCATCATGAATAAAGCCTTTTAGCTTACGCTTATTTTCGGCCAGTAAGGGGATACATAAGCGCCCGTCGCGAACGGTTAATGAGCCGTCTGCAGTCCAGCCGTTACCTGATGCGCTTTTAAAGACCTGGTCTATTTTTCTCCGGGCCTCTTGTTCGGCCTTAGCTATGCCTGTCGAAATATCGGCCAGCTCGCGCGATGCGTTTGGTTTTATCTTACCCTTTGCATCAATCACCTGTTCTATCTTCCGGATTATGGCCTTTTCGATAGGTAAATGCTCAAACAAGGCTTCCAGATTTGGATACTGGCCCTCGCGCTCATTAAAATAAGCTATAACCGCAAAAACCGTATTTAACGACGCTAAAACCTGGTAAAACTCTTCCTCGGTTAAAAATGCGCCTTCAAGCCGGGCCTTGTTGGCCAGCGCCTTAATATCAAAAAAATGCTGAATAGGCAAGGCGGCATCGTTTTGCAGGATGTTTTTAAACTCGTGCGCCTGGCTTAAAAACTTGCTGATGTTATCGTAATTACTCATTACCTGGATCTTCTCAACCATTTGCTGACCCATAACACTCAGGCAGTGCGCTTTTATTAATTCCTTTACCTCGGTAAATCCCAGCTTATCAATAGTATTCTCAGGGTAAAGCATTTATACTAACTTTTTATTGTGTTTAGGCTTAATTGCTTTTGATCTTTTGATAGAATCCAGCTTAAATTTTCTCGTATTCTCCTTCATTATTTTCTGCTCATGGTCTTTTATCATTTTCAGCAGGGAGTCTTGCCTGGCTTTTTCCTTTTTTTCATTTATCGTCTGCAGTTGTTTTGAAGCTTTTGCCTGATCTTTGACAACCCGTTGCTGGTCTTTCAAAATTATCATAGCTAACGAATCGTTTTTAGCCTGCAACTTTTTATTTACGTCGTCATAAATTTTCAGCATTGTTTCGGGCTGCGTGGCGTAATATTTCATACTCCTTTTAAATTGTGCCGAATCCGTCTGATGTTGTTTAAATACCAACAGGTATCTGCCGGTACCAACTTTATACAGGCTATCGACATTGGGTTGCATAGACAGGCTACCGTCAACTATATGAACATCTACCAAAAGGTTCACCATTTCATCGCGGTCTATAACACCCGAAGCATCGCCGCCGCCTTTACAGGCATATAAAAATAGCAAAGCTGAAAAAAACAAGGAGATATGTTTACGCATTCTGTAATTTAGCGGTTTAATTGAAGTCAAAATTACGGATAAATGAGCATTGCAGATAATATCAAAAGCTTAAAAAACGAAACTATACTTAAAAAAGTATCATTAATAGCAGTATCAAAAACAAAACCGGTTGCCGATATACAGGAAGCCTACGATGCCGGCCAGCGTTTGTTTGGCGAAAACACTGTACAGGAAATGGTAGAGAAGCATGAACAGTTGCCTAAAGACATTGAATGGCACCAGATTGGGCACCTGCAAAGCAACAAGGTAAAATACATTGCCCCTTTTATCAGCATGATCCAGTCGGTTGATAGCCTAAAGCTATTGCAGGAAATAAACAAACAAGCCGAAAAGAATAAGCGTGTAATTGATTGCCTGCTGCAAATTTATATTGCCGACGAAGAAACCAAGTTTGGCCTGGGCTTTGACGAAGCGATAGAATTATTGCGAAGCGATGAGTTTACCACGTTAAAAAACATTCGCATCCGCGGCTTAATGGGGATTGCTACCAATACCGATAAAGAGAAGCAATTGAAGGACGAGTTCCAGGAATTGAAAACGTTTTTTGATGGTATTAAACAAAGTTTTTTTAGGAAGGAAGAAAGCTTTGATGTAATATCGATGGGTATGTCGTCAGACTATGAAATAGCTATTGAGCAAGGCAGCAATATGATCCGCGTAGGCAGCACTATTTTTGGCGACAGGGTTATTAAGCATTGGAACAATAATTAGGCAATTTCAGATTTAATTATTTCCAACCTAAACAAATAACCTAATGACTAATGACACAATGACGAATATTAATTTAAGAGTAGCCGTAAAAGAAGATTGCATCCGCCTGTTAGAACTGGTTAATGAGCTGGCCCTGTATGAAAAGGCCCCGCAGGAAGTAACCGTAACCATAGAAGAATTTGAAGCCGCCGGATTTGGTGACAAACCGGTATGGAAAGCTTATGTTGCCGAGGCTGGCGGTTTGGTGGTTGGATTTGCGCTGTACTATGTCCGCTTCTCTACCTGGAAAGGTTGCCGTATGTATTTGGAAGATTTTATTGTTACCGAGCCCATGCGCGGCCGCGGAATTGGTAAATTATTATTCGACCAGCTTATAATAGAAGCCAAAGAATTAGGTTTTAGTGGTATGGTATGGCAGGTATTGGACTGGAACGAACCGGCATTAAACTTTTATGCTAAATACAATGCAGCTATCGAGGCTGGCTGGTTAAATGCTTCATTATCCCGCGAACAGTTATTAAATTATTAAGTATGAAGATTGGATATCTGTTGTTTTTAGGGGGAATATTAGGGTTAAGCTCGTGCCAATGGGGTGAACACAATAACGTAAAGGCCGATATTACAACAGATACGTTAACCTATACTTATAAAGCGATTAAAGAACGTGCGGCAGATTGCGAGAATAAGCCGGATAGCGGTTGTACAGTAGTGAAAATTAACTACCCCATATTTGAAGGGCAGGCAAATTTAAACGATACTGTTGGTGCTACGCTGATAAACCTATTTGGCGCTGACGAACCGGGAATTGAACTGAAGGAATATGTGGAGCATTTCCTATCGGCTTACACTGCATTTAAAAAACGGGATAAAAGATCGGTAATGTTTTTTACGCTGGCCAGCCGCGCCAAAATATTAAGACAGGACTCGAGTTTAACTACATTAGAAATAAGCGGGTACAAATTTCAGGGCGGTGCGCATGGCAGTTCGATCACTACGTTTATTAACTGGAATACCAAAGCTCAAAAAAGCATAGGCCTGGGCGAGATTTTTGCCGATAATTACAAGGTGAAATTGACCGCGATTGCTGATACTATTTTTAGAAAACAGGAAAAGCTAACCGATACCGCTTCGCTGGCGGACGATTATTTTTTTAAAGACAGTAAATTCGCGCTTAACAACAATTTCGTTATCACCCCATTAGGCTTAAAATTCCTGTACAATCAATACGAAATAAAACCTTATGCTGCCGGGCAAACAGAGTTGTTTATCCCCTACGCTAAGATCAAAACATTACTCAAACCTAATACGGTCATCACTCAATATCTTAAATAAATGCTTGTTTTTAAATTCGGAGGTGCATCGGTTAAGGATGCGGAAGGTATCATCAACCTAATTAAGGTGGTTGAAAAATATAAAAGTGAGCAGTTACTTATAGTGGTATCGGCAATGGGTAAAACTACCAACGCTTTAGAGAAATTGACCAAAGCCTACGTAGACCAAACCGATGATATGCAGGATATTTACGAAGGCATTAAACAATATCATTACGATATATTAGCCGGGCTATTTGACAGCAACGACGCTGTGTTTGATGAGGTTGCGAATACTTTTGTGGAGATAGACTGGATGATAGAGGATGAACCGCATGATGATTTTGATTTTATATATGACCAGATCGTATCGGTCGGCGAATTGGTATCTACCCGCATAATTGCCGCTTATTTAAACAAAGCCGGCCTTAAAAGCCAATGGCTGGATGTGCGGGGCTATATCCATACCGACAACACTTACCGCGAAGGCGTAGTACAATGGGACAAAACCCGCGGCAGCATAACGCTAAGCCTGCCTTCGCAATTAGCACGCAGTATTGTGGTTACCCAGGGCTTTCTCGGCGGAACGTCTGAGAATTTCACAACAACGCTGGGCCGTGAAGGATCTGATTATACGGCTTCGATATTCGCGGCTTGTTTGGGTGCCGAATCTGTCACTACCTGGAAAGATGTGCCCGGTATTTTAAACGCCGACCCTAAACTGTTTGCTGATACCGTAAAATTTGATGAGCTAAACTATACTGAAGCTATTGAAATGACCTATTACGGCGCTACGGTTATTCACCCTAAAACTATAAAGCCACTGCAAAACGCTAAGATACCCTTGCTGGTAAAACCATTTAATGATCCTGCCGCATCCGGTACCGTAATTAAAGAAAATGCTGCTAACGTATTTTCAAAGCCGGTTATCATTATTAAGCAGAACCAGGTATTGCTTTCTATATCAACTAAAGATTACTCGTTTATATCCGAAGATCACCTGAGCGATATCCTGGGCAGATTTGCCAAAAGCCGGGTTAAAGTAAACGTTATGCAAACATCGGCCCTGAGTTTTAGCGTTTGCTTTGATTATAAAGAGGAGTATTTTAATGGGTTATTAGAGAATCTAAATTCGGTTTATAAAGCCAGGTATAACAGCGGCTTAACTTTAATAACCGTGAGGCATTATACAGGTAACGCGGTAAGGGATTTAACAGAAGGAAAAACTATTTTTCTGGAGCAGAGTAGCCGTAATACAGCACAAGTGGTTTTGAAATAATTATAATTTGTACATTGCATTAAACAAACAAACCATGAAAAAGCATTTTTTATTACTCGCCATTATACTTTTGGGTATTAAAGCATTCGCACAAGAAGCATTGCCTGCCAGTGATGTTGTACTGAAACAAGCATACGCTCAGGCAAAAAAAGAAAATAAAAAGGTATTGCTAATGTTCCATGCCTCTTGGTGCGGCTGGTGCAAAAAAATGGATGCCAGTATTAGTGACCCGACCTGTAAAAAGCTATTTGATGATAACTACGTAATAGCACATTTAGATGTATTGGAGCAACCAGCCAAAGCTAATTTGGAAAACCCTGGCTCGTTGGATGTATTAAAAACGTATAAGGGCGAAAAAAGCGGCCTTCCATTTTGGGTAATATTAGATGCCAAATGCAAATTATTAGCTGATAGCCAGATACGCCCGGCAGGCGCTTCATTAGATACGCCCGGCGAAAGCGTAGGCTGTCCTGCTCAGGAAAACGAAGTGGCTTATTTTGCCAAAGTTTTAAAAGCAACCTCGAATTTGAATGATGAGCAACTGGAAGTTATAAGCAAACGTTTTGCCATGAACAAAATCGTGCCGGTAGCAAAGCCTGCCCCCGTAAAGCCTGCATCAAAATAATTTGGTTTATAATACCTGCTTAATGCTCCTAAAAGGCTTATCGTAGTCTGTGCTGCTGTATAGGGTTAGTATGCTATCCTTTAAAACCATATAATCGCCTTGCTGGCTAACCACCATTTTCTTGATGCCTTTTGATGTTACTTCCATAGGCGCAATAGCCGATACTACGTTACCTACAGCATCCAGCTCTAAAATGTACAGTTGGTTATCCTCTTGTTTGTCCTCGCAAATAATGGTAATAGTTTTAGTAGCATCATCTATAAATTTACCTATCAGGTGTTTGCCGGTCAGTTCTTTTGGATTCATGGCTAACAGCTCTTTTGCCTGTACCGCTGTAAAACCAATAAACTCAAAACTTAGCAGGTCATTGTCATTATCTTTTACGGTATCAGCCGGGTTAACTACGGCTTGATCATGATATGCAGCGGTAGCATATACAGAAATGCCACCTTTATTTTCGTAATTATTGCCGGGCAGTATGTAATCTACCTGTAGGTTTTTATAGTCGGAGCTATCACTTTTTATGTAACAGGCTATGTCTATCATTTCCTGTTTGCTTATACGGCTCTTTACCTGCACATCAAGTTTTACACCGTCCTTAATTTTGGTTGATTTTACTACCTGGAACGGAGTTTTGGGTTTTGAATGGCACGCGGTAAGCACTACTAAGCAAACGAAGAGTATTTTTTTCATATCCCTGCAAAAGTATGTATTATGCCTAAAATACCTGTAACCTAAATTTTAATAACGAAATGTAAAAGATCACTAAACAAAAATGCCCCTTATCCGGGGCATTTTATCTTATAAAATAGGTTTCCTTCGTTCAGGCTTGTGCATACTATCTTTACTTGATGTCTGGAAAGAACGTTGACCACCAGCATTGCTGATGCCTCTTTCTTTTAACTTTTCATTTTGATTGGTAAATGCCCGGTCGGCAGTTGTGCCGCCCTGTCCGTGGTTATTGTTTTTAATGTCCTGCGTTTTCATAATAATAGTTTTTTAGTTCCATTAATTACAGCAACAACTGTACCGATATTGTAGCTACGCAGTTACCAGGTTATGTTTCTTTTCTACCCATACCGAACCTATTACGTAACTTTTTTTCCAGCATTCATTACATCTGTAGCGCTTTAAAGGGATCCAAAAAAGAAATAGCTTAGCTAAAACGCCCCTGGGTACCCTGGTATCCAGTACACCCGATTCACATTTTTTACATTTTTTTCTTTCCTTAAAAATTGCCATAACGTTAGGGATATTATGTTAATAATTAAGAACCTTATACGTTAATTATAAAGCAACTGTTTCTTAAAAATGCAATATTTAGATAAAAAATAATTACTTAAAAATTAACCCCCACTTAACGAGCGGGATATATTGCACACAGTGTACAAAAACTGGACAAATTTAATACAGGGCAATTAAATATTTGAGATAGCTTCTTCAATAGTGACCTGCTCGTCAAGCTGCATTTTTTTGCGGAGACGCTGTTTTGCTTTTTTGATACCTTCTATAGTTATCCCAAGCATGTTTGCCATCTCTTTATTATTGCATTGTAATTTAACCAGGGTTAACAACCTTATATCCGTTTCTGAAAGATGTAAGAAAGCTTTTTTTATTTCAAAAAAAAAGTTGGGATAAACTTTTAAGAATATCCTTTTAAACTCGGCGCAGCTATCATCAGTCATGATATGTGCCTGCATTAATTCCTCAAGGTGCTTCACAACTACATCATCAGCATTTTTATTTTTAAGTTGATCTATTTGTTGTTTAAAGCTTTCTATCAGCACGTTATTTTTCCGCAGATTTTCTGTATAGGCATTTAATTTCATTTCGGTAAATTTCAACTCCTCATCTACCCTGCGTTTTTCGGATAACAAGATCTGTTTATCCTTTTTTATTTTCAATACTTGCCTGTTGTATAACCATATGGCAATTACCATAACCAAAAAAACCACAATAAAAAACGTATTACGTTGTTCATCTTTGGTATTTGCCTGCATTTTTAGCCTACGTTCTTCGGCCTGTTGCTTACTGATCAGGTACCGCATTTTAACCACCTCGACGGCGGCAATGTTATTTTGAGCCACTAAACTATCGTTAGCTAATTGGTACTTTTTTTTAATATCGAGCGCTTTGGCGGCTAAGCCCATTTGATCATAATACTGTGCTTTAAGGTCTAGGATGTCAACCCTTAAATTTAAAACAGGCACCGGGCTGTTACGTATCAATGTTTCGGCAATGGCCAGTTGCTTTAACCCCATTTCGATCTTATTATTTGCCAGGTTTATTTTTGCCAATCTTAACAATGCGATGGTAGCATTAATTTTTTCACCATATTTTAATGACTGGTTATAATCTGCTCGTATATAAGGTAACGCTTTGTCATAATCACCCTGCAAAAAGTATATCGACCCAATATTACCTTTTACTATACCCATCCATGCGGTATCCCTGCTATGCAGGGCAATGTTAAACGCGTTATTAAAATTATTAAGCGCTTGCTGATATTGATTGGAGTTTCTATAAATCAGCCCTATCGTAGTTATAATACTAACCTTCTCGCGGGCGGTACCTATATTATATTTTAACGCTTCCTGTAATTGGATCATAGCGTTATGATAGTCGCCCAGGTGATAATAAAAGTCGGCAACCTGGGCATAGTAACTGCTCATGTTAGGCACATTCTTAAATCCAACCTTCTTAAACTCTTCCTGCGCTTTTAAAAAATACTGGCACGCAGTAGTGTTATGTTTGAAATTAGAATAAAACATACCCTCATGATGCAGATAAATTGCGGTTTGTAAAGGTAAGTTATGCTCGTTAGCGAAGGTTATTGCTTTTTGGTAGTAACTTATGCTTAAGTTATTAAACAGTTTATTTACGGCATAATAATCTGCCTTAAGGTCAAACACAACACTCTCCAATACCTTATCGTCGTACCCGCGGGCAATTGTGGTAAGCTGATCCAGATAGTTCATAGCCTGTGCCTCTGCTATACGTCTGTAGTGTTTTTTGTAGAAACCTGTGGCAGCATCAGCACGGTTTTCCTTTCTAACCTGTTTAAGTGTATCAAACGGATTTTTGACTATAGCAGCCCCGTCTGCACGTAAAATGCAGGTGGATGTGAAAAGAAACATCAATACCCCAACAACATAGCTATTGGCTTTGGTAATCAACAGTTTCATAGGGGTGTGTAATTATTACTTAAAACTAAAGTAATAATTAATATTTAATTATGTTAAGTTTTGTTGAGCAGTAAAAATAGTTGCACCTGTAAAATGCCCTCATTTTTCATTCTTCAACAGAAATTTGCTGATTATGGGATTATAAAGGTAATTTTGCGTTTTAATAATTAATACGATACAATGGCAGGGTTTGATAAGTTAAAACTGAATAAACAATTAATAAGGTCGGTAACCGAACTGGGGTATGATACGCCAAAAGAAGTTCAGCAAAAAACCCTGACCCGGATAACCGGCGGACAAGATATTATTGCCATTGCTCCCGAAGGTTTTGGAAAAACCACTACTTATGTTTTAGGTACCCTTAACCGCTTTAATTACGCGCCCGAAGGCGTACCTAAGGTATTAATACTGGTACCCGAAAAAGAAGATGTACTGGCGGTAATAGAATTATTTGACCGCCTTAATAAAAATACCGCTATAGCTATTGTTGGCCTTTACGTTACACCGGGTACCGAAGCGCAAATGGACGCCCTGGCCGATGGTGCCGATATTGTAGTGGCTACGCCCGACCGCGCACGTGCCATTTACCTGAAACTGGCCCTTAACTTAAATAAAGTTGATTTATTTATTGTTGATGATGCCGACCGCATGCTAAAAAAAGGGATGCAGCTGCCTATTACCGAGTTGGCAAACAGTATTGGCAAATGCCAGCATTTGGTATTTACAGATGTAATGCATAGCAAATTGGAAAAAGTGTTAGCCCCGTTTATGCAACTTGCGGCAACAATTGAAGTGGAAGCGTTGGAGGAAACGCCATTAGCGGTACATCAGCAATTATTATATAACGTACCTAATTTTGCCACCAAGCTAAACCTGCTTAACCTGTTTATGTATGATGAGGAGGTTTTTACCAAAGCCGCCATATTTGTAAACAACCAGGCAACAGCCGAAAAAGTATTTCAAAGCCTTAACCGCCGGATGAATGATGCAATTGGTTATTTAAACCCGCCATTTTTTGATGTAAAAGGTTTTAAAACGACAGCCGAATTTAAAGCTGAGGCTGAAGCAAGGGCATTAATAATAGTTGACGCACCCGAAGAAACACCGGACCTTTCGGGTATCCCCTTCCTGGTGCATTTTGATTTGCCAGAAGAGAAAGAAACCTATATTAATCGCGTTACCAATACTACCGGCGACGATGAAACCATCGCTCTTACGTTTGCTACCGACTTAGATTTGAGCGAGATTAAAAAAATTGAGCAGGCCACCGGTAAAAGAATGCAGCCTGCTGCCCTACCCGATGATTTGGTTATTGTAAACGACGCTAAACCCAAACCGACTAAACAGTCGATAAAATCAACCGAGCCGGAAGTAGGCGCGGCGTTCCACGAAAAGAAGGCATCCAACAATAAAAACTACAATTTTAGCTCGGGCCAAAAAGCTAAAATGAACATGAAGAAAAAGCACGGGTAGAGGAACTATAATTGATTTAATAAATATTATTTTTGTGTATGCAAACCCGACCGCTTAAAGAATTTCGGAAAGAATTAGGCATAACTATTAAAGTAAAGAAACTAAACATTCCTAATGCCAACACTATAGCCGCAATGGAAGAGTTGAAGGCTGGCTATGGTAAAAAATTTAATACTGTAGACGAGCTCTTTAATATTATCTAATATACTACTTCACCTCTCCCCTCGTAACCCCATTCTCTCCAAAAGCATCTACCGCGAACCAATATTTTTGATCTTTGTTTAAACTGCGGATGGTTAGTTCGGTATCGTTATAAACCTGGTACACCCTATTTAGATTGTTCTTTTGCACACCGAACCTAATGTTGTATCCTGTGGCATTAAGCGCTTTTTTCCAGCGTAGTTTTACGTTGCGGGTATCCACGGCGTCCCTTACTATTTCAACGGAGTTTACTTTAGCAGGTTTTAGAATAACACCTGTTCCAAACACCCGGAAACCCGAAACGGCAAACGTGCCGCCCGGTACGCGGTAATTGGTTACTTTTAGGTAACGCGCCTTAACAGGAATCTTAAATACGTGGTATTGATGGGTTAGATCCTCTTCATTAGTAGTTTTGTCAACCAGTGTTTCCCAATTCTTTTTATCGGCAGAATATTGCAACAAATATTGCTGCGCCATTATACCGTCGCGGCCATAAAGTTGGGTATTGTTTTCGGCAAAGTTTAGCTGGACCGCTTTTATAGTGGATACTGACCCTAAATCGACACTCAACCACTCCCCTTTGTCGCCTGTTTTGGCGCTCCAGTAATCGCGGATCTCTTCGTTAACGGAAAGTTCCGGTGGGTTGGCTTCAAGGCTTGATGAGGCTTCGACCTTTTTATTGTACGATAACATCATCCAACCGGGGTAAAGCTCACTGATATCTTTAATTTTATTATCGGGCATTACCATCGGGTAATCGGCAAATTCAGTATGGGCAACCATGTTATCGTTTTTGTCAAACGTTACCGGCACTAACCCCAATCTGCGTTCAAACCTGTGTTTTACCGAGATCACCATAGTTACCACCCGCCAGTAATTGCCATATTTATCGGTAAATGTGGCGGCATGGCCGGCACCTGTAATAAAGCCCTCTGGCTTAGCCGAAAACGGGCTGCTTTGCGCGTAAGTAAATGGCCCAAGCGGATTATTAGAAACAAAATAACCATCGGCATAGCTCTTATACTGCGTACCAGGCGCCGAATATTGGTAATAATATTTACCATTATGCTTGGTTACCCAAGGCGCTTCTGTCCATGGCGCGTCTGTTTGGGTATTGTAGTCGCCCGGCCTTTCCCAGCCACGTGTTGCAGGGTCGCCTTTTAAAACATTTACGGGTTTACCAATTGGGTTAAGCTTATTGTTTGGATCTAATTCTACCGCTTGTAAATAGCCGTTGTTGGTACAACCAAAATACATATAAACTTTTCCATCGGTGTCCTGAAAAAAATCAGGGTCGCCAATTGATAGCGGGAACGTTTTGGTGTACTCCTCCCATTTACCACTCATCGGATCATCCGATTTATAAATGATATGACTGTTTAAGGGCATATAATACATAGACCCGTTGATGACAGCAGCTGCCGGGGCATCCTTTTCAAACGGCAAATCTTTAGTAGTTACAAAGGTCCATTTAAGCAGATCTTTAGAATACCAATAACCGCCAGAAGCTGTCGCGAACAGGTAATAGTTGTCTTTATATAAAACAATCACCGGGTCGGCAGCTGTACGGCGCGACGGTTTATCAAGCGTAAACCGATAGCTTATATTCATCGGGTTACAAAATGTTTGCTGGCTCTTTACTTCTGTTGGCACTAAAAATACACAGCCTAACAAACAGGCTATAAAAGCCCGGAAAAAATAACGGTTAAGATTCATATGCTCTATTAATTCTTTTTATTAATGCTCAGACTGTCCCGGGATTTCAGGAATACCCGGATCATCAAGGATCTGTACCGCGGTTCCATCGCCTACAGTTTTCCAATCGTGCAGTACCCAAACCACTTTCTTGTCCTTTGTAACTTCTATCATCTGCGGGCCTTTACCGCTTTGTCCGCGCGAGGTGAATATCGTATTACCGTTTGCCAGCCTGGTACAGCTTTGCGGGGCAGATGTAAACTGGTATTCGGCAGGCAGATCCGTTTTGCAATTAAACTCCCATACGGTTTCTTTCTTAGCGTTAACTTCACGGGTTAGCCAATCTTTTTCATCGGTTATCAATGTGTTACCATTCTTTAACCTTATTGCCGCCCACGGTTGCGGAATCTCATAGCTCCAGATCTCTTTAAAATCCTTATCAAATTCAACTACCTTACCCATGCTCATGTAAGAAATAAGGTAAGTTCCCTGCGCGGTAACGCGGGCGCGCCTGAATTGTCCGTGAATACCGCGGGCATCAGTCTCTTTTTTAAACGGTAATTCTTGTTCTACTTCAACTTTGCCTGTCTTGAAATTAACAACATACAATTTGGGTGGCAGGCCATTAACTACAAACATCACTTTATCCAAACCAATAGGCTGGCAGGCATGTACTTCAGTATGATCCATCCCTTGTGGTACTTTAAAGTCCATTTTCCAAAGCACTTTTTTATCCGGCGAGATTACCGCGATATATTTCATCCGGCTAAACAGAATATTACCGTTCGACATCATCCACACATCATCAAACTCAGGTCCTTTACCTGTATTGTAGGTCCAGATAACTTTGCCGTCTTTAATTAAGAACATCCTGTTGCAGTTTTCACCAACATATAACATCGGATGCTGCGCCAGGCCGTTTCCGGGTAGGTTTGCCGGTGTTACTTCTGTCGAACCGATCAACGGGGCCAACTCTTCTTCTGGTGCCATGGCGGGCACGTTAGCTGCAGTAAACAGGTTAAGCACATCCATGCATGGGGTCGCACTTTTAGCTGTGGCTTTGGTTTTACCTTTCTTCTGCGCGAAGGTTACGCTTGAGAAAACGGTTAATATCACGATGATTAAGAGACTTTTTTTCATGACGGTTTAATTGGTAATGTCGCGGAGAAACCGCATACGGAAGCAATTATAAACATATTTGTCCTGATGCAAAAAGATGAGTAGTGGCTCAGCCCGATAAACCTGTTGATTATCAAGACAAAAACGGCCAAAACAGCGCAATTAGGCTAACGGTATCGATTGCGTATTTTTTTGCTTTTTTATGATAGAAACAAAAAAGCCCCACATTATGCAGGGGCGTTAATAATAAAAAGTCTTAGATCCTATCTGATCGTAAATTCATAACTCCCCGAGGCTATCTTCAACCCTTTACCAATAACAACGGGCTTTCCGTTTAACACCACCTTTTTACCGGCCGGTAAAACAACAGTAGCCGTTGAATTAGCCGGCACAGTTACCGAATATTTAACCATGTCGCCATCACGTTTCCAGTTAGAAACAATCTTACCGTAAGGGCCGGTATGCTCTGCTTCAAAATGATCCAAACCGGTAACAAAATTAGGCTCCAGCCAAACATTTTTAAAGCCCGGGCTTGCGGGGTCTATCCTGATACCCGCAATACCTTTAAAGTACCAGGCATTGATCTCGCCAAACATAATGTGGTTTAATGACAGGTCGCTTTTGGCAAACACATCCCAGTTTTCATACAATGTGGTAGCTCCATTTTTTATCCACCAGCCCCATGACGGGAAGGTTTCTTGCGAAGCGATGGAATAAGCCACGTCTGCATAACCATTGTCGCTCAGTGCGCCTAAAATGGCTTTAGCGCCCAGTATCCCGGCATCAAGGTGGTTGTTATCCTGTTTAACACGCTCGGCAAGGTTGGCTGCAACTTTTGCCTTTAAATTTTCGGGCACCAAACCCCAGTATAAAGGCATGCTTAACTCGGTTTGGTAGCCTTTATCGTATATGCCGGTGGTGGTGTTTAAATATTTCGTGTTAAGGGCATTTTTTATCTTTAGAGCCAAAGCAGTATACCGCTTTTCATCTTCTGCCCTGCCGAATAATTTAGCCGCTTTTGCCAGGATATTTACATCAGTAAAATAATAAATAGACGATACAAACTCAACCGGCGATTTTGATTTTACCGGCACCCAATCACCCAAACCCCAGGTGGTAATACCGCTTGGATATAACTCATCAATATGGTTTACATAACGTTTAATAGCATCATAGTTATCATTTAAAGTTTTGCTGTCACCATAAAACTGGTAGAGGTTCCATGGGATAATAGCTATGGTACTTGTCCAGTCAGGACCGTTGCCCCACTCATACCCCCAACCGTCAGAGGGTATAATAGATGATAGCACACCATTTGGCTGCTGTTCGTCGCGGTGATCGGCCATCCATTTTTCGTAAATGGTTACGCCATCAAAGCCATATAAACCGGTTTCGCTGGCTATGTGCGCGTCGCCCGTCCAGCCGTTCTTTTCGCGCTGCGGGCAGTCGGTTGGATAACCGTATAAGTTAGACAGGTAAGAGTTATTGCACGCAAACCATATTTTATTTAAGGTGGTGTTCGACGAGTTGATCTTACCCACCGTTGCCACATCGCTATGCATAAAATAAGCGGTAAGGCTTTCTTTTTTTAGGCTGATGGGTTTATTGCTGGTAACCTCAACATACTGAAAACCTTTGTAATTGAAGCGTGGCATAAAGGTTTCTTCACCTTTGCCGCTTAAAATAAATATATCGGTCTGGAAAGGATCCGACTTATCAGTAGGGCGGTAATGCACATCAATGTTTGACATATCGCCATACCCGTTTTTTCCCAATTTCTCGGTATGTTTTAAGCGGATAACCGTACCGGCCTCGCCGCTAACGGTAATTTTGCTTACACCGGCAATTGTACGGCCTATGTTAAACATATACGTGCTGTCGTCCAGCTTTTTCATATCGGCGGTAGGGATAGTTTCGATAGCGCGGATAGGCTGCATAGCCTGCGACACAATATTTGCTGATGGTGCAGGGCGGATAATTACCGTTCGCCAGGCCCTTGTTTCTGTAAAGTTGGTGGTGTTCCATCCCGGTTGCTCCAGGCGCGCATCGTAATGCTCGGCGGTATAAATACTGTTAAATATAATAGGGCCTGATGACGATTTCCAGCTACGATCTGAGGTTATAGTTTCAGTTGTGCCGTCTGTGTAAGTTACCCGCAGGTCCAAACAAAAAGTAGGGCGGTTACGCCATGGCGCCTTGTGAAAATCCCACACTGCTGTACTTTGCATGTTGTACCAGCCGTTGCCTAAAATCACTCCTACCGCATTTTTACCGGTTTGCAGTTGTTTGGTTACATCGTGGGTAACGTACAGGGTCCGCCTGTCGAAACGGGTATACATTGGGTCAAGGCGATGGTTGCCAATCTTTTCGCCGTTGATATAAAGTTCATACAAACCCGACACCGCTATATAAGCGCGGGCCGATTTTACCCTTTTACCCAGCGAAAATACATTCCTGAAATATGGTGCCGGCTTAACTTCCGGTCCGCGGTTATCGCTTATGAAAGTGCCCTTCCAGTTACTTTTATCTATTAAGCCGGTTTCAAAACTTGCTATAGGCGATAAAGTGGCCTTACCGGTTTCATCCCAAACAGAAACGCGCCAGTAGTATTTAGTATAAGGCTGAAGGGTTTTACCACCATACACTACCCTGCTGGTACCCGATAATACTTTAGCCGTTTTCCATACCGATGCGATGCCTTTTGTTAAAGCGACAGAATCGGTGCCTACTGATATTTGGTAGCCGGTTTGCATAGCACCGCGGTTACCGGCGTTCATTAGCCATGAAAGGCGCGGATGCACAGCATCTATCCCGAATGGATTAACCAAATATTCGGTTTTAAGATCGTCTATCTTTTCGGCGGCCTTGGCTTTGGTAAAGCTTGATAAAGTCGCAGCTGATATAAGCACGTAAGTGATGCTTTTCTTTACAGAAAATTTAACTGGTAAAACTTGGTTCATTATAGAATTGGTTTGAACGACTAATATATAAAATAAGCGGTTCATTCAAACAAAAAACGCCCTTGCGGTTAGGCAAAGGCGTTGAGGTAATAGAAATATTACGGTTATTTTGTTACCGGCTTACCTATCAGGTCCATAAACTGATCAAGTTTAGGGGTGATGATAATTTGCGTACGCCTGTTTTTCATTTTTCCTGCATCTGTTGTATTATCAGCTATCGGGTTATATTCGCCACGGCCACCGGCTGTTAAACGTTTAGGATCAACCGAATAGTTGTTTTGCAAAGCCTGCACAACTGATGATGCTCTTAAAGTACTCAAATCCCAGTTGTTACGGATGTTAGGTTGTTTGATAGGCACATTATCAGTATTACCTTCAATCAGCACATCGTAATTTGAATAATCCATAATGATTTTAGCTATCTTGCTTAGTGTTGCACCTGCCTGGTCTGATATTTCATAGCTGCCTGATTTATACAACATATTATCAGATAAGGAGATATAAACTACACCTTTTAATACCTGTACATCAACATCTTTCATTTCTGCCTGGCTTAATGAACGGGTAAGGTTATTGGTTAACACCATATTAAGCGAATCGCTTTTACCTTTAGCGGCTATCAGTTGTTTGATGTATTTGTCTGATGCTGTTATCTGGTCGGCCAGTTTGGCAATGTTAACATTACCCTGGTTGTTGCCTGCTAAACATTTGGTCAAAGCATCCTGCAACGCTGCACGGTTACTTTTTTCTGAGGCTATTTGTTCTTCTAAGCTTCTAACCCTTGTCTTTGATCCTTCGAGTTCGCGTTGGGTAAGATCATAGCTTTGTTTTAGTTCTGTTTGTTTAGTTTGCAGGGCGGTATAGCTTGTCTGCAATTCGGCGTATTTTTTATTGCTTACACAACCCTGCGTAATGGCAGCGGCAATTAGCATCAGCAATAAGGGGAATTTACTTTTCATAGATTTGTAGTTTTTATAATATTATAATACATCTATAATATCCATAGCAAACATACTATATCTAAAAAAGTTTGAAATACTTTTGGCGTCAGGTGTTAAAATCACTAAATCATGCGGCAAAGTTTAAAATTCAGTATATACGTAAGTGTACTTAGTAGTCACGGCTGAAGTTCCAGCACCGCTAACAGCTGTAGCACCGGTAGGGTATCCGTCACTGCCGTAAATATATGTAGTAACAACGTTGGTCCTTGTTACCTGGTTATTTGGCGACAAAAACTCAATATCCGAATTTATTCCATATTTTGGAATGCCATTGGTAAACCGGCCTGGCTTATCATCGTAGCTATATTCGTTACTAAAATTTGTTTTATTAAAGTAAACCTTAGTAACATTGCCTCTGCTGTCGTAGGTATAAGTGTCTACATAAATCTCATAATGGCTCTCAGTTATCCTGCCCCCTACAACAAGAAAATTATAGGTGATATCTGAATTTAAAACATTATTTCTATAAATGGTAGCGCGGATCGAGGATATTTCGCCATCCTTGTACGCAAGTTCCCTCACTTCTCTAAATCCATTAGGTTGGTCTACCCTTTCAACAGAAAAAAGTTTATCGGCATTGTAAGTATAAGTAGTTACAGCGGTACCAGCGGTTATCATGCTTAATCTTTTTTTGTCATCGTAAGTATAATCAGAAGTAGCGGTATTACCGTTTTGCACGCTAATAACTTGTGTTAGATATTTCAGCTTTTTAGCCGGAGTATCCCCGGCACTTTCGCTTTTTTTACAGGATGTTAGCAATACAATAAGCATTACTAACAGGGTTAGGATATTTTTTCTTTTCATGTTAATTAGGTATAGGGTGTAATTGGTATTACAAGTTAATACCTTTTTCTGATAAATGAATTTTAAAAGATTAATTGTCGTTTTAGTTAACAACAGGCTTTTGTAGCGTTTTTATGATCAGCGCCGTTTCATCTACAAAAACCCAAAACTTATGAAACTACTTATTTATCTTATCACAGCTATTACATTATTTGCGGCAACTTCCTGTAAAAAACAAACGGTCATCCCAAATATCGACCAGCAAATCGAACAACAATTAGTAGGCAAATGGAAATTTGAAAGTTTGTTTTTCGCCTCAACTCATACACTTTATGTAGCAATTCCATCTCAACTGGACATCGTTGAGTTTAAAGCAGATCATAAATTTGTTAGATCTACAAATGCAGAGATAACCCAGCAGGGAAATTATGACATCGTCCAGGCCAAAAGCATATTTACCCAAAAGGATGATAACCTGTTACGCTTTAACCCGCAATCGGTACCGGCACAGGAAACAGATATTATCAGTATAAAAGGCGATACGTTAACGATGTCACAAAATGTGTATGATGGGTATGTTTCTAAATTTAGTAAAGTGAAATAGCTGCTTTAAACAAGAAGGCCTCCCGAAAATCGGGAAGCCTTCTTGTTTAGGTAAGTCCTAACTATTTACCACTCTTGGTATACAACTCGTTAAATAACAGTTTAAACGTCCCGTGCGATTGGCCTCTGAAAGTTATCTCCGGACCAAACGAATACAACATCCCCGCGCCTACCGGTGCAGAAAATGCGGCCACACCATCCTTTAAATACTTCTGCCCCCAGGCCCAACCACTGCGTAGCGGTTTATCGGTTGCAAACCACATTAAAGGCTTGACGCCTTTTGCCGCAGCATCGGTATTTAATTTAAATACCGGGCTGTTATCATAAAGCACATCAGCTTCTTTTTCCATACCCCAATTTGCCGGCTGGGTGTCATCCAAGCTTACCCTAAGCACTGCTCCCGGCACATAAAACTTATCGCCCGAGAACGGCACTTCTTTACCATTTACACTGTCTGCCAATGCAGAGTGTACCGGCAATTTAAGCTGATAAGCCAGGTTGGCGCTTGAACCAACAGTAACAATATTACCGCCAGCCTCTAAAAAAGCTTTTAATTGCGGAATAGATTTTTCGACGGTGATACGGCCGGTCATTTCTTTATAAGCATCGGGCACGCTATCGGTGCGGTTAAATGCACGGCCGTTTGGCCCCGGGATGGCTCCATTAACAAATAAGATTACATCATATTTACTTTTCAGATCGCCTGCATCAATCTCTTTAGGATAAACTACTTTGAAAGGGAAGTGATACTGCTCGAATAACCACCTTGTCCAGCCCGATTGCATAGAGCCGCCATAGGTATCCCAGAGGGCAATGCGCGCAGTTTTGATTAACGCAATAGCACCTGGTTTAATGACAACCCGCTCAGCCAATATACCTAATGATGCCGCATTCTTGTCTAGTATTGATTTTGCTTTTTCCGAATACGGAACGTAGAAAGTACCCTTTACAACTTCTTTTCTCTCACTTTGTATCCGATACACCTCAACACCTGCTTGCAAAAGATCATTGACAGCAATAAACGAGTTATTTGCAGCTGCGCTTATATAATAACCGATTTTAGATATTGTCGGAACTTTTGCAGCAGGCGGTGATTGTAATTGTCCGTATGGGATGCGTGTAAAAGGCCCGGTAAAATCATCCAGTACTCTTGTAAACTTAACGCCCATCTGGTAAGCCAAGGTCCAGCCGGTCATATCATACGGACGTATAGGGGGGCCGCCAGGGAACAGGAAATCATTCGGGTGATCCTGTGGCTCAAACCGGTCTAAAACCTCGGGACGGAATGCCTGGTTTGTTTTAAGGATATATGATCCCGCAGGATACGAAACACCGGCAACAGCAAAAGCGGCAGTTGCTTTTTGCACAACCAGGCCGGACATGATACAGGTATTGATAAACCTAACCGCCGTCGCGAAATCTGCCTGATCTGCCGGAATAATGTAACCCCTGGGATCGCGCAGCTCAGGTTTGCGCAATACCGAATCGAAATACCTTACAGGGATATTACCTCCCCTGCCGCCACCAACAGTTACTGCCCCTGCGGCAGCACCACGACCGCCACCACCTATACTATCTGGTTTTGCAGGTGCAGTACCTGCCTGTGCTTTTGCATACAGTTGTTTAATAGCTTCGGCACGCTTAGGCGATAATGTCCAGTAATCGTTACTGCCCCTGTCGATAGAGTTTTTGCCCATTATATAAGCATTGTATAACATTTCGTCGCTATTACGGGCCGCATAGTTTAGGACAGCGTAGTTTAATGACACCGAATAATCTATCGATTGCTTGAAATGCCAGCTTTGCGGTGTAACCGGGAACGGTGTGCCGCTGTTAGGGATCAGCCTATCCGGCACCAAAGGTATGGTTGATGGTGTAGGGCTGCCTACAATCTCGGTTAATAAGCCAACCAGGTTGTGAAAGTAAGTCGCCGTGCGTAAGCCACCGTTCCACCAGGTAGAAAACTCGGTGCCCGAGCGTTGGGTGTACCCTGGTTTTCCCTCTTTATTTAAGCGGCTGTTCATGGCCGAGCCTACCGCATCTAAGCTGGTAACCAATAGTGGATCAAACACATAATTAAACGGATCGCGAAACGGCGGACCTGCCACAATTGACCCTGCCGGCCCGGCCTGGTGATGGTTATACACTATCTGCGGCAGCCACTCTAAATATTGCTGATGGGTTATGTTCTGGCTCTCTTTCATATTCATCATATAAAAGTCGCGGTTGTTATCATGGCCTATATATTTCTCCCAAAGGCGCGGCACATTCATGTTACGTTTTTTTACGTCCTTTTCCTGCATATACCAGTTGGAGATCAGTTCCTGTCCATCGGGATTGGCGTGCACCATTAATATGATATCATGATCCAGTATACGCAGAGTTTCCTCGTCGGTACGGCTGGTTAACTGGTAGGCCGTTTCTATTAACTGGTGCGCACCAACTGTTTCGCTGGCATGTAAGCCGCCATCTATCCAAACAACAGCTTTACCCTGGTCGGCAAGGTTATGGGCTTCGGCGTCAGTCAGTCCTTCTGCACGGGTTAGTTTTAGGGAGATGTTTTTATAAAAGTCGAGTTTCTTTAAATTTTCGGGCGATGATATGATCAGCATAAATTGATGCCGCCCTTCTTCGGTAAGGCCCATATCCAGATATCTGGCACGTGGCGTTGCAGCTAATTTCTTAAAATAAGCTTCGGTTTGGGTATAGTTGGCCAGTTGGTAATCATCGCCGATATTAAAGCCAAAATGTTCTTTTGGCGTGGGGACAGTTTGCGCCAGCAATGTACCGGCAGCTATTACCGTGCTAAGCGCGGCAAGGCATATTTTTTTGATCATGAGCGGTTATCAGTTAATGGCTCAATTTAATAATTTTCGCGTAATTTATATTGTAACTTTTTGGTGGCGGGCCAAAACAATAACGCCCGCTGGTTTCCCGGCAGGCGTTATTTAAAGATCGCTTTATTAGTTAGGCATTTCTGCTGCCGAAGGGGGCGGCGAATCTTTGCCCCACATTTTATTTGCAACCGGTCCCATCACTAATTCCAGCACACCGCCATTAGCAATATCGCTATGATTAAACCATGGCTTATTCCAAACCTTGCCGTTTAGTTTAGCCGATTGGATATACTTATTAGTAAATGAAGCGTTTTGTGCCTTTACCTCGAAGAACTTGCCGTTACCTACATTCATTTTTACCGACGGGAAGCATGGGCTGCCGATGTTATAGGTTGGCGATCCCGGAGTAACCGGGTAAAATCCTAACTGGCTAAATACAACAAATGCTGTCATACCGCCGCCGTCTTCATCACCGGGTACACCCATCAGGTCATTGCGGTACCATTGGTCTAACAACGAACGGATACGTTTTTGTGTACGCCAAGGCGCGCCGGCATAGTTATATAAATACGGGATATGGAAACTTGGCTCGTTAGCCATCGAGAACATACCTACGTTACCAGTATGATCCGGCAATATAGCATAGAAATCCCATCTCGATCCCGGGATAGGCTCATTAAACATATTTTCAAGCGCCGCTACAAATTTTTCGTTACCGCCAACTAAATTCACTAAGTCGCCGATGTTGTGCTGCACATCCCAACGATAAACATAGCCGTTATTTTCATCGTAATAATCGCGTGCACCCGGTCCGCCTGAGGTACGGTAATCTAACGGCTCAATAAAATTGCCGTCTTTATCTTTTGGGTGGAAGAAACCGGTTTTAGGGTTAAATACATTGCGGTAGTTGTATGATGCTTTTAAATAATGTTGTGCATCGTCAGTTTTACCCAAGTCCTTTGCAATTTGCGACAAGCACCATTCGTCGTACGATGTACCTAAAGTAACCGCAATTGGCTGGCGTTTTTCCCATTGGCTTACATTGGCAACAGTTTCCTTTTCGCCCGGTTTTAACGCAGGGAAATAGCCTTTTTGCTTGTAGAACGCATCCAACTCGCCTGACGGCACAGCTTTTGACCATGGCAGCAACGACTTATCCTCGATAGCGCCTTTGGAAACTTCGTAAGCTTTGGCCAGGTCGAAACCTCTTAAACCCTTTGCATACGCATCAGCAATACTTGCTATGCCGTGGTTAGAGTTCATGCCCCTGTCATCGCCAGATATACCCGGGAAAGTCGGCATCCAGTGGTTTGGAGTTTGCTCAGCCATGTGCACGTACGAGTTTAGGATATCATTTTCCACCTGTTTGTTGATCAATACACGCAAAGGGTGTGCTGCGCGATAAGTGTCCCAGGTCCAGTCATCAGTATAAAACGGGCGGCCTTCATCATTATGCACCTGCCCGTCAGACGCGCTAAAATATTTTCCATCTTCGCTGATACAAACCGGGCGTTCAAAAGTACGGTATAAAGACGTATAGAACACGGTAGTTTCTTTATCAACCGCCCCTGCTACGGCTATTTTGCCTAAAGCGTCATTCCATATTTTACGGCCGATAGTAGCTATTGTATTTACATCATAAGTTTTGATCTCGCGGTTAAGGTTTTTCTTAGCCTGCTCTGCACTGATAAATGAAACGCCATAACGCATACCGATCTTTTTGGTGCCTGCAGGATATCCTAAAACAATTGAACCTGCCGGCGCAGCATCCCAGGCAATGCTCCCACCACGGCTTGGTACGCCGGTTTTAATTGGGGTTACGTCTGTTTCAGCATAAATATATACTGATGTTTTATTTCCAAGTTCTTTAGATCCTGTAATGGTGTTGCCTACAGCTTTTACCATTCCGCCACGGCCGCCTGTATTGAATACAAGATAGGCGGCGCCTGACTTATCAAAGGTGATTTGATAAACAGCGCTTTGGTGTGATGGTGCAAAATCAACACCTATATTCAGTTCGTCCAGGTAAACACTGTAACGGTATGGTGTTGTTTTTTCCTGGTCGTAGCTTAGTTGTTTGGTTGGGGTTATCGCGTTTTCATCGCCCTGGTAAGCGTAAAAATTAAAGCTTGATGCCGACCGGTGATGCGTTACTATCAGCGGCAGACCGCCCAACATATTAGTAGTATAATCATGCCTAACCGGGAACACGCGCATCATACTATTAGGCAAATGCGTGGTTGGGTAAGTTGGCACCAGCATATGGCTAATGGCGCCGATATATGGGTTTACATAATCAACAGGTTGTTTAGCCGGCGCTTTAGCAGCTTTTTGTGCATTTGCTATAAACGACAGGCTTAACGACCCTACTATCCCCGTAAGGGTCAATAAGTATTTAGCTTTCATCATGAATTGGTGGTTTATTGGATAGTAAAGAAACAAAAAAATCCATTAAAGTCAACCACTATTTATTAAGCCTAATTACCATTTAACTTACTCGGTTCCGCAATGCCAAAAAAAGAAGAATCTCAATTGGATGGCCATCAGCCAAGGGAGGACACTGATTTTATCACTTTACCCTTCGAGGAGTCCCACGGACTGCTTACACTTTTGGCTGATATAATCACACTTTTCCCAATGATAAATTTCTTAACATGGCTGATGGGATAAAAGAAGGAAGCATTAAAGATTATTATATGCAGACTACTACAGCGGGTTGATAAAGCCTAAACTGTAACAAACAGTCAATTAAATAATCTAACGTATATAGCGCAATGCCATAACTTTTTTCCATATTTAGTTTTTATTTAACCTTTACCATATGAGTTTTTTTGATCGTTTAATTAACGAGTTTATAGATGTAATAGAATGGGTTGATAATACCCAGAATACATTGGTTTGGAAATTCCCGCGTAATGATAACGCTATTAAAATGGGTGCCAAACTTATCGTCCGCGAGTCGCAAGCCGCAATTTTTATAAATGAGGGCCGTATTGCTGACGTATTTTTGCCCGGCACCTACGAGTTGCAAACCCAAAACATGCCTATATTAACAACTTTATTGAGTTGGAAGTATGGCTTTAACAGCCCATTTAAAGCAGATGTTTATTTTGTAAGTACCCGCCAGTTTACAAACCAAAAATGGGGTACTAAAAACCCGGTGATGATTCGCGATGCCGAATTTGGGCCTGTAAGGATCCGTGCGTTTGGCTCTTTCAATTTTAAAGTATCGGATGCCAAAACGTTTCTCCAACAAATATCTGCCACCAACCCCGAGTTTATTGTAGAGAACATTAACGAGCAGCTGCGTAATACCATTGTATCAAGAGGTATGGACTCGGTAGCGCAATCTAAAATAAACATATTAGACCTTGCCGCTAATTATAACGAGATGGGTACGGTAATAAGCCAAAGCATCCAACCTGATTTTGCAGAGCTGGGGCTTAACCTTACCAAGCTATTGGTCGAGAACATTTCGTTACCAACGGAAGTTGAGCAGATGCTTGATAAACGCAGCGAAATGGGTATCATCGGCAATCTAGGCGCATACGCCCAATTCCAGGCTGCTAATGCGATGGAAAAAGCTGCCGAAAATACCATTGGTGGCAACTTAGGGGCCGCTGGTATGGGTTTAGGTGTTGGTGCAGCTATGATGGGACAGGTTGGTAATGTGTTTCAGCAAAATCAATTTAATCCAAATTCACCAGGCGGTAATCCACCATCTATACCTACGGCAGAATATCATATTGCTAAAGATGGAAAATCAGAAGGCCCTTATAGTTTAAGTGATATTAATGCAATGGTTAAAAACAACACATTGGCAAAAGAATCATTAGTTTGGAAAAAGGGCATGACCGAATGGGGTGCCGCCGCATCTGTACCTGAGATCACAGATTTCTTTAACAATGAGCCTCCCCCGTTATCTTAATTAAACCAAACCTAAACCCTAATATGAGTACTGTTAGCAATATCTCAGCAATAAACAATACACTAAATTGCGCCGGTTGCGGAGCGCTATTACATTTCGCGCCCGGCACAAATAACCTAAAGTGTGATTATTGTGGTGAAAGTAACGCCATAACAACTACCGGTGATAGCCATGCAATTGAGGCGATAGACTATGATGATTTTGTGGAGAGCATAGACTCCGAGAAACAAAATAAGGACGTTAAAACGGTACTTTGCAAAAGCTGTGGCTCGCAAACAGTTTTTGATTCATTTGTGACGTCAGATAAATGCTCGTTTTGCACAGCGCCACTGGTGCTTGATCTGGAAGGCGGAAAGCAATATGTTACACCGCATTATGTTTTACCTTTTGCAGTAACACAACCGCAAGCTGTTTCATTCTTTCAGCAATGGGTAAAGGGTTTATGGTGGTCACCTAATGATCTGGCAAAGAAGGTAAGTGGCAACACATCGATATTAAATGGTGTCTACATCCCCCATTGGGCGTATGATACCGATACGGTTACAGACTACGTTGGCGAACGCGGCGATTATTATTATACCACAGAAACTTATACAGAAACCGTTGACGGCAAAAGCGAAACACGTACCCGCGAAGTACGCCATACCAGCTGGAGCAGTGCATCAGGAACCGTTGATTGTGGTTTTAGGGATTTGATTGTACCGGCCAGTAAATCATTACCAGGCAAAACACTTTATAAGTTAGAACCCTGGGCGTTTAATATGCTGGTTAAGTTTGATGAACGCTATATGAGCGGCTTCAGGTCTGAAACCTACCAGATCAATCCGCAGGATGGATTGAACCTGGCGATTGCGCAAACTGTTGAAAAGATCAATGCTGAAATAAGGAATGACATAGGCGGCGACGAGCAAAGGATTGGCAATACTGACACCGAATACAATAACAAAGCCATAAAATACTTAATGTTGCCTGTTTGGATAAGCGCTTATAACTATAACAATAAAATCTATCAGTTCACCATTAACGCCAGCACTGGTGAAGTAATCGGCGAACGGCCGTTAAGTGTTTGGAAGATTGTTTTTGCTGTGGTGGCTGTTTTGATTCTGATAGCTGTAATAGTGTTATATGCTCAAAATAGGTAATTAGCAAGTAATACAAATTTGAGGCATAAAAAAAAGGGAAAGATCAAATGATCTTTCCCTTTTTAATTTTGGGGGTAAATGATGGGGCTCGAACCCACGACCCTCGGTACCACAAACCGATGCTCTAACCAACTGAGCTACATCTACCGTGTTGGGAGTGCAAATGTAAAAATCTTCGGGCTAAATGCAAAGCCTTTTTTAATATTACATTAGGCTTACCCGTTTAGCCTTTGGGTATCAGTAAATTTGTATCACTATGGCAGAGCAATTGGTAGAATTAAACGTAACGGGGATGCATTGTAATAACTGCGCCCTATCCATACATAAATTATTGGAGAAGAAAGGCTTAAACAACATCCTGGTAGACTTTGCCGGCGAGGAAGTGAAGTTCAGTAACAATGGTACAATACAACTGCCCGAGATCATTAAAGGCATTGAGCAATTAGGCTTTAAAGTAGTTGAAGAGGGTACGCTGCATGAACCAAAATTTTACGAGAAGGTAGAAAACAAGTTTGTTTTCTGCGTGATATTCACCGCTCCCCTCCTTTTGCACATGATTTTCCCGTGGCATGTACTGCATATGCCAATGGTTCAATTGCTATTATGCCTGCCTGTTTTTATTGTGGGCTTCCTGCATTTTGGTAAAAGCGCTTTTCATTCGGTTAAAGGCGGTGTGCCTAATATGGATGTGCTGATCTTCATCGGCTCAACCTCGGCTTTTGTTTACAGCCTGGTGGGTACCATCCAGAACCTGGGCGAACAATACCAGTTTTATGAGACCTGCGCCACTATTATTACGCTGGTACTACTGGGTAACGTTTTCGAGAAACGTTCGGTAAATCAAACTACATCAGCTGTAAAGGACCTTGTCAAATTCCAACAGGTAAATGCTAACAGGATTGTTGATGGTACAGTTGAGGTGATCAACGCCCGCGATGTACGGGCAGGTGATACCTTAATTGTTAACCATGGTGATAAGATCCCTGTCGATGGTGATATATTAGAAGGCAATGCATCGGTTGATGAAGCCATGCTTACCGGCGAGAGCGTACCGGTTGATAAAGAAAAATATGATAAAGTTATAGGCGGCACCATTGTGGTAAACGGCAACTTCCGGATGATTGCTACCAAGGTAGGCTCAAATACCATCCTGTCACAGATTATTGAATTAATGAAAAAGGCACAGGCAGCCAAACCGCCCGTACAAAAGCTGGGCGATAAGGTAGCATCTATATTTGTACCTGCCGTGATATTAATAGCTGTAGTAACGTTTGTAGCTACTTACTTTTTAAGCGATAAGGGCCTGCAGGTATCATTAATGAATGCCATAGCGGTGCTGGTGATCTCCTGCCCGTGCGCTATGGGATTGGCTACGCCTACCGCTGTTATGGTCGGCCTGGGCCGTGCGGCAAAGAATGGTATATTGATTAAAGGCGGCGATACCATTGAAGCTGTTGCCAACACCAAATATGTAGTCTTTGATAAAACAGGGACGCTAACCACCGGCAAATTCAGCATTAATGATATTAAGGTTGAGGATGGCGTTGACCTGGAACATATCCGCGGCATTATTATGGCTATCGAGGAACGCTCGAACCATCCTATAGCTAAGTCATTAGTGGATGGGTTGAAAGATCTGCCTAAAAGCAAGCTGATATTACGCAGCGCCACCGAGGAAAAAGGCTTAGGCATGCGCGCCGAGGATGTAGATGGCAATACCTATTTCCTGGGTACCGGTAAAACTGCTAACGAGAACGATTTCAACCTGTCGCTTTATAAGAACCAGGTATTGCTGGCACAGATAGCAATTGATGATACCATTAAACCCGAAGCAACATCGTTGGTAAGCCAGCTTAAGGCAATGGGCATTGTGCCGGTATTATTAAGCGGCGATCGTAAAAACCGCTGCCTTAAGGTTGCCAAAGCTATAGGTATCGATGAAGTGCACGCCGAGAAACTACCGGACGAGAAGTTAACTGTCATCGACATTTATAAACAAAAAGGTAAAACCGTAATGATAGGCGACGGTATTAACGATGCCCCCGCCCTAACCAAGGCCGATGTAGGTGTATCCATGAACGATGCAAGCCAGATAGCTATCCAATCAGCGCGGGTTATCTTATTGAATACCGACCTTGGCTCGGTGGTTAAGTTCCTGCAGATCAGTAAGCATACTTTAATTACCATCAAACAAAACCTTTTCTGGGCATTTGCTTATAACATTATTGCGATACCGATAGCTGCATTAGGTTTCTTAAACCCGATGGTAGGTGCATTCACCATGGCTTTCTCGGATGTGGTGGTAATTGGTAATTCAATCAGGCTGAAAAGCAAACGCATAGCCCCCTAACCCCCTAAAGGGGGAATTATTAAGCATAATTTCCTGTTTTATTATTAATTTTAGCCCACCATAATAGCTCCCCCTTTAGGGGGCTGGGGGGCATGATAGAAATTTACACAGACGGTGCATCAAGCGGTAACCCGGGTCCGGGTGGATATGGGGTGATCTTACGCTCGGGACAACATTATAAAGAACTGTCTGAAGGTTTCCGCAAAACCACCAATAACCGTATGGAGTTGTTGGCGGTTATAAAAGGACTGGAGGCCATCACCAAGCCCAACCAGGATGTGATGATCTTCTCTGATTCTAAATATGTTATTGACTCGATAGAAAAGCGCTGGGTTTACGGCTGGCTGCAAAAGGGCTTTAAGGATAAAAAGAATAAGGACCTTTGGCTGCGTTACCTCGATATCAGCAAGCTGCATAATATCAAATTTACATGGGTGCGCGGGCATAACGGCCACCCGGAGAACGAGCGCTGCGATGAACTGGCGGTAGCTGCCGGTAAGCAAAGGGAGCTGTTGATCGACACTGTTTTCGAGATGGAAGCAGCAAAAACAAATATGTTTTAATCCGCTTAGTGTTTCACTAAAAAATGAAACACTTTGAAACACCTGAAACACTTATTTGATTGTAAGTTATTGTAAATAAGATTGTTACCTAAAACCGGGTGAAACACTTTGCAACAGTAGTAATAGTTTAGATAAAATCCATAAATATCTATTAATTAGGATATTACATAAATTTCAGGTCGCATTTAAAATTTTTGTGAAACACTTCGAGTGAAACACGCCTAAGTATCTTAGGTATTGTTATTTACTGCTCAGTTCTATTACCTGCAAATCCTGAATCTTATTTCCCTCAATATTAAACCGCATTAGGGTGCGCACTTTTTGCCAGCCCTGCTTACCCGCAGCGCCGGGGTTTAGGTGCAGACAATTGATCTTTTTATCATAGATCACTTTTAAAATATGCGAGTGGCCCGAGATGAATAACTGCGGCGGATCAGCATAGATTTCGGCTCTTATCCGCATATCGTATCTATCCGGATAACCACCAATATGTGTCATCCAAACAGCCATATCTTCGCATTTAAACCGCAGGTTTTCAGAGTAAGTTTGGCGGATCTCTTTACCATCAATATTGCCATAAACGCCGCGTAAAGGTTTAAAAGCGGCCAGCTTATCTACCAATTCAATATTCCCAAAATCGCCGGCATGCCATACCTCGTCGCAGTTTTCAAAATGTTTGAATACGGCATCGTCAAGGTAGCTGTGAGTGTCAGATATAAGGCCTATGCGGGTCATTTAAAATATCGTAAAAAATGGTTTTAATACTTGCTCATACCGTTCCGAATATATCTTTGGTTCAGCATAAATAACAAATTGCTCATCAGCTTCTCTCTCACCGTTCAAAGTTAAAACTAAAATTTCACGGTGAGGTTCTGAATCAGGATAGGATAATACATTGATAACTTTTTTAATAGTTAATCCATGTTTTGAACTTAAGCCCTTTACCAACTGCGCAGTTTCTAAGGGCAATATCACCCAAAAACTACCAATTGTTACCAGGTGTTTAGCTACAGTTTCTATTAGTGTTTCAAAAAATTGCTGGTCAGTATGTTTAGCTAAACTCTTTTTGGCTCCGGGCGATTCCAGCGAGTTAATGTAGAACGGCGGGTTAGAAACTATCAGGTCGTATTTCCTGCCGGGATGGTTATTTAAGTAACTTTCAAAGCTATCCGCATATAAATTCAATCTATCTGCAAATGGCGAGCCTGCAAAATTGTGCCCGGCAGTTGCTGAAGCGGGTTCATCTATTTCAACCGCATCAATCTTCGCATCGGCGAAGCGTTGCGCCAGCATTAGCGCAATTACCCCTGTACCGGTGCCAATATCTAATATAGTTTTGGGTTGATCTGCGTCCGCTAAAGCACCCAACAGCACGCCGTCGGTATTGATCTTCATGGCGCACCCGGTTTGGTCTACATTAAATTGTTTGAAGCGGAACATTAGGTGAAGATAGCATATAAGTTTGTCATGCTGAGGAACGAAGCATCTGCCAAGCGGCGTATGTTTAGTTTGCAGGCACAGTTCGCAGATCCTTCGCTATCGCTCAGGATGACAAAAAAGCTCTACTTCTCGTAAAACTCAATAGGCAATCCATCCGGATCAGCAAAAAAGGTAAAACGCTTGCCCGTAAATTCATCTATGCGGATCGGCTCGACAATTACACCATCGGCTGTTATAGCTGCTGCGGCATCATCAATATTATCCACTTCGAAAGCTAAATGACGCAGGCCGGCAGCTTCGGGACGCGATGGCCTTGGTGTTGGGTCGGGAAAAGAAAAAAGCTCGATCTGGTAGAGGTTGCCCACTTCCAGATCAAGCTTATATGATTTGCGCTCCGCGCGATAGTTCTCCTGGAGTATTTTAAACCCGAGTATCTGCGTATAAAAGTGCTTCGACCGTTCGTAATCAGCGCAAATTATAGCAATATGGTGTACCCGGTTTATCTTTAACATACTTTAATTCAAAAAGTCTCCCCTACCGGGGGAGATTTAGAGGGGGGCTTAGTCTCCCAATATGGCGTGCAATACGTTATCGTAAACCAGTTTGACGTCGGTAATGTTACCGAATGGTTCTTCATCGATACTTAAATTACCAAGATGAGTAACCGTACCCAGTAAACTAAATTCAACTTCGCTGGTAGCCATTAGCTCTATAAAGCGCTCCTGATCGGCCGGGGCTACACTTACCACTACCCTGCCTTGCGCTTCGCCAAACAGGAAAGCATCTTTACGGACAGAACCGTCTGACACGATATCAAAGCCCAAACCATTTGGCAGAGCCGATTCAATTAGAGTAATAAACAAGCCGCCGTCAGCAACATCATGGGCCGACTGGATCATTTTATGTTTGATCAGCTCTTTAACTACCTGGTGCATATCGTATTCTTTATCGATATCAAAATGCGGTGCCGGTGCAGCCAATATTTTATGGTAGGAAGCTAAGTATTGTGACGATGCGATATCATTAACAGATTCGCCAATTAAGTAAACCAGGTCATCAGGCTGTTTAAAGTCTGATGTCATGATATTGCTGATATCGTCCATCACCCCTAACATACCAATGGTTGGTGTCGGGAATACCGGGCCGTCGTCGGTAGATTGGTTGTAGAAACTTACGTTACCACCGGTAACCGGGGTTTCAAACTTAGCACAAGCTTCGCCCATACCTTTTATAGCGCCAACAAACTGCCAGTAAACTTCAGGAACGTATGGGTTACCAAAGTTTAAGCAATTGGTTATTGCAACCGGTTCACCGCCGGCGCAGGTAATATTACGTGCAGCTTCGGCAACGGCTATAGCCGTACCTTTCTGCGGATCGGCATATACGTAACGCGAGTTACAATCAACTGTTATAACAATGGCTTTATCGGTACCAATAACGTTTACCACAGCCGCGTCACACGGGCGGTTGGTGGTCATGGTAGACACTCCCACCATCGAATCATACTGATCGCTGACCCAGCGTTTTGAAGCGATGTTTGGATGCGATATTAAATGCTCTGCCACGTCTAATAAATTAGCCGGCTCAGGCACGTCTTCTATTTTAAATTTTTGATTCTCTGCAAAGTAAGCAGGCTCGCGGTATTCGCGCTCGTAAACCGGTGCGCCGCCGCCCAATACCAAATCATCAGCAGGTACGTCAGCAACTAATACGCCACCTGCGTAGTATTCCAGGCGTTTGGTATCGGTAACCTCGCCTATGATGGCGCAGTTCAAATCCCATTTATCAAAAACGGCTTCAACTTCTTTTTCGCGGCCCTTGTGTACTACGATCAGCATCCGCTCCTGAGATTCTGACAACAGGATCTCAAATGGTTTCATGTTATCCTGGCGGGTTGGTACCGCATCAAGATTTATCTTCATACCATGCTCGCCTTTGGCCGACATCTCAGAGTTTGAGCAGATAATACCTGCCGCGCCCATATCCTGCATACCAACAACGGCACCGGTTTTAATAACTTCTAAAGTAGCTTCCAATAACAATTTCTCCTGAAACGGGTCGCCCACCTGTACAGCCGGTAAATCGTTAACAGAATCTTCGGTAATATTTTTTGATGCGAACGCCGCGCCATGGATCCCGTCTTTACCCGTTGCCGAACCTACGATATAAACCGGGTTACCAACACCGTATGATGTTGCTGATACGGTTTCGCCGGCCTTAACAATACCGGCCGAGAAAGCGTTAACTAAAGGATTAACATTGTAGCAATCGTCAAAAAACAACTCGCCGCCAACAGTTGGTATACCAAAGGCATTACCGTAGTGGCTGATGCCCTTAACAACACCTTTAATTAACCACTTGGTTTTATCCAGTTTAATATCGCCAAAACGCAGTGAGTTTAGCTGCGCGATGGGCCTTGCACCCATAGTAAAAATATCCCGGTTAATACCGCCCACACCGGTGGCAGCGCCCTGGTAAGGCTCTAACGCTGATGGGTGGTTATGTGATTCTATCTTAAATGCACAGCCAATGCCGTCACCTAAGTCAACCAGGCCTGCATTTTCTTCGCCGGCTTTAGCCAGCATACGCGGACTGTCTTTTGGTAAAGTTTTTAACCAGGTAATTGAGTTTTTGTATGAGCAGTGCTCGCTCCACATTACAGAGAATATAGATAGCTCGGTAAAGTTGGGTACGCGGCCCATTATTTCTAATATTCGATCGTATTCGGCGGGTAATAAGCCTAAATCTTTGGCTGTTTCAACGGTGGTAAGTTCTTGGGTCTCCAATGTTGTATGTTTTTTTGAAAGGATGCCCAAAAGTAGGTAAAAAAGCTAAAAGCTGAAAGACTAAAGCAGAATGCTAAGCATATTATTGAAACCAATATATTTACCTTGCTTTTAGCCTTAGTCTTTCTGCCTTTAGCTTAAAAAGCTATTCGCTGAAAGTAAAATTAACCGGCAACGTTAGTTTTACACGCACAGGTCTGCCGTTTTGCATGCCCGGTGTCCAGGGTTTAGCTAATTTTAACACACGTGCCGCTTCCTCGTCCATACCATAACCCGGCCCGCGCTCAACATGAATGTTTGATAAGTGTCCATCCTTTTCCACTATAAAACCTACCATCACTCTTCCGCTCACTTCGTTTTCTAATGCCACGCGCGGATAGCGCATGGTACTTTGTAAAAACTTTGTCCAGGTACTTGTCCCGCCAACAGGCTGTGGCATAATTTCGGCTATTAAGACTTCTTTATCGGGCGATTCTGCTGTACCAACACCCAACCCGGTTCCACCTTTATCAGCAGTCCCCTGATCTGCATTTTGTCCATCAGCTCCGTTTTTTACAGTAACCGGGCCAACGGCAGCGTGATCATCAATTTTAGGCAAATCAATATCAGGTGCATTTTCGGTAACAACAGGCGGAAAAGATTGCACCATTTTAATTGGTGCCGATGGTTTAGGAGCTTCAGCCTTTGGTTGTTCAATTTTTGGTTTGGGTGGTTCTACCTTCGCCGGTGGTGGCAGTTGGAAGACCTTTTCAAGATCAACCGGAATATATCTTTCGGTTATTGGTTTCACCCTGATCAAAACACCGGTTACAGCAATCGCGGTTATCATGGTAGCAAAAGCAATTAGCATGGCTTTAACTAAGGTATCGGCATAGTGCTGCCTGATGTAATAAGCGCCATATTCTTTGTTACGTTTTTCAAATACAAGTTCGAGCCACTCGGACTTGCACAAATTAAAGTTTGAGATAAGCATAATGGTTAAAATTTAAGTTATGCTATATTAACGCTTACCAAATATTAATTGTTGCAACAAAGTTGCTTTTTATAATTATTGCAACGGTATTGTATTATTATTTTTATTAAAGCAATATCACACCAGTTTATCTTTAAATTTTTTATAATTAATGCAACAATATTTCAATTGTATTTTACCGGGAAATCCCTTAAACAAAAAAAACTGCCCCGATTTTGTCGGGACAGCTCCTTTTTTAAACAATTCTATGAACTTATTAATTAGAATGCATAAACAGCAGCTAACAAAAATTGAGAAGCTGATTTAGTTCCGGCACCTTTGCTATCAGTAAATAAATCTATGTTTTTAGTGTTATCAAATCTAACCTCTGGAATAAAGGTTAGCGGCCCTGATTTAATGCTTGCAGTGATAGTAGTAGCCATTACAGAGTTACCTGAAGTTACACCAATGTCAACAAGTGGTACAAATGGGGTTCCACTTCCTTGGCCGGCCTTAACTTTAAAGTACTCTTCTCTTATGCCAAATGTAACTGATTTAGATACAGCCAATTGTGGATATAAAGCAACACCTTCATAATTAACTGCGCCCATACCAGATTTGCTGGCTGCGTTTAAGCCTAATTTAAACGCATCAGTGATTTGATAAGCAGTTGTTAAATCAATGATAGTTCCTGAGTATTTTCCAGAAGCAAAGTTGATATATGCTGTCCAGCCTTTAACCGGGGCAACCATTAATTGCGCACCAAAAGTAGATACTTCCGGCGTAGCAGAGTTAGCAGTATAAGTATTCCAGTTATCGTTAAAAACTCCGGCCATTAAACTTACTTTGTCAGAAAACACATAAGTTGCCTTAAAGCCTGCATTTTGGAACGGACCTGCACTAAATAAATAGGAGGTTGAGTAGTTAAAGTTACCTACCGGGCTAATTACTTCATAACCAACAAACGTTGCCATATACCCTGCAGTTAAGCTAAACTTATCAGTTACATCATATGATACATATAAGTTTTGGATATTAAATGTATTGCCAGCATTTGCCGCAGTACCATCGCCATTAGGTATTGACTGGTATTGACCTCTCGGACCGAAAGACAGCTCGCCTACAAATGAAGCTTTTCCAACTTTTTTCTTAACGCCCAGATCCAACATACCAATTGACATTGAATTTTGATCGGATGCAAAAGATGTTTGGATATTTGCATGTTTTGAAAAGTCATACTTGTAATAAGCATCTACCGAACCCCAGATTACAAGGGGAGCATCACCTGTAGTTTTAACCGTATCCTGCGCTTTTGATGCCAGGCTAAATGCAGATACACTAAGTAATAAAAGTAATAATTTTTTCATGATTTAATTTGATAAGTGTTTAATTGATAAATTGTTGCGTGTTTAATAGTTAATTATTATTGTGTTTACTTTATATATTTTCTTCGCTTTAATGCACTAACATCTTATTCTTCATTAGCATAATAATCCCTGTACGGCCGGTACATACTGGCATCATCAGCCGTACAGGGATCATCTATTTTATAAGTCTTAAGCAGTTACTTTAGTTCCTTTATCAAAAAGGCCGCTTAAGCTGATATCATCTTCTGTTACCGGGTAAACATCAATACCGTGATCAAACATATCTATACCACCTACACCAAGCTCGCCATGTTCTTCAACACGTAATCTCCATGGGTTAGGCAATTTGTTAATGATATACATCATGGTAATTGCAACCACAAACGTTGCGATAGCGATAGTAAAAGTTCCTATAGCCTGTGCTTCTAATACACTTGCACCGCCACCATAAAATAAACCTGTTACAGGTGCGCTGTTATCCGGACCGGCAACACCGGTTACACCATATTGGCCCGAAGCGAATAAACCTAATGATAAGGTACCCCAGATACCGCAAAAACCATGTACAGATACTGCACCAACCGGATCGTCAATACGTAACCACTCGATAAAGTTCATTGCTGCATATACTAAGAAACCGGCAATAGCACCCAATGCAAGCGCGCCGAGCGGGCTAACCCAGTAGCAAGGGCAGGTAATAGCAACCAAACCACCTAATAAACCATTTAAGGTATAACCTAAATCAAATTTGCCTTTTGTAGGGCCCCACCATAATCCGGCTAACATAGCCATCATACCGCCGGCGCAGGCTGCAAGAGTTGTATTGGCAGCAACGCGGCCTATACCTTGTACATCCATACCTGATAATGTACTACCAGGGTTAAAACCGTACCAGCCAAACCAAAGAATAAAAGTACCAATAGCAGCTAATGCCATATTGTGTCCCGGTGGCATTCCTCCTTTTTCTTTATCGTCGCGGGCAAATATTCTGCCTAAACGCGGGCCTAATACAATTGCACCGGCCAATGAAGCTACACCACCAATAGTGTGCACTACTGTTGAGCCTGCAAAATCGCGGAAGCCCTGGCCTAATCCTGGTAAGAAACCGGTTGGTGTACCCATTGTTACTAAGAAACCATCAGGTCCCCAGGCCCAGTGGCCTATTATTGGATAGATGAATCCGGTAATACCTATACTGTAAAGGATATCGCCACGGAAGCTTGTACGACCGATCATTGCACCAGATACAATAGTTGAGCAGGTATCAGCAAAAGCATATTGGAAGATCCAGTGTGCCAGGATCGGAACTCCGTAGGCTTCGTAAGTAGCAGGCGTATTCTGTAAGAAGAACCAGTTTTTACCATCTGCTCCACCCCATCCTATAAATCCGTTACCATGGCCAAACATAAATGCGTAACCAACTGCGTAGAATAAGATACCGCAAAGGCAGGTATCATATATACATTCCATTAAAACGTTAACTGTTTCTCTTTTACGCGCGAAACCGGCTTCAAGCATTACAAATCCGGCTTGCATACCAAAAACCAAAAATGCGGCAACCAATGTCCAAACTGTATTTATTGAATTCATAATTGAAGTTTCAATATCAGTTGGTTTTGCGGCGTCAGCGGCGTGGGCTGCTGTAGGTAATAATCCGGGGATAGTAAACATTGCTGCTATTACTAAGCCTAAGCCAATCATTTTTCCAGTTAATATGGTCGCCCCCAGCGCCCATTTCTCCCTTGTCAGTCCGCGGAATGCAGTGAGCAGGGTGAATTTTGGTTGTTTTACTTTCATTTTGGTTGTTGATTTTTGCGAATTAGTTAAATGTGATTTTGTTTTTAATATATTATAGTAAGCGTTGTTGCAAGTTTTTGGGTTAAATATTAACATTCTCGTTGTTGAAATATCAGTTTGTTAATATTTTCATAAAAATATGTACGAATTTTATTAAAAACAATAGTTTGATTAAAATAATTGCATTAAAACTGCAATTATTACAAAATATATAAATTTAGTAGTCTATTTTATGCGTTTTTTAAATAATTTTTAATTGAAAAACTATAAGTAATATAATTTACACAATTATTTAACATTAATTTATTTGATTTTATCATTATTTTCATGATTTAGTATCACTTTTATCAATAAATAAATGATAATTATTAAGCAAACTCACTTTTTCATCATAAAAAATTACAAAAAGCGCAAATAGCCGGTGATAATTATTAAAAAACAACCTTCAAATAAAAAAATCTTTAAAAAACATTAATCTTTTATAATTCCTTTAATAATTACCCTTTATTTTAAAGTATAATTCTATTTTTGATGTAAACCATCAAAATAAAACGCAAATCATGCCTAATATTCGTTTTCAAGCCCTACAGGCGGTATTAACCCGTACAATTCCTGAAGTAAAGTTCCCGTCTTCAAAAATTTCTGACTTTTATGGAGCAAATGTGTTCGATATCAAGAAAATGAAGGAGCTTCTTTCAAAAGAGGCTTATAATAGCATAGTTAACTCTATAGAAAAAGGCGAACCCATACCCCGGGATATGGCAGAGCAGGTTGCTACAGCCATGAAATCATGGGCCTTAAGTAAAGGCGCTACCCATTATACGCACTGGTTCCAGCCACTTACCGGCACTACTGCCGAAAAGCACGACTCCTTTTTTGAGCCTACTGCCGATGGTGGCGCGATAGAGGTATTCTCTGGAGATGCGCTGGCACAACAGGAGCCTGATGCTTCAAGTTTCCCAAGTGGCGGTATACGTAATACTTTTGAAGCACGGGGTTATACTGCATGGGATCCTTCTTCGCCTGCGTTTTTGATGGCACGCACTTTATGTATCCCAACAGTATTTGTATCATACACCGGCGAAGCGCTTGACTATAAGGTACCCTTGCTAAAAGCGGTTAGCGCTTTAGATAAAGCGGCTGTAGATGTTTGCCATTATTTTGATAAAGGCATTGAAAAAGTAAATGCTTCATTAGGTATTGAGCAGGAATATTTTTTGGTTGATATCGCCTTATTTAATGCACGCCCTGACTTGCACTTGACTGGCCGCACCTTATTTGGCCACATGTCTGCCAAAAATCAGCAGTTAGAAGACCATTACTTTGGCTCAATACCTGAGCGCGTATACGCGTTTATGCAGGATATGGAAACCGAGGCCTTATTATTAGGGATCCCATTAAAGACACGCCATAACGAGGTTGCACCATCACAATTTGAGTGTGCCCCTATTTATGAGGAAATTAACCTGGCTATCGACCACAATCAATTATTAATGGACCTGATGGACCGTGTAGCCAAGCGCCATAACTTTAAGGTGTTACTGCACGAGAAACCTTATGCCGGTATTAACGGCTCTGGCAAGCACAATAACTGGTCAATGATCACCAACACCGGTAAAAACTTATTATCGCCGGGCAAAACGCCTAAGAACAACTTAATGTTCCTTACGTTTTTTGTAAATACTATTAAAGCTGTATATGAGCATGCCGATCTGTTAAGAGCGTCTATCGCATCAGTAAACAACGATCACCGTTTGGGCGCCAACGAGGCCCCGCCTGCAATTATATCTATATTCCTGGGTACCCAGCTAAGTGAGCTCTTGGATGAGATAGAAACTTCCCGCATCAGCAAAAAAATTAAGGACGAAGCTTTATTATGGCAGGGCATCCCTAAGATCCCCCAAATATTAAAAGACAATACCGACCGTAACCGTACATCGCCATTTGCATTTACGGGTAATAAATTTGAGTTGCGCGCGGTTGGTTCGTCGGCTAATTCGGCCAGTCCGATGACTATCCTTAACCTGATAGTTGCCGATCAGCTTAAAAAGTTCAAGTATGATGTAGATAAATTATTAAAGAAAGGTGAAAAGAAAGATGTCGCTTTATTAATGATCATCAAAAAATACATCAAAGAATCAAAAAGCATCCGTTTTGAAGGAAATGGTTATAGCGAAGAATGGGAAAAAGAAGCTGCAGCGCGTGGTTTATCAAACTTTAAAACCACACCAAAGGCCCTTGACGCATTTATATCAGAGAAATCTGAAATATTATATGCTGAAAATGCTGTCTTCACCAAACGCGAAGCACATGCCCGCCATGAAATACTATTAGAAGCCTTTTATAAAAAATTACAAATAGAGGCGCGGGTTATTGGCGAATTGGTGATGAACGTAATTATCCCATCGGCAATTGATTACCAGAGCAAGCTTATTGAAAACGCCAAAGGCTTGAAAGACCTTGGTTTAGACAAATCATCGTACCAGGTACAATTGGATATTATTAACAAGATTGCCGAGCACATTAACTTCATCAAAGAGAATTGCGACAAAATGGTAGCCGAGCGTAAAAAGGCAAACGATATTGAGGATCTGCGCGAAAAAGCTATTACTTATGATGAAAAGGTAAAATCATACTTTCAGCCAATACGTTACCATGTAGACAAGTTGGAGCAATTGGTTGACGACTCGTTGTGGCCGCTGCCAAAATTCAGAGAATTACTATTTATTAAATAGCAATCAAGCCTTCCTGAGAAATCCGGAAGGCTTTTTTTATTATAAAACCTATATTTGCCGCATGGTTTCTTCGCAAAGATATGATCAACGGGGCGTGTCGGCCTCAAAAGACGATGTACACAACGCTATAAAGAATATTGACAAGGGCATTTTCCCTAAAGCATTCTGCAAAATAGTACCTGATATTTTAACCAACGACCCAGAGTGTTGCAACATTATGCATGCCGACGGCGCGGGTACAAAATCATCATTAGCATACACTTACTGGAAAGAGACCGGCGATATATCTGTATGGCGCGGCATAGCGCAGGATGCTATCATTATGAACCTTGATGACCTGCTTTGTGTGGGCGCTATAGATAATATCCTGTTATCTTCTACCATCGGCAGAAATAAAAACCTGATACCGGGCGAAGTAATTGCTGCCATTATTAATGGTACCGAAGAAATATTAGCCGAATTGAGAGCTGCCGGAATAGGCATCTATTCAACCGGTGGTGAAACTGCTGATGTGGGCGACCTGGTGCGCACTATCATTGTTGATTCGACAGTTACCTGCCGGATGAAGCGCAGCGAGGTGATATCAAATGACAGGATCAAACCCGGCGATGTTATTGTAGGGTTGGCATCATACGGGCAGGCAAATTATGAAAGCGAGTATAATGGCGGCATGGGATCGAACGGGTTGACATCTGCCCGCCATGATGTTTTCAATAAAACCATAGCCGATAAATATCCGGAAGCTTATGACGCCGCTATTCCTTACGAATTGATATTCTCAGGTACAAAATTACTTACTGACGCTATTGATATAGGTAATGGGCGGTCTGTTAATGCAGGCAAACTGGTATTATCAGCAACCCGTACTTACGCACCTATTATCAAACAAATATTAGATCAGTACCGGAGCCAAATAAACGGGATGGTGCATTGCAGCGGCGGGGCACAAACCAAGGTATTGCATTTTGTTGATGGCTTACATATCATTAAAGATAACCTCTTCCCTATCCCTCCGTTATTTAAGCTGATACAGGAAGAATCAAAAACCAGCTGGCAGGAAATGTATAAAGTGTTTAATATGGGCCACCGTATGGAGCTGTATGTACCAGAGGAAATTGCCGCTGACCTGATAAAAATATCACAAAGTTTCGGCGTAGAAGCGCAAATTATTGGTCACGTTGAAGCTGCCCAGCAGAAACAGGTTACTGTACGCTCTGAATTTGGCGAATTTGTTTATAATTAGGGGATTAGTGATTGGTAATTAGAGATTAATTTATCATAAAACAGAAAACCCGGCATATAGCCGGGTTTTCTGTTTTAAAAGTTATTAGTTGAGTTTAAAACAATGTAAACTCTACACGACGGTTTTGTTGACGACCTTTTGCAGTTTTATTGGTTGCAATTGGTTGAGTTTCGCCATAACCTGTAGCTTCAATTCGTGATGCATTAGCACCTTTATCTATAAGGTAGTTTTTAACTGATTCGGCACGTTCTTTAGATAATTTCATGTTAGCGTCGTTTGATCCAACGTTATCTGTGTGACCGGCTAATTTTAAGCTGAAGTTTTTATCAATTAATAATTGAGAAACCCTGTTTAAGCTTGGGAATGAATGTGCACGGATAGTAGCTTTACCAAAGTCAAATTCAAGGTTGCGGATAGCTTCTCTAACTATTTTCCTATCTTCTTCGGTTATAAAAACTTTAGTAATAGGTGTCGGTGGTGTTGCAGCTACCGGAAGCGGACATCCTGCGCCATCAACTTTTACACCAGACGGCGTACCAGGGCATTTATCAAAAAAGTCAGATACACCATCACCATCACTATCAGTAGTGTATTTGGCCATATTGGCGGCAGCTGTAGCCATATCCGCTCTAAGCTGATCATTTGCTGCTTTTTGAGCGTCGATCTGACGTTGCAACCTTGCTTCTTCAGTTAAATATTCGTTTTGGATAGAAGCGATTGGGTTAGCCCACTGTAAGTGTGGTTTTGATTTGCCTCCCAAAGAAAACTCGATGCCACCATAACCATATGAGTAATGGCTGGTTTTAGGATATTGATTAGCGCCGTTAAAGCTGCTTGCGTCAATAAAGTTTTCATTATAACCTAAGTTAATAGCAACCCCATCGCTAACTCTGAATTTCACACCTGCACCTAATGGCATAACCAAAGCAGATGATTTGAACGAAGAAGTTGATGCTGTAGGGAAATTGCTATCGGTGTAACCAGTAACGGTAGGCTCGTAATATACTACGCCCAAACCTGCATTTAAGAAAAATTGCACGGCGTTTTTACGACGTAAATAATCAACTGTAGCAAAGTTAAACACGCCGCTTAATGCCACCTGGTTAAATTTGGTGCTGAACGCTTTATAACGATTGCCGTTTATATTAGTAATAAAAGGTACATTAGAAGAAACACCTCCTTTTACCGTACCGCCGTTGTAATCAAGTTGCAAACCCAAAGAATGAACTAATTGTTTTCTGATTGAAAGACCATAACCTAAGGTTGGCTCCCAATGGTCAAAACCATTATGTCCACCGGTTGCTAATATTAATGATGGTAAACCGGCATTAACACCGATAGACCATGTGTTATAAGCAGCAACACCCGAGAAGGGCTTAACATATTCACTGCTCCCTGTGTCAGAAGTTTGGGCTAATACACTACCGCCTAACAGAACACCTGTCATCATAAGAGCGGCTTTTTTAAAATTTGTTTTCATAATTGTTGTTTTAGTTGATCTTGCCTAATAAGGGTAAGTTACCCTGTATAGACAATTGCGGTGCCACAAACTAAAACTGCTACAACTTGCTATATAACAACAAAGTCCAATTATTGCTGTTACAATAATTGGACTTAATACTATACAATTGTATGATATGAAATAGAAAATAGAGCAGTATTAAACTGCGCTTTTTTCCAGCGCCTGAGTAATATCAGCTATTATATCGTCTACTTTTTCCAAGCCAGTAGAAATCCGGATCAACCCGGGCGTAATACCAACGCTTAACTGCTGCTCGCTGGTTAGGCGTGAATGTGTTGTACTGGCAGGGTGCGAAGCAATACTACGGCTATCTCCTAAATTAGCGGTAACAGAAAGTAACTGAAGCGCATCAAGAAATTTACGGCCAGCTTCTACACCGCCTTTTATTTCCATACAGAAAACACCGCCACCTGCTGTCATTTGTTTTTTGGCAATTTCATACTGCGGATGGCTGGGCAGAAAAGGATATTTTACAGATGCAACATGAGGATTACCTTGCAAAGCTTCAGCCACTTTTAACGCGTTTTCGCAATGACGCTGCATCCGTACATCAAGTGTTTCTAAACTCTTGCTTAACACCCATGCGTTAAATGGCGACAAGGTAGGCCCGGTATTGCGGCAAAACAGGTAGATCTCTTTTATCAAATCGGCACGGCCAACAACAATACCTCCCAACACCCTGCCCTGCCCGTCTATCCATTTGGTGGCCGAATGTACAACCAGGTCGGCACCATATTCGATAGGTTTTTGTAATAATGGTGTAGCAAAACAATTATCTACATTTAAAATAAGATTATGCTTTTTTGAGAACTTACCGGCCCATTCCAGATCCAATATCTCTAACTGAGGATTGGTTGGCGTTTCCAGGTAGATCATTTTGGTATTGGGCTGCACCGCGGCTTCCCACGCGGCTTCATCACCAGCCGGAACTAATGTACAGGTAATGCCATAACGCGGCAGGTATTTGGTAACCAGCGTAAACGTACTACCAAAAACAGAGCTGCAGCTTATAATATGATCGCCTTGCTGTAATAAGGCAAAGAAGGACCCAAATATAGCAGCCATACCGGTGGCAGTAGCAAAACCATCCTCTGCACCTTCTAACGCGCACATCTTGGCTATAAACTCATCAACGTTAGGATTGGTAAAACGGCTGTAGATATTATCGTCCGTCTCGTCAGCAAACGCGGCACGCATTGCTTCGGCTTCGTCAAATATAAAACTGCTTGTTAAATATAAAGGTGTTGAGTGTTCCTGCTGTTGTGTCCGTTCTGTTTGAATACGAACAGCCTGGGTTATAGGGTGTAATTTAGATGACATTGTATTAAGGTATTATGATTTAACTACAGGATGTACAAAAACCTGCGTTTTAATTTCGGCACCGGCTAACGCTAAAGTTGCCGCAACCGAACAATATTTATTAATTGAAAGGTCAACCGCGCGGTTAGCCTTGTCCTGATCGATATCGCCATATAAATGAAACTCTACAGTAACATTTTTCCATAAAGATGGTTCTTTACCGGCTTCACGATCACCATTTACCACCATTTTATAATCCTCTACATTTTGCTTTTGCTTTTTAAGGATCATGATAACATCGATGGCAGAGCAACCGGCCAGGCCCATTAACAGCATTTGCATTGGGCGCACGCCAAAGTTTTGGCCGCCACTTTCGGGGCTGCTGTCCATATTAACGGTGTGTCCGTTTTCATCGCTTGCGGCAAAGCCAAAATCGCCGTGCACGCGGTCTAATTTTATAGTAGGCATAATCTATGTAAATAGTGTGCTAAGTTATAACTTTTGGGGGAGTAAACTTTGCGGCAAATCAATATTTCTGTAATTTAAAAAACATCCAATTGTAAAATACAGCCATGAAAGTATGGTCAGTTCTAATCAGTCGTTATCCTGCACCCACTCCACCTGTTCGTAAGTCAGCTTAAAAATTTCTTCGTAGGTACAGCGCACAAAACGCTGCAATTTTATTTGCGCGCTATCAATAAGGTGCCCAATAATTTCTTTACGCGACCATTTACCGGGAGCCGGCCTGGTATCCCAATCAATAGATTGCAGATCATAAGTCAGTAAATCGTTTATTGCTGTGGCTAATTGCCGGATCGTATCTTTCACTATCAGTATATATTTAATTGAAGATAATTAAAAATGGACCAACAAAATATGCAACAATCAAAATCATTTTATTTATTTTCACAACCCTATATAAATACATAACAAGGCATGGCTTTAAATTACATTTGGATATTTTTCTTCTTAATCGCTTTTGTTATTGGCCTTATCAAGCTGATATTTTTTGGCGATACCGAAATATTTAAGATGATGGCCGAGGGTACTTTTGACACCTCAAAAGCGGCTGTTATGGATATTGCCTTGCCGCTTGTTGGCATTATGTCGTTATGGTTGGGTATTATGAAAATTGGCGAACGGGCCGGGGCTATTAATTTCTTATCCCGCATAGTTGGGCCATTCTTTAACCGGCTTTTTCCTGAAGTACCTAAGGATCACCCGTCGGTTGGGCAGATGATGATGAACTTTTCGGCCAATTTATTGGGCCTTGACAATGCCGCTACTCCATTTGGACTAAAAGCCATGAATGGTTTACAAACACTGAATAAGGACAGCGATACCGCATCAAACGCGCAGATCATGTTTTTAACACTGCATGCTTCGGGGTTAACTATTTTGCCAATTGCCATAATTGCACAGCGCGCCATCTACCATTCGGCCGACCCGACTGACGTATTCATCCCCTGTATTATAGCAACTTATGTAGCCACATTAGCCGGATTGATAATTGTAAGTATCAAGCAAAAAATAAACCTATTCGATAAGGTGGTTATCGCCTGGTTAGGTGGTATAACGTTAGCCATTGGGTTAATGATATGGTATTTCGTAGCATTTTTAAACAAGCAGCAAATTGGCGAGTTTTCTAAGGTATTCAGCAACGTTGTTTATTTAACTATCCCCGTATTATTTATACTGGGCGGGCTCCGCAAAAAAATAAATGTGTTTGAGGCTTTTATAGACGGTGCAAAAGAAGGATTTGAAGTATCTGTTAAAATCATACCCTACCTGGTTGGCTTGCTGGTAGCTGTAAGCCTTTTCAGGACATGTGGCGCCTTAACTTATATTGGTGATGGCTTTAAATGGGTATTTTCCCATTTCCCTAATATGGATACCCGTTTTACCGATGTTATACCTATAGCTGTTATACGCCCATTAAGCGGATCGGGCGCACGGGCTATGATGCTGGATAATTTAAAAACATTTGGCGTTGATAGCTTTACTGGACACCTGTCAAGCGTACTATACGGCACCGCCGATACTACATTTTATATTGCCGCGCTGTATTTTGGGTCGGTTGGTATTAAGAAGACCCGCTATGCTATACCCGCTATGCTTATAGCCGACCTTTTTGGGATAGTAACGGCGATATTAATCTCTTACCTGTTTTTTGGTTAACTCTTCGGGTTGTATTTACAACAAGTATAAATTGCAGTTTGCAATATATACTTGTTGGTTTATTTTTAACTTTAAAGCATAAAATTACACCTTTATTATATGACCAATAATTCACCAAAAGACAAGACAGACCAGTTTTTCAAGGCAAAAGCAGCGAAGAGAAAAAGTGGCAATAAAGTGTTAGCTATCTTACTTGTTTTTTGTTTAATAGTAATTACTGTTATAGTAAAAATTACATTTAGCGGTTCGCTAAAGCCCAATTTTTTTAAAGGATTGCCCGGTAGCGACGATGCTTATACCATTGCCAAAGAGTTTATCCGCCCTACCTTAGCAGCATCAAGCGCTAATTTTTCTGACAGCAAATACCAGTTTGGTAAAAAGTCCGATTCGGTTTATGTGATCCAGTCATCTGTTGAAACAAGCAACAGCAGCGGCGAAAAGATTAATACCGAATTCAAGATAATTTTAAAGTATAACGGCGGTCAAGTTGATAGGCAAAAGAACTGGTCGTTAATAGATTTGACCACACACTAATGCACAAAAAAAGCAGACTGAGATTTTACTCCCGGCCTGCTTAATCACTCTAAAACAATCACCTCTTAACTTTAGAAGTATCTTTATATAATTAACTTAATTATTACCTGGTTAAATATTTTAGTCAAAGGTATCAATAAGTTAGCTGTTTAAACTTATAACTAATATTTTTTACTGCAAGGTGACAGTGCCTTAACTGTTAATAGGTTAGGCCTTTTATAAAAATATCAAGCAATAATAAACGCTTGGCATGGATCTCATCCAGATGTTCTTTTTGCGGGAACATTGCCTTTTTAAAAGATACCGCGCTCACTCTTACCCCATGCAAAGCATCTAATAATAAGTCAACAATTTCTTCGGGATTATCAACAGGTTTGATAGCACCTTTATCTGCTTCAGCCTTAATAGCTGCGCTTAATAAAACCAGCTCGGCCTGGTGTATCTCGGTTATAATTTCCCAGATAGTGTCCGGCAGGTTTTGCTCATTAACCCTAAAAAAATCAAAGAAATTATAGTTCTTAACAATGAAATTGTGTTTAATATCTATTTGTGCAGCAAAGGCTTGTTTAAGATCACTAAACTCGTTAAGCTTCGTTTGCAGGTCGTTAATGTACTGGCCGGCCAGTTTACGCATTACTTCTGTGTACACCTGGCTCTTATCCGGGAAATAATAATACAACAAGGCTTTTGAGAATGACAGGTCACCTGCTATTTCATTCATCGTGGTTTTTGAATAACCATAATGTAAAAACCTTTGGTAAGCGGCATCTAAAATCTTCTCTCTCTTTATATCCTGCTGATCGCTTCCTGAGCTCATTTGTAGACTACTAATTATTCAAAAACTGACTATTTTAACAAAATTATCAAAAATTCTATATTAATAACCCGAAGAATGGCTTTTAAGTGTTTAAACGCGCAACATTAACAGATAATTTACATTGCGATTAAAAAACTATAACCAAATATGTGTGAAAAAAAAAGCCGCCCCAATAAATCGGGACGGCTTTTTTTGGAGTTGCTAACTATTATTCAGCTGCTACTACTTTTGTTTTATGTGTTACCTTTTCGCCTTTAAGCCGTTGTTTAAGGTTAAAGTGGATGATGTATAAACATGGTACCAATATTAAGGTTACTATGGTTGCAAACCCTAAACCAAATATCATTGTCCATGACAACGGGCCCCAGAACGCAACGTTATCACCACCAAAGTGTATATGTGGTTTAAACTGGGTAAACAGCCCCACAAAGTCAATATTAAAGCCTACCGCCAATGGTATTAAACCTAATATGGCCGCGGTAGCTGTTAATACAACCGGTGTCATACGGGTACGGCCCGCCTCAACTACGGCATCGTGCAGGTTTTGGCCTTGCTCCATCAGCAGGTCGGTAAACTCAACCAATAAGATACCGTTACGTACCACTACCCCCGCCAGTGCTATAATACCTACACCGGTCATTACTATGGTAATGGTCATACCGAATATACTCACACCCAGGAATACCCCGATGATACTGAACAGGATCTCGCTTATAATGATAAACGTTTTACCTATCGAGTTAAACTGAATCATCAGGATGATCAATATCAAACCAAATGATGCACCTAATGCTGATAACAAGAACATCATTGCTTCCTGCTGATCTTCCTGGCCGCCACCCATTTTAATCAGGATGCTATCGGGCTTTTTAAAGTCGTTTATCGCACGCTGTATGTTGGCGTTAACCTCGTTCGCATTAAACGGCTTTATAACATTTGATCCTAAGGTCAATACCCGCCTTTGCTGCTTGTGTTTAATATTGCTATAAGTATTGGTATACCTGATGTTGGTAAAGGCCGATATAGGTACCTGACGCACTGCACCACCCGTTGCCATATCACGGTAAGTGATCTTAAGGTTACGGATAGCATCGATGTTATTACGCTGGTCTTCCTGCGCCCTTATATTGATCTCGTAGTTATCTTCTTTAGTGTTTCTAAAGTCAGCAGCTTTCATACCGTAGATGCTGGTAAACAATGCCATGCTTATTTGCTGGCTGTTTATACCTTCACGGTTAGCGCGTTCTCTGTCAATATCAAATACAATTTCAGGTTTATCGCTCTCAACATCAGGTATCAGTTCTTCAATACCGGCTATATTTTGTTTAGCCAGGTATTTCTTCAACCTATCAGATGTTTTAACTAACGAATCCAGATCGTCGCCAATTAACTCGATACTGATATCTTTTTGAGTTGGCGGGCCGCCATTTTCTTGGTCTATAGACAATTTAGCGCCCGGCACAGAACCTGTAATAGCTTTACGGATGCGGTTTAATACATCACGTGTACTTTTGCCGTTACGTTTACCAAAGTCAACAAAAGCAACGCTGATCTTTCCCTTATTGGCATAGTTACCCTGATCTTCTGATTGCGGATCTGTTACGGCCACAGTTACGTTAGATATAACAGATGAAACAATATCCTTATCAGGCTCGACAACCTCGGCTACCTTTTGTTCTAATTTCTTAGTAACCTCATTGGTATAATCCTGGTGCGTACCCGTAGGCAAGGTTATATATACAAACACAAAGTTCGGATCCGCCTGCGGGAAAAACTCAACCTTAGGTGCGCGGGCAACCATAAAGAATATGCTGAAGATGAACAAACATATTGTACCAAATAGTACCCACCAAGGGCGTTGTACCGCACGTTCTATCCAACGGGCATACCATGCCTGGAAACGCGGCCATCCGTTTTTCTGGAACTTGTCTATAACCTGTAGTAAAACAAAGTGATTTAACAGGTATAAAGCTGCGGCCAATACCACAAAGTTACCTATACCAAAATTTATAAGATATCCTACTACCGCAGCTATGCCTAAGAATATTAAAGCACGGCGTACTTTTTTATCAAACTTAGGGTTATCGTGCTCACCGTCATGGTGAGGTTTCATAAAATCAACCGCGAAAACCGGGTTAATAATATAAGCCACCAATAACGACGCTAATAAAGTAATGATCAGTGTTATAGGTAAAAAAAACATAAACTTACCAATTAAGCTGTTCCAAAATGCTAATGGGATAAACGGAGCCAAAGTAGTCATGGTACCAGAGAATACCGGCAGGAACACCTCACCTGCTGCTGCTTTCGCTGCTTCTTTAATTGGTACTTTACCATTACCGAAGATCCTGTGCGTATTTTCAATTACCACGATGGCATCATCCACCACAATACCGAGTGCGAGCAGGAAGGAGAACAGAACAATCATGTTTAAGGTAAAGCCTATTACCGGCATCACCAGGAAGGCGATGAAACATGATAACGGTACTGATAGCGCCACAAATATGGCGTTTGTACTACCCATAAAAAACATCAAAATAATTGTTACCAATATAAAACCAATGATGATTGTGTTAACCAAATCATTAATAGTAGTACGGGTTTTATCAGACTGATCGCCGGTTACAACAATGTTTAATCCTTTAGGAAACACTGTTTTTTGCTTGGTTACTATTAACTGGTTTATTTTATCAGACGCCTGTATCAGGTTCTCGCCTGCACGTTTACTAACAGCTAAAGTAATAACATCTTTAAAGGTGTTATCGTTAGTGTTTTTTAAACGGGCGTAGCTCTCCTGCTCATGGAAACTATCCTTAACCTCGGCAATATCACGTAAATAAATGGCCTGGCCCTTAGGGTTACGGATAACCATTGCTTTAACTTCGTCCGAATTTTTAAAATCCTGTTTAATGTCTATGCTTCTGCTTACGCCATCAATTTTTACTGAACCGGCTGAGCTGATTATATTTTCGGCACCTATCGCCCTGGTAATATCATCATAGCTTACCTGTGCCGCCGACATCTTGTTCATGTCTACATTAATCTGTATCTCCGGTTTTAAAGCACCTATCTCATCAACCTTCGAGATCTCTTTGTAGCTTTCAATATCGTCTTTTAAGTTATCAGCATATTCTTTTAACTTTTTCAGTCCATAATTGCCTGATATGTTAATGTAAAGAATAGGCAAATCGGCTACGTTTATATCAGATATGGTAGACTCCTTTAAGTTATTATCATTCTGAGGTAAATCCGGAGTTGCTTTGTCAACAGCTTCTTTTACGTCTGTCTTAGCATCCTTAATTAATATGTTACCGTTAAACTCGCAGGTAATGATCGATATATTTTGATACGAGTTTGAGGTAACTTTTTTAAGTCCTTTTAACGATTTTAACTTTTTTTCTATCTGCCTTGTGACCAATATCTCAATATTTTGCGGCGACTGGCCCAAATACTGCGTGGTAACAAACACTTTATCCTGTGCTATATCCGGGAAATTCTCCTTCGGTAAGTTATTATAGCTGATCAGCCCCAGTACGGTAATTAAAAATACCATTACGTACACGGCCGTTTTATTTTCTATGGCCCAACTACTGGGTCCAAATTGTTTTCCAAGATCTTTCATTAGATCGAATGTTTTATAAGGTTAATTACCTGATTGTACAACTCTCAATTTATCACCATCCTCAATATCGCTTGCGCCTTCTACTACTACCTGGTCGCCACTTGTTAAGCCTGATAATATTTCAGACTGCCCTAATGAAGTTGCGCCTTGCTTAACAGCTTTACGTTTTGCAGTACCGTTTTCATTAACAAATACATACGTACCGGCTTCTGAAGTTTGGATAGCTTTAATTGGAACTGTGATAACACTATTATTAGAGTAATCAGCTATTTTCAACACTGCAGTCATGTTAGGACGCAATGATTTACGAGACGGCAACTTTACTTCGATGGGGAAGCTACGAGATACCGGATCAATAACCTTAGCGGCGAAAGTGATCTTAGTAACCAATGAATCATTAGCATCAGGAATTAAAACTCTGACTGTATTACCTGTTGCCACTTTGCCTGCGTATGATTCAGGCACATCAGCTTTGATCTTTAACAAGTCGGCATTAACAATACGGATACCTGTGGTACCCGGCATAGCAGCCTGGCCCAATTTAAGATCCATTTGGTCAACCGTACCGTTTATTGGTGATTTTATGCGGTACATATCTGCTTGTTGACGGATACCTTCCAATTGCTTTTCGGCTGATTGTAAATTAGCTTGTGCTTGCAGATACTGCACCTCGGTACCAATTTTTTGATCCCAAAGGTTTTTTTGACGTTGAAATAATGTGCGGGCCAGGTTAACCTGTGTCTCTACCTGTAATATACTTTGTTTTAAAACACTATTATCCAACTGCGCCAATGTTTGGCCTTTACTAACATGCTGGCCAACGTTTACATTTAACGCGGTAATAATACCCTGCGCCTGCGGATAAGCAGTTACGTTTTCTTCGGCATCAATTTTACCTTGAATATCAACGTAGTTAGTAAATGTTCCTGCTTTTACAGTTACTACACCAACATCAGTAGTTTTAGCTGATTCTGTTGTAGTTACCTGTGATTGCAGGGTAGCAATTTTTGCATTTATGTCGGCCTGTTGCTTTTTAAGATCGGCTAACTCGGCTGCTTTATCCTTTGGCTTGTTAGAGCATGCCGCTAATAACAATAAGGCTGGTATGTATATTATTTTTTTCATTTTATGGTGATTTTAGTTTAGTTAATGCGTGCGTATGCTTTGTCAAGATCTACTTTGCTTATTAAAGCATTGTATAACGCTTGTATGTATTGATTATCTGCGTTTTCAAGTTCAGTTTGTGCTTGTGTAACCTCAATGCTTGAGCCTACCCCTTGTGCGTATTTAATTTTTGATACCCTTAACACATCCTGTGCCAACTCGCGGCTACGTTTTTGGTTGTTAAGTGATTGCAAGCTGTTAACGAAAGTAATATTAGCAGCGCTGGCTTGCAGTTTAAACCCATTGGTTGCATTGTGCAGATCATTTTGGGCTTTGTACACATTTATCTGTGATTGTTTTAACTGGTTTAAATGTTGTCCGCCTGTATAAATCGGTATATTTATATTTAAACCAATAAAACTGTTGTAGTAATTATGAGAATATAAATATTTAAACTGATTTTCCTGGAATGAATTAGCAAGCCCTGCAACGAAAGCGACAGAGGGTTGAAAATTAGCTTTCTTGCTTTTTACATCCAGTTGGTTAAGTGTGACATTAGTTTCTAACAACTTATATTCAATGCGGTTATGATAAAAAGCGGTGTCGACTGTATTTTGCGCGGTTTGACCTTCTATATCTACATCAGCCAATTTATCCGTTAAAGTTAAATCCTGTTCAACAGGCATACCCATCTGGAACTTTAACATCTGGTAACCTAATATTAAAGACCGTTGTACATTATCACGGGTAGTAACCAGGTTATTGTATTGGACTGATAAACGATCAACATCTATTTTCTCGACAAAACCTTGTTTGTTTTGCTGGGTAGTTTGATCGAGTGTTTGTTTTAGCTGCGCAATATTGGCATCAAGCAATTTAACCTGCTCATTGCTAACAAGCGCCTGGTAGTAGGCTTTAGTTACATTTATATTAGTTTCAATTTTTGATCGCACAAGGCTGCGTTGCGATAATTCTTTAAACGTTTTTACCGCTTGCAAGCCAACCAGGAAAGTCCCGCTGTAAAGCAGTTGGCTTACTTGTAATGAGTAATTGTTACTGTATTTAACCGGGCCAAATGGAAATGCAATTAACGGTGCTTTAGGGTCAATTGGACCACCACCCAGGAAATTAGGACCAACCTGTGTAGGCACTTTAATATAATCCTGGAAAGAAATGGCACCGTTTACCTGTGGTAAGCCGCTACCTATAGTTTCCTTAACCTTATACTCGGCGCTTTGCACATCAAGGCTGGCGTTTTTAACTGAGTCCTGGTGCTCATAGGCATATTTTATACAATCGGCCAGGCTAAAGCTTACCGGTGTATTTGGCGGCGGTGCCTGTTGAGCATAGCTGTTTAAAGCTATGGTGCAGATCAGGGTCGCTGTAATTAAAATATATTTCATTGTGTAATATGGTGTTTAGTTGACTATTTAATTAATTGTCTTTTCAAAATAACATCCTGCGGATGACAGCCCTATGTCAACAGGAAATTATTCGTCGCTTATATTTTTATATTCATTTAATAATTTATATCCCTTAAGGGTACAAATGCCAAAGTTAAAATGCTCCAAAAGCTGGTATTGCACTTTCCAGGTGCTAAATTCCGCTATCGGGAAAATATTGGGGTTAAAACCCATTTCAACCTGGTTAACTCGCATACGTGCTATAATTTTAACATCAATGTCAGGGCGGATATGGCCTTGCTTAATTCCCTTGATTAATAATTCTTCAAGTGTGTGTACTATTACATTTGCTTTAAAAGTTTGAAAATGTTTCCAGGCGTCAGGGTGATATTTCTGCAGGTCATGTATAACAATCGGGTTAATGCGTGAAAAGATCTCTTGCGAAACTTTCATCATGTTGATCATCTCTTCAATAACATTATCCGACTTAAGCATCATCGCGCACATCTGATCCTCGTCCTGCTGAAGCTTCTTTTTAACTAAAGCAATCACCAACTCGTTTTTATCTTTAAAGAACTGGTAGATGGTTTTTTTTGACATGCCTAAGTGTTTAGCTATATCATCCATCGTTACACTTTTTATCCCGGCCGTTAAAAACAGCTCCTCTCCGCCTTCTATTATCCTATCTGTTTGACTCATTTTATTAATTGGTCAAAACTATGGAAACATTTTTAGATTTTAAAGTTTCCGCAGGACAAAACTTTTCAACATTACTTAGTAATGACTATCGAGTTTGGCATTATTGGACAATTGCTTATAAATATTTCTGCCCGCTACTACAACTGCCAGTGCCACTTAATAAGCCAAATTGTTACCTTTGCACAAAATTACCAACCATGACACTTACACCTCTTTCTGCAATATCACCCATTGACGGCCGCTACCGAAAAACTACCGACGCGCTTGGCGCTTACTTTTCGGAATATGCACTGATAAAATACCGGGTGTTTGTTGAGATAGAATACTTTATAGCGCTATATCAACACCCTTTGCCGCAACTACAGGGTTTTGATAAAACTTTGGAAGAAAAGTTACGCGATATTTACAAAAATTTTACCGAAGCCGATGCACAAAGCATTAAGGATATCGAGAAAATAACCAACCATGACGTTAAGGCTGTCGAGTACTTCATCAAACAAAAGTTTGACGCGCTTAGTCTGCAAGATTATAAAGAGTTTATCCATTTTGGCTTAACATCGCAGGATATTAATAATACAGCCATCCCCTACACCTTTAAGTTAGCGCTTGACGAGGTGTACTATCCGGCCATAAATGAAGTAGTCGACCTGCTAAAAAAATACGCGGCCGAGTGGGATCACATCCCGATGCTTGCCCATACTCACGGACAAGCGGCATCACCTACCCGTTTAGGTAAAGAGATCCGGGTTTTTGTTGAGCGTTTAGAAAATCAATTATACCTATTAAAGCAAGTTCCTGCATCAGCCAAATTTGGGGGTGCTACGGGTAACTTTAATGCGCATAACGTGGCTTATGCGGGTATTAACTGGAAAGATTTCGGTAATAACTTCGTGAATAATATTTTGGGGTTGAGCCGCTCGCAATACACCACGCAGATAGAGCATTACGATAATTTTGCCGCGCAATGCGATGCTTTAAAACGCATCAATAATATCCTGATAGATCTTGACCGCGATATGTGGACCTATATCTCCATGAACTACTTCAAGCAGCAAATTAAAGCCGGCGAAGTAGGATCATCAGCCATGCCGCATAAGGTTAACCCGATAGATTTTGAAAACTCTGAAGGTAACTTAGGTATTGCTAACGCGATATTTGAACATTTAGCCGCCAAGTTACCAATCTCAAGATTGCAGCGCGACCTAACCGACTCGACCGTGTTACGTAATATTGGTGTACCGGTTGCGCATACGCTCATCGCTATCAAATCAACCGTAAAGGGTTTGGGTAAATTATTGTTGAATGAAAATGCTTTAAACGCGCACCTTGAAGCTAACTGGGCGGTAGTAGCAGAAGCTATACAAACCATTTTAAGGCGTGAAGGCTATCCAAACCCGTACGAAGCTTTAAAAGAGCTTACACGCACCAATACACAGGTTAACGCTCAAACCATAGCTGAGTTTGTAGATACTTTGAATGTTGTGGATAGCGTTAAGGAGGAGATAAAGAAGATAACGCCGAGTAATTACACGGGGATTTAGGCTTTTAGCTTAAAGGTCACCAATAGGTCATAACTATTTTAGTATAGTATTTTAATGAAAAACCTATTTAACTTTGTTAAGTAATATAAAAGAAGACATCAAAGATGAATATCAACGTATATACCGAATCAACGCCAAACCCGGCCACAATGAAATTCATTGTGAACAAGTTGCTTATTAATGGCAGCGCCGATTTTGCGACTAAAGAAAGTGCAGAAAAATCACCGTTCGCTAAAGAGCTATATAAATTCTCGTTCGTAAACGGCGTATTCTTCGCCAGTAACTTTGTTACGGTTACAAAAACCGAAGGTACCGACTGGAACGATATAGAAGCAATACTAAAAGAGTTTGTTAAAGGCGCGGTTGAATCTGAATTGAAAGTACAGATCGAAGAGCAAGCTGACGATGTTTCATTCGAGGGTACAGACATCGAAATAAAGATCCAGCAAATTTTAAATGACTATGTGCGCCCGGCTGTTGAGCAGGATGGCGGTGCTATCGCTTACCGCTCATTTGAAGAAGGTGTGGTAACTGTCGAGCTTCGCGGTTCATGCAGCGGCTGCCCGTCATCAACCATTACTTTAAAAGCAGGTATTGAGAATTTGCTTAAGCGCATGGTTCCTGAAGTTCAGGAAGTAGTGTCGGAAGCGTTATAATTTTGATTTCACAGATTTTTTAAAAGGATTACACAGATTTGTGTGATCCTTTTTTGTTTGCGGTTAAATAAATAAAAATTGGTGAAATCTTACTTAAATTGCTGCTGCACAACCTTCACTAACTCATCAGTGATCCTGCCGTTGGTGGCAATCAGCTCGCGGGTATCTAATACCTCATCACCACCACTAAAGTTTACTACCTGCCCTCCGGCCTGTCGCACTATTACAATACCGGCAGCTACATCCCAGGCGTTTAGGTTATACTCATAAAACGCATCGAAACGTCCGCACGCTGTGTAAACCAGGTCAACCGCTGCCGAACCTAAACGGCGCAGGCCGTGGCAGTTCTTCATCAGGTAAGTAAACAGGTTGATATACTGTTGCTGCTTGCCAAAATCATAATAAGGGAAACCGGTAGCAATTAAACTATCAGCAACCTTTGGTGCTTTGCTTACATGAATTTCCGTACCGTTTAAGTAAGCGGGTGATCCTTTCCAGGCGTAAAAACATTCGTCGAGATTTATTTCATACACCACTCCTAAAACTAACTCATTGTATTGTTTTAGTGCAATGCTTACAGAATATGAAGGTACGCCATGAATAAAATTAGTAGTGCCGTCCAGCGGATCAATGATCCAATTATATTGGTCGGCAATATGAGTTTTGGTTTGCTCTTCGGTTATAAAACCGGCATCAGGCAATACCTTTTCCAGCCCGGCTACGATAATACCTTCGGCAGTTTTATCTACGTAGGATACCAGGTCGTTTAGGCCTTTGTATTCTATTTTGTCACTATTAAAAGTTTTTCTTTCCTGGCGGATGAAATCGCCGGCTTGTTTAGCAATTTCAATTACCTGCTTTGCTATTAACTCCAGTTGCATGATGGTGTCTTAATGATAGGCTGAATGAGAAAAATTTATGCACAAAAAAGCTGGCGAAGAACAAGCTTAGCGCAGCACATACACGCGCCACAGGCGGATACATGCCTAAGTACCTGATGAAAATATTCAATAAAGTAAGGTTAGCAAAAAAACCTATGATTGCTACCGCTACAAAACGGAAAAACTGCCTGGCCGGCGATGATACAGATTCATTAAATACAATATACTTGGTGATTAAGAAATTAACCACTACCCCCATAAAGAAAGAGATTGCCAGCGATAAGGTATAATTGTCAAACGTAAACCCGAACACATTATAGGTTGGCCGCTCCAGTAAATTATGATCTAACAGGTAAAAAGCAATAATATCAACCAAAAAACCAATGCCTGCTGAAAATATAAACCGGGCCACCTGGTTATTAACGATACTTTGCTTTATGGATACGTTAGCCATGCTTAACAGGTTTTTTTTTCGCGTTGTTCACTCCTGTAAAAATTAAGGCTAACCCTCCGGCTACTAAAAATAAAGATATCATTTCGGCCTGGGTGAATGGTATGCCTGCTACATGATATTTTGTATTTACGCGGATAAGCTCAACTAAAAAGCGCTCAACTCCAGCTAATATCATATAAATACCAAACATGACACCCGGTGTTTTTATACGATCGCGGATGCTCCATAAAAAGAAGAACAGTAATAGACAAACTACTGATTCGTAAAATGGAGTTGGATATACTGGCAATTTTAATTCGTTACAATATTTACCAACACAATCGGCAATTTTATTGCCCTGGTCTTCCATGCTTACATTATGTGGGTATTTGAATGACCACATCCAATCTGGCGCCCAGCTTAACCAGCCCGGTTTTGGTGCTGTATTAGGTATGCCCCAATCGCCATCACCGGCCATCTGGCAGCCTATGCGGCCCACGCCGTATGCCAGCATCATACCCGGCCCGCCAATATCTAACATAGTGCGCCAGGTAATACCGTGTTTTTTAGCTATATAAAGTACCACAGCACCACCGCATATTAATCCGCCATAAAAAGTAAGCCCGCTAAAACCAATCAGCATCCCTACAGGATCGCGCATAAACTCATCCCAATTCTCTAATGCGTTAAAAAGTTTAGCCCCGGCAAAACCACAAATGGCTGCCCATAAAAGCATATTCCCCATTAACTCGTAAGGGTGAACTTTAACTGTTTTGGTTACTGGTTTTGGTAAAAGTTGTTTCTTATTTTCGGCGTAGGCCCAATAGCCAAACAAAGCACCTAAAACAATACCGCCGATAAAATTACCATGGGTTGATAGCAGGAAAGTTTGCGGATCATCTATCATCGCATGGTAGTTAAATACCATGTCTAACAATTTATAGCCTAATAAAAAGCCAAATACACAGTTACCAACCAGTTCGGTAGTGGTAATTGGCGAGCCAACAGTTACTTCTTTATCAAAAGTGTGGATATAGCCCAGCTTTTCTTTACGCTTAAACTCCTGCACAAATGCCCAATAGGCAGCCATAAAAGCAAGCGCTACAAAAAAACCAAAGGTTTGTATAGGCAACGGAATATCCCATCCGAAAAGATATTGTAAAAGGGAACTGACACTTGGAAACATAGAAAATTATTTGCTGCGAATATAAGGCTAATGTACCAGTATTTCCTGGCTTTCGGTTATATCAACGTCGCCATCGGGCGAAATATTGGCAAGGCCTACGGTTTTTAATTCGTTAACTAAAACAGGGTCGAATTTGGTTCTTACTTTAACGTAGTTTCGGGTAAAACCATGCATGTAGCCATCTTTAATATCACCTTCAAATAAAACCTCGTCGGTGCGGCCCAATTGGGTTTCGTAAAAAGCACGGCGTTTTTTATCGGATAGTATATGCAGCATCTTACTTCTATCTGCACGGGTTGAGCCGGGCACTACCCCGCTCATTTCGGCAGCTAAAGTATGCTCTCTTTCAGAGTAAGTAAATACGTGCAGGTAAGAAATATCCAGGTCGTTCAAAAAGTTGTAGGTATCTACAAAATCTTCGCGGGTTTCGGTAGGGAAACCAACTATAACGTCCACGCCTATACAGCAATCCGGCATTAGCTGTTTTATTTTAGCAACTCTATCAGCATATAGCTCGCGTTTATAACGGCGGCGCATACCACTCAATATTTTATTGGAGCCGGATTGCAGCGGGATATGAAAATGCGGCACAAAACGTTTTGAAGCAGCAACAAACTCAATGATCTCATCGGTAAGCAGGTTTGGTTCGATTGATGATATGCGGATGCGGTCAATCCCTTCTACCTCATCTAAAGCCTGTACCAGGTTAAAGAATTTGGTTTCGCGTTTGCCGTTAATAATTCCAAAATCGCCAAGGTTAACACCTGTCAATACAATTTCTTTTACGCCCGAGGCTGCAATTTGCTTAGCCTGTTCAATTACACTATCAATGGTATCGCTCCTGCTGGCGCCACGCGCTAATGGTATGGTACAAAACGAGCATGAGTAATCACAGCCATCCTGCACTTTAAGGAAAGTACGGGTACGATCGCCAAATGAAAACGCGGGTACAAACTGGTTTGCATGGGATACCGGCTGATTGTATACTAATGCTTTTGGATTTTTAGTGAGATCGGTAATATGATCAATGATCTGAAATTTTTCGGCAGCGCCTAAAACCATGTCGACACCCGGGATTTCGGCTATCTCTTTTGGCTTTAATTGGGCATAGCAACCAACAATGGTTACGTAAGCGTTAGGCGATACTTTTAAAGCTTCTTTTACAACCTTTTTGCATTTCTTATCAGCATTATCGGTTACCGAACAGGTATTTATAACATATACATCGGGGGTATCTGTAAAGTCAACAGTATCAAAACCCGCGTTACTAAACAGCCGGCCCAATGTTGAGGTTTCCGAGTAGTTGAGTTTACAACCCAGTGTATAAAAAGCTACTTTCTTATTCATTATCAAGCCGCAAAGATAATAAATTGAGAGATTAGTTAATTGGAGATTAGAGATTAGTTGATTAAGATGACAGAAACAGCGGTTACTATTCCGATTAACTAATCACTAACTTCTCCCCAACGGTAGCTATTATTATCCAATCCTATCAAATCAATCACCCGGTTAACAACGGTTAAAGCAACTTCCTCAACTGTTTGTGGCTTATTATAAAATGATGGAACAGCCGGGCAGATGATACCACCTGCTTCGGTAACGGTTGCCATGTTGCGAATATGGATCAAATTTAAAGGCGTATCGCGGGCTACCAAAATTAGTTTACGTCGCTCTTTTAATACCACATCGGCGGCACGGGTTATCAGGTCGTCAGAGATCCCGCCGGCTATACGGCCCAGGGTACCCATGGAGCAAGGCACAATAACCATTGTATCAAACTTTGCAGACCCTGATGCAAACGGCGCCATAAAATCATTTTTAGCATAAAACTTAAACGGTAGTTTATTATAGTCTTCGTTATCCAGCTCAAATTGCCATACCTGTTTTGCATTGTCAGACATCACCACAGCAACTTCTCCAACTTGACTATTCAAGTGATGCAGCTTGTCCAACAATAACCTGGCGTATATAGCGCCGCTGGCACCGGTAATAGCAATTACAATTTTTTTCTTCATGATTATAGTTAACAAATCAAAGGTAGGAAAGTTACGGGCACAAAAAAGGGTCGAATACAAGTACCCGACCCTACATCTACCTATGAAAAACATGCCCTTTGAGAGGGCACAACAAATGTAATAACACTTTTTTAATAAAAAAACAATTTATTAAAATTATTTTAACGTGGTTTTCACATAATTTTCATCTATCAGGGTTTGAATAATGCCGTCGACCATACCAACTGTGGGTACATAGATGTTTTTTATGCCCGCCCATTTCATTACAGACAGGTAAATTTCGCAAGCCGGGATGATAACATCTGCCCTATCCTGGTTTAATCCTAACACGTTAATTCTGTCCTTTAACGAAAACGAATCCAGGTAATCATAAAGCGATTTAAGCTTGCCAAAAGTCATTGGCGAATTGTTTTTCTCTTCGGATAACTTATATAGCTTATTGATGTTTCCACCGGTACCAATACCAAATATCCCCTTAAAATGTCGGGTATGCTCGCGGATAAAGTCGCGCATATTATTCCATGATTCTTCGGTATCCTGGTTGTCCAGTATGCGGATAGTACCGATATTAAATGATTTGGAAGCTACCAACTCGCCTGCCGAGAACAAGGAAAGTTCGGTACTGCCCCCACCTACATCAATATATAAGTAATTTTTGTTTTTATCTATATTCTGTTCGGCATGGCTGGCGTAGATAATTTTAGCTTCAACCTGGCCGTGTACAATTTCTATATCGATACCAGCTTGTTCTTTAATTTGTTTAACCACGTCGCTGCCGTTTCTTGCTTCGCGCATGGCCGATGTGGCACAAGCCATATATTCGCCAACTTTATAAACGTCCATCAGGTTACGGAAAGCTTGCATGGTTTTTACCAGGTCGCCCGATTTTTTATCAGATATATGATGATTTAAAAATGCGTCGTCACCCAACCTAACGGGAACGCGGATAAGTGTGTTCTTTTTAAATGATACCGTTCCGTCGTTTTCTTTAATATCTGCGATTAGCAATCTTATCGCGTTCGACCCTATGTCTATTGCCCCGTATCTCAATTTGTTTTATTCTTTAGGTAATTGTAAATATCTATCTGTGCCCTTACCGGCAGGGCCGACTTTGTTTTATGGTATTTATTGTTGTTCTGAATGTTTATCTCGCGCGATTTGGTATTGTCATTCAGCTGGATATCAATTATATTGCGAATCTCTTTTTTTATCTTCTTATCATATATCGGGAAACCAACCTCAACCCTGGTATCAATATTACGGGTCATAAAATCTGCTGACGTTAAATACAACAACTCATCGCCCCCGTTGCAATAAATATGTACACGGGCGTGTTCCAGGTATTTGTCGACAATACTTATCACTTCAATATTTTCGCTAAAGTCTTTCATACCAGGCACCAGGCAGCACATGCCCCTAATAATCAATTGTATTTTAACACCCGCGTTGCTTGCCTGGTATAGTTTGGTGATCAATTGCTCATCGGCCAGGCTATTCATTTTCAGGATCATGTAAGCCGGATTTTTGGCTTTGGCATTCTTTATTTCGTTGTCTATCAGTTTGGTAATTGACGGCCGCGAATCAATCGGCGATACAATTAAATGTCTTAACCCTTTAGGCAAAACCCCCTTATTAATGGCTTTAAAAACCTCAAGCAGGTCGAGCGTTATTTTTTTGTTAGCGGTAAGCAAGGTATGGTCGGCATACATCCTGGCGGTTTTCTCGTTATAGTTACCGGTAGATAAGCAGGCATAATAAGCATCTTTCTCCTTCTCGATACGCCTAACCAGGCATATTTTTGAATGTACCTTATAACCATCAATACCATATATTACGTTTACGCCTTCTTCTTCTAAACGGGTGCTCCAGGTTATGTTGTTTTGCTCATCAAAACGTGCACGCAACTCAACCAGGCAATTTATCTTTTTGCCGTTTTTAGCAGCGTTTATCAACGCGTGCATAATACGCGAGTTCTCTGCCAAACGGTAAACCGCTATACTGATCTCTTTTACCTTCGGATCAATAGCCGCCTCTCTTAAAAAGTGGATAACATAGTCATAGGTTTGATACGGCGTGCTGATCATGTAATCCTGTTTGGCTATCATGGCCATCAAGCTTTTGTCAAACGTCAGGCCATCAACCGGCAATGCAGGATATCTTGGATACTCAAGTTCGGCGGTGCCCACATTGGGGAACGATATAAAGTTTTTAAAGTTATGGTAACGGTTTCCGGGGATAAGGTTTTCGCCATGCAGGTTCATTTTGGCTACCAGGTACTTCAGCATATCATGCGGCATTTCCGAATCGTAAAGCAAGCGCATAGGTTTGCCCTTTTTGCGCTTTTGCAGGCTTTTTGATAACGCGTCTATAAACTTCCCGCTTACTTCTTTATCGAGGTCAAGTTCGGCATCGCGGGTAAGCTGGATGGAGTAAGCCTCGATATTGTCATGATCGAATATAAAAAAGATATCCTCTAAACTATACCTGATGATATCATCCAGCAGGATAATAAACTTCAGGTTATTGGTCTCGGGCAGTACAATAAATCTTGAAAGGTTATCCGGGATCTCGATCAGCGCGTAGGTTTTCTTTTTCTCTTTGGTAAGCTTTACAAAAAAGTAGATCGATCGGTCGCGTAATTCGGGCAGTACCGTGGTGTTATCCAGCATTATGGGTACCAGTGTAGCCAACAGCTTTTCGCGAAAATAGGTTTTAACAAAGGTACCGCGGGCAACGTTCAACTGCTTGTCGTTTAACAGGAATATCTTCTCTTCGGCCAGCTGTTTAACAATAATATTCTCATACAGGTCGTTAAACTTGCGCTCCTGCTTAACAACAAGGTTCTTTATCTGGTTCAATACCTTTTTGGGGTTGTAGCCTAATATCTCCTTTGCTTTTTCATTAAGGCCGGTAAGGCGGCTTAGGGTTGCTACCCTTACCCTGTAAAACTCATCAAGGTTTGATGAAAATATGGCCAGAAACCTTATCCGCTCAATTAAGGGTACTGTAGCATCTGCAGCTTCCTGCAAAACCCGCTCATTAAAATACAGCCAGCTTATCTCCCTGTTAATTAAAGGTATTCGTTTAATATCCATATAGTATTTAGCGCTTTTCAGCCCTGTATGCAAATCTGCTTATTTATTTGTTAAGTTAATATTAAGAGATTACTAATCTGACTGTTTTAACATTAAAATTAACTATTTGATTTTATGATTGTATAAATACTAATTTTGCATTTCATTATAAACACTTTACCTATGCCAACTTTTGATATAGTAAGCAAGATTGACGGCCAGACACTGGACAACGTTATCAACATCGCTAAAAAAGAAATTTTGAACCGTTATGACTTTAACGACTCGAAAAGCACCATAGAGCTTGAAAAGAAAACCAACGTGGTAACTATAGTTACCGAGAACGATATGCGCGTTAAAGCCATACAAGACGCTATTATCAGCCGCATGGTTAAGCAGGGACTTGACCCTAAAGCAATGGACTTTGGTAAGGAGATTGCCGCATCTGGCAACATGATCCGCAAGGAGATCAAGATAAAACAAGGGCTTGACCAGGATGCTGCTAAAAAGATCGTAAAGAAAATTAAAGATAGCGGCCTAAAGGTACAAGCCAGCATTATGGACGACCAGGTGCGGGTACAGGCCAAGAAGATAGACGACCTGCAAGCCGTTATAGCGCTTTGCCGTAAAGAGGATTTCGATCAGCCGCTGCAATATATTAACATGCGCGACTAATCATTATTTAAGCGATAAGTGATCCACTTTAAAATGTGGATCACCTGGATCATCTCTTATTCGTCAGTACCTTTACGTATAAATATCACTTATTTTATTAATAATCAGTTAATTGCAAAACATCTATTTTCTTACAGTTTTTTAAGGGATGGATCACCTAAGTGGATCACGCCTAAGAATCTTAGGTATAGGCGCACCACACGGCTGTCTGTGTCCTCACAGACAGCTCTGATAGTCGTCTGTGGGGACACAGACAACGGCATTATTCCAGGCACAAAAAAGCCCTTATCAAATTGATAAGGGCTTTTCTATTTCTATCAGACGCAAAGTATTGCGTCTCTACAGTACTATTACTCAGCAGCCGGTGCTTCTTCAGCGTCAGCAGCTTTCTTTTTAGCTGGTGCTTTTTTTGCTTTTGGAGCAGCTTCTTCAGCCGGTGCAGCAGTTTCTGCTACAACTTCCGGAGCAACCTCAGCAACTGGTGCTGGTTTTGGTTTAGCTGCTGCTTTTGCTTTAGGTGCTGGTGCAAGATCTTCTGCTACCAGTGCAACTGCAAAAGGAATAACTGATACGTATGAACGGTTATCTGCTTTCTTTTTGAAAACTACTTCGCCTGCTGCTAAAGCAAATAAAGTATGATCTCTGCCGATACCTACATTAAGGCCCGGATTGTGTTTTGTACCACGCTGACGTACGATGATGTTACCTGCTATTGCCGGCTGACCACCAAATATCTTGATACCTAAACGTTTGCTATGTGACTCGCGGCCGTTTCTTGAACTACCGGCCCCTTTTTTGTGTGCCATTTTCTTATATTTTTATGACCGGCTTTTCGGCTGATCGTTTTAAAAATCTGATTATAAAGTGATACCGGTGATTTGGATCTTGGTAAATTGCTGACGGTGACCGTTTTTCTTTTTGTAACCTTTTCTTCTTTTCTTTTTGAAGATAATTACTTTATCACCTTTTAAATGAGACAGGATCGTAGCAGATACCTTAGCGCTTTTCAAATCAGTTCCTAATTTGAATTTACCTTCGTTTTCTCCTAACAACACATTGTCAAATTCAATACTAGCGCCCTCGTCACCTTGTAATCTGTGTACAAAGATCTGCTGGTCTTTAGCAACTTTAAATTGCTGTCCTGCTATACTTACTATTGCGTACATGGTTTGTTAATTAATGTTTTAAAATTCGAGGTGCAAATATAGAATTTATATTTTTAAAAAACAACGGTACTAATTACTTTCCGCATTGTTTTTTTAAGGCATCTGCATAACCCTGGGGAATGGGGTGCCCGCCAAGTTTCATACATTCATCATAATACCTCATAGCATTGGCGCAATCCTGCTTATAAAAATAAGCTACCGACATTTTAAACAAGGTGTTTTGATTCCCGGAATCTATCTTATAAGACTGATTGAATAAGGCAATGGCTTTGTTTAAATCGCTGATATCGTGCTTGCTTATAAAGTATCCGTTGTAAATAGTTGCCTTATCAGTAAGGATGTTTGAGCTGTTGGGATTAATTACGAGGCCGATATCTAATTGTTTAAGGGCTTCCGGATAATCACTAAAAGTAAAATAGACAGCACCAAATCCCCAATAGGCGTTCTCATTTTTATGATCAAGTAACCATGCCTGGTTAAAGCGGCGCATTGCTGTTTTAATATCGCCCTGGTACAGATATTTAAACCCCAACTTTACCATATGTTCTGACGCCTTCTGATATGTTCCATCTTCTTTTAGGCAAACTTTAATAAAGTCGTCATCCAAAGCTATCTGTTCTTTTGTTTTTGTGGCGTTTCCATACTCAGGAACCAGGTTAATTTCACTTTTCGCCTCTTCTTTCCATTGCGCATAATTAGCCTGCTGCGCAAACGAAGCAAGCGATATGAGGGAAATAAAAAACAAAAACAGGCTCTTCATCTAAACGGCTATTTTTTTTGATCGCCCTCAACCTTGTTCAATACCTGGTTAATTTCTTTGATTACTCCCAGGTTGGCATCAATAAGGCGGATGTCTCCATCAAAGTTAGTATCAAACACTACCTTCTTACTTTTACGCTGGTATTTAAACTCTATAATATATCGCACCGGCTGCTTTGCTCCCGCTTTTACGCTGTCGCCGGTTTCATCCACCGGGAAATCCCAGAAACCAAGATCCGCCGCCTTACGGTGCAGGTACAAAAGATCATCTTTGCTTAAATGCAGTTTCATTTTAACCAGGGAGTCGGCACGGTTTAAATATTGATAGTCGCCGGTTTTTGAATCATACTTATTCACCAAACTATCACAATTACCATACTGGATACTCATCGATTCAAACTCGCTAAACTTATACGGCGCGTTTTTTAACATGTGATTGTAGTAGTACAGACAGTAAAATAAAAATGGCAGAATAATGCTGGCCGCAAGGAATATTTTTTTAGATCGGGATAACATGAGAGATTAATTATTGAGTTTTTTAATTAATGATTTATTTACCGGAAACAGTTTTTCTGGATGCTGAGGTGATTTTTAGGATTTGATTTGCTTCATCAAGTAGGTAAGTCAATTCTGATTTTGGAACTACTTCGGCATCTACCAGTACCTCCATCCAAAAAGCCGATTCATCTGCTTCTTCAACTACAGTAGAAAGTTTTGAATGAAATTCGGCTTTTGATCTCGCTCTGCAAGCTGCTCTATAATTAGCACCAACTGAAGATGAAGATCTTAATAATTGTCTTCCAATTATTTTTGCTTCCTCTGTTTTTGGCAGGGTTCTATAAAATTTGATGTTATCAACTACGAACTTTTTTGTTCTGTTTTTAAACATCTCACCAAACTCAATCTTTTCTATATCCGCCATAAAAAATTCAATAAATCAATAATTCATTAATTCAATAATTGACTAAAGATCTTCTACGGGAATGGGATTACCGTTAGTTAACTCCCCTTCCCACTTACTTACTACTGCAGTTGCCATAGCATTACCTAATACATTGGTGGCAGAGCGGCCCATATCTAATAACGGATCAATACCTATTAATAGCGCCAAACCAGCCTCCGGGATACCAAACATCGCTATGGTGCCGGCTATAACCACTAAAGATGCCCGGGGAACTCCTGCAATACCTTTACTGGTTAACATGAGCGTTAATAGCATAGTAAGCTGTTGCGCGAAGGATAAATGGATCCCGTATGATTGCGCCAGGAACAACGATGCAAACGTCATATACATCATAGAGCCATCCAGGTTAAACGAATAGCCCAGCGGCAGCACAAAGCTTACAATTTTATTACTGCAACCAAAGCGCTCCATCTCTATCAGTACGCGCGGATAGGCCGCCTCGCTGGTTGAGGTACCAAAGGCGACAAGCATCGCATCCTTAATACTGCTTACCAGCTTAAATGCACGAGCCCTTAAAACGAAGAAGCCCGCTAATATAATAACACACCATAAAATGATCAGCGAGAAATAAAACTCGCCTATAAATATGGCATAGGTTGATAGGATACTTAAGCCCTGTTTGGCAACAATAGCTGTAATAGCGCCAAATACCGCTAACGGAGCCAGCTTCATTACATAACCGGTTATCTTTAATATCACATGCGCTATAGCGTCAAAAGCTTTTACAACGATCTCGCCCATGGGGCCAATTGAGGCTGTTGCAACGCCAAAAAACAAGGCGAATACGACGATCTGCAAGATCTCGTTATTAGACATCGACTCGAAAAAGCTCTTGGGGAACACATGGCTGATGAAATCTTTAAGCGAAAGCGCCGATTTTTGAATATCGGTACCCAAGTGGCTATCAGGCAGCATAAGGTGCATTTCGTGGCCGGGTTGGAACAGGTTTACCAATACCATCCCTAATAATAAAGATACCAGCGTAGCGCTTAAAAACCACAGCAAGGTTTTCCCGCCTATCCGGCCCACCGCTTTTATATCGCCCACTTTAGCTACGCCTACCACTAATGTAGTGAACACCAATGGCGCCACTATCATCTTTATTAATCGCAGAAAAATATCGCTTAACAACGTGAAATACTGCACTTTACTTTCGCGTATCGTATCGTTCTCCTTACGTATTTTGGCCTGGGCCGATTTCTCTTTTTTAAGATCTTTATATACTACCGCGTTAGTATCTTTTAATAATACCAGCTTATTATCAATAACTTTGATGGTAGTTTCGGCGGCACTAATTTTGTTGTTGTAATCTTTAAGTACAGCAACGTTATAAATGTAACCAACAACAACGCCCAAAATAAGGGCGATGAAAATATAAAGGGTGAGTTTGTTTTTCTTCATTTCTAAATATAGCGATGCGAAGCTACAACTATTTACTATTTTGCTAAAAATATTAATTTTTAAAACATGAGCACTGCCGTATATGGCTTACAGGATATAAAGAAAGAGCTGCAACACTTATCGGGACTGCAAATTGCCGAACTATGCCTGCGCCTTGCCCGGCATAAAAAGGAGAATAAAGAGCTATTAGCATACTTATTGTTTGAGGCTGATAATGATACCGCCTTTATTGAAAAAGTAAAGGCCGAAGCAGGATTTATGTTTAGCCAGTTACCCGTTCGCAGTTATGAAGCCGCAAAATACCTGCGCAAAATTTTAAGGCTTATTGGTAAATACACCAAGTTTATGGCATCAAAAGAAGGCGAAATAGAACTGTTATTGAACTTCTGCACCAACTATATACAATATGCCGACAGGAGCACATCCTACAAACCATTGCGTTTAATATTGACAAGGCAGCTGGAAAAAGCACGTACCGCAATTGGCAAACTACATGAGGATATGCAGTACGATTTTGTTAACGATTACAACCTGGTGCTGGATGATGCCGAAAAAAAGCTAAGCTGGTTTAGCAAGAGCAATTATATGTTGTAACATTACTCTTATCTTTGCATCTAATAACAAACTTACCTATAACTGTGGCCGAAAAGGAAATTGTCTTTAAGCAAATATTTGAAGCTAATTCAAAAAAGATATTCCATTTATGCTATGGTTATACCGGGGATGATGATGCTGCGAACGACCTTTTACAAGAAACATTTTTAAAAGTTTGGCAAAACCTGGATAAATTCCGTAACCAGGCAATGATCTCTACCTGGATATACCGGATAGCGGTTAACACGTGCTTAACCTATTTAAGATCAGAGAAGCGCCAGGCGAAAGATGAGCTTACCCCCCTGATAGCGGAGAGTAAGATGGAGGAAGTTTCTGATAAGAACGAACAGGTAGCGTTGTTGTATAAATGTATATCAAAGCTTGAAGAGTCGGAAAGAATTATAATAACAATGGTGCTTGATGAATTACCTTATCCTGAAATTGCAGATATCTCGGGTATATCTGAAGGCAACTTAAGGGTTAAAATTTTCCGTATTAAACAAAAATTGACAGAATTATATAATCAGTATGAAAGACTTTGATCATTTAATGTCGGTTTGGCAGGAACAGCCAAAGAAGGATCAGCTTTCAGTAGATGATGTGCTGAAGCAGGTGAAGAAGGGAATGAGCAGCCTAAGCAGGAAATTGCTATTTGGCATTATAAGCATGGGCGCATCATTTGTGGGCGTTTTTATAGTGATGATGTTTTTTGTATTTACCTCATGGGTAACTTATGCCGGCATAGCCATTATTATGATAACCATGGTATTATATGTAATGATGATGGTAAGAGATTACCGTATTATTAACAAACAGGATATCACGATAAACCCTACCGAGTATTTACAAAGCCTTAAAGAATACCAAAGAAACCGGGCTATAGTTTATGGATGGGTTTATTATGTATATGTAATACTTATAAGCAGCGGCTTGTTGTTATATTTCTATGAAGTGCTACAAAGCGCATCGGCTGCGTTTAAAATAGTAGCTTACGGTATAACGGCTGCCTGGTTATTGTTCTGTACCTTTTCCCTGAAGGGCCGCTTTGTTAAAAACGAGCAGGATAAACTTAACCTAATGATTGATAGACTAATACGTTTACAAGATCAGTTTAATTAGGGTTTTTAAAAACAGCATAACTTTTACGGATATACTGCAGCATATCGTAGTCATTCATTTTACTTGCTTTCTGTCTATCAGGCCGGTATTTTATCATAAATACCCTAAGTGAGTCATCGCTTAAATTAGTTATCCCCTTTATTTTCTCCTTCGAAAACATCCGCGATATATAACTTTCCTCCTCATCTTTCAATAAAGTTTTCTGTAGTTTTGACGTATTGGATTTATGTTTACCCAATAAACTAAATACCTGTAATAGGTTTATTGTCACTAACTCGCTGGTGTTATTTGGCCTGTCACTTTTCACATATGGCGATCGTTCAATAAAAACATCACCTATACCCGGGCCTTTATAGTTAAATGTTTTGGCAAACTCCTTCCTCATATTTAATGAATCTTGCTTTTTATCGCGACGGCCTTTTATAAAAACCTTGCTTAATACCAAACTATCAGGCTTTAAGTAAGTATTTACAGGAGTTGCCCCTTGTCCCATTACAAATTGGTAGGGCTTGTAACCAATATAGGTGATCTTAATTGTATCGCCTATAAATGTATTATTTAAAATAAAACTGCCGGCGGCATTGGTAAGTGTCAGCGCTAATTTAGATCGAACTGTTGCACCGGCAACAGGCAACCTGGTATCATCATCAAAAACTGTAATTACACTTTGTTGTGCGCTAAGCTTGCCGGCAAAAAATAGAATTATTAATATACCGGCAAGCCGCATACAGTGAGTGGGTTTAGTTTAACACACCCGAAAATAAAATATATCTTACTGATTTATAAAACTTTAACAAACGTTAACAAACAAGTTAATTTATGTTAAATCTTCACCCCGGTAGCGGCCCAAAACAGCACGTACGTTTTAGACAGGTTCTTTATTCTTAAAGCAGTAAGCGCACGTTTTGTGTCCGGGTGCACATTTAGCGCGTGGATGTTATGATGATCGGCTTCTGTCCTGAAGTTTCTATTTGTCCATTTGGCAAGATCATGCACCACATAGCTAAAGTAGGGGTCGTTATCCGGCACATCATTTGCCCAGTCGGGTACTATAATGGTTTTTGTTTCTGATCCATCATCATAGATCAATTCATATTGCAGGTTAGATTTACCGTAGGCACTTGTTAAGCAGATATAAAAACCGGCATACTTATTCTTAGGTACTTTAATGGTAAATGTATTGGTATCAGCCAGCAGCATGGCCTGATTTTTACTGCCTTCGTTATTATTATAGTGCAGCAATATAGCCGGGTGGTATGCGTTTGCCGGAATCAACGGATCATCTGCTATGGCTTTTGGATTGGTTTCGCCGTTAGCTAAAGCTGCTGCGGTGGTTAAGTAACCATTCTCGCGGTCCACCCCTTTTGTCCAGGGTAGTAGCTTGCCATTGGTTAAAGTGGTTACCGGGCGGATATTTAACAAGTAGCTGATATCTACCTGGATTACTTTATTGGTTTGATATTTATATCCGGCACAAATTATTAAACTGCTCAAAACTAAACCGATAAATAAATATTTTTTGGTTGATTTAAGTTGCATGGTATAAAGTAATAATTGTTGTTTATTTTGTGTAGCCATTAAAGTTAGTAATGAAAACCAAATCACACAGTATTGCAGTCAAAATAACTTTGGTTAGCAGCATGGGCTTATATGCTATTTCACTTACGCAGCAATGTTATTGCATTTCAGGCGCTTGTGGTAATCATTGGTCGGGTATATCATTATTAGCGCTTGGCGCAATTGGCGGCATTATGAGTACTGCCGGATTAACCTGGTATGCCAATCCTTTTATATGGGCAGCGTGGTCGCTTATCAATAAAAAGCCTAAACAGGCTGTTATTTTCAGCTTGTTAGCTACTTTACTTTCTGCATCGTTTTTATTGGCTGCAACTATATCAGATATGCAAGCCAACGTAACCTCGTACATTACCGGATATCAGCCAGGCTATTGGTTATGGCTGGCAAGTATGGTAACGACGTCAATAGGAAGCGTAATGGTTTATCTGGTAAGTAAGGATGTCCCATTGATGATTAATAACAGGGTAGTATTGCAAGTCGACTTTAATAACCGGTGCGCCACCGGGGTAAAACTTATTACCGGAGAGGATAACATCTTCCGGAAAGGCAAAAAGAAAATAAAACTGTACGATGGCATGCAGGCAATTTTATGGGATCATGACTATAACGATAAGAAAGTGGATAACCTGGCCGTTATAGCGGTAATAAACTATAGCTTTAAAGAAAATTGCTGGGTTGCAGGCTTTAATTTTGATGACCTGAAGCATGAATCGGAACGCGGACATGCCTTATTGGAGAATTGATTGCGATGGCTGTACAATCATTCCTCATTTTTTATATTTTTGCATAGGCTTGAAAAACAGCATTAGCTCTTGCCCTACTACCAATAAATGGATATATCAGTTGTAATACCTTTATATAACGAAGTTGAATCATTACCCGAGCTTACCTCGTGGATAAGCAAAGTGATGGACGAAAATGGCTTCATGTACGAGATCATATTAGTGGATGACGGCAGTACAGACGGCTCATGGGAGATGATACAAAAGTTGCGTTTAAATAATCCTTTTATAAAAGGCATTAAATTCAGGCGCAATTACGGCAAGTCTGCCGGTTTAAATGTGGGTTTTGATGCGGCCGAAGGCAATGTAGTTATCACCATGGATGCCGACCTGCAGGACAGCCCTGATGAGATCCCGGAGCTATATCGCAGAATAACAGAAGAAAAATACGACCTCGTATCCGGCTGGAAAGCCAAACGGTACGACCCGATCACTAAAACCGTCCCCACCAAGCTGTTTAATTACGCAACGCGCAAAATGTCGGGCATCGATAACCTGCATGATTTTAACTGCGGATTAAAAGCTTACCGTAAAGCCGTTGTTAAAAACATAGAGGTTTACGGCGAAATGCACCGCTACATACCGGTTATAGCCAAATGGGCAGGCTTCACTAAAATAGGCGAGCAAGTAGTTGAGCACCGGGCACGAAAATATGGCACCACCAAATTTGGAATGAGCCGTTTTATAAATGGCTTTTTAGACCTGTTATCGATATTTTTTGTTGGCAAATTTGGCAAGCGCCCTATGCACTTTTTTGGTGCTATGGGTAGTTTAAGTTTCTTTGCAGGTACAGTATGCGCTTTATGGATAATCGGCGATAAATTATATGATATCGCCAATCACATTAAATATTCGCGCGAAGTAACGGCACAGCCCCTATTTTACATTGCACTGGTAGCAATTATAATAGGATCACAATTGTTTTTAACAGGCTTCGTTGCAGAACTGGTAGCCCGCAGCGCCCCCGAGCGGAATAAATACCAGATAGAAGATAGTATTTGAGAATTTGAAGGTGTCACCTTGAAATACGGCACAGTTAGTTAATCCTCAAATCAATTAATTTTCAAATCATCAAATTTAAGAATGTTTTTTTCCATCATCATACCCTTATACAATCGCCCGCAAGAAATAAAAGAACTGTTGGAAACCCTTACCCTGCAGACCTATAAAAACTTCGAGGTACTGGTTATTGAGGATGGGTCGAAGGATGATGCTGAAGAGGTAGTTAAGAGTTTCGCAGATCAGCTTGATCTGAAATACTTTGTAAAAGAAAACGCAGGCCAGGGTTTTGCGCGTAACTATGCTTTTGAGCGCGCCACTGGCGATTACTTTATCATATTCGATTCGGATTGCCTTATACCTGAGGATTACCTGGAAATAGTAAACACCTCTCTTACCCAAAACTGGCTGGATGCCTATGGCGGCCCGGATGCTGCACACTCATCATTCACCCCTACTCAAAAAGCTATCAGCTACGCCATGACGTCGCCATTTACAACTGGTGGTATAAGGGGCAATAAAAATGGTATTGGCCAATTTCATCCGCGCAGTTTTAATATGGGTATCTCCAGGCAGGTATGGGAAAAAGCAGGCGGCTTTATCATCACCCGCTCTGGCGAGGATATCGAATATAGCATCCGTATACATGCTATGGGTTTTAAAATTGGCTTAATTCCGCGGGCAAAAGTTTACCATAAACGCCGGACAAATTTCCTGCAATTTTACAAACAGCTCCATTTTTTTGGCAGGGCACGTATTAATGTTTATAAGTTCTTCCCTAAAGAGCTTAAAGCCGTACATTTTTTCCCGGCAATATTTACGCTATGTGTCTTATTTACAGCGATTTCTAATATATTTAACTGGCAAATAGCCACCTTATGTAATATAATTGCAGTACTTATTATTTTGTTAATATTTTTTCATTCATTAAGTAAAAACAAGTCAGTAAAAATTGCATTTTTGAGCGTAGTGGCTTCCTTCATCCAGCTAACAGCTTACGGCCTTGGTTTTATGCAGGATTTTTGGAAGCGCATAATATTAAAAAGTTGGTAAATTAAGTATGTATCACCCGTTTTCGATAGCAGAAACAACAAAAACTGCCTGGACAATTTTCAAGAAAAACTTTGTGACCATAATTGTTTATTCAGTTATATCTGTCGCTTTACTTTCATTGTTAAAATTCTTGGCTGACTTTCTATCGCCCATAAGTTTTACTTGGGAAATGATTACATCCTTTGTTTTAGTATTTGCTCAAGCTTATACAACTTTAGGGTTATATAAGTTAATATTTACTTTAATAGATAGTGAATATTATGAATTTGAATTCAGGCAAGTGTTACCAGCTTTTAAAAACATCCTCAGTTATTTAGGTATTTTTTCGTTTATAGTACTTATACTTTTTGGTTTTTCCAAGCTAATGGTAAAATTGGACGACTATCCTAATTTACAAGGCCTAATTCAACAAATTGCTGTTTTGATATCTTTATATCTCGGTCTGCGAATTATGTTTTTTGTCACATACATTGTTGACGATCAATCAGGTGGATTTGAATCTTTAAAGCAAAGTTTTACTTTAACTAAAGGGTATTTTTTCAAAGTACTTATTATGCTTTTAATTATTTTGTTATTCATAGCACTGCCGGCATTTTTGTCACAATATCCCGGGCTTGGTTTTTTATGGATTGCCATAATATTTACCTACCCTTTCGTTAATATACTGTTAGCAGTAACCTACCGCAAACTGGTATACAGCCACCAGGATGTGGAGGATGATATTGCCGAAACCAATTAAGTTATGGGTTTAAAAGCCATTTTGAGCAAGGTATTTGCGGCATGGGTTAATACCGACCTTAAACGGATCCGAAAAAATGCGCCCTCTATTCAGCAGAAAGTTTTTGAACAATTAATTGAGCGGGCCAATACTACCGCCTTTGGGCGCGACCATTATTTCGGCGATATAAAAACTTACGAAGATTTTAAACGCCTTGTGCCAGTGCGCGATTACGAAGAGCTTAGCCCCTACATAAAACGTGTAGTGGATGGCGAGGTAAATGTGCTTTGGCCGGGCAAACCAACCTATCTTACCAAAACATCAGGCACAACATCGGGGGTAAAATATATACCTATCAGCAAAGAAAGCATGCCAGAGCATATTAAAGCCGCGCGTAACGCTTTACTAAGCTATATTTACGAAACAGGTAAAGCCGATTTTTTAGATGGCAAAATGATATTCCTGCAAGGCAGCCCGGTATTGGCCGAAAAAGCAGGCATACCAACCGGCAGGCTATCAGGCATTGTAGCGCATCATGTTCCAGGCTATCTCCAAAAAAACCGTCTGCCAAGTTATGAGATCAATTGTATTGAAGATTGGGAAGAAAAGGTAGACGCTATTGTACAGGAAACGATAAGCCAGGATATGCGCCTGATATCAGGTATTCCACCCTGGTGCCAGATGTATTTCGACAGGCTTTCGGCTATATCCGGCGGTAAAAAGATCAAAGATGTTTTTCCAAACTTTAAGCTGTTTGTATATGGCGGCGTAAATTTCGAGCCTTACCGCAACCGGATGATGGATAGTATAGGCTTTAATATTGATACAATTGAAACCTACCCTGCATCCGAGGGGTTTATTGCCTTCCAGGATTCACAAAAAGAAAAAGGCTTACTGTTATTGGTTGATTCGGGCATCTTTTACGAGTTTATTCCAACTGATGAATACTTTAATGAAAATCCAACCCGCATTAGCTTAAAGGATGTAGAGCTGGATAAAAACTACGCCTTAATATTAAACACCAACGCGGGTTTATGGGGATACAGCATTGGTGATACTGTAAAGTTTGTCTCAAAGAACCCGTATAAAATAATTGTGACCGGGCGTATTAAACACTACATTTCTGCGTTTGGAGAACATGTTATTGGCGAAGAGGTTGAACAGGCTTTGATGGGTGTAGCTAACGATGAAGGGATTGATATTATTGAGTTTACAGTTGCCCCGCAGGTAAATCCGCCGCAAGGCGAACCACCTTACCATGAATGGTTTATAGAGTTTGGAACTGAACCAAAAGATCTAACAGCTTTTGCTGCTAAAGTTGATAAAGCGCTGCAAGCAAAAAATATTTACTATTTTGACCTTATTGACGGTAACATTTTGCAACCTTTGATCATTCGGAGTTTGAAAAAAGACGCGTTTATTAGTTATATGCGTTCGCAAGGCAAACTTGGCGGGCAAAACAAAGTACCCCGCCTGGCCAACGACAGAAAGATAGCAGACGGATTAAAAGAATACATTCTTTAAATTGAGTAACCAGATTAAAAATATAGCCATACTTGGCTCAACAGGCAGCATAGGTACGCAAGCGTTAGAAGTGATAGGCGAAAACCCATCATTATTTAAAGCGTATCTTATAACTGCAAATAATAATGCCCATCTGCTTATTCAACAAGCCTTACAATTTAAACCTGCTTACGCTGTTATTTGCGACGAAAGCAAATATGCAGAGGTAAAACAGGCATTAGCAAAAACGGACACCGAGGTTTTGGCAGGTATAAATGCCATAAGCGATGTTGTAACAGATGCTAAGATCGACATCGTATTAACTGCCATGGTTGGTTTTGCTGGGTTAGAGCCTACAATTGCTGCTATCAAGGCTGGTAAAACCATCGCGTTAGCAAATAAAGAAACCCTGGTTGTAGCCGGCGAATTGATAACTGAACTTGCAAAACAGCACGGCGTTACGATATTGCCGGTTGATTCTGAGCATTCGGCTATTTACCAATGCCTGGTTGGCGAGGAAAATAACAAGATCGAAAAGATCATATTAACCGCATCCGGCGGGCCTTTCAGGGGTAAAACCGCGGCAGACCTGGCTAATGTAACCCGCGAGCACGCGCTTAAACATCCAAACTGGGTAATGGGCGCCAAGATCACTATTGATTCGGCTACACTGATGAATAAGGGCCTGGAAGTAATTGAGGCTAAATGGTTATTTGATTTGAGGGCTGATCAGATAGATGTTATCGTACATCCGCAATCCATTGTACATTCATTGGTTCAGTTTGAAGATGGATCAATAAAAGCACAAATGGGATTGCCGGACATGAAGCTGCCTATCCAATACGCGCTGGCATCGCCTAACAGGTTAAAAAACAATTTTACGCGTTTTAATTTTACAGATTATCCGCAACTTACTTTTGAAAAGCCTGACATAATGACCTTTAGAAATTTAGGCCTGGCTTTTGATGCATTGAACAAGGGCGGTAACATGCCTTGCATTATTAACGCCGCCAATGAGATAGCCGTAGCCGCGTTTTTAAGCAATAGTGTAACATTTTTGGCTATGAGCACTCTTATTGAAAGCTGTATGCAAAACATCAGCTATCAAAGCCAACCTACCCTTGATGATTATTTGAATACTGACAAAGAAACACGCATATTTGCGCAAAATTTAATAAAACAAATGCCCGCGAAGGCTTATAATTTGATATAGAGAAGAATGAGTATAGTAATTATGGTTGGCCAGTTAATACTGGGACTTTCGATTTTAGTGATATTGCATGAGCTGGGCCACTTTTTAGCCGCACGGGCGTTTGGTATTAAAGTAGATAAATTTTACCTGTTTTTTGATGCCTGGGGATTTAGCCTGTTTAAGTTTACTTATAAAGATGTTGAATACGGAATTGGCTGGCTGCCATTAGGCGGCTATGTTAAAATTGCCGGTATGATAGATGAGTCGATGGATACCGAGCAGATGGCGGGCCCCGCGCAACCATGGGAGTTTCGCTCTAAACCGGCCTGGCAGCGTTTAATTGTTATGCTTGCCGGTGTTTTTGTAAACGTGGTATTAGGTATATTTATATTCTGGATGCTTACCGCGCGTTTGGGCGAAAGCTATATAGCAAACTCAAGTATTAAATATGGCATAGTACCGGGTACCATTGGTAAAAAAATGGGGCTGGAAGCCGGTGATAAAATAATAGCTGTAAACGGGAAGCCGGTTAATAGGTTTGAAGACCTGATGAGCTCGAAGGTATTATTGGATCATACTGTTTTAACTCTGCAACGCGGCGATAAAACTATGGATCTTACCGTACCTGCAAACATTATTAACGATCTGTCGGATTACGGTATAGAGCAGTTTATAAGCCCGCTACCACGCTTAAAGTTTGCTATAGATTCTGTAGTACCGGGCAGTAGCGCTCAAATAGCCGGCCTGACTAAAGGCGACAGTGTTATTGCTGTAAACGGCACGCAAGTTGTATTTTATGACCAGCTGCAAAGCGAGTTAAAAAAGTATGCGAATAAAACCGTTATGCTTGATGTTAAACGCAACAACGAGGTTAAGCAACTTCCAACCGCCGTAAATAAAGAGGGCAAATTAGGTGGAAAAGACGGTGGTGGCATTGTACCAAAATTTATATTCCCTGAGGAAAAAACCATTAAATACGGCTTCTTTGGTTCATTACCTGTAGGCGCAAATAAGGCATGGGGTACTTTCTCAAACAATGCAAAAGCCATTGGCAAAGTATTTAAAGGCGAAGCCAAATTTAACAAGGTAATTGGAGGCCCGGTGGCTATTGCTACCATGTTTGGTAAAGAGGTAGATTGGGTGCATTTCTGGACCCTGGTTGGTTTTTTATCAATGGTTCTTGCCTTTACCAACCTGTTGCCTATCCCTGCCCTTGACGGAGGCCACGCAGTGTTTTTAATTATTGAAATGATAAAGGGTAAGCCGCTTAGCGATAAGTTCCTGGAGCGCGCTCAGATAGTTGGATTTGTATTATTAATATCATTAATGGTATTTGTATTTGGTAATGATATTGTTAAACAGGTTATGAAAAGCAAACCATAACGATTTTGTAGCAAACGTTATAAACAAAAGCGGCCGTTTCCTAATAGAAACGGCCGCTTTTGTTTTAGTGATATTTTAGTTTAAACTGAAGGGTCGATAGCATCATCAATGCTAATAGGCCTGTTCTTTTTAATACAAGCTGCCACAATCAGGTTAATAACTACATAAAAAAGCAAGCTAAAGCAAACGGCGACAGCTTCATTTTTAAGCGTTGGTTCTAATTTTGCCTTAAACTCTCCATTGTGGAACGTTTTTGCAATCTCATCAATTTTATCCTGATCCATGCCCATTTTAGCTAAGCGCTCGGTCATTACTGCCTCAGATGCATCATTGATCTTGGTTGGCATATCCGGATCAACAAATTTAAAAAGGATAAAGCTGTACAATATAGTAATCAATATTATAAAAACAGACATCGTCATGAGGGCTTTAAATGCGGTACCGAAACTCCAGTAACCGCCAATATTTTTCCTTATCTCCATACCAAAAATTACAAGCAGGGCAATACCCACCGCTGCACTAAACAGCTGCACCCAGATGTTTGTAAATTGCATAAGCGGATTAACTATCCTGAATACAATTGATAGAACAATAGAAATGCCGGCAATTAACAATCCATAGCGCATAGCAAGTTTCCCTATAGTTGCTTTTTGTGTTTGATCTTCCATTTGTTTTTTAGTTTAAGGTTTAATTAAATGATTCCAATATACTTAATACGGGCATATCAAACTCTTTGTTCACTGCTTTTGCAGCAATAGCAGTTTTATCGTCCGTAGTTGGGTTTGTGTTTTGGAAAAAGCACATCATTGGGTAAAAAAGCTCTTTCAACTCCGAATCTTCAGGCAGCTTAGCCGCCACTTTAGCTATTTCATCCACAGGGCTTTCCATTAATATCTGGTTAGCTATTACAGGCTCATAAATACGGTATTCGTCCTGGAACTCATCCTCATCAACCAATAAAAACTCTTTCAGATAGTCTTCCAGTTCCGGTTCAATATCTTCGTCTTCGCACTCATTTAAATACAGCAGCAGGTTTAACAGCTCTGTGCCCCTGTCCAAAGTTTGCTCTTCAATGCTTTCCCATTCAGGTGTATCCAAATAATCCTCTTCCAGCTTTTTAACATCAGCGCTAAAAAAGTTGATCATCAGCATATCAAAAAATACCTCGCGCAGGGCCTCTAATTGCGGGTGATTATTAAAAACCGCATCCAGCGCATCAACCTTGGCTAAAAAATCATCTTCCAATTCAAAAACTGAATGGAACTCGCCATGTATTTTGGAAACATCTATTCCGCTGTATTTTGAAAAAGCTTGCAATGCGGCGCCAAGTGCAATTTCTATTTTAGGATCTATCATGATAAATTCGATTTAAATAAGTGATTATTGTTACAGCTTAAAAGCACTTGTCCTTTTATTGTCTCCCCTATATAAGGCGAGTTATATGATTTGGATTTATTGTTTTCTTTAGTATACTCCCACTCTGCTGTTGTGTCAAAAACAACCAGGTTGGCTTTTTGATCTGCCGCTATAGTTACTTGTTCCAGATCCAATATAGCACGTGGGTTAATAGCTAATTTTTTTACGATCAGGTCGACACTTAACCCCGCTTTTAAAGCCAGCGCAAACGCGGTTTGAAAGCCTATGATGCCAAATTCTGCGACCTCAAACTCTACATCTTTAAATTCTATCTCGTGCGGGGTGTGTTGTGATACGATAGCATCTATTGTTCCGTCCTTTAAGCCCGCTATAAGCGCTTTTACATCTTTACGTGTGCGCAAGGGTGGCTTTACTTTATAAAGGCTGTCAAAGCCCGCTAATGCATCGTCAGTTAGTACCAAATGATGAGCAGCCACATCGCAGGTTACGTTCAACCCTTTCTTCTTTGCCTCTTTTATCAATTCGACAGAACGGGCGGTAGATATAGTACTGAAGTGGATTTTAGAATTGGTGTATTCGGCCAGGTAAAGATCGCGCGCTATCATTAACTCTTCTGCCAGCGATGGTATGCCTTTCATGCCCAATAAGGTACTCATTTCGCCTTCGTTTACTTTTGCTTTACCGGCGATAGCGGTATCTTCAGGGTATGAAAAAACGGTTGCTTCAAAGCCTTTGGTGTAAAGCAGGGCGCGTTCCATTAAACCTGCATCCTGCACCGGGCGGTCGCCGTCTGTAAAAGCCTTTGCGCCGCTCAGGTACATATCATACATTTCGGCCAGGTCCTTTCCTTCGCGTTTATGCGACAACGTTCCTAACGGATATACATCTACCAGGTTACCTTTTGCGCGGTTTAGCAGGTATTCAACTTCAGCTTTCGAGTGTACCGGCGGTTGTGTGTTCGGCATTAAAGCTATCCCGGTAAAACCTCCCGCGGCAGCAGCGGCGGTTCCTGTCTTTAAGTTTTCTTTACTTTCAAGGCCCAGCTCGCCTATGTTACAATTAAGATCGAAGAAGCCCGGCGACAAATATTTACCTGTCGCATCAAAGACGGTAACATCGGCTTTAATGTTTTTGGCAATTTCTGTAATGGTTCCGTTTTTTATTAAAATATCAGCAACTTGTTGATTAAAGGATGAGTTGGGATCAACAATTGTAGCGGACTTGATAAGCAAATTCATTAGCGCTGCTTTATGTGTGGATTGAGGTTGATGTTTCCGGTTGTGAAAGTACCCGCGTCACGGGATTATAGTACCTGGTAAGCACTATTTCGGCAGCCAAAAATATCAATGCCAAAATTATACAAAGTTTCCATAATTGCACACCAAAATCTGCCTGGCTCACAATATCTTTTACCGAGCCTTTGGTTGCGGTTATAACATTGCCCTTATCAGGGATAATTTTGTTCAACTCGGCAGCCGAATAATAACTCAGATCAGACTCGCTCCGGTTATCATTAAAAGTCATTACAGAGACTATACTATCCTGTTTTTTAAGTTCATAAAGGCCGGTTTCCTGTAATTGATCAGAGACATATAACAGTGTACTCCCCTCCTGCTGTTTAACGTCTGGAATAATGCTTTGTTTACCTTTAACTAATTTCAATAATTGCTTTTCTGATGACTGCACGGGCGTGGTTTCAACCGTCTCGTCATGCCCTAACGAATAAAACAAAGGCTGATCATGACCGCTTAACAGCGCTATCCTGAACATTATAGGCACAAAAAGTGCGTGGCGCGGCAGGTTACTAAAATCTTCATTTAACGGCACTGCGGCAACATATACTTTACCTTTTCCGCTGTTATAACCTGCCCAGAAGGCTTGTCCGCCCTGTAATTGCATCAGGTTCTCGTTACTACCTGACGATGTACTTAGCTGAAAATATTTTTTGATCACCGGCAGGTCAGGATTTGATGGAAAATCTTCGAATATGTTTTTAAATACCGGATTTTGTAAGTTTAATGATTGTACTTTAATGTTTTCGGCGGCCAGTTTTTCGGGATAAGCCACCCCCATTTGCTGCAGGAATGATTTATAGCTTGCCAGGTCAGCATCAATAGCCGGGAATACGGCCAGTGTACCGCCCTTGCTCACATAAGTTTTTAGCTGTTGCGATAAACCGGCCGATACGGCTTTAACATCACTGATAACAATTAACGGATACGTGCTTAACCCTGCATAATCCACATTACCATCGGGCACACGCCGGGAATTAAAAAATTGGTCGGTACCGAATACCGCTTTCAAGTATGGGTTAAAGCTACCGCCATCTATCAGCAATACCTGCATCTGCTGTTTAACATTAAAGCTGAAATAAAACTGGTTATCAAACGTAACCGGGTTATCCTGTAAGGTGATCTCGCCGCGTTGCCAGCCCGGTTTTAAACCCGAGAAGGTAAGTGTGTCATTTTGAACAGAACGCGCCTTTAACGTAAAACCACCCAAAGCTTTTTGTTCGCCGTTGATAGATAGCTTTAAAGGTATTTTGACAGCGTCTTCTCCGGCATAGTTGTGCAGTTTAACTACCAGCTTTTCGGTCTCGCCGGGCCGATGGATGGCGCTTAATAACCATACCGAATCAACCGCTACGTTTGCCGGTGTATTGGCGGCTAGCTGTACTAACGTAACATGCAAACCTGTATCAACCTTTAAAGGCTGCCCGTTGGTTATATTTTTTTGAAAATCGGATATAATATCTATCGACCGGCTGGCGCCCGGCTGCATGGTCAACAGGTTTTGTTGCCTGTCTATTATTTGCTGTAAGCTACGGCTGCGGGGACTGATCTTTACTGCATCCACCGCGTCGTTAAACTCTTCGCGGCTCAACAGGCGTTGGTGCTTACCTTCAAAATCCTGCGTAAGCAGCTGGAACCTGTCATTCATGGAGTAGGCAGATACAATTTCTTTAGCGCGTCGCTTAGCTTCATCTAACAATGAACCTTCCCTGTTTAGGGTTTGCATGGAGTACGAGTTATCCAAAAAAATACTGATAATACGCTGAGCTCCGGCACTGGTATTATTATGATTGGATAGATATGGCCTGGCAAATGCCAACACCAGGAAGAATAGGGCCAGTAAACGTGCTAACAGTATTAAGCGTTCTTTTAAATTCCTTCGGGATGATTGCTGTTCCTGGATCTCTTTAAGGAACTGGACATTACTGAAATAGACTTTCTGATAACGCCTGAAATTGAACAGGTGAACCAATATGGGGATGGCCAGGGATAGTAATGCAAATAAAAAGGCAGGATATAAAAAGTGCATTTTTTGTTGGCTATAGGACGATACTCAAATGTATAAAAAGTTTAATGAATTTGATGTCTTAACCTATCCCTTCAATCAGACCATCATTTTAGTTGCGATGACGTTTCTTTTTCTTTTTATGAACCTCAGCTTTGTGTTTCTTCTTCTCTGACTTTTTAACCGTAGTATGCTTTTCTTCAACCGGCTTTTTAACAGGCGCTGAAACTACAGACTTATCCTTAACCGAAGTAGAGTCTTTACTCAACTGTTTTACGTTAAAGCTGTTATTATATAAACTATACTCCAGCTTGCGCTTTGCCCCTGTTGGTTTGGCTGATGACCCACTCCCTTCATAAATTGGGAACTCCCTTATAAACTTACCCTCTGAGATATAGAAGTTATCGTTACCGCGATAACCCTTTCTTTGCGAACTGGTTAGCTTAGGGAAATCAAGTTTTTGTACTTTGGTTTCATAAAACTCAAAAGCATAAATAGTGTTATAATTTATGGTGTCTTTGCGTTTGGCTTGCAGCAATATTTCGGGGTGGCCGTCTATATCCATATCCGAATTGTAAACATCGACAATTGTACCCTTTACATCGCCGGTAGTGGTTGTGAACTTTCTTCCTGATGAATCTGAGTGTAATATTAGCAGCGAACCGGTATCAACAGCGCCCCTGCCCCAGCTTAAAATATCGTAGTATTGCCCCGGAGCAACTTCGATCATTTTATGGAATTTAAATGGTTCGATCAACGTTGGCGGTTTGGGTGCTACAGACGCTACAACCTTCTTTTGTTCCTGCGTACAACCTACTATAGTTGCACATCCAATCAGTATAAAAAACCAAGACCTTACGCTCATATAATAGTTAGTTAAACAGTAAATCTGATCCCAGCTCGCCCGTTGGTTTGCCTGGTATAGTGATGTAAACCCGCAGGCTTCCGGTTGTACCGATATTGAAGTATTTCAGCGTAAATTTATGATAACCTTTTTGCAAAGCAATGGCACCATTTTTAGCACCGATAGGATGCTTGCCATCGTTATCAACTACCAGCTGATCGTCAACTAATATCGTCGAGCCATCATCAGACACGGTCCCAAAACCATAAACCCCATCATTATCAATACGAATATAACCGGTGTATATTATAGCAAACCCATTTGTTTTTCTAAACGGGTTAATGTTAAAGCTTTTAGCTATTAATGAATCGGCTCCATCAGCACTCAGTTTAAAATCATTGGTGCTGTTATATTCGCCGGGGAATAGTTGATAACGTAACCCTGAGTTGGTGCCTTTATAGTCGACAGGTGCCAATGGTGCTTTATTAAACACTACTGTTTTAGTAACTACGCTGCGTTTGCCCGTTGGTGTTATCACGATGGTTTGCAGTTCGCGATAATTGTCTATCGGCACATTATAGGTTATAGGAATAGTAAACTCGTTATCCGTTTCGCGGGGCGTATAACCATCTATAGTATAATAAACCTTAGCCCCTTTTACTGATGGTTTTAAATCAACCTTTAATGATGTGCCGAAATAAACGGTATCCTTAGCGCCAATAGCGGTTGGTACACGGTAAAGAAAGCCATTTTTATCTAACCAGGCGAGGCGCGATGGTAAGCGTGTATCTGCAAAATCTTTAAAATTTTTATTGGCTAAAGGTGTCCATGCAACTTCAGACAAGGCCATTAAACGCGGCAACAACATATATTCCACTTTTTTCTCAGTAGCGATATATTCCGTCCACATGTTAGCCTGCACACCAAGGATATGCTTTTTCTGATCATCATTTAACACTTCAGGCGTTGGATCGTAACGGTATATTTTTGAAAGGGGCTCGTTACCACCAATACTTAATGGCTCGGTGCTTAAATTGCCTTGTCCATGGTCAATATACAAACCGCCGCTGCCGGGGGTCATAATAACATCATGGTTTTGTTGAGCTGCAGCAATACCACCTTGTTCCCCTCTCCAGCTCATTACTGTAGCGTTGGGTGCAAGGCCACCTTCTAATATCTCGTCCCAACCTATGATGCTTCTGCCTTTCGAGTTTACAAACTTCTCTATCCTTTGGATAAAATAGCTTTGAAGGCCATGCTCATCTTTAAGCTTTAGTTTCTTTATTAGTTGTTGACAAAATTTCGATTCCTTCCAAACATCCTTAGGTGCTTCATCACCACCAATGTGGATGTATTTGCTTGGGAAAAGCCCCATTACCTCGGTCAATACATCCTCCAAAAAATTAAATGTAGTTTCGGACGGGCAATAAACGTTCCGGAATACTCCCCAGGTACCCTGCACCTGGTAGCCTAAAGCAGGTTCGCAACCTAACTCCGGGTACGAAGCTAAGGCAGCCATAGCATGGCCTGGCATTTCAATTTCGGGTACTACGGTAATATACCTGTCAGCTGCATATTTAACTACCTCGCGGATCTCATCCTGTGTATAGTAACCACCATACGGGGTATTGTCATATTGCTGCGGCGTGCGGTCGTGGTAGTTACCTATTACGGTTTCGGCACGGCGGCTGCCAATTTCTGTTAGTTTAGGATACTTCTTTATTTCTATGCGCCAGCCCTGGTCATCAGTTAAATGCCAGTGGAAGGTATTTAGTTTGTAGGCAGCTATCAGGTCGATATATTTTTTAACGAACTGCACCGAGAAGAAATGACGGCAAACATCCAACATTAAACCACGGTAACCAAAACGCGGGTAATCTTCAATCTGCACACACGGCAGTTTTGCCACAGCGCCCTTATCAGCCGGTATCAACTGTATCAGCGTTTGGATGCCATAAAACAACCCGGCGCCTTTACCGGCAATGGTGATATTTGTTGGCGTAATGGTTAGGCGGTAACCTTCGGCAGGCAGGCCTTCTGTACCTGCGCTGGTAAGCACTATACTATTGTTTACGCTTGTACCGCTGTTTTGCCTTAACGTTACGTGCAGCATAGCGCTGTTTCTTACGTAATCTGCTAAAAAAACAACTGCTTTGTTGGTGATCGTGTCGGCGAGCAACATGGTTTCCTGACTTAGCACGAATGTACCGTCGGCTTTTTTAACCGATACCGGGGCAGGGATAATACCCAGGTTTGGATCAGTATCCTGCGCTTGGGCAATTATAGATAAACCAATAGAAGTAACCAGCAGCAGAATGATTTTTTTATACATAGTAACAGATCAATCAATAATTTAAGGTGGTGAAGTTAAAAGATTTTAAAAATATAAAGTAACCTGGCATGTAAAAAAGATGCCACAAAAAAAGGCTGCCTGTATAGACAACCTTTATATTTTGCATTAAAGCTTAATTAAGCGGTTACTACGTGCTCTTTAGCGGCAAGGTAACGCTCGGCATCAATGGCGGCCATACAGCCTGTTCCTGCAGCTGTAACAGCCTGGCGGTAAATATGATCCTGCGCATCGCCGCAGCAAAACACACCTTCGATATTGGTTTGGGTTGAGCCGGGTTTGGTTTTAATGTAACCTGTTTCATCCATATCTATCCAGCCTTTAAATATTTCGGTATTTGGCGAGTGACCGATAGCCACAAAGAAGCCGGTAACGTCTAAAGTACGCAATTCGTTAGTTTTATTGTTGATTACCTGTACGGCGTTAACGCTTTGGCCGTCGCCTAATATCTCTTTGGTTTCGGTATTATATAATATTTCGATATTAGGGGTGTTCAGCACACGGTGCATCATCGCTTTTGATGCGCGAAACTCTTCGCGGCGTACGATCATGTAAACCTTATTAGTTAGCTTGGCAAGATAAGTCGCTTCTTCGGCAGCGGTATCACCGGCACCTACTATGGCAACATCCTGTCCTTTAAAGAAGAATCCATCACAAACCGCGCAGGCAGATACACCAAAGCCGCTGTATTTTTGCTCAGACTCCAGCCCTAACCATTTTGCCGAAGCGCCGGTTGATATGATAACCGTATCAGCCAGTATGGTTTTGTTTTCGTCTACCGTCACTTTATGCGGCAGGCTTGAAAAATCAACCGAACTTACATAGCCAAAACGGATATCGGTGCCTAAACGCTCGGCCTGCTGGCGGAAATCTTCCATCATTTCAGGACCCATAATCCCCTGCGGATAGCCGGGGAAGTTCTCTACATCCGTAGTTTGGGTAAGCTGGCCGCCGGCTAACATACCGGTATACATTACAGGTTTCAGATCAGCGCGCGAAGCGTATATAGCAGCAGTATATCCTGCCGGACCCGACCCAATGATCAGGCATTTTACATGTTCAATATTTTCAGACATCTATTTAAAAATGAAGCACAAAAATAGCATTAAAAGCGATGCCTGACAATAGCCATTAGTCAGTATATTGCCATTAGATTTGGCTTGGGGTGATCCACTTTAAAAAGTGGATCATGTGGATCGCACTTTTTGGGTAACTTACTGAAATTAAATATTTTAAGTTTTAGAGCGGATCATTTTGGATCACTCAGACCCTTTTCTTATCATAATGAATGATCTTGACCCGTCTTAAAAAAAGTTTACACTATTGATTATTAATACTACGTTGAATTTACACTTTTAATTTGGTACTGAAATAAGTTTACAGCTTTAGTTGTCCATTGCTACCTCCATTTCTTTTGCAGGGTAATAATTACGCCATCTGCGACGGATCGGGCCTGTCATTTGGTGTGCTGCATCGGGTGTAATCATATCCAAACTGCTATGTGGCCTTAAGCTATTATATATGATTATGGCTTGTTTTACACTCTGATAAGCCAGGCTAATACTGTCATAGGTTTCCTTTAGCAGTTCCATTTTAAGTATCCCGTTCACTCTTTCAGCTATGGCATTGTCACGCGGGTTCCCGCTCTGAGTCATACTGATAGCAATACCTTTTCTCTTTAATAACTGTGTATAAGCCTTACTGCAGTACTGTGTACCCCGGTCTGAATGATGGATTAATGGCTGATCGCTCAGCCGGGTAGCTAAAGCCATCCTCAACGCTTTCAGGCAGCTGTCCGTAGAAAGATCGTGGCTCAAACAAAAGCCAATGATCTTTCGGCTATAAGCATCCGTTATCAGGCTCAAATAAGCAAAGTCCTGGTTAACGCGGATATACGTAATGTCGCTTACCCAAAGCTGACCCGCACGTGTTACTACCAGCTCCTTTACCAGATCCGGGTACTTTCTGAACCGGTGACAGGAAAAAGTGGTGCGCGCGCGATACCGTTTTCTGCGTACCAGCAACCCGTTCTCCCTGAGCAATTCAAAGAAAGCATCACGGCCCATAGCCGGCTGCATCAACCCCAACAGCTTCCTTGTGCCCAGGCGGGGCTGCAATCTGCGGTGCTCCAATACTTGCTGGATAAGCTGTTCTTGCCGGAAGGTCCGCTTTTCTGTAGAACGATTATATTGATAATAAGCCTGTGAGCTATAACCAAGCAGTCCGCATAGCTCGCGTAATCCATGCGAGCGTTCTTGCATGCTTATTCCGACCGCCTGGTGCCAGACTTTTTTCTGATGTTGGCACCCAGCTCCTTATCTGCTATATCTATAATGTTATTCAGCAGCTCGTTCTTTAAACGCTCTTTACGCAACAGCGCCTTGAGCATCGCTACATCGTCAGGAAGATCTTCCTGAACCGGTTGTTCTTTGTAGGTTGATTTATGGCTTTTCACTATACGATACGTACGGCCGTATGATAACCCGTACTTCAACGCTAAGCTACGAAAAGTTAGCCCCAACGTTAAATGATCATGAATGATTTTTTCTTCTTTACTCTTGTTCATCATTTACACTTTAAATAGTGTAAACCTATTTTAGGACAAGTCATCTCCCCCAACAGTTAATTATTAATAAATTGATATTTACCATATACTTTTATTTATTTTGCGGCAATGAACCAACCCAGCAAATCAAAAAAACAAGCCGCTTTAGGTTTTATATTTATTACTCTTTTAATTGACGTAACCGGATTAGGTATCATCATCCCGGTTTTACCCAAGTTGATTGAAACGTTAATTCATGGCGATCTGAGCCAGGCATCGCGCTACGCGGGATTACTGACATTAGCCTATGCCGTTATGCAGTTTTTATTTGCACCGGTATTGGGCAATTTAAGCGATAAGTACGGCCGAAGGCCTGTATTATTAGGGTCATTGTTAGGATTTGGTATCGATTATATATTTATGGCTTTCGCCCCTTCTATCGGCTGGTTATTTTTAGGCCGCGCAATAGCCGGTGTTACCGGAGCCAGTTTTACTACGGCATCAGCCTACATTGCAGATGTGAGCACGCCCGAAAAGCGCGCGCAAAACTTTGGTATGATAGGCGTAGCATTTGGCATCGGCTTTATAGTGGGGCCTGTTATTGGCGGCATATTAGGAAAATACAACACCCACCTTCCCTTTTTAGCGGCTGCCGGGTTGGCTTTGTTAAATGCACTTTACGGTTATTTTGTATTGCCCGAGTCGTTAGATAAAGCACACCGCCGGCCTTTTGATCTTAAACGCGCCAACCCCCTGGGTTCATTATTACAATTAAATAAATACCCGGCTGTTTTAGGTTTAGCAGCATCATTGTTTTTGATCTACTTTGCCGCGCAGTCTGTCCAAAGCGTATGGACGTTCTATACCATGTCCAAATTCCACTGGAACGAGGCTTGGGTGGGCTATTCGTTAGGATTTGTAGGATTAACAGTGGCGTTGGTGCAGGGCGGATTGATTCGCATTGCGATACCTAAATTGGGTAACCATCGCAGTATCTGGGTTGGCCTGTTATTTTATGCAGCCGGTTTAATTTTGTTTGCATTTGCTACCAAAGGCTGGATGATGTTTGCTTTTATGATACCTTATGCCTTAGGCGGTATTGCCGGCCCTGCACTACAAGGCACCATAACCGAACAGGTACCGGCTAATGAGCAGGGCGAATTACAAGGCGCGCTTACCAGCCTGGCCAGCCTGAGCTCTATATTCGGGCCATGGATAATGACTTATCTTTTTTACACCTTCACCAGGCCCGGCGCACCTGTTATTTTACCCGGCGCTCCTTTTATTTTAGGTTCGATATTGATGTTACTGAGCGCTTTATTAGCAGTAAGAAGTTTTAAAAGAAACACAAATTAAGTTTTGTGGTTATACTGACTGCTAAGTTCACATTTAACTATATATGGCCGAAGAGCTTCCTCCTATAAAAAAGATCACCAAGAAGGCAACCCACCCCAAACGGTCGGCGGCATTAGGTTTTATATTTATCACTATTTTTATTGATGTACTGGGCCTGGGTATAATTTTACCGGTTATGCCTAAGCTTTTGCAAACGCTCGGGCATTTTGATATCAGTACCGCATCAAAATACAATGGCTGGCTTACGCTTATCTATGCCACCATGCAGTTGGTGTTCGCCTCTATAATGGGTAGCTTGAGTGACAGGTACGGCCGCAGGCCGGTATTATTAATATCCTTATTTGGCTTTAGTATTGATTATGTATTTATGGCCTTCGCGCCGTCAATAGCCTGGTTATTTGTCGGGCGGTTTATAGCCGGTATAACCGGCGCCAGTACAGCTACTGCTACGGCTTATATAGCCGACATAAGCACCGGCCATAAACGCGATGCTAATTTTGGTTTAGTTGGCGCGGCATCAGGTATAGGGTTAATTTTGGGGGTTGGCTTAGGCGGATGGTTGGGCGAGCTGGATATAAAATTTCCATTTATGGCCGCGGCGGGCTTTGCTGCTTTAAATGGATTTTATGGTTTATTTGTGTTGCCCGAATCATTAAAGCCGGAACATCGCCGTAAATTTGACTGGAAACGCGCTAATCCGCTGGGCTCTTTAATCAGAGTATTCACCAAGCACTCTGGGTTAGCGGGGTTGATAGGCGCTATATTATTGGTTTACACAGCTCAAAAAGCTGTTGAGTATATGCTGTCGTTCTTTTTGTATGAAAAATTCAACTGGTCTATGCACAGTGTAAGCTTACTAGCGCTTTTTATCGGTGGATTATTATTTACCATACAGGCCGGTTTAATACGGTATACGATCCCCAAATTTGGCCAGCAAAAAAACATCATTGCGGGCATTATATTTTACGCCGTAGGGTTAACACTGATAGCTTTTGTCAGCCAGGGATGGATGGTATATTTATTTATGGTGCCTTATTGCCTTGGGGGCATCTCCGGCCCGGCACTGCAGGGCTTTGCTACAAACAAGGTAGCTAAAAACGAGCAGGGCGAACTACAGGGCGCTATCACCATAATTAACAGCATAAGTGTAATTATAGGCCCGGCTATATTCTCGTTCCTGTTTTCTCATTATACGGATAAACATTCGGGGATCTATTTTCCGGGCTCGCCGTTTTTACTGGCGGCTATATTGATGATCATAAGCACGTTTTTGGCTATCAGAAGTTTCAGGAACCCTGTTAAGAAAGATAGGTCAGTCAAGCCCGCTCACACCGCCTGATATTACAAACTTCATCATATCGGCAGCGTTACGGTCAATAGGTTTTACTTTATCTGCAGGGATGATAACCACCTGCCCTGCAAACGAATAAGAGTATGGGAAGTAAACGGCCACTTCGCCCGGCAGGCCCAGCTTAGCCAGGTCCTTTTGCACCAGGAAACCAATTTTTTTCAAGCCAAATTCATTCACCTCAACAATAACTGCTTCGTTAAATTTCTTTTCGTCGCCTACAAAGGCTTCGGTAAGATCTTTTATTGATGAGTACAGAAAGTTAAAAAAAGGCAACCGGTTAATCCAGCGTTTAAACCAACGTTTTATGGGGTCGGTTATTACGTTGGTTACCAATATACCGGCAATCATAATTATCACCACTACGTTTACAATCCCCAGGCCGGGGATGTGCATTGGCCTGCCCCGGTTATCCCGCCATAAAAAGTCACTTAAATTTAATGCGGCATCGGCTGTTGAAACTGCCCAAAACATTAAAAAAGCGGCCGCACCTATGGGTACAACTACAATAAGCCCTTTAAAAAAGTAATTTAATAATGCCCTGGCTATCTTACTCATCTGATCTGCAATTTCTACTCGTAAAAGTACACCCTTTTTACGCGTTGAGAGATATTAGTTAAAATTTCATACGGAATCGTTCCTATTTGGGTTGCCAATTCTTCTATCCTGTGCTGTTCATTAAATACAATTACCTCGTCCCCTTCTTTGGCATCCACCCCGCTTACATCAATCATACACATATCCATAGATACATTGCCTATGGTGGGCACTAAAACGCCTTTTATCAGCATATTACCAACGCCGTTACCAAAGGCACGCAGATAGCCATCGGCATAACCAATGCGTACTGTTGCAATTGCCCCGTCTTTAAGCATCACACCTTTGCGTCCGTAGCCCACTGTTTCGCCGGCGGCTATTTTTTTTACCTGCGATATGCTGGTTTTTAAACTTGTTATTGGCTGCAAACTGGTATCAATTGGGTCGACAGCGGCATCAATGCCATATAAGCCTATGCCCAACCGCACCATATCAAACTGCGCGTTTGGCCAGCGGGTTATGCCCGATGTGTTTAACAAATGTTTAATAACTTTATAACCCAGGCATTCTTCTAACTCTTGCGTGGCTTTTTCAAACCGGCTGAGCTGTTCTTTAGTAAAATCGTCATGCGCGGCCGCTTCGCTGGCCGCTAAGTGCGAAAAGATGGATACGATGCGCAGGTATTTATTCTCTTCCAGCAGTTCGCGTAATAGGTCAATATCAAAAGGCACAAAACCTAACCGATGCATACCGGTATCTATCTTAAGATGTGCCGGGTAGTTTAAAACACCGTGTTGCTGTACGTATTTTATAAAATCATCAAACAAACCAAAGCTGTACAATACCGGCTCAAGCTTAAACTCTATTAACTTATCAAAGGCAGATTGCTCGGCATTTAAAACCATAATGGGCATGTTTATACCCGCCTGGCGCAGGGATATCCCCTCATCAGTATAAGCCACCGCCAAATAATCAACCTTGTTATATTGCAGCATATTAGCCAGCTCGAAAGTGCCGCTACCATAGCTAAAAGCCTTCACCATAGCCATTAATTTTACGCCGGGCTTTAGCTTAGCTTTGTAATAGTTTAAATTATTCAACATGGCGTTTAGGTTGATCTCCATCACCGTTTCATGCGTTTTTTGCACCAGTGCCCGGCTTACCCGCTCAAACTCAAAACTGCGCGAACCTTTGATCAGGATCGTCTCGCTTTTAAAGCCTAATGTTAGCAGGTTGTTTAACAGTTCGGTGGTATCCGTATAAAAATAGGTCTCGGGCAGGTCGAAATAAGCTGCACGTGCCAGCAAGGCCTCGCCTACACCAATAAACTTGTCTACTTTTTTTGATTTGATCAGCTCTGCCACCTGTTTATATAAAACATCGTCAGGTAAACCCGACTGGAAAATATCCGACAATACCAGTGTTTTTTTACTATGCTGATTTTGCTGATTCAAAAAATTAAGCGCTATCTCCAGCGATTGCAGATCAGAATTATAGCTATCATCAATTACCGAGCAATCATTGATCCCTGTTTTAAGCTCCAGCCGCATACTTACCGGGTTAAGGTGCTCCAAACGGTCATCAGCTTCGCCGGCCGAATAGCCAATGGCTAATAATGTGGCCCAGCATACGATAGCGTTTTCTACGGATGCCTGGTCAAGGAACGGGATCAGGCATTCTATTTCATCACCCTTGTATCTTGCACGCAGGTAATAATTTTTTTTGATGATGGTCTCGCTAAAAACATACAGGTCCGCCTGGTTAAAATTGCGGCTCCAGGTAAATGTGGTTGTGGCAGGTATATCGGCTTTATAAGCAACCAGCTGGTCGTAGTTATGGATAAGCAGCGTACAGTGTTTAAACAGTTTCAGTTTCTCTAATACCTTTTCGCGGTCATTTTCAAAACCTTCGGCATGGGCGCTGCCTAAATGGGTAAGCACGCCTACATTGGGTTTGATGATGGCTTCAAGCGTATCCATTTCGCCCGGTAATGAGATTCCTGCTTCAAAGATCCCTAAATTGGCCCTGTCAGTAATTTGCCATACCGATAACGGCACCCCAATTTGCGAGTTATAGCTTTTAGGGTTACGCACTATTATTTTATCGGCAGACATGAGTTGGTACAGCCATTCTTTAACGATGGTTTTACCGTTACTGCCTGTAATACCTATCACATCCAGATTAAAGCGGCTACGGTGATGTATGGCCAACGTTTGCAAGGCGGCCAATACATCAATCACAATTAAAAAATTAGCGTCAGGGAGCTTAATTTCGGGGCCTTCTTTAACAACAAAATTGCGCACCCCTGCCGAATAGGCTTCGGCTATGAACTCATGGCCGTTGCGCCTGCCGCTTAAGGCAAAAAACAAGCCCTCTGCCGCGTTATTTATGCGCCGGCTATCCGTAAGCAGTATGCTTATAATATCTTCTTTTACGATCTCGCCTTCGGCGCCGATGATCTCCCTGACTTCGGCTATTGAATATTGATTACTGAGCATTATGGCACTAATTTGCTAATAATTTAGTCGAATAACATATAAATCGGGAATTTGATTTTGAACTGATATTTTATCCTAATTATCCTTACATTTATTAAGCCTTATCTCTAATATGTTAAAATCATTATTAACCTTCGTGTTCATCGCTGGCTGTAAATTAGCTTTATGTCAGACTGCGGAAGACTTCAATAAGGGAACTTTTACGCTGTTTCCTCATTATAAAGAAGATGTAGAATATTTTGCCAATATTATTCCTGATTCTACTTATTTATATTGGCAATGCGTTTATAACCCAGGTCCTTATTTCCATCAAGCAAAAGAACAAATAGTTTTTGAAAAGGGAGATCCAAAGTATACAAAGCTTATAAAGAAATCTAAAAGTGGCAATGGCTTTATGGTAAGCTGTCCACCGGGTTTTTGCTCATATTACATTATTGCCATTAGGCCTGATAAAACAATTTTACAAGTAAATAACTCACAAAAATTTAAAACCTTTTTAGGTAAAATAGATAATCTTGATGAAGTACGGCTTGCGGTACGAGACCAGCATTATACCATACATAATAATTCAATGAAATCGGGTTCATATCAAGAGCGCCAAGACTACTATTTACTTTATTTGGGTGATTGGGAAAGTGATATGATAAGCGATATGAAAACATCTACAAAAGCAATACTAACTAAAAGCGGAGATTTCAAGATACTTGAGAGTACCAGCTATAAATAATCAAGTAATCATTGCCTATCTAATACTTATGCCATAAGTTTGAGTGATTGATATGGACAATACCAAAACTAAAATAACCGACCCTAAAGTTGCACTTGCGAAGGCAGAGCATTATTGCGCCTACCAGGAGCGATCGCAGCAAGAAGTTAGGGATAAGTTGTATGAAATGGGGTTATGGCCAGAAGCGGTGGAAAATATCATTTCTGAATTAGTAACCGCCGGCTTTGTAAACGAGGAACGGTTTGCAAAAGCTTATGCCCAGGGCAAGTTCAGGCAAAAAGCCTGGGGCAAGATCAAAATAAAACAGGGCCTTAAGCTTAAAAAAGTACCGGATGTATTGATAAAAAAAGCGTTATTATTGATTGATAGCGATGCTTACATCAATTCGTTAACCCATATTTTGACTAAAAAAGCGGCCCTGGTAAAAGAAAAAAATGATTTTAAGCGCCGCTATAAGCTGCAACAATACGCAATGAGCCGCGGATTTGAGCCTGATTTGATCTTAGATGTTTTGAAAAACAGCGACTTATAAAACGCATTAAAAAAAATGAAAATTTTCCTTGCAGAACATTCAATTCTGTCTATATTTGCACTCCCGCAAACGAGATAGGCACACGGCTAACTCCAAGCGGAAAAATAACCAACGCGAAAGTAGCTCAGTTGGTAGAGCACGACCTTGCCAAGGTCGGGGTCGCGAGTTCGAATCTCGTCTTTCGCTCAAATCCCTTTCACAAGAAGGGATTTATTGTTAAAAGGTTTATACACCTGCTCAGATGGTGGAACTGGTAGACACGCAGGACTTAAAATCCTGTTCCCGTTAAAGGAGTGCGGGTTCGATTCCCGCTCTGAGTACATCTAAAAGAATCGAACAAAAAGAGCCTGGTATGAAAATATCAGGCTCTTTTGTTTTCGAATAATTTTAAATTTGCTGCCTGTCAAGAACATAGGCATCAAAACGGCGAATATTATATACAGCCACAAGCTGGCGGAACCGTTACTATAGATAAAATTACGTTCGACGCGTCTGCACAAACTGATAATTTAATCATTATACTTTCTTGCCTGGCTTAGGTTTCTTTTCAGGTTCAATAACCCGTTCAGGTTGATGCGTCTGTTGTGGCTCATTTGATTTTGCTAATGAGATCAACCCTCCCATCGCTCCCAGGTTCATTGAATCTAACGCCGAACTTGGCACAATAACCATAGATCCTTTTTCTTTTAGACCTTCAAACAGCATATTCATTCCTCTTAGGTGCAAGGCTACCGGGTTATTCACATATTGCAGGCTTGCCTCCGCAAACTTTTCAGCAATTTCTGTTTCTGCAGTTCCAAGTATCACCCTTGCCCTGCGTTCTCTTTCAGCCTGGGCCTCCTTGCTCATTGCGTCGGCTAATAATTGCGGAATAACTATATCTTTAATACCTACGTTCTGGCAGGTTATCCCCCAGGGGTTGGTATGCTCGTCTAATATCCTTTGCAGTAGGTCCGTCACCTTATCCCGTTCCTGTAGCAGCTCTGCCAGTTCATGTTTCCCTATTACATCCCTTAATCCTGTTTGTGCGATATAGGCAATGGCCATTTCATAATCCTGAACTTCTAAAGCTGCTTTTTCAACATCCCATACCGTCCAGTAAACAACGGCATCAACATTTACCGGCACCGTATCTTTTGTGAGCGTTTGCTCAGCTTTAAACTCTGTAACCCTAACCCGCTGATCGATGTAATTATCTACTTTATCAATAATAGGGATTGTAAAAAATATACCGGGCCCGCGCAGACCAGTGTATTTACCCATGCGCAAAACAATAGCTTTTTCCCACTGATCGGCTATATGTACCGAACCGGCAATAAATAAGGAAACCACTATTAGTAAAACTATAACAACCCCATTTATATATGCGGCACAGTAAGCAGCAACGGATGCCCCTATTAATACAAGAGCAATTACCCCTGCAATTGGATTAACCCCCAGCTTGGTATTTTTTTTTGTAATTATCATATCATTGTTTTTTAAGTTGATTTATAATGTCGTCTGTTGAAAAACCGTAACTAAATGCAATTGCCGAAAACTCGTTACAGATGTCTTTTAATTTGGCACCCCTCTCCCGGTCAGAGATCTGAATTTTTATTTCACTTATAAATGTGCCTGTCCCCTGCTGTGTTTCTAACACCCGTTGAATTTCCAGCTCTTTATATGCTTTGGCTACTGTGTTCAGATTTACTTTCAAATCCACAGCCAGCGAACGCACAGTGGGTAATTGTTCGCCCGTTTTAAGATTTCCGGCAGCTATCCCGAAGGTGATCTGATCAATTATCTGCCGGTAAAATGGAGTTCCTGTTTTAGGATCTAATTTAAAGTTGATCATGCCGATATACTATTGTACTATACATATAGTACAATAGTATAAAACATTCTTTGAATCACCAAATTTTTCTTTATTTTTTTAGGATTAAACACAATGATTCTTGCATCATTCATCAAAATATCTCATAAATAAAATATAGATTAATATAATTTAGTTCAACTTAATTATAACTTAAAATTAACTTAAGTATAACTTAATTGTTACACGGCGTTCATTGTAACGACTTACTTATATTTATATTTTAGCGCTGATATTGAACGAGTTACTTCTAACATGAAGGATTATTCCCACAAAGATGTTACTTTACAATATTATGCCAGCCCCCATTACTTACATAATATAAAGCCGTTAAATGAATAATAATTACGTATTAAATCCTTGCGAAACAGAAAAAGAAATATCAGATGCCATTAAATTAAGATACATCGCCTATAGGAATGTAGATGCCATCGATGTAAATGAAGAGAAAACATTCAAAGACAAGTATGATCTGCTAAATAACTCAAAAACCTGCCTGATATATGAACAAGGTGCTGCTGTTGCATCAATAAGAGCATGTGTTTACAGTAAGGAGCATAATTTTATGCATATACCCGCTTTTGAAGTTTATAAGGAGGAGATTGAAAAAGAGATCGGGTTGGATAAGGTGATTATCGAAGCAAACCGTTTTGTTATAGATCCTGCAAAAGTTGACTCAAAACATTTGTTTAAGATTCCGTTCAGGTTTATTATGCTTAATATATTAAAATTCAGTAGCGATAATATTATAACAGCAGGTCGTCCTAAACATGTGCCATTATACCGGCGGTTTCTTGGGCTGGAACCTATATCTGAGCCTAAAAAATATCCTGGTATAAATGTAGAAATGATAATTATGGTGGGAGAATGCAAGCCTCTTCTTAAGTTAGTTATGGAAAGAGAGGAAATTTACAGGTTTACAGATGAGGAAGTGGATAATTATAAGTTCACGCCCACCATGCGTAAATTACCCGAGGGCATACAAATAGAGCCTAATAAGCAGCAAAAAAGTATTTTATAAAAGTTGCTGCAAAATTTCCAGGAAGAAATTAAAAGCTATACGCCTATTTATTTATAGTGTAAGTGCTGCTCCAATTACCGCTAATACCGCTGTATGTATATAATGCGGTGTTTGTAGCATCAAAAATTTCAGCTTTCATAGCTTTAACGCCATCAGGGCAAACAGCTATCCTAATTGCTAAACCAGGGGCCGGGGTATATTTAAGCTGCCCTACCCCCTGCTCATTAAACAAAAATGGTATAGTTACATCGCCTATGGTGGCTATTGCATTGCAATCGATACACGTAACTTTAATTACTGCAGTGCCTTTTGTTCCGTTGTACCAGTCGTAATTATTTACAGGAGCAACTTGAGAAGTAGCGATATTTTTGTTTAATGAATCAACTTTAGTGGTGCCTGTATTGCTTTTTGAAGATGTGGGCGCTATGTTAGCCTTTAAACAGCCGGTTAATAACAAGGATACTAAAATTATATATATCGCCTTCATGGTTGGGTTCTGGCGTCATGTAATACACAACACCGCATACCATTTAACAAAAAGCAATCCAACCAAATACTTGGTAAGCAGGGCTAAAACAGGCAGAAGTTTGGGGCGACTTTTACGCACAATGCGAAAAAATTTCCCATTATAGGGCGGGACTTTATTTGGTGATATATTGTCGGCTAATGTAGTTTGGCTGATCGGCCTATCTTCCTTATTTTGAAATAAACGACTTTGGTTAACCAGGATTAAAAAAACAAATCACTGATATATGATAAAACACATTTCTGTTACGTAAAAACTATTTTTTATTAATTACTTTGAAATACAAAGTACTTTTATATATCTTTATACAGAAATACTTATACCCATACTTTAATCTCTACTAAGATCATTCAATTTAAAGTTCAAACTCATGAAAGAAGAAATAATTAACCATCTAAACGACCCCAAAGCGCTCGAAAAACTATACCGAACCAACAAAGTTCAATTTAAGCGAGAGTTCAGTTCGGCCTATCCCGGGCTTAGGGGCAACACGCTTGCAGATTTTTGGAATGAAAGGCTGAATTACGAAGCAGATGAGATCAACTGGGGTACAAGTAAAGAATTAGTGCTGCTGATAATTGCTTCGCTCCTGGCAGGTGTTATTGCCAAGCTACCGCACATATTTACAATAAGCGAGGACTTTTTCTATCCACGGAATATCGGCTTTGTAATCTTCCCTATTTTGTCGGTTTACTTCGCCTGGAAGAATAAGTTATCTATCGGCAAAATAGTTTTTATTGCAGGCATATCCCTTGCGGGATTAATCTTCATCAATTCTTTACCTGACGTTAAGCACAGCGATACATTGGTTTTATCATGTATTCATTTGGTCTTGCTATTATGGTCGGTATTAGGATTTGCTTTTGTGGGCGGGCCTGAAAATAACGAGCCAAAGCGGCTTGGTTTTTTAAAGTATAACGGCGACCTGGTGGTAATGACCGCCCTTATCCTGATAGCCGGCGCAATAATGAGTGCTATAACCGTCGGGCTTTTTTCGCTCATAGGTTTTCATATCGAACAGTTTTATTTCAAAAATGTAGCCATTTTTGGGCTTGCCGCCGCTCCTGTTGTAGGCACTTACCTTACGCAAACCAATCCCCAGTTAGTGGGCAAAGTTTCGCCGGTAATTGCTAAACTGTTCAGCCCGCTGGTATTGGTAATGTTAGTGATTTATCTTATCGCGATGGCTTATTCTGCCAAAAACCCTTATAACGACCGCGAGTTCTTAATGATCTTTAATGCGTTGTTAATCGGCGTTATGGCTATTATCTTCTTTTCTGTTGCCGAAACAGCCAGGGCCGCTAAAAGTAACATACAGCTATGGATACTTTTCCTGCTGTCGGTGGTAACTATAGTAGTTAATGGTATAGCGTTGTCTGCTATTTTGTTCCGGATTTCTGAATGGGGATTTACCCCAAACCGCACCGCAATTTTGGGCAGCAATGTCTTAATTTTAATAAACCTGGTTTTAGTAACCATGCGAATTTTCAGGGTGGTTTCTAAAAAAGCAGAAATAACTGCTGTTGGAAACGTAATTGCTTTTTACCTGCCAATTTACTTTATATGGACTATCATCGTAACCTTTATATTTCCGTTGATATTTTGGTTTAAATAAAAAATCATCCAATCAATACAAAAGCCTCTCGACGTTAACTGTGAGAGGCTTTCTTGTTTAATGGGGTCGGGCTTTTATTTAGCAGCCGGATACCATTCTCTCAACCTCACCTCAATATTTTTATCGCCGGCATTAACCAGGCTTTTAAACTCTGTTACATTTTGCCCGCGGTAATGATACGGATAAACCACTTTCGGTTTAAATGCCAGTACACCACTTGCAGCAGTTTTAACATCCATAGTGTACGGCAGGTTCATACAAACAAAGGCGATATCAATCCCTTTTAACGAGCGCATTTCGGGGATATCAGCTGTATCGCCTGATATATAAACAGTTTTGCCGCCTATAGTTAAAACATAGCCATTACCCCTGCCTTTTGTGTGCATGGCAGTTGGCGATTCGGGCAAATTATACATCGGTATAGCAGTTATTTCAACACCTAATTGCGTACTTGTTTGTCCGTTATTTAATATTACCAGTTTAGATTTATCAGTTGTCGCCGGTAGCTTGTCGGCTACAGCCTGTGGTACAACTAATATAGCATGGTTTGTATTTACAGCATCAATTGTTTTTGGATCAAGGTGGTCGCCATGAATATCGGTTATAAGGATCATATCAGGCGCTGCAAGGCCTTTAAATGCGTCGGCACCTCCGGTTGGATCCACATAAATATTTTTGCCCTGGTAGCTTAATACCAGCGTAGCGTGGGTTATGGGTTGGATGGTTAGTTCGCCGCCTTTAACTTTTTCGTGATCGGCTACAGGGCGTTGCGCGTTGGCAGACAGTATGCCAAGTGATGCAATTAATGTGAGGATGAATTTGAATTTCATGGTTTTGTTGTGTTTGGTTTTTATTTAAACTGTAAACTAAGTTTCAATGTTTTTATATACTGGTATTTTTAGCAGAACGTTGCCCGCCTTTGTAAAAACAATGTTATCCGACTGCAATTATAGTTTTAAATCTTTACTTTTCAATCAGTAATTGGCAGTCCTTGCCTTTACCCCAATTTAACCTTTATATACTTAAGAAATGACAATAAAAAGTGACGTTTACACTACCGGCTCTTCACGAAGAAGATTTATACAAAATTGTACTATTGGTGTAGTTGCCCTTAGCTCAGGCTCATTGCTGGGTTGTTTAGCTAAGCATAAAGCAACCGGGCAGCGCGGTGCAGCAAGCTTAACTTTTTCTTTAGACCAAAATTGGTTGTTTGGCGGCAAATTTACGGACGCAGCGTTTTCGCCCGGCTTCAATGATTCGGCATTTAAACAGGTCACGCTTCCGCACGTGGTATCCGACTTATCATGGCAGGATTGGGACGAAAAGAAATGGCAGGACGTCTGGATCTATCGCCGGCACTTTACCGTCCCCGAAAACCTGCAGGGTATGCGCATCTTTATCAAGTTTGATGGTGTAATGGTTACCGCGTCGCCAAGTATTAACGGGTATGCACTACCTGTGCATTTGGGTGGTTACCTGCCTTTTCACTACGACATAACAGATCATATTAAGCAAGGCGAGAATGTGTTAGCTGTAAAAGTTGACGCGCGCTGGAGCAGTGTACCGCCCGAAGGTTCAAAAAATGGTAAACGAGCAGTAGTTGATTATATGGAAGTTGGCGGTATGCACCGTTCAGTTAGTTTGTATGCCGTACCGAAGCTGTATGTGAGCGATGTATTTGCCAAGCCGGCAGATGTACTAACTGCAAACCGCCGTATTGTTGTTAATTGCACTGTTGATACAGCTATACTACCAGGCAAGTCTGTTAAGTTGCGGGTTGAAATGAGAGATGGTAATAATGTGATATCTCAAGCAGAGCGAGAGTTATATATAGCAAAGACCGGACAAACAGAGCTATCATTGTCTTTATCCGGCTTGCAAAACATTACCCTTTGGGATATAGATAATCCTAAGCTATACGATATTATAACCACTATGTTGGTAGAAGGACAACCGCTTCATAACCACAAAACCCGCATAGGCGTACGCGACGCCAGTTTTAAGTTGGATGGATTTTATTTGAATGGTAAACGACTGCAGCTTTTTGGTTTGAACCGCCACGAGGTTTACCCTTATGTAGGTTTTGCTATGCCTGAGCGGGTTATGCGCAAAGATGCAGAAATATTAAAGTATGATTTTAATTGTAACGTAGTGCGCTGTTCGCATTATCCCCAAAACGATGCTTTTTTAGACGCCTGCGACGAGTTGGGTTTGATGGTATGGGAAGAAGTGCCGGGCTGGCAATATATTGGTGATGACGCATGGAAGGAGATCTTATTGCAAAACACACGGGATATGGTAATACGTGACCGTAACCGACCATCGATCATCATATGGGGAACGCGGGTGAATGAGTCGGCGAGTGTTGAAGAGCTTTACAGCAAAACAAGAGCGATAGCAAAGTTACTGGATGGCTCGCGGCCTACATCAGGTTCGCTGACGCCTGACACAAGAAAAGACTGGCAGCAAAATTGGCACGAAGACGTGTTTGCGTATGACGATTATCATGCCGAACCGGATGGCGGCGGCGGAGTAGGCATACTGCCGGCGATTGAGGGTTATCCATACTTTCTGGCAGAGGCGGTTGGCCAATACAACTACCCGACAGGGAAAGGTTTTAACAGCTACTACCGCCGCTCGGGAGAAGCTAAGATCCAACAGAATCAGGCTATTGCCCATGCCCAGGCTCACAATAAATCGGCAGCCGACCCAAGGAATGGCGGCGTTACAGCCTGGTGCGCCTTTGAGTATTCGAGTTTACTAAACCAATACCGCGCAGTTAAATATCCCGGCGTAGCTGATGTTTTCAGAATTCCTAAGCTGGGCGCTTCGTTTTATATGTCGCAGGGCGATTCAAAAAAAGGCGCTGTAATTCACCCTAATTTCTATTGGGATTTTAGCCAACGTTCGCCAACCGGGCCGGGCAAAGGTGCTGCTATCTTCTCTAATTGCGATGAGTTAAAATTGACTATTGACGGTAAAGAATATACCACTGTAAAACCAGATACTAAAAACTACGCACATCTAAAACACGCACCATTTTTTGTTGATCTTGAATTTACAGACCAGAAACCCGGCGAACTTAAAATAGATGGTTATATTGGTGGTTTAAAAGTTTGCTCACGCTCATTTTCGCCCGATCATAAACAAAATCAATTTTCATTAGTAGTTGATGATAAAGAAATATTGGGCGATGGCAGTGATGCCACCCGCGTTGTATTCAGGATAACTGATAAGTTTGGGGCGCCAAGACCGTTCACCGACGGTAAGGTTGATTTTGTTGTAACCGGACCCGGTATAATTGTGGGCGATAATCCTTTTAATTTAAAGGAGAGCGGCGGTGCGGCAGCCATCTGGATAAAAGCTCAACCCAAAACATCAGGACGAATAACTTTACAGGCCACGCACGAAGTATTAGGGAGCAAAACCATAACTATTGACGTTAACCCAACAACACCGACAACGAGTATTTAAGCTATGCTATTTCTTCCAGATAACCCGGTAATTAAACCGCCTGTTAGGTGCGCTATCGCCGCTGGTACTTAATGATATGGGGTCTGTTAAAGTTCCGGCATTGTCATTCCAGTGATAATCAAAAGTTACCGCACTGCCTTTTAGTTTTAGTAAAGAGCGCGGAATAGCTACTTCTAACTTGTTGCCTTTGTAATGATAGTTAACCCGGGTAACTTCAATCCACTGCTTACCGTTATAGCGGCATAACGTTGTTGTCTTGCTGTCGATAACTTTTTTGTTTACCATAAAATCATACCCAAACCAACCCGTGCTTGAATTTTTATCAGCGTCAATAAATAACATCATCCAGTTTTTGTCAGTGGATGGTGTTAATGGCTGATCTGTCTCCGCATAAAAATTAACGTTGTTATTATCTACCCCAACCTTACAGGTGATGATATCATTACGCCCGGATATATCTGTATAATGCAAACCGCCATAACCGGCGTTATCACGATGGGCCACATCGCCTTTGGTATCGCGGTATTCGGTTTTTATCATAATCCAGTCGGCAAAGTCTCCGTCGATTTTAATGTGATTAATTCCTTTTAATTCGGGTATTGCCCGCACCCCTTTATACTTCCTGATATTTTCGGCCATTTGCGTGTAGTAGTTGTCGGTATAACCGCCTTTCATGGGTTGTATAGCCCGGTTAAACTCAGCGTTATATTGGTCGACAAAAAAGTACGAGTTTTTGCGGCGCATAAAATCAAATGTCTTACCGGCATCCGGTTGATATTTCCCGGCGGTCCATTCGTTCCAATCATTTAAGTATAAAAATGAAGGATCGGCTTTTAACGCCTCGTCCCAACGCTCCTGGAAATAGATGCCATAACCTTCGGGATGTGCTACTTTCTTCTTTAACCACGGTACATAGGTTTCAACAGGCATATCCTGCCCGTTAAGCTGCGGTTCGCCATTAGCGCGCGTCCATGATTTACCTACCAAGCTTGATGGGTGCTGAGCTGGTGTAACTGCCATTTCTTCGGGCTGGCCATTGTGAGTTGATGCTAATTTTTCAGGAGGCATGTTCAACACGTTTTTATTGCCCAGGTCGTACCCAAAGCTCCAGTTATCTTCGGTACCCACATAACGCTGTCCATTCCATTTATAATAGCCCCACCACATTCCGCGGGTCGAGAAAGTGTTTTTTACTTCCTGCGTATAATCGGTGTATAGTTTTTGGGTATAATCTTTATTCCCATAGTGAGGATTATTTGTGTTCGTTACCGCATCAGCATCATAATGTGGATTTGGATTTTGCTGCACATTGCCCGTTGCATCTTTGGTTTGGGGTGTAGCGTTATATAGCAGTAAGGGTTTGTTATCCCAATAAAACCAAAGGTCCTTGTATCTTTCGGGTTTATAGATCTTATCGTAAAGGTCCTGCACAACAGTTATCACGGGGCCATTAAATGCCCAGAAACAAAATTGCGGAACTTTATTCCCTTCGGCTTTCATCTTTTCCATAACAGTGAAAATGGTTTCCCATTCTGCCCAGTATCTAACAGCATTGGTAACATCCATTATCAATACATCAACACCGGCATCCGTTAACATCGACATATCTTTGCGGATAACATATTCGTCCCGGCTTAAAAAGTAACCCATTTCAGGTTCGCCCCAATGGTATGAGCCCTCTTTCCATTCGGGATTTTTGGCATCCAGTCGCGCGTTCGAATCGGCAGCTAAAACCTTGCTTACATCAGCCGAATATGGCTTTTTCATACCGGCTAAATTATCGCTATGCCAGGTAATGTAAAAGATCCCCACTACCCTTTTATGGCCTGTTTTAACCGGCCCGGCTAAATCTATGGTTGGCATGCTTCTGCCAAGCGCGTTGGTGCCAACCCAAGTATCCGAATATAAATCCCGGTAAGTGCTTTGTGCATTAACCCCTATTGCCAATATCAACAGCAATAATTGCAGGTAGCATATCTTCTTCATTTATAAGCTGCTAATTATCATTTCTGTAATCCATTGCCGATGGTGGGGCATCTTGCGGTGTAGCCCCCCACGCTTTGTTAGGCGTACTACCCATTACAACTGTTAGCGTTGCGCCGTTAACCATGTCAGTATGGTTAAACCATGGCTTATTTAAAGGCTTGCCATTTAATGTAGCGCTCTGGATATACTTATTCTCTGCCGAACTATTTTTAGCATTGATAGTAAACAGCTTACCATTAGGCAAAGCGATAGTGATATGCGTAAACACCGGGCTGCCAATATTATAGACCGGGACACCTGGCGTTACCGGAAAAAATCCCATCATAGAGAAAACAACAAATGCTGTCATACCGCCGCCGTCTTCATCACCTGGTAATCCGAAAAGGTTATCGGTATACCAGGTGCTTAGCAGCATACGGATGCGTTTTTGTGTTTTCCATGGCGCGCCCATGTAGTTGTACAGGTATGGGATATGGAATGAGGGCTCATTACCCATCACAAATTGCCCGACATTACCGGACGCATCCGGCTGAGTATACCAGAATTGGTGCTTAGCGGCACCCAAATCTTCTCTAAATAGTTGATCCAGTTTTGCCTCGGCTTTTTTAGTGCCGCCCATCAGGTTAAATAAGCCCGTAAGGTCATGTTTTACATCCCAGCTGTAGGTATAAGCATTGTTTTCAGTAAAGTATTCGCGCCCTGATAATTTGGGATTATAAGGTTCTATCCATTCGCCTTTATCATTTTTGGGCCAGAGGATGCCCTTATCCTGCCTGAATACATTTTTGTAGTTACCCGCACGTTTCATAAATAAGGTACGGTCCTGCGGATTACCGCTTGCTTCGGCCAACTGCGCGATGCTCCAATCGCTAAAGCTGGTTGCCAGCGTTACCGATACAGCTTGCCTCCGCTCCCACACTACGTCCACTTGTTTCTCGGTTTCTTTCTCGGTAAGTGGTATGGATGGAAAGTATCCGTTCTTGTTATAAAAGGTATCCAGTTTAGTAGGCGGGCCGTTCCTCCATGGCAGCAAAGTAGCGTCTAACGAGTTTTTCTTCAAGCCCTGATAGGCTGTTTTTAAATCGAACCCACGGATGCCCTTATGCCAGGCATCGTTCATCCAGGCTGCGGTAAAATTGCCGGTCATGGCCGGCCAGTCGCCAAATATTACCGCAAAGGATGGCATGTTACCACCCTGTTTATACATTTCAACGTACGACCGTAATTTTTGCGTTTCCATTGCCGGGTTCAGGATCATGTGCAATGGTTCTAAAGCTATATATTGATCCCACATCCAGTTATCTACAAAAAATGGTTCTGTTGATTGATGTACCTGATGATCGAAACTGCTGTAATATTTGCCGTATTCGTTAATATCAACCATCCGTTCAAGACTACGGTAGAATGAAGTATAAAACACCCGTTTTTGTGCCTGGGTACCCCCTTCAACCTGTATCTGGCTTAGCTTCTTGTCCCATACAGCATAGGCATTAGCTTTAACTTTCGTAAAGCCCCACGCCGGGATCTCTTTATATAAGTTTTCTTTTGCCTGCTCGATACTAACGAACGAAATGCCATATTTAAACCCGATGGTTTTGGTTTTGCTATTTAACTCGCCCAATACCTGTTTGCGCTGCGCCGGATTGCGATAGGTTGACGAAAGGTCAGCATCTGTTTCGCCATAAAAATAAGCTTTCATGCCCTGGAACGACTCTGTGCCGCTGAATGATCTCTTATCGTTGATGATAACTTCGCCATCATTGCCGTATAAACCCAAACGCAAGTAATGTTTTTGGTTATCTTTAAACACCACCTGGAAGTAACCGCATCTTTGTGTCGGTGAAACCTCAACGGTGGTACCATCATCCTCGTTGGTAGCAAAATAATTATAAGGCGTTAATTTCTCGTTGAGTACCGTAAACCGTTTATCCCAAAGCTGCTGGGTATTGCTGCCACTAACCGGCAGGAACGAGAACGTCCATGCGATACGATGCGACGCCACATTAAGCGGGAACGTCCGTATCTGGTCGTCCAGCTGATCTTTTTTCATCGGATATACCCTAAGCATGCTGTTAGGCAGCTGCACTGTTGGACGGGCTGGTTCTAATATTAGGCCTACGCCGCCTATGGTTGGGTCTACATAGTCAACATTTGATTTTTTAACCTGTGCCGATAGTTGCGTGCAGACTAAAATAAATAAAGCGAAAAGTGATGCCTTTTTTAAAATCATACTAAATCAGATATGCTTTGCTTAACAAGGGATGCGTTAAACAGTAGCTTTGGTTTATAATTACCCAAACATAAAATATTAGCCTTGTATATACAAGTTATAATTTAAAGTATTAAAAAAGCCTCTCGTTTCCGAAAGGCTTTAATTTCTATAACTTAACCGTCTCAGGTAGATATTTAGCTATCAGATCCTCGTAATAAGGTTTTAATTCTGATACAACCGGTACTTTCGGGCTTTTCGAATACAGATCGTAAGGGTTAAACTTATCCACCCATTTAAACATATCCTTATCGTGCGGGCTTAGTAAGTGCTTGTAAGCGTTCTCACGGTGCTGCGAATAGAATGAGTGGTAACGGATCATATATAATGCCGGCTCAGGTAAATAGTCCTTTGTTATATGATACAAATACTCATCGTGGCCCCACGACATATGTACGTTATCCAACCCGCACTCATGCGAGTAAACGCCGTATTTGGTATTAAAACGCTCGTCATGGATGTCAGGGTTTGCAGCAAAGAACTCAGGGTAAACTATTTTATCCGAGAACGCGCAACCTACCGGGAAGGTATCGCCTACCACGTTCCATTGTGGCTCACCAAACAGGCAAAGCACTTTACCAAGGTCATGTATAAAACCTGTCAGCACAAACCAATCCGGATAACCGTCTGCACGGATAGCTTCGGCAGTTTGTAATAAGTGCTGTAGCTGATCCAATGAGATATCAGGATCGGAGTCATCCACCAGGGTATTCAGGTATTCCATAGCTTTCCACCATGGCATTTCCATTTTATCGAATTTTAAAAAGTTGGCTTTTTTGGCCAGCACATTATCGTAGGTCTGGTATTTATGATTGAGGCGGTAAAACTCGCGTACGCCATCAATTTCGGGCGCATCGTAGTTTCTAAATTCGTCTTTCTTTTTTGCCGGACCGGTTTCCGGGTATCTCTGTAAAACGTCATCTTCCCAAACGTCTAAACTTGACAGAGGTGTCAGTTCTTTTTCACTTAGATTTTCCATTTTATAAATTTTTAATGATTTAACAAACTACCAAAACACAATATATAATGCGGATAAGATCCCTAAAATAATCACAGAACATATAATAAACGATGTACTTACCTTATACATTGCACGGTTGGCCTCAATAGTTTTATTCTCGCCTTTAGGCCAAATTAAACTCACAGCAATCATTAGGGCCATACAGATCAAAAATACCCACATCATCCTGTTAAGGAAAGGTATAGGTTCAATGCCGGTCATTTCGGGCAGGAATTTAAAAAACACCGACAATGGGATGGTCAACACTGCCGAGGTAACCGCCGCTGCAGATGTGGTACGTTTCCAAAATAATCCTAACAGGAAAATAGCGAACACGCCCGACGAAATAAAGCCCACGTATTCCTGGATAAACTGGTAAACCTGATCAAATGTGCGCAGTTGTGGTGCAATGCAAATAGCCACAATGGACGAAATAATTACTGCCCAACGGCCGGTAACCAGCATTTGTCGCTCGGATGCACCGGTATTCAAATGCTTTTTATAAATATCCAAAGTGAAAATGGTGGAAATACTATTGGCCTTACCCGCCAGCGACGCCACAATAGCCGCTGTTAGGGCGGCAAAAGCCACACCTTTCAACCCCGACGGAAGCAGGTTCATTAATACCGGATAAGCATGGTCTGGTTTTAATACGCCGTTCGCGTCGGCCATTTCAGTATGGAAAAATCCATGCTGATAAAGCGTGAAAGCCGCGATGCCTGGTATAACCACAATCAGTGGGATCAGCAGTTTCAGGAAAGCAGCAAAGATCAAACCATTACGGCCCGTTTTGATATCGGCACCTAAGGCGCGTTGTACAATGTACTGGTTACAGCCCCAATAGTTTAGGTTGTTGATCCACATACCACCAGCCAATAAGGAGATGCCCGGCAATTCCTGGTAAAACGGACTATCCTTTCTAAAATACATGTGGAAGTGATCGCCGGCCTCTGATTTCAGGATAGAAAAGGCTTGCAGCACCCCATGTCCGTTTAACTTATTTGACACCTCGGTCATCGCAAAATAACAGGTAGCCAAGCCACCCAATATTAAAACAAGCACCTGTATTACATCGGTATAACCAATTACCTTCATCCCGCCAAGGGTAATAATTACTGAGAATATACCCAGACCTATAATACAATATGTAAAATTAATGCCCGATATGGTTTCGATTGCGATAGCCCCTAAAAAGTAGATAGAGGTCAAATTAACCAGCACATAAGTTAGTAACCATATCACCGCCATAACCCCACTAACGGTATTATTATACCGTTGCGACAGGAACTGCGGCATGGTGTAGATCTTATTCTTGACGTATACCGGCAAAAAGAAGACCGCGACGATGATTAAGGTAGCAGCAGCTATCCACTCGTAGCTGGCAATTGCCAGCCCCATTTTAAAGCCAGAACCTGACATGGCAATAAAATGTTCAGACGAGATGTTGGATGCTATGATAGATGCCCCGATGGCCCACCAGGTTAACGAACCTTCGGCTAAAAAGAAACCTTTTGTATCAGTATGATCAGATTTTTTTCGGCGATAGACCCAATAACCGTAACCAGCTATCAGGATGAAATAGATAAAGAAAACGATAATATCGCCGGTGGACAAATGGTTCATGCAGTACAGTATTTTTAGAGTTATAATTGATACTACCGAAGTACCGTAAAATAATTGTTATAAACAAATTACTGTCACTTAATAAAGTGTTAACATAAATCTGCCTACATTTACTTACCAACTAAACTTATAAAGTTTTATGAGATCACAATTTGCAATAACGGCGCTAAGCGTTTGCTTAGGCCTTTCAGCAATCGGTTTACAATCTAAAGCACAGGTTTTTACATTACCGGTGTTGCCTGATACGCAGGAAGAGACCTGCTGCAAACCCGAAATGTTTTTTAGCCAGGTTAAATGGCTTGCTGCAAAGAGAGACTCATTAAATATCCCCATGGTTTTAAGCGTTGGCGATGTTGTTAATTACGACAACAATGCCAATTGGGAGACAGCAAGCGCAGGCTACGAAGTTTTTGATAAAGCGGGTATCCCCTACGCTATTGCGCCTGGTAACCATGATACCCGTGCGGTTGGTTTATGGAGCGGCAGCGCCGCACCGGGTAATGTAAACGCTAATGTGCGGATCACGGATAAGTTTAATGCCTACTTTCCTACATCGAGATATAAAAACCAGCGCGGCAGATGGGAAGAAGGTAAAAGTGATAATGCCTATTATACTTTCCAGGCAGGTGGTTATAACTGGCTGGTTATTACTTTGGAGTTTTGTGCACGCTCTGGACCGGTAAATTGGGCGGCAGCGTTAATTCCACAGTTCCCTAATCATAATGTGATAATTGTTACCCATTATCATTTAAATGGCGACGGCAAAATAAGCCAGACTAATGCCGGTTATGGAGATATGAGCGCGCAGCAAATTTTCGACAGGTTAAAGAAGTTCCCTAATTTATGTATGATTTTAAGTGGGCACGTTGATTATTCGGCACTAAAAGTAGATAAAGGACCTGCGGGTAATAATATTTACCAGATACTTCAGGATTACCAGGGGAAGGATTTTAGCGGTGCGTATATCAGGCTGTTACAGATCGATCCGGCTAAGGGCACAATTTCGGCTAAAATGTATTCGCCCTATTATAATTTGACAAAGCAGGATGATTCGCAATTTGTTATTAACGATGTAAAACTGGTACCGGCAAATAAAAAGATAGAGTAATTAACTTACCGTATTAATTTTCAACCTCGGGCTTATGGCCGGTAGTGTTTAGCCGGTTTATCTTCTCTAACGTTCCAAATGCATTTACAGCATACAGCGAATTGCTGGTATCCGTGTCAATTTTATATTTAATATTTCGGCTATTATCTTTTCTGGTGCTTAGCGGCATCAATATGGCTGTTATTAATACTACTACCTGTAATATAACGAGTAACATATCATTTTCATTTTAACATATGATTATATCGACCAAAAAGAATGCCGAAAATTTTTGCTCTGATAAATTTACTTCAATTACCTTAAAAGACCTGATAATAGTACATAAATTCTACAAATTTATAATCCTATTAAATTAGTTATAGATTAGCGGATACCCCACCCCAATCCTCCGGAACGACATTGGCTATAGTTTGAGAGAACGTCCATACATGGCCACCTATATCGCTGACAGAATATTGGCGCTCGCCATACGGGAAATCAGATGGCGGTCTTAATATTTCTACACCCTGTTGTTGAGCCCTGTCATAATGAGGAACTACACTTTTCACACGGATCATGATATTGATTTTGGGAATAGGCTTGACGGGGTTTGCTTCTATGATGGCTATGGCACTATCGCCAAATGATAGTTGGGCACGATGTGTACCTGCACGCCAGCGTTCGGCAAATCCTAATTTATCGGTTAACCAGGTTATAGCAGCAGCGACATCTTCGTACTCTAAAACCGGTATCATTGTACAGGCCGGCATAGAAAGATTATCAGGCAAATTGTTTAGGCTCATGAGGTAAAAATAAGTAAAAAATAAAATTTATAGCAAATTTTATACTTATGAAGCCTGTTCATTTTTGTGCATAAAAAAGCCGGCTTTTAACGGCCGGCTTAATATTTATGACGTTTACAACTCTTAATTAAAATTAGCCTCTACAAAAGGATAATTATGAACGTCGGCAACGGCTTTATAAGTTACGGTACCGTTATAGGTATTTAACCCTTTTAATAAGGCCGGATTAGTAGCAAACGCTTTGTTATAGCCTTTGTTAGCTATTTGTAAAGCATAACCTAATGTTGCATTTGTTAATGCTATGGTTGATGTATTTGGCACAGCACCCGGCATATTACCTACCGAGTAGTGCAATACGTTATGTTTTATATAAACAGGGTTGTCATGCGTTGTAGCATGGTCAGCGGTTTCAAACATACCGCCCTGATCAATTGCAATATCAACAATTACGGATCCCGGTTCCATGGTAGCTATCATAGCTTCGGTAACCAGTTTAGGAGATTTAGCACCCGGAATTAATACCGCGCCAATAACCAGATCAGAATTTTTAACACACTTGGCAATATTGCTTGGGTTTGATGCCAGCGTTGAGATCTGGTAACCAAAAATATCGTCTAACTGGCGTAACCTGTCTAAATTATTATCAATAATAGTAACGTCGGCACCTAAACCAATGGCAATTTTTGCAGCATTTGTACCTGCAACACCACCACCAATGATTGTAACCCTGCCACGACGCGTTCCCGGTACACCACTTAACAACACACCTTTACCACCGTTAGGCTTCTCTAAGAAGCTTGCACCCACCTGTACAGACATGCGGCCGGCAACCTCGCTCATTGGGGTAAGCAACGGTAATGCGCCGTTTGGTAATTGTATAGTTTCGTAGGCTATGGCAGTAACTTTTTTCTCGATCAATGCAGCTGTTAGTTTTGCTTCGGCGGCCAGGTGCAGGTAAGTAAACAAAATCAGATCGCTACGGAAATATTGAAATTCGCTTTCGATAGGTTCTTTAACTTTCATTACCATTTCAAAACTCCATGCCTCGGCAGCAGTATCCACCAATGTTGCACCTGCTTTTATATAGCTTGCATCAGTAAAGCCAGAACCCTCGCCGGCAGTTTTTTGTACAAATACCGGGTGGCCTGCATGTATTAATGCTTCTGCACCTGCGGGAGTAAGGGCTACCCTGTTTTCGTTGTTTTTAATTTCCTTTGGAACGCCAATTGTCATTTTTGTAATATTACTATATGAGATAAATAAATAGCCAACAGCAATCGTCTTGCAGGATCAGTATTAGTTTAGCGATTGTGATGCTGAGACAGTTAATTTCAGGCTTCAAAAATAATCAATTAATTGACCATTGAAGATTTTGTAACCAAATTTTATTTGGTTGAATTAATTTGTTTAACTTGTTATGAAAAAACAAAGGCTATCAGTAAAGGTTTACTATATAATATTACATGAAAAAAAACCTCCTTTTACTTCTTGTGTTGATCAGCATTAACTGCCGGGCACAGGATAGTTTACAAACCTTAAACTTTAATCGTAATCATATTAAAAACACCGGTATGCAAGTATTGGGCGGTTGGGCAGCAGCTAATATAGTTACCGGCGGCATTGGTTGGGCAAGCGCCAGGGGCGTCACCAAATACTTTCACCAAATGAATGCTATTTGGAATGTAGCTAACCTGGGCGTTGCCTTACTGGGATATACCGCAACAATTACAGACAAAAATCACGTATACACACCGCAAGAATGTTTAGAAGAACAGCGTAAATTAGAAAAGCTGTTCCTGGTAAATGGTGCCCTTGATTTTGTTTATATTGGTACCGGGTTATATCTAAAACACAGGGGAGATATTAATAATTCTGATCAGAACCGGGGTTATGGTTCGGCCATAATTTTACAAGGGGCTTTTTTATTATTGTTTGATGCTACCATGTATGCATCCGAGCGAAAAGCGGGCAATAAATTGAGCCGGTTTCTTACGAAGAATCCAATAACTTTTGATGGGCAGAAGGTTGGAATGATTGTAAACTTTTAAGCTTTTCAATGCATTGAATGTCAGCCAGATAATTACAAAAACAGTTAACATTAATCAATAGTGTTAACATAAACATAATATTAAATACACATTACATTAACTTATCTTTGCAAAAGTTAAAACTCACAACCTTATTTGATTCGATATACACAACTATGAAAAAAACTAAAAATAACGCAATTGCAAAAAAAGCTAAGAAAGCTTTAAAGCAAGAATTAAGTGATAAAATTGCCACTCAAATAAAAGCCCTGGTTGGCGAAATTGGCCCGGGTTTAAAAAAGGCAGAAAAATCAATAGAGAAAGCAGCTAAAAACTTAGCAAAGAAATTAACCAAGCTAACTAACGACAAACAGGTTAAGCCTTTTGTTGCTAAAAAACCTGCTCCGGCAAGCGTAGCAAAAACTCCTGCGGTAGCAGTTGAAACTGCACCTATTAAAGCTGCTCCGGCCAAGGCCGCTCCTATTGCTAAAGCACCGGTTGCAAAACCTGCTGGTAAGAAATAAATGATTTTTAGAGAGACGTTCCGTGATATCGGACGTCTCTGCATCATTTCTTTTTACCTCTTATATTAATAACGATAGCACTATTGTGCGGGATACCTAAGGTAGTGCCCGGGATAACCTGGAAGTAAGCTTTTAAGTAACCATCTATAAGTGCCCTAATGGTATGGTCGGTTGATTTTACAAATTCAGGGAACACATAGGTCATCGACTTTTGGTAATGGATCCCTCCCTGTGCATCAACCGTTGCCCAAAACGAATAGGAGAAGTCTTCGTAAGCTTTTTTAATAGTGATATTATATTCCGGGAACATATATTCATCAGAGTTATCCCACTTATTCATAATATCGGCCTCCACTCCTTTCTTTTCAACCGTCGCTAATGGGCTTTTACTTATAAATTGAACAGGCTTGCGTGCCGCAAAAAAACTATCAGGTTTGGCATTTACTTCGGCAACACGTTTATAAATATACTGGCTGTCCCTTCTTAATGGTCTCTTTACTTCCCCGGCTGTTTTATGCAGAACGTTTTTAATATAGTTGTTGGCATACAAGGTCATGTACACGTTTGATTTTACGTAATAAACCGTCTTACCTTCAACTTTTAATACCTGGAACCTTAAACTGTCCTTGCTAATCTTGTTAGCCTTTAGCCATGTCCCTGATATATTAAAAATAGAATCGTGATCCAGCGTAACTGCAAAGTTCAGAAACTTATCTTTATCGGGGCTGTAAACGCTTACCCATTTGTCCGAAAAAAACATCAGTTTCCATATCGGAGCAAGCTGGTAGCCGTCTTTGTTAAATATCAAACCGCTATCAAAACTACGGCGCACTTCTGTGTACCTGATTCGCTTTACATCACTAAAAGAACTCTTATTTTTTATAGGGTCTTCGAATTTACAAGATACAAAGGCAAGCGTAATAAATAACAGTATAGTGTATTGACGAATAATGGCAGATGACATGTCGTAAAAATGCAGATTTAATTTTTATTTGGGAAGTTGAAATGCATAAGAAACATAACAACCGTGATGCGCAAATGAAATCGAACTTCTAAGCGGATGTGTGCCATTAACTATAAACGGGTAACCTGACGAATGTTTATCTATCCATAGATCATCAGCAAGAATTATGTCGTTTAGTTTTGCTAACGCGAGTAACCGTACAGCGTTAGATTGGGTATGATAATCACTGTCAGCTATAGCTTGTACTCCCCAATAAACATCGCCTTCATTAATTACAGTAGCAATAAATTGGTTATTTATAGCTGACCTGAACTTAATTGTGGACGATCCTGTCGATACTATGCCATCATAAAAGGTATCCACTATTTGGTCGGTATCTAAATAAACACGATCACTTTCTGCAGGAATAGATAAGTTCTGAACGATCAATTTAGAAGGCGAAAACACCAAGCTTTCATCACTCCTCTTAAGATATTTATAGGCTGATTCTTTTACTGACCATAGCAGCCATATAAAATTCTCAAAAGAGATAGCTGATTCCTTGTGAAGTGAAAGTTCGGCGGGGGTAATAAATTTCAAATAAAATGCGGGCAGAAGGGTACGTTGTTTATCTACCAGATTAAGCGCGACAATATCATTGCCGGCGCTTATCACGCAGTCTTATTTACTTTATCAGAAATTACGTCGATGCAATTTCCCACGTTGTACATTTTTTCGGCAGCGTCAAAATCAATTTCAATATTGTATTGTGCCTCGGCATCTATAATAATATCAACCAGGTTGGCCGAGTTGATCTTTAAATCCTTTATAAGGTCTGTATCTTCATTAATCCCATCCAACATCTCTTTGCTTTCGGTATAAGGGGCCAGTACTTTTTTTAATTCACTTAAAATTTCTTTTCTATCCATCAGTTGCTTTTATATTTCGAGATAATTAAACAGCTGTTAACATCGCCAAACCCAAAATTTGCCTTCGCTACAGTGTTAATCTCCTTGTCTACCTTAATAACAGGTAAATTGTTTTCCCCAATTATATCTAAAATTTCTGGAATTGGGTCTTCCAAATTTAAATTTGCATGTACAAAGTTGTGTTTTAGCTGCAAAACAGCTGCAACCGTCTCTATAGAGCCTGCCGCGCTGAGCGAATGGCCCACCATTGATTTCAATGAATTAATCTTCGGAAAATCTTCCCCGCTGCGCCCTAATGCATTTACCCAGTTCTTAATTTCCAGCTTATCAGCAATCGTCGCGGTTAAATGGCCGCTCACCAGGTCAATATCGTTTGCATGTATGTTTGAGTTGGCAATAGCTTCCCTGATACATTTAACCACACCTTCGGCGCCCGGCGCTGTCATGCTGCCACCGTTACGCTGCCCGCCCGAGTTGGTTGACCCACCCATTAATTCGCCATAAATTTTAGCGCCGCGTGCTAATGCAAAATCAAGGTCTTCTAATATTAATGCCCCCGCCCCTGAACCAGGCACAAAACCGCCTGCCGACATACTCATTGGCCTAGACGCACGTTCAGGTTCATCATTAAACTTACGTGATAGCACCCGCATAGAATCAAAACCGCCAAATACATAGCGGTCAACAAATTCGCAACTGCCTACCACCATGCGCTTGGCCATGCCAAACTTAATATATTCATAACCCATTAAAATGGATTGCGTACCGGTAGCACACGCTGCCGAGTTATTAATGATCTTGTTACCTAAACCTAACCTGCCCGATATATAGGCAGTAACACCGCTGTTCATGATCTGCTCTACCACGCGCGATCCTAATTTCTTTGATTCGTGAGCATCAACACGGGTAATGGCAGTTTTAATTACATCGGTATCAGCAACACTGCTGCCAAATACGCAGCCTGTTTCCCAAAGGGTATCCTCTGCTACAATTTCATTACCAGCATCCGTCCACGCATCTAAAGCAGCCTTAATACCATAGGCAATGCCTTTTCCTTTAAGTCCATATAAGCTTGTTTCGGTAATATAATTACGTAGCTGCTCCCATTCAAACTCTGGCGTACCGCTTACCTGGCAATTAAATTTCAGGTCGGCATACTCAGGCACAAAACGGATGCCCGACACACCATTTTGTATAGCATGCAAAAAATCGGGAATATTTAGCCCGTTTGGCGCGACAACACCCAGGCCAGTAATTACAACACGGTTACCCATTTATACTTTATTATTTAACTGCATTTTTTATAATACCCGAAAACATTCCTTTTGCAACTATATCGCCACCAGCGTTATGCATCTCAACCACACACTTTAACTTACCGAACCTAAAATATTGCTTTTTAGAAGTAACGATAACCTTTTCCTCAGGCAGCACCATCTTAAAAAACTCCACATTGGTCGAGGTTAATAGCGGGAAAGAACCTTCATCCATTACCACACCTTCCTGCTTGCTGCTAACCATTAAATGTATACCCAATACCACCAGCCCAATCTGCGCCATTATTTCGGTAATAATTACGCCGGGCGTAACCGGATTACCGGGGAAATGATCTTCATAGAAAAATGCACCTCTCCTTAACGTATAATCGCCGCTTACACCGTTTTCATCTAACGATGTAATGTTGTCAACAAACAGGAAAGACGATTTGTAAGGTAAATAGTTTAATATATCGTTCATTTAATTAGTAATCACTACCTGCAATGCTCGCCACCATCTACATGTATAACTGTACCATTTATCCAGGCTGCCTCATAGGTACAAAGCAGGTATATAACGTTTGCAACGTCTTCTGGTTTTGTAATTCTTCCGGATGGGTTACGGGCCATGGCATGTTGGATGAGTCGTTCGCTGTCAGGAATTCTTTTTAAAGATGGTGTAGCCGTTATGCCTGCCTGTATCAAATTGGTTTTTAAACCGTATTTACTAAGCTCAACAGCCATATAAGTTGTCAAACTTTCTAACGATGCTTTAGCTATCGAAACAGCCGCATAACCTTCCCAATATTTATCAGAACCTTCGCTTGTCAAGCCAATAATGCGGCCATCGGCATGGAACAGATCCGCTGCAAGTATGTCTTTAGTCCAATCCAACAAACTGGTTGCCATTGCATACGTGGTAAGCTGGATATCTTCTTGTGTAAGTGGTTCTTTATCTCCCTCTTTAACTAAAGGCTTTAAATTGCCACGGGCTATCGAGTGTAATAACAGTTTAACTGTATTCTTTTTATTGGCACCAAAATCTTCTATAAATTTAGCCCGAGCCGCATTATCAAGTGCGTTTATATTATATGGTTGGATGACTGTTTCATTGACATCCGACAGTTGCGATAGGTTTTCTTTTAAAGCGCGTTCTGCGGCTGCGGTCTCCCGATACAGTACGGCTATGTTCATTCCGTGGCGGGCCAGCTTTTCAACCGCTGCTAATCCAAATCCGCTTGAACCGCCTAAAACAATGGCCCAGTTACCAGAAAATTGCTTGTTATTATTTTGCACTTAACTTTTGTAAATATTAAAGTCTAAAAGTAACGCAAATCTTGGAATTTTACGGCTTGTATAGTCCACTTAATTAGGGAAAACAGTATTATTAGCTATATTTGTGACAACTGACATCTAAAAACCCGATATGAAAACAAGAATAATATTTGCCCTGCTTTTATTACTGCCGGGCGTGCTTGTTCTGGGCAATAACCTACAGCAGAGGCTGGATAAAGCGGCTTTTTACGCTGTAATGGATCGTGGTAATTTAGAAGAGGTTAATAATGAGTTAGATGTTGTGGCAGCTTCCTCATCGCCTGAAAAAGATGGGTTTACAGGCGCGTTGCTTATGCGCAAAGCCGGGTTGGTAAAACCACCTGCACAAAAACTAAAATTCTTTAAAGCCGGCCGAATAAAATTTGATACGGCGATCTCTACCGATAAAGACAATGTTGAATATCGTTTCCTGCGTTTTGCCATACAGGAGCATGCGCCTAAAATAGTTAAGTATAATAAAGATATAGAGGCTGATAAGAAACTAATCATTGCATCTTATAAAAACCTATCGGCTACGGTACAACAGGCTATACTGGATTACACTAAAAACTCTAAAGTACTGCACGCACGCGATCTTAACTAACCACACCGCATGAGCAAAAACGTATTAGCCATTTATTATTCGCAGTCGGGCCAGTTAGGCGAGATCATTGATAATTTTACGCAGCCGTTGATAGATGCCGGCCATTCAGTTGAAAAGATCAGGGTACGATTAGTTAACGAGCCCAACTTCCCCTGGACAGCAGATACCTTTTTTAGCGTAATGCCCGATTGCCAATTGGACGTACCCGCCGAGCTGCAACCCTTCGAGCTAAAAGAGAAGAAATATGATTTGGTGGTATTAGGTTACCAGGCCTGGTTTTTGTCGCCCAGCATACCCTTTAATTCATTAATGCAGAACCCGGAGCTACAGGCTGTTTTAAAGGACACACCTGTAATTACCGCGACCGGCGCCCGCAATATGTGGTTAAGCGCTTTTGTAAGGGTTAAGAAACTGATCCACGCTACGGGTGCTAAGATGGTGGGTAACATCGCTTTAGTTGACACACACGCTAACCCGGTTAGCTTCGTTACCATCTTTCATTGGATGCTGCATGGAAAAAAAGACAGTTATCTAAACATTTTCCCCCCTCCGGGTGTTTCAGATGCGGATATCAGACATACCCGGGTATTTGGCGAAAGCGTTATACAGCATTTAGAGCGCAATGATTGGGATGGCTTGCAGGATGAATTGGATTGCGACAACGCAGTAGTGCTCAATTATAACCTGATGGTTATTGAAAGCACCGCCAGCAAGATCTTTAAAGTGTGGGCTAATTTTATCTCGAAACGTAAAAACAAACTGCCCTGGATAAGGGCCTATAAATATTACCTGTTAGTTGCTTTTTTTGTTGGAGCCCCCATTTTAATAACATTGGATGGGATTTTATTCAGGTTTACATCGCCAAAACGTATTAAGGCGAAGAAACAATATTATTTAAATTTTAATTAACCGGTATGCCCGTTTATATTACTAATACATCTACCTTTTTACCTAATGAACCCATTCCAAACGACGATATGGAGCTTTACCTGGGTTATATCAATGATAAACCGTCGAAATCCAAAAGTATAGTATTGCGCAACAACGGTATTAAAACCCGTTATTATGCTTTAGAGAAAGGTGGCAAGCCCACCCATACCAACGCCGAAATGACGGCCCTTGCTGTTAAGGCGTTGTTTAAAGATGATCCTGAGAAAATAAAAGATATAGAGCTGCTATCATGCGGCACCTCATCGCCCGACCAGATGATGCCGTCGCATGGTGTGATGACACATGGCTGGCTGCCCGAGATGGGGCCTGTTGAAGTGGTATCACCATCGGGCGTATGCTGCGCGGGTATGCACTCGCTTAAGTTTGCTTACCTGGCTATCAAGGCGGGCGAGATCAAATCGGCAGTAGCAACGGGGTCTGAACGGTTCTCTGGATTACTGGTATCAGATGTGTTTGAAGAAGAAGCTCAGAAATTAAAAGAACTTACCGATAACCCTTTCATCGCTTTCCAAAAGGACTTTTTAAGGTGGATGCTGTCAGACGGCGCATCGGCGTTTCAATTAAGCGATACACCTAATAAAGAAGGTATAAGCTTGAGTTTAGACTGGATAGAAGGTGTATCCTACGCTAATGAGATGGAAACCTGTATGTATATGGGCGCTGATAAACAAGCTGATGGAACCTTGAAAGGTTTCATGGATTACACGCCCGAGGAGATAATGACCAAATCCATCTTCAGTGTAAAACAGGATATCAACTTATTGAGCGATAACATTGTACCGCTTGGTGGTAAAAAGATAAAAGAGATCTTTGATAAAAAAGGCTTATCTACAAATGATATCGACCATTTCCTGCCGCATATCTCCAGTAACTTCTTCCGTAGCAAGATCTATGACCTGGTTGAGATCTATGGTGGTGGCATCCCTTACGAGAAATGGTTCATCAACCTTTATACTGTGGGCAACGTTGGCGCTGCTTCGGTTTATTTAATGATAGACGAGTTGTTCCACAGCGGCCGGTTAAAAAAAGGCGAAAAGATCTTATTATTGGTGCCTGAAAGCTCACGATTCTCTTACATGTACGCGATGCTTACCGTTTGTTAAATCAGCAAAAACACCTTGTAGTGTTTCACTAACAAAATGAAACACTTTGAAACACTATTTTTTGCAACTATTTGATAATAAGCTCGCTGTATTTTTGAGTGAAACACTTTGCAACAGTACAAATACTATAGGTTAAACAATTTAAACAATTAATAATAAGCAACTTATACATTTTTCATTGCTTTTTGAAAAATGGAGTGAAACACCCGGAGTGAAACACGCCTAAGATGCTTAGGTATTATATAATAAGATGAAAAAAGAAGACGTTCCGCAGGATTTAGGCGCTTTGGGTAAAATAACCAAAGAGGTTTGCTATGCTACGGACGCGTCTGGTAAATATACCACGCAGCTTAGCGACGGCTGGGACGTTAAAGCAACAGCATTGGACACCGCCTGGCAACAGGTTGAGGAACGCATCGCGATAGCAAAACAAAAGGTACTGAACAATGAGGCAAGCCCTATCCTGTTCTTTATGGAGAAAGCTTTGATGGATATAGAAATATTAGCCGGCTACACCGGTTTTTGGCAATGGCAGGTAAAAAGGCATTTAAAGGCCGATGTGTTTAACAGCCTGGCTGAAAGTAAGCTACAAAAGTATGCCGGCGTTTTTAACGTAAGCATTGCCGATTTAAAAACAATGACTGTTAATGAAGCTTGATATAGTACATACAAACCCTCTTTACGCCAAAGGCGAAGAGAGGGTCGCGCACGAAGTGTCGCGGGGTGAGTCGACGGCGCGCATTTATTACCGGTCGGCGATAACTCACCCGGTCTTTGCTTCGCTCGACCACCCTCTCTTCGTTGCGCGGAAAGAGGGTAAAAGAATTTCAATTATGTTTGTTCCATTGCAAACAAAAACAATGACTGTTAATGAAGCTTGATTTTAACCACATACAGGCAGCGCACTGCGAAAACGGTGTAACCATGAGCCTGTTAAGAAATGCAGGCGTTAAACAGATAACCGAGCCCCTGGTTTTTGGGATTGGCGCAGGCTTGTTTTATGTGTATATCCCCCTACTAAAAATTAATAATGGGCCGGTAATCGCGTTCCGCACTTTGCCGGGACTGATATTTAAGCGTACCTGTAAGGCTTTGGGCATTCCGGTTGTTCGAAAAAAATTCCGCTCGAAAGAAGCGGCCGAAGCTTTTTTAAACGAATGTTTGGCGGCGGGCCACCCGGTGGGTTGCCAGGTTGGTGTATATTACCTGCCTTATTTCCCTAAAGAATACCGTTTCCATTTTAATGCCCATAACTTAATTGTTTATGGCACCGAAGATGGCAACTATATGGTGAGCGACCCCGTAATGGAAGGTACAAACGTAATGACAGCATATGAGTTGGAACGGGTACGTTTTGCAAAAGGCGTGTTGGCACCCAACGGGCAATTGTATTATCCGAAGGAAGTTACAGCTGTTACCGACGAGCAGATCCGAAAGGCGATTAAAGGCGGCATTAAAAAAAACACATTTAATATGATATCGCCGTTTACCGGGCCTATTGCAGGGGTAAACGGAATAAGATACACGGGGAAAAAAATTAAAGGCTGGCGCGATAAATTAGGCTTGAAAGATGCCGGTTTATACTTAGCGCAACTGGTACGCATGCAGGAAGAAATTGGTACAGGTGGCGGTGGTTTCAGGTATATTTATGGGGCTTTCTTACAGGAAGCGCACGCTTATATACCCAATGACGCATTATTGGAGATCTCCAACCAATTTACGGCCTCGGGCGACCTTTGGCGCACAGCGGCAGTACAGGCGGCCGGTATTTATAAGGGCAGATTAGGCAGCCAGGAAGATTTTAATGTGATGGGCGATTATTTATTAGAAATTGCCGAAATTGAGAAAAAAGCTTTTACATCATTAAAGAATATAAAATGGTAGCAGACCAACCTTTTGCGATAAATATTGAGCACATGGGGTTTGGTTATCCTGATAATACCAATGTGTCTTTTGCCGACCTGAATTTGCAGGTTGCCAAAGGAACGCGTTTTGGATTATTCGGGCCAAACGGGGCAGGCAAAACTACGTTAATGAATTTAATGACGGGCGTGCTTACTGCCAATGAAGGCAGCATCAAATTATTGGGCCATGAAGCCGGCGGCCAAAATAAAGACGTGAATAAACTATTCGGTTTCGTTCCGCAGGATTTTTCTTTTTACCATGAGTTATCCCCTGCCGAAAACCTGGAGTTTTTTGGCGCCTGGGCCGGGTTAAATAAAGAAGAGATAAACAGCCGTACCGACGAGTTGCTTAATATTTTAGGATTAGCAGATGTACGCAATAAGCCGGTACAAAAATTTTCGGGCGGGATGAAACGCAGGGTTAATTTAGCCATTGGTGTTATTCATAATCCGCCGGTTTTGTTTTTAGATGAACCCACTGTTGGGGTTGATGTGCAAACCCGGCAGGCAATTATCTCTTACTTACATAAACTAAATCAAGGCGGCACAACACTCATCTATACATCGCACCAGTTAAACGAAGCCGAGGACCTTTGCGATTACATAGCTATGATAGATGAGGGCAGGATTATCACCCACGGCCCCATCGGCGAGGTATTGAAGGAACACAATCACCATAGTTTAGAAGATCTGTTCATTAACTTAACAGGAAAGGCGTACCGAAACTAATGTTTAAGCTCTGGATCTCCATAAAGAAAGACACTCGTATCCTGTTACGCGACAAGGTGGGTATCTCGCTGATGTTTGTTATGCCGATAATTTTGGTGGTGGTGGTTACCAGCATTCAGAACAGCACCTTTCAGCTCGTCAACAAAAATAAATTACCTATAGTTATTTCTAATACGGACACCGGCAAAGCCAGTAAGCAGTTTATCGAATCAGTAGGCAAGATCGGGATGTTTACTGTAACAGAGATCGGCAAAGAAAAAGCTACAGCAAAAGCAATTTCGGACGAAATGCAGGGTAAAGATGCGATGCTGGGTATCGTGATACCGCCAAACTTCTCAGCCGAAGTAAATGCTAAAGCCAAAACCGCTTCGGACAAGGCAATGGCGGCGTTTAGCGGGGAGGCTGATACGATAAAAACCGTTGTAAAACCAGTTGGGCAAATCGATCCGCTTACACTGTACTACAACCCGGTTTTACAGGAATCGCTAAGATTCTCCATCCAGGGAGCCATCAGGAGCGCCTTACAACTGGTACAAACCCGTGAAACCTTGCGCACGCTGTACTTTGCATCAAACGAGAAAGAGCTGCCTAAGAGCCTTGAAAACGAAATGCTGAACAGCAATACTACCATAAACATGCTGCCGGTTAGTAAAGACGGGACGCGTAACACACCCAATGCATCGCAACATAACGTACCGGCATGGACCATCTTCGCCATGTTCTTCGTGATCATGTCGTTAGGTGGCAGCGTAGTCCGCGAAAAAGTAAGCGGTAGTTTTATCCGCCTTAAAACGTTGCCCACCAATTACCTGGTTGGCTTATTATCCAAACAGGTAACTTATTTAGGTGTAACCTTACTGCAGGCCGTCGTAATTTTTTCGATGGGGATCTGGCTGTTTCCTTACCTTGGCTTACCCCCTTTAAACTTACCGTCAGACCTGTTTGCCTTATTTTTAATTACCCTGGTATGCGGCTGGTGTGCCGTAAGTTATGCTATCTGCGTGGGGGTATTTGCCGAAACGCAGGAACAGGCGAACGGTTTCGGCGCGGTATCTATCGTTATACTGGCCTGTATTGGCGGTTTAATGGTGCCCAGCTTTGCCATGCAGGGGTTTGCTAAAACAATGGCCGGCTTCTCGCCAATGCATTGGTGCTTACAAGCCTACTACAGTTTGTTTTTAGAAGGCGGCAAATTAAAAGATGTACTAAACAATATAGGGTCTTTATTTATTATTACCCTTGTCATTCAATTCATAACTTATTTAGGATTGAAAAGAAAAAATTTGATATAATTTTACCCCATGGAAAAAGAAGCGCTTAAAGAACAGCTAAAAGTACAGATCATACAATTTTTAAACTTAACCGACCTAACCCCTGCCGACATAAAAGACGAAGAACCGTTATTTGGCGACGGCTTAGGGTTGGACTCTATAGATTCACTGGAGCTTATTGTGTTATTGAAGAAAGAATACGGAATTGATATCCGCGACCCTAAAGAGGGCCGCAAAGCGTTGGTTGATATTAATACGATGGCCGATTATATAGCCGAACACAGGAGTAAATAGTTACCCCAGGAAATCGGGCGGATAAAGTTTCTGCCCGTATTTTTCGGCAAGAGCTTTCATTTTTGCCTGGGTGTCTGCATCCATTGTTGGCGGCGGCAGAAATTCGCCTAAAGCTACAGGTTTACCCATTTCTAAAAACATTTCCTCAAGGCCGGCTGGCACTACCGTGCAAAGCAAGTGGGCTGTTTTAGCCGATCGGTTTTTAAACCCATGCACAATACCGCCTTTCGGGATAACAACATAAGCTCCTGCCCGGGCAATAAATGTCGAGGCTTCTGACTTAACCTCTACCTCCCCGTCAACAACATAAAACGTTTCATGGAAATCAGCATGCGAATGCGGGCCGGGGCCACCACCGGGCGGTATCAGCATATCTATTGTCGCGAAGTTTCCGCCGGTATCTTTACCGCTTGCCAAAATACGATAGGTACCACCCATTACAGACAATCCTTGTCCTTCATCGGCGCCTACGGTAATTGGGGTTTGTTTTTGATTATCCATGACTTTATTGTTATTTAAGTTTAACACAACATGTTAGAAAAGGTTCTTGGAATTGTAAAGACGCAATGCGTCAGGAGTCCGGAGACGCAAAGCAATGCGTCTCTACCTTTTTACTATTACCGCGTTTGCTACCTTTCTTACCCCTTCATGATCCCATTTCTTATTATCTGTAGGATAGTTAACTACGTTATTTGGCGTACCACCCTTTACCCACATTGTGGTTGATCCGCCGCCGTCCAGGTTAATTCCATCCTGCGCGTTGAGCCATTTTACTATTTTGGCCATTTCAACTATGGTTACTCCGGCTGCATTTTCATTACGCCCGTCAATTGTTATCAATAAAACCCGGTTTTTGTTAACAGCGACACCCGTACGCGGGTTTCGAGTTTTTATAAAAGCGGATGCGGTGTCCAGATGTTCCATCGCATTATTATACATCAGCATTGGTCCGGCAACCATAATGTCGCCGTTCAATTTAGTTTCCCAATTAGCTGTTCCATCCCATTTAGCTATGCTGAGTATATTGTTGTTAAAAAGCAAAGCGCCTTTTTGATGATCTACCCTGCCACCATTTTTGGTAAGGTGATTTGGCTCCATGCCTATACCATCAACTTTTATCAGGTCGACCGAACCGCCATTTTTAACGTCAAAGAACCCGCCATTAATTGCTGCTATGGCATTTGATTCTGCAGCGAAATCGGCAACAGGTTTTAACCGCTTAACTTCATATCCTAAAACCAGCTTTGCTTTACGGCGCGGGTTTATCTCCAGGATATTAATGTTTTGGTTTGAATGGAAAAGGTTATTTTTAAACCAGTAATGTTTCCATTTTACGCCCGGTGCAATTTTTTTGGTTTCCCATTGCGCCTTAACAAACGTTAATGAATCATCTTGAGCAGCTACATTTAGCGCGAAAGTAAGGGCGGAAAGCAGCAGTAAAAACTGTTTTTTCATGATGGGTCAATCTATAAGGCAACGAAGGTGGCTTGTACTTTCATACAGGTTATATCGCCGAATGACAGCGTTGATTTTATGTTTAAATAATTATCAGTCAATTGATAAGCTATGCTTAACTGAAGTGCAGCTACCGATGGTTCTATAAGCGACAGGAATTTGATATTGTCGGCTTTCACCAGGCGTACCGGTTTCTTAATAGCTGTGGCCAGCACCTCTTTTACCAGTTGCAACATGCTGGCACCGGGCACTACCGGCTGATCGGGAAAGTGACCCTTCAGTATTTCATTGTCGGTGTCAATTTCTATAAGGGCCACCACGGTACTATCGTCGGCGTTAAGTGAAACTATCTTGAACAGGGGATCTTTAAGCATATTTATCAGCACGAAGATAATAGCATTAACGAATGATAGCTATTTTGATAATGGTTATAGATCAATATTTTTTTAGGCGATCTGTTTTTAAGCTCCCCGTCAATCACCGTTTCAGGAACCCGGCCCCTCATGATGATATTCGATGCGAGCCATAAAGCAAATGATATGGATACCGGGTAGTCGCCGCATAAATGTTTGTAGTAGGCAAGATCGCTGTTTGCAAATATGGTTTTGCGCAGCTCATCATAAACCGCATCATTTTTCCAGTCGCCGTTTTTGCCGGTTATAACCAGGTCGATATCTTCAATTTTAATTAAGTTATGCTGCAGAAACGAATTGATATTCAATTCAATATCTTCTTTATTTTTGGGCTTGTAGAATGTTTTTATAGCCACCAACTCGGCCAGGTTATCATTCCTGCTTTTATCCGTCAACAAAAAGAAAGCCGCGCCTTCGCCGCCAATTGTTCCGTTTGACTGTGTTTTAATCAGATCCAGATTTGACAACGGCCAGCGTTTATACAGCCCAAGGCGGGTTAGTATTTTAAAGGCGATATCCGTCATCTCCTCTGTACCACCTACCAGGATATTATCAGCGTCTCCCTCTCTTAAAAGCATAATTGCATCAAGCAGCGCGCTCTCAAACGAAATACCTTTATGTACAAAAGTGTTATTGTAGTTATGGCACTTCAGCATCAATGCTATTTGTGCAGCCACGGTATTATGGGTTGATTGTATAAATGCTGTCGGCGGCAGCATTTCCTCTTCCATTTCAATAATACGCGTTAAAAAAGTGATGGTGTCTTCCTGGCAGCCCAAAGCTGTGCCGGTAATAATTGCGCCGGGCATAGTTATTTCCGCATCACGTAAACATTGCATCGCTGCTGCGACGCCCATTTTTATAATCCGGCTCATGCGGCGGGCCAGTTTGGGGTCGACGTATGCTTTATAATCAGGTTCTATCGCGCTTAAGCAAATGCCCGTAACTGCTAAGGGTTCAGTTAAAAACGGAACGTCACCAAAAGTATTTTGGGCGGATATTGCTGCAGCCGAACGGATATAGATCTTCATATTAAACAGCCGAAAATATTAAAGATGTACAATTGCCACCAAATCCAAACGAGTTTGATAACACATTTTTTACCGGCTGATCTTTGAGATAATGAACCTCGGGCGTAAACGGCAGCTCCTGCATAGGTGTTTTAAACCGCAGGTTTGGATAGATCAACCCATGTTTAACCGCCAGTACCGAAAATACAGCCTCCACCCCGCCGCTTGCACCCAAAGTGTGCCCGGTGAATGATTTGGTAGAGCTCATTTTTGGATAGTCCGGGCCAAACAAGCGTTTAATGGCTGTGCCTTCCGCACTGTCATTGTTTGGTGTTCCTGTTCCGTGTAAATTGATATAGTCGATATCTGATGTTTGTAAACCGGCCTTATTCAAGGCACCCTGCATAGCCAGGTACGAGCCTGTACCGTCCGGTGAGGACGCCGTTTGATGGTAGGCGTCGTTACTATTGTTATAGCCGCTTAAAGTGCAGTACAGGGGCTTATTTAACGTCTCAGCTACTTTATCTGATACCAATACCACGTAACCCGCGCCTTCGCCTAAATTCAGGCCCTCGCGGTCATCATCAAATGGCTTGCAGTATTCCTTGTCCAGTATCATCAGGGTATTAAAACCGTTGAGTGTGAATTTGGCTAAGGCATCCGCACCACCGGCTATAACCACATCCAAAATATCATTCCTGATCAATCGCGCGCCATAAAATATTGCATTTGCCGATGATGAGCAGGCAGTGCTGATGGTGGTCATATAATCAGTTATACCCAATGCATCAGCTACAACTTCGGTCATGCTGCCACATTCGTGGTCGTATACATTTCGTAGTTTGCCTTTTTCGTTATCGGCCAAAAACTCAATAAAGAAATCCTCGCTCTTATCCATACCCCCAACGGTATTAGCTGATATAAACCCGGTACGTAAGTCTTTAAAGTTTGGTATGGCCGCGTCATTCATCGCTTCGCGGGCGGCAATCAAACTCAGCATTTTGGTACGGCTAAGCTTGGTTGAAATTCCGGCCAGGTTACCTAAAGCTTCATTATCCAGCTTAACTTCGGCAACAGGTAATACGCCGCGATGAATGGTATTCACCAACGTTATATCGCCCATACCGGCTTCTTCGCGCTCGAACGCGGCAAGGTTCTCGGCTACGTTATTGCCTATCGCCGTAATAACTCCAACTCCCGCAATATAAACCGGTGCACTCATTATAGCTTATCAATTACTAAATTATCAAATATGTTAGCCAGGTTGTCCCGTGTAAATAGTATTGGTTTGTCGCTAACTACCTTCTCCACCAAAAACAAAACTGCTTTATAATCATCGCCCAACACATCAACCCAACCGCAGATACACGCGTTTAAAATATTGTTACTTAAAAGGTTATTAACGTACAATTCTATAAACGCAGCATCAAACTTTTCAAATATAAAAAATGCGTCCTCGCCTTTAAAATTATTACGAATACAAATCTCTCCGGTCATAATATTGGGCAAGGTATATACGAACAATGCAGGGCTCGGGATGTCGGCTACGCTTTTCATATATTTTTTATCACTGTCCAAACTTGCATTGGCGTTTGTTAACACCAGCCCTACAGTTTCTGGTTGGTATTGCTTTATCGTACTTCCTTTCAACAATACCTCGGTAGCCAGCCAGCCCAGTTTGCTCAGGTTATCCATCTTATAAAACTTAGGATAATTCAGCTCAAAGTGCTGGTATGCGGATAGTAAAAAAGCAGGCAGGTCAGCACCGCGATTTTCAAAAACCGGGACTTCGTTCTTGTAAACCACTTCCTGACTTATAGTACAGTATGATGTTATGTAATGATTTATATTCAACTATTTAACATTTTGATTATTAAATATTTATAAAATTGCAAATGTCAGTCTGTCAGTACGCTTTTTGACCATGATCTATTATTTACTAAACACTACTGCTGCATTACAACCACCAAAACCCGATGCTGTTTTTAAACATGTTTTTAATCGCATCGGTGTGAGTTTAGTGCAAACATTAATAGGGGTACTCACCCCCATTTTATCAAATCCCAAAGTTGGTAATATCAGGTTTTCCTTTAATGACTTGATGGAAATAATGGATTCTATCAATCCCGCAGCGCCTAAGGTATGGCCATAATAACCTTTCAAGCTATTAGCCGGCACAGTTTCCAGTCCCGCTAAAACTATAGCCTTGGCTTCCATTTCATCGTTATAACTGGTAGCCGTGCCGTGGGCCGATACCAGGTCTATATCCCCGGCAACCAAACCAGCCATGGTTAACGCGCGCTCAATTGCCCCAGAAAGCTCCTCTCCTGTCCTTGAGGGCGCCGAAATATGATTTGCGTCGTTGGATACCGCTCCGCCTAAAACCTTGATCCTGTCGGAGTATTTAGGGTTTGATGATAGGATCATGGTAGCAGCGCCTTCGCCTAATGTAATGCCGGTCCTGTTTTCATCAAAAGGTTTGCAGGGTTCAGCGCTTATAGCCTGGAATGATTGAAATCCTGATAAAACAAATTTACTAATCACATCGGCACCTACTACAACCGCGTTTTCATATTTCCCGGATTGGATCAAACGCATGCCGGTTAGTATCGCCATAATACCGGATATGCAGGCATTAGACACCACCAATGGTTGATTGACAAATCCAAAATGGTCTGCAACCAGTTTGGCCGAGGTGTGTAATGCTATCCGGTTTTTCAGGCCAGGGTTATCGGCATCAGTCTCCAATAAGCTGATATTTCCTTTGGTTGTTGATACAATAAGGATCGTTTTTTCATCATCAGCTTTTATATCACAGTTTGCTAAAACATCTTCAACTGATGATATAAGTAAACCTTCAAAATAGCTGTATTTTAAATTGTTATGTTTTTTACTTTCGTTTAAGTTAAACAGCGAAACATGGATATCTTCATCTGCTAAAGTAGGATTGCTGTGTTTTTTAATCCCTGAAAATCCTTGTTTAACCCGCTCAAAGTTTTCGTCGGTAGTAGTGCCTACCGGCGAGTAAATGTTATCGGCAACTATATAAACCGCGGGCATTATTGATTGATAAATATTTTCATTTCGCATTGCGCCACCTCCACATCATTACACCAGATCCTGCCCGATACGATGCCCGCATCAAACACCTGTACCTCCATCTTTACCTCGGTTAGCAGCACATCCCCTACTTTGGGTAAACTGTAGACCTCGAAGTTTTTTACCTGGCCTATATAACCATTGGCAACAGGCCTTTGTTCTATCCGTGCCATATTGCCCGAGCCGGCAGCGGCGGTTTGCGCCATGTTTTCCATCAGGCCGGCTTCGCTAAACTCGCCATTAATAACAAATACGTTGTCGGCAGTTATGGTAAATTTCGTTTTGGTGATGTTATCGTCGGCGAATAACAATTCGTCCACCATCACAAATGGCGGCTTTTGGGGTATAAGGGATAATATGCTTCCGCCTGCTATCATGAATATAAGCCGCCGTTTATTGATAGTACTTCTGCAGTGATGTATGATGCTTCTTTAGATGCAAGGAATCCAACAGCATGTGCTACTTCCTCAGGCAAACCAAAACGGTTTACCGGGATACTTCTTTTTAATTCCTTCTCGTCTAATCCTTCAGTCATATCTGTTTTTATAAAACCCGGCGCCACCGCGTTTACGGTAATCCCGCTGCGGCCAACCTCCTGCGCCAATGCCTTTGTAGCACCTATTACGCCCGCCTTAGCTGCAGAGTAATTGGTTTGACCTGCTACCCCCTTTAATCCGGATAACGATACAACGTTGATTATACGCCCGAACCTGTTAAGCATCATACCATCCAAAACTAAACGAGTAACATAAAAGAAACTGTTTAAGCTGGTATTTATTACACTGTCCCACTGCTCATCCTTTAACCAAACCATCAGGCTGTCATCACGGACACCGGCGTTGTTTACCAGTACCTCAATATCACGGCCTTCGTTATTGTTTATCCAGGTTTCTAAAACTTCTTTAATTTGTTCTTTGTCGGCAACGTCAAATTGTAACAGTTCGCCGTTGCTGCCGGCTTGTTTAACCAGTTCAAGGGTATTTTCGGCTTCTGTGGTATTGCTTTTAAAGTTGATAAGTACATAATAGCCCATAGCGGCCATTTTAACACAGATGGCCCTGCCTATTCCTCTTGATCCGCCTGTAACTAAAGCACATTTCATATAGCCCCCTCTAAATCTCCCCCGGAAGGGGAGACTTTTGATTTATATATTTTAAATTCTCAACACTTTACTATTTTAATTCCTCCCTAACGGGTAGGATTTAGATGGACTGGTTTGCACCAGCCAAAAAGTCTTTGATCCGCTCTATATCCTTGTATTTTGGTGTGTCCTCTATAAATTTAGGGAATATAGCCCTTACCTCATTATACAAAGCCAAAGTTTTAGGAGCAAGTTTTTCCTGGCAATCTAAATAATCAATAGCCTGTAGTATGGTCATTAACTGGATAGACAATACCGCGAAAGTGTTATCAATTACCCTGCCCGTCATTAAAGCAGCGTTACAGCCCATGCTCACAATATCCTGGTTATCATTGTTGTTAGGGATGCTATGTACATACATCGGGAAGGATAAAGTCTGGTTCTCGGCTACTGTTGATGTCGCCGTAAACTGCACGCCCTGCATCCCGAAGTTTAGCCCTAAAACACCCAGGTTTAAAAACGGCGGGAATTTTAGGTTCAGCTTATCATTCAATAAGTAATTTAACTGGCGCTCTGATAACATGGACAGCTTAGTAATAGCTATCTTCAGCTTGTCCATCTCTAACGAAACATAATCACCGTGGAAGTTACCGCCGTGGAACACATTTTCGTTAACATGGTCAATCACCGGGTTATCGTTAACCGAGTTTAGCTCATTAACTAATACTTCTTCGGCATTTGTTATGGTATCCAATATCGGCCCCAGTACTTGAGTTACACAACGTAACGAATAGTATTCCTGCACCTTATCTTCAAAAACGTCGTGAGCAATGTTATCAGGCTGATATAAATGATCTGTACGGCTACGGATCATCTTGCTATCTTTTAAGATATCGCGTAGCATGCCGGCTATCTTGTTTTGGCCTTTATGATGTTTGACGATATTCAACTCGTGCGAGTAATGATCATCATACGCTTCAACTACTTCATTGGTCATAGCCGAGAACATGGCCGCCCAGCCTAATAGCTTTTGTGCCTGTATTACATTAACCATACCTATACCTGTCATGGCCGAGGTTCCGTTGATGGTAGCCAATCCCTCGCGCACATGGATGCTTAGCGGTTTAATATTTAATTGTTTAAAGATCTCGGCAGTGGGCTGGATCTTATCTTCATAAATAACTTCACCCTCGCCAATTAATACTAAACCAAGGTGAGCTAATTGTACCAAATCGCCACTGGCACCTACCCCGCCATGCTCATAGATACATGGGGTTACGTTTTTGTTTATTAACTCTCTAAGCAGTTCAACTATATCAGTATGAACGCCCGAGAAACCCTGGATCAAACTGTTTAACCGGGCCACCATTAAAGCTTTTGCCAAAGTTGGTGTAAGCAGTGCACCATTACCAGAGCTATGGCTGCGGATAAGGTTATACTGTAATGCCAGCAAATTCTCCTCGCTTACCTTGTATTGGGCCATAGGGCCAAAACCGGTATTTATGCCATAAATTAGTTTATTTGACGAAAATTTTTGGAGGAACTTAAAGTTAGTCTCAATTTTTGTTAAAGCTGAGGGGGATAGGACAACCGACTTCTGGTTAAACACAATTTCGTTAAAGTCAGCTAAAGAAAGGACGCTCTGTCCAACAGTTATCATAGGCAAATATTAGTAATCAATCTTTTAAACCCAAACAAAGCTTAATAGTTTGCCGTGGTGGATGACAAATATATAAAATAGTGATTAGAGATTGGTGATTAGTTACCTTCTGATTGGTTAACCCGTTTATCTATAAACTTAACAGCTTTACGTACTGCTTCCGGAAACTGCATTTTCTGGATCTGTTCGGCTGTGATATAGCTAACATGCGGGCTTACCCTTAACCTTGCCTGTAAATAGGCTCTGATGCGGTTATCGCAGGCTTTACTGTCATCTAACGGTAGCAGGTGCAGCAATACTTCATCCATCCCTATATCGTTCGAATATACTTCTATCACATAATCCAGCACCTCTTCCATCTCATTCAACAGATCAAACATAGCCGGCGGATATAGCGTGGTACCTTTAAACTTGATCATCTGCTTTTTACGGCCAATAATGGGCGACAAGCGTAAACTGGTACGGCCACAGGCGCAGGGTTCATTAAAGTACATGCAGATATCACCTGTTTTATAGCGCAGTAACGGCATACCTTCAACCCCAAGGGTTGTGATGGTTAGCTCGCCGGGTGTATTGGCAGGCACCAGGTTATTATCCTCATCCAATAGCTCGGCAATTACCAGCTCGGGCTGCAGGTGACCGCCGCGGCCGTGGCTGCATTCGGTAAATGCGGTTTGCATTTCGGTTGAGGCGTAGGTTGAATATAACTTGATATCCCAGGCTTCGGTGATCTTTTTACCAAGGATGTTTAATGAGAAATCGGTGTTGCGGATATTCTCGCCTATACAGATGGCTTTCTTAACTGATGTTTGGTTAAGATCGATGTTATGATCTTTGGCGGCCTGGATCAGCTTCAGGATAAACGATGGCACCGCTACAATGGCAGTCGGGTTTAACCGCTGGATAGTTTCCAGCTGTAAAGAAGGCACACCAGGCCCTAAACGGATGATTCCTGCCCCTAACTTGCGCAAACCCGAGTAGTAAGCTATACCCGCCATAAACTGCCTGTCGAGCGTTAACATCAGCTGGTAGATATCATTAGGCTGACCATCAGCACAGACAAAGGAGTTATATTCGTTTAATGTCAGGCGATTAAGATCATTCTCAGTAAGAGCGATGGTAACCGGACTTCCTAACGTGCCTGATGTTGAGGCATATTCGATCACCTGATCCTTTGGCACGCATAAAAAGTCGTTGTTGCGCTTTTGCAGGTCTTCTTTACCCGTTGTTGGGATCAGGGCAAGGTCCTCAATCGTCTTGATTGCATTGATATCAATACCATGCTGAGCAAACAGCTCTTTGTAAAATGGCGAGTTTTTACTAATATGTTGCAATAACTCCTGAAGCTTTTGTTCCTGCATCAATTTCACTTTATCCGGCGCGGTAGTTATACTCATGTAACAAAGAAACAAAATATGCAGGTTATTTTAGGCAACTAACTATCTTCTATCTGTTTTTATACGATGAGGTGATCCACTTAAAAATACGGATCATCTGGATCACCTTTTTTGTTTAATTGTTTGTAAGTAAATAACTTAACAAATTGAGTGGATCACTTTGGATCACCTGTAAAGCTTTAACTGGCTGATGTAATATATTGTAAGTAAACCACTTATCATGATTCCTTATTTTTTAATACTTCACCGTGGATCATGTAAAGTGGATCACCTTAAATTAAATTTTCGTCCGTTGTCATCAGGATATAAAACATGGTTTAACTTTTAACAGTCAACTTATACCCTTTAAAAAAACTCCAGATCTCCTCGCAGGCATTTAAATTTTGGGTGGTCTTGCCAATAATAAATTTTGGCAGGTATTGCCATCCGCCCGGCCAGGTGTGCCCGCCGTTGACGATGGTATAACCAACAACCTTTAACCCGTTTTCAGGGTTCAGGTATTCCTCTTTTAAAATACTGGTGCCATCATTTGCTGTATCGGGTATAGTAGTGACCAGCGGTATCTTATCGCAGTTATTTAAAGCTACCCATTTATCGATAACAGCGTCCTGCGAATAAACGCTCCGCCCAAATAATTTTCCGCCGTTATAACCTACTATCGGGTCGCTTGTACCGTGCATATACAGGGCCGGCATTGGCCTTTCTAAATCGTACCCCTCTCCTATATCCAATGTCGCCGCAACTATCGCCACAGCAGCTATTCGGTTGTTTAGCTGGCAAGCAAGCCTGGCTGTCATAAATCCACCGTTGGAGATGCCGGTAACATACACCCTTTCCGGATCTGCATTATAGGTTTTAATGATGTAGCTGATAAGCTCATCTATGAACTTTACATCATCAATCCCATGCACGTTGGCCCCATCGTGCCAGATGTGTTTTGATGCCGGGCAAACTACAATAAACTTTTCGCGATCAGCCACCGGCCTGAAATCGGCCAAATGAAACATCCCTTTAGGGCTTGCAAAGCCGCCATGCAGCGAAATAACCAATGGCATTTTACCGGCTTTGCTTTGAGGTGGTATATAAGTCGAGAATGAGCGCTTGTTACCGTCTATCACCAACTCGCCTTTTATTAACAGCGTGGTTGGTTGGGCATAGCCCTGTAAAAAGCTAAAAAATAGCATCATTAAAAAAAAATATCGCATATAGTTGTTTAACGTCAGGACTAATAACCAATTACTGTTAAAAACGTTTATTTTATTAATACGGTTTTTAAAACTGTTTGGGGTATTTGAGGTTGTACCTTTAATCAATCATTTCAGACTTAACTTATTGGATATTTTAACATCATGAAAATTATTAAGACATTATTTATCGCAGCTATTACCGCATGCACATTTACTGTTGCAGAAGCGCAGATACATTTACCGCCGCCGCCGCCACACCCTGGTGGACGTCCACCTTTACCACGAATCCACCTAAGAACTCCACCTCCGCCACCAAGACCAGGCGGCCGCGTTGTGGTTAGCAGCAGCAGGTCAAGGGGGAGTGTTACGGTTAGAAGACATTACTACTACCGCCACGGCAAAAGATATTACCGCACATATTAAAATGAAAAGAGCCGCTCATATTATAGATAGAGCGGCTTTTCTTTTCAACTGTAAACCAAACCAAATAATATTTTTATGCCGATTTTCTGCGGGTGTTCGTTAACGATGCCCCGTAAATTGAAGCAATTAGATCATCTGCTACGAATGTAGCCGAGAGGTCGCGATCAATATGATCGTAAATGATATGTCGTTCGGTATCTATTACATAAATTGCCAGCAAAGGGATATTAACATTAATCCCCGAGAACCGGTTCCAGGTTGGATCATCCTCTGAGTAAACTCTGAACTGCGTTGCTATTTCGTTATTGATATCGTGATAAAAATTTAAGGATAAATTATTTTCCCAGGTAATTTTAGACAACTGCTCGTCACCTGTCTCATCTGTTAAAATTAACAGGTTACCACCGTTAGCTTTAATTTCGGTTTGTATGGCGTTTAATTGTTTTAATTGCTCAATGCCCCTATCCTGCCAGTGTTTCGAGTAAAAAGCTATAGCCAATGGCTTACCATATAAGTGTTTTAAAGATATAGACCCATGAGTTGGCGCACCGTTGTAAAAGTTTTTCCATCTCTTAAAATCAGTTACCAGGTTAATATCAGGTATTAAATTCCCGGTTTTAACCGGTTGTAGTTTTTTATAAGGTTTATGACTAAAGTCAGGTTCAGGAATAATTTCTGACAGATCGAAAAATGGATATTTGCTTATTGTAGTTAACATGCTAAAGTAAATTGAAGTTGATAATAGTATTAACAGATAGATTGCAGGGTTGGTTAGCAACAACAACACATTCGGAAACCCTTGGCCTGTCTGCCCGAAAGAATCTTTATATTACCTTGTACTCTACTGCGTTTCATGGGATGTTTCAATTACAATTCAAATATACTACTAAATCTATATACTTTATAGAATTATTAATAATTTTATTATTTTTATATATTTAACTGTTAATCAGTAAGAAAAAATGGGACAAGACTCAACGCAAAAAAGTTCAAAAATTAATTATGGTGTTGACGCGCCTGGTGTTATCCGCAATTTATTTATAGCGGCATTGGCTGTTATCGTGGTGGCTCTCTTCTTCCCGGTTATTAAAATAGGGAGTGTAATTATTGAAACATCCGGTTTTTTATGGTCGGCAGGCGGGATGGCTTTGGGAGGATTGTTAATGCTGGTCTATTCACTTTCCGGCAAATACAAGCACCGCGACAGGATGTTAAACCTTATAGACTGGAACGGCAATGAACAAGTGCTTGACATTGGTACCGGTAAAGGGTTACTAATGATAGGTGCCGCCAAAAAATTAACCACCGGAAAATCAACGGGTATTGATATATGGAACGCAGCCGACTTAACCGGCAATAATGTAGAAGCTGCTTTAAAAAACGCTGCTGCCGAAGGCGTGGCTGATAAAGTAGAGGTATTAAATGAAAATGCCATGAACATGAGCTTTGGTAACGATCACTTCGATGTGATCCTCAGCAACATGTGCCTGCATAATATTTACGATAAGCAAGGACGAAAAACTGCCTGCGCCGAAATTAAACGGGTATTAAAGCCCGGCGGAACGGCCATAATAGCAGATTTTAGAAACATGAAGGAATACAAGCAAACATTTGATGCATTGAACCTCGATACCAAACTGTTTCCGGCGAATTATCTAACTACGTTCCCTGCAGTGGGGATATTGTTTGTAAAGAAATTATCGCTTTGATCTTCGCTTGCATTATCCAACCCTGTAAAATCTTTTTCTATCAGCATTTGTATTTCGCCGTTGGCGTTTTCAAATCTAACTTTGTTAATATTTGAATAATGTGCTATTACTATTTTGGGTATATATGTTGACATGGGTATGTTTTTAAATTTAACTACTTTTGATCTGCAAAATACAAGCCAATTATTAAATTTACATTAATCTTTGAAGGAAATTTATAAATAGTTATTAACATGAGGATCAATATATTAGCTTTTGGAATTGCAAAAGACATTTTTGGCAGTTCGGCCGTTGATGTTGAACTGGTTAATGATGCTACGGTATCTAACTTAAAATACCTGTTAGAAGGAAAATATCCGAAGTTAAAAAAACTGGCTACCTACATGATCGCCATAAATAACGAATATGCGCTTGACGGAGATACGGTACATGAACGTGACGAGATCGCAATAATTCCGCCTGTTAGCGGAGGATAAACAGCCCTGCCTTTCCTATCCAACATGAACACAGAAGTAAAACTATCCGTATCTACCCTTGACATGCAGTACTGCATCGACTGGGTGATGTCGCCCGAGTGCGGGGGGATAGATGTGTTTATTGGCACCGTGCGTAACGCTACCAAAGGTAAAGCTGTAGTTAGATTAGAGTTTGAAGCTTACGAAAAGATGGCCGTGAGCGAAATGCAAAAAATAGCCCAACAGGCTTTTGATAAATGGACTGTTCAAAAAATATTGATCCATCATCGTACCGGGGTATTACAAATTGGCGAAATACCGGTAATTATTGCCGTAGCTGCGGCCCACCGGGATGCAGCTTTTGATGCCTGTCGTTATATTATAGATACACTAAAACAATCCGTACCTATCTGGAAAAAAGAGATTTTTGAAGATGGCGAGGTTTGGGTAGCGGCACACCCTTAATGAGTGAGTTATTGAATTATTGATTGAGTGAATGTTGCAAGGCTGTTATTGTTGGGAGGAGAACCACTCTTGCAATCCCCCTTCTAAAGAATAGATCTTTGCGTTTGGTGCTTTTTGTTTGATTTGCTTAACAGCTTGTCCGCTCCTTTTACCTGTCGAACAGTAGAGTACTTTAACTGTTGGATTAGTTAGGTAAGCCATGTTCTCATCGATCTCATCCGCTTCAAAATGGACGCCGCCAATATCTATTTCATCCCGCTCCTGGTCGGTGCGGATATCGACAAGCTCTAAAGTATTATCAGCTAATCCTTTTTTAACATCGCTAACAGTCATGGTTAATACCTCAATGGTCGTCGCCAATGCAGTAATATTAGTTTTAGTTGTCTTTCCTATTTTGATGATGCGGCTTTGCAGGGTAAGCGCGTCAAATACCATTACTTTGCCTGCCAGCAATTCGCCGGTTTGGGTAATGTATTTGATCACCTCGTTTGCCTGTATACAGCCGATAATACCCGCCAGTGTTGGAATAACGCCGCCATCAGCACAATTTGGTATCTGGGTAGCATCCACTTCAGGAAACAAGTCGCGGTAATTAGGTGACCTGGTACCATTAGCATTATTTACATTCCAAACCGCAGCCTGCCCCTCAAACTGATATATAGCGCCGTAAACAACAGGCCTATCAGCTATTACACCCGCATCATTAAGCAGGTATCTGGTTTCAAAATTATCAGTACCATCAATTACGATATCATATTGGCCTATAATGTCCGTTACATTATCAGAGGTGATCTTCACATCATGCGGCACTAACCTGATACCCGGGTTTTGTTGTTGCAGTTTTTGGCAAGCTATAACCGTTTTCTTCTGACCTACATCTGCCGGCGTATAAAGTATCTGCCGGTGCAGGTTACTTGTAGAAACCGTATCAAAATCAGCTATCCCAAGCGTACCTACACCGGCAGCTGTTAAATATTGCGCGGCCGGGCAGCCCAAGCCTCCGGCGCCCACTATTAAAACCTTAGCCTGTTGCAAAAGCAGTTGCGCCGTTTCACTAAAACCCGGCAAGGCTATCTGGCAGCTATATCTTGAAAAATCGGGTTCCATAATTAGGTTGAGGCAATTTTTTGGTGGATCTGGCGCTTTATCTTTTCAAAATCCTCGGGGGTGTTCACGTTCGTCAGTTCCTCAGCATTCAAAGGTTTTAGTAAGGTGGTATCGTTATTTATTAAAACCTTGCGCGGGCATGAATAGCCCTGTGCTAAAAATGCCAGCGATACCGGGTAACTCTTAGGTTCCCAAATCGTAATTAAAGGCTCAGGAAAACCATCAAAAGCGCTCTCATAAGCCGTGGCTATTGATGACGGGTTACGGTTATTTATTAAATGATCAAATGTTTCTGTGCCTAACAATGGCATATCACAGGCAACCACTAACCAGGCGCTGTCAGGTTTTTCACGAAATGCGGATAATATCGCACCAAAAGGACCTAAGCCGGTAAAAGTATCGGGTAAGGTTTGGTAGCCGGCAGCTACATCCTGTTGTTGCTCTGCCCGGCATGATAGGTATACCTCGTCACAATATTCCTTCAACAGATCAGCCATGTAATAGCGCTGCTCTTTGCCAAACCAGTTTATAGTGCTTTTATCATGCCCCATCCTAAGGCTTTGCCCGCCGGTTAACACTAAACCATTTAATTTAGGTTTGGACTGTAGCATTTTAGCCTTAAAGAAATCAATGATTTTTTCCGTTTCATCCAGGCGATAAATTGGTAATTGCTGCCAGTTGGGGATTGCTTCTTTTATGAAATCAAAAATATCGGCAACATCAGCCAATAATATCAGCTCGACATTGGTTAGCTGCTCAACTCTTTTTTGCAGCGATGCCATTTTGTTATTGTAGATGATAACCACCTGTGCTTTAGCCGGCTGATGGTTACCGTTAACCAATACCAGGTCGGTACCGGCAAATTGTTGTTTAAAGTTTACCGGTTTTAAATCGGTACTGTAATTAAACTGATGGTTATTCAACTGATCTGTATATTCTAAAACCGCGCCGCTTGCCAAACGGCCGGGCAGCGATATTACTTCATCATTGTGCGAAGTATCTGCATAAGCGCACTTATATTGGGGTGATAATGCAGCTATAACATCAGCAGCTAATAATTTAATGTTGATACATGGCGCGCCAAGTATCGCCCACTCGTTTCGACCAAAATTACCGGTTATTGGCCGGGCCAGCGAAGCGTGTTTTTTGTGCTTGCCTTCAGGCTGGTTATGCTCGTTTGAAATCACGTTTACCTCCTGTTTTTGCTATCAGTTTGGTTTCTTTTATAACAATATCATGGCTTAATGCCTTACACATATCATAAATAGTCAATGCCGCAATGCTCGCTCCTACCAAAGCCTCCATTTCGATGCCGGTTTTAGCCGTAATGGTAGCAGTACAATCTATCACGACCTCCTGTTGCTCATTTAGCCGTATATCGATACGGCAATTATCCAATCCTAATGGGTGGCAAAGCGGTATCAGGTCGCCGGTTTTTTTGGCGGCCATAATACCGGCAATTATTGCGGTTTGAAAAACAGCGCCTTTTTTGGTTTGCAGATCACCGCCAACCAATTGCGTTAATACCTCATCCGGCAGGTAAACAATACTGCGCGCAGTAGCGGTGCGATGTGTTATCGTTTTTGCAGATACATCAACCATAGTGGCTTTGCCGGCTTTGTCAAGATGAGAGAATTCGCTCATTATATTTGATTAAATATCCAGACTTTATACACCTCACCCTTTTTAAACTCGTTCTTTTCTAAAGGCAGTTCCATAAACGCGTCTGTATCTGCTAAGTTAGCAAAATCACCCGAACCATTTCCCTCAACCGGCGTAGCTGATAATTGCCCCCGTTCATTAAAAGTAAGTTTAACCTGTAAATAATAGGTTAACTGAGGTTGAAATGAAAAATCAGTAGCCAAAATTGCGTAAACAGGTTGTTTAGGCGCTAACCCTAACGAAGTGTTTAACCAGGGAATAAAATACCTTTGCGTACACATAAAGGTAGCTATGGGGTTACCCGGGAAGGCGAATACCACTGCCCCATTATCGTGCTTGCCAAACCAAAACGGCTTGCCGGGGCGCTGCTGGACTTTATGAAATACCTGATTTACCTTTAAATCTTTTAATGCCTGCGGGATGTAATCGAACTTACCCATTGATATTCCGCCGGTTAGTAACAGCACATCGTAATTTTGAATGCAGATTTGTAATTGCTGCTTAATTATTTCGGGATCATCAGGAATATGCCTTATATCTGCCTTTAAGCCTTGCTGTATCATCAGGGCCTGCAACATATAGCTGTTAGACTTCCTGATCTGGTAAGGTGATGGCGTAGTCTGAACGTCTACCAATTCATCGCCTGATGATATAACTACCACACGCGGCAAGCGCTTAACCCGCAATTCTGTTTCGCCAACCGATGCAACCAGGCTGATGATAGCAGGCGTTATCAATTGGCCCGGGGTAAGCAGCAAATCTCCCTGTTTTTTATCCGCGCCCTTTAAATGAAGGTTCTGTCCCTGTTTTATCTTGTCAATTAAGATCGTCGCTGTACCGTCTTTTATTTCAATATCTTCATAACGGATAACCGTATCGACAGACTCTGGCAATGCCGCGCCGGTCATTATTTCTATGCATTCATCAGCATTATTAATATCAATTGGTTGATCTCCGGCTGCCTGGGTAGCTTTTATATTAAAAATTGTTATTCCTTTTTCAAGGGATTGATAATTAATGGCTATTCCGTCCATCGTAACCCTGTTAAAGGCGGGCAGATCCCGATCGGCTTTTATATTTTCGACTAATACGCGGCCCAAAGCTTCGTCAAACAAAACTATTTCGGCGCCGTAATCGCGCGCGTTGTCAAGTATCAGTTGTTCGGCTTGTTGGACCGTGATCATAGTTATTATCCCCCAATAGTAGCCATAGATTCATGTACGCCGGTTTTCTCAACTCGCAATCGTTCTGCCTCCCGGCCATCAACCGGTCTGTGGTTAAAGGCATTTAGTAAGTATTTTTCTATTTCCCTATCGCTTACACCAGATCGCATCAAATCTTTAATATTCAACACGCCATCATCATACAGGCAATTTTTCAAAGTGCCCTGCGGTGTAATGCGGATACGGTTACAGGTGCCACAAAATGTACGCGAGTAAGCGGCAATAATACCAACACTACCCTTGTGCCCCGGAATTTGGTAGTTATAAGCAGTAGAATGAGGCGGATCGACCAGTTTTTGTATTTGGGGGTAGTGGCTGGTTATTTCATCCAATATCCGTACATGATCCCAAACAACGCCCTGGTATGAATCATTATCACCGTTAAAAGGCATTTCTTCAATAAAGCGGACGCTGATTGGCAAGTCTTTAGTTAATTCTACCATCGGGACTATGTCCTGGGTATTTTTGCCATCCATAACTACCGCGTTTATCTTTACTTCAAAATCATGCTTTAGCAATTCATTTAAAGTGTTCATCACATCGGCAAATTCATCCCGGCGGGTAATAGCAAAAAACCGATTAGCATCTAAAGTATCTAAACTAAGGTTAACGGATCTGATACCCAAAGCCTTCATTTCGGCAACATATGGCGCAGTTAATACCCCATTTGTGGTAATGCTTAACTCTTTTAATCCGTTTAATTGCGAAAGGCTGGTCAGCAATTTCATGATATCCTTACGCACAAACGGTTCGCCACCGGTAATACGGATCTTTTCGATCCCCATTTTCACCAATATGGTACTGGCGCGAAGCATCTCCTCGTAGCTCATTAATTCGGTGCGCGACAGCCAGTTAAGGCCATCCTCAGGCATGCAATAAAAGCAACGCAGGTTACACCTGTCGGTAACGGCCAGGCGCATGTAATTTATTGTTCTACCGTGATTATCTACCAGCAATTATATCCCCTTTTTAAACGATATAAAGTTAACACATCAATATTAATAAGCTGATACTTATACAGAAAATTTATAAGTGGTTTGGGTGTTATAAACCTCGCCCGGCTTAAGCACCGTCGATGGGAAATTTGGTTTGTTTGGCGAATCAGGAAAATGCTGCGTTTCCATAGCAAATGCTGTACGCATGGTATCTTTAACATTACCCCTTGTTAAATTTGTTCCCGGTGTAAAATTGCCGGTATAAAATTGCAATCCGGGCTGATCTGTAAAAACTTCAAGCTTAATACCTGTTACATCACCGGTAACCGTTGCAACCGGCACATGTGCGCCATGCCTGTTTAAAACAAAGTTATGATCATAGCCATTACCAAATTTTAACTGGGCGTGATCACTGTTAATTCTCTTTCCTATCCTTTCGGGGTTAACAAAATCAAACGGTGTGTCTTTTACCGGAGCTATTTCGCCGGTTGGTATCAACGTACTGTCTATCGGCGTATAATGGCTGGCATTTATTTGTACAACATGGTATAATATATCACCGTTGCCCTCGCCATTTAAATTAAAATAGGCATGGTTGGTTAAATTAACTACTGTAGTTCTATCGGTAGTCGCTTCATAAGCTATGGTGATCTCGTTGTTATCGGTAAGGGTATACGTTACCTTAACTTTTAAATTACCGGGGTAACCTTCTTCTGTATGTTCAGAAAGGGTTTCTAAAACAACCGTTTGATCGTCAAGTTGCTTAGCATCCCAAACTTTATAGCTAAAGTTGGCTTTTCCGCCATGCAAACTGTTGGGCCCGTTATTTATAGGCAGGTTATATTTTTGCCCATCCAAAGTAAACTTGCCTTTGGCAATACGATTGGCATACCGCCCTACTATAGCGCCATAATAACTGGTTTGTTTGGCCAAACCTTCTATAGTATCAAACCCAACCGTCACGCTGGTTAACCTGCCCTTTTTATCGGGCACCCAGGCACCTACCAGGTATCCCCCAAAGTTGGTTATAACAACCTGCATACCTGCTTTATTTTTAAGGTGGTATAGCTCGATCTGCTTGCCGGCAATTTTCCGGTTAAATGCTGATGCCTGGGGTATTGTTATTGCTGCTGGATTATAAACCATGGTTAAATTAAAACATATCTTTTTCTACAACTGCGGTTTCGCAGATATATGTCGGCACTATGCCTGTTGATGTTATCCGGGTATCCACATCCTGTGGTAAAGTATTTCCGGACAGCACCAAAACGGTATCAAGGCCAAATTTATTGCCACCTAAAATGTCTGTATGTAAGGTATCCCCTACCATTACTATTTCTTTTTTGCTGATGGGCCTGTATTCGCGGATAAGATCATAAGCAAACATAAACATCTGTGAATCCGGCTTGCCAAACCTGATAAACTTTTTACCTACTATGGTTTCTACCATCATGGCCAGGCCACCAATGGCTACAGACAGATCATGAATAGTAACCGGATAAGCATGATCTGTATTGGCAACAATTGCCGGGATAGTACGCTTGCGCAATAAATTAACGGCTATATTAACACCCGTTTGCCAGTCGAAGCCCTCGTCATCCAAAAACAGCAAGGCTTTTATCTGATCCATATTACTTTCGTTAACATCGCTTATAGGCATTGGGTGCAGGCCCAGGCTTTCAATATAATGCGCCGAATCTTCGGTACCTAAATAGGCAACTACACCCTCGGGTACTTTAAGATAAAGGTACTCTTTGGTTAACATGCCAGATGATATGATCCTATCGGGAGTAATGGCATGCAGGCCCATTTTATGGTAGGATGATGCCAACTGCACCGGGCTGCGCGACGCATCATTGGTAACTATATAATATTCTTTGTTTTGTTCCTTTAGATACTCGAACGTTTTTTCAATACCCGGCACCAAACCCTGGTAGTTTTTTATCACACCAAACGCGTCGAAAAAGATAACGTTATACTTATCAATTATAGTTTTAAAGTTATCTATTTGAATCATGGTAGTTTTGAGTGATGAGTATTGGGTTATGAGTTTCTCTATATAATTTATTAATGCGCTCTTATAATTTTATTCATTTAACTAAAATACGACTCAAAACTCACCACTCATAACTCACTACTGCAAATTAAGCGCTTTTATAATTTTTTCGGCATCAAAATCACGATCTACTGATGGCAGGTACAATTCAAATGCCTCGGCCTGCAATTTCTTTGCATATTGTTCGCTAAAAAAGTACTTACCATCTTTGATTACGTAGTTTAAAATAAAAAAACGATACGCCTCTTTCAAAAACCTGATCTCGTTTGCGGTTAAAGGGTTTATCTGGTGATATTCTTTAAGGAATATGATGAACCTGTCCTCCATTAATGTTTTAATGCCATAACTAAATACGGTACGGTCACCCACGTCAGATACCACCCGGCTCAAAAAATAAAAGTCCAGCACCCGGTAACTCATCCTGAACCAATCATAATCCCAACGCGAGTATAGGTTTAAGTTTTGATCGACCGAAAAATTACCGATGTTCCAATCTATAAAAACAGGTATGATCTCGAATGAGCTCATGTTGTATTTAGAGCGGTTACGCAAGAAAGTTTCGCAATGATATTTCAAAAAATCAACCTGCATGGCGCTGCCAAATTGTTTTTCTTTTACTTCTAACTGGTGCAATAGCGAGTAGATATCGGTGCGTAATGTTTTTGATGATTTGGGCAACACGCTTTTAGCCCGCGCACAGGCTTTATGAAACTTACCTACCTGCTGGCCCAATTTGCGGATATGGGTTTCTTCCAGACGCCTTGGCATCCGGTCAAATATGCGGGTAGGATTATAAAAAACCACCCAGGCATCGGCTTGCCTGAACTTATAATGATAGATATATACCCTGTTATTTTTTAATAAGGATTTTGACAGGAAATTCTCGAACGGGTAAAGCAGGTTGTTTGATAAGCTATGTATAATGCGATGGTCTTCCTTAAAATGCTCGTATTTACCAAAGTGCGATAGCTTGGCAATAACAATATCGTCATCATCAAACGTTACCTTAAACACCCTGTTTGTTGATACCATCGCGCTGATATCTTCAATACCTTTAATGGTTTTTGAAGCATCGTAGCCTTCCCACGCTTTTTTAATAATTATAGAATAGTCCATTCGGTTTATAAATTCAAAGGACCGCAAAGATATAATAGAAATGATTTACAATGGATCATTTTTTAATTTATCCTATTTACCGGGCAACGCGAAAGCCACGTAAGCATCGCCGGACGGCGCACCTAACTTACCCCCGCCACAAGCAATAACCAGGTATTGCTTACCATTTAACAGGTAAACGCTTGGCGTAGCAAAACCTGCAGACGGCAGCGTTGCTTCCCAAAGTAACTTTCCATTTCGCTTATCAAAAGCGCGCATCTTTTTATCTTTTGTGGCTGCAATAAACACCAACCCACCGGCTGTTACTACAGGCCCACCGTAATTTTCGGTTCCGGTTATCGGGAAGCCTTGCTTGGTCAAATTATCATCTTCGCCTAACGGGATCTTCCAGGCTATTTTACCTGTATTTAAGTTGATGGCATTTAAAGTCCCCCACGGCGGCGATGTAGCCGGTAAGCCTTCAGCGGTTAAGAATTTATTATAACCTGTCATCTCGTAAGGCAGATCAAAATATGGATCTATCGGTGCAGGGCTGGTTAACTTACGTTTACCCTCAGTTTCGTTATTAGTTATAAAAGCTAAAATAGCTTCCCGTTCTTGTTTAGCAATATCTTTAAAAGCAGGCATCATCCTACGGCCTGTTTGTAATAGTGTATCAATTTGGTTGCGGGTATATTTCTTTTCAATACCGATAAGCGTTGGCGCGTTGCCTGCTCCTTCCCTGTTTTGGCCGTGACAGCTCATACAGTTTTTGGCAAACAAACGTTCGCCTGCTGCGGCATAGGTTTCAACTTTGTCGGGACGCTTTTTCGCATCGATCATGGTCAGGATCCACGGCATTTCATTGGCATTGATATATAACAACCCACTCCGTGGATCATAAGCTGGCCCGCCCCACTCTGCCCCTCCGTCAAACCCGGGGAATATAACAGATGACTGTTTACCCGGCGGCAAAAACATATCGCCGTAACGATAACCTTTCAGTCGGCTCAATACCTCAGCTTTTGATTCTGCAGATATATAGGGATTAATATCATTCTCAGTAAATGTTTGCCTTACAAATGGTTTAGGCAGGGCTGGTATGGGCTGCGTTGGCCAGGGTTTTTCGCCATCCAGTTCACTTATAGTTGAAACAGGTTTTTCAATGATGGGATATAATGGTTTGCCGGTAACCCTGTCCAATACAAATACAAACCCATGCTTGGTAGGCTGTGCCACGGCGTCAATCAATTTACCTTTTCTTTTAATGGTGACTAACGCGGGCGCAGTTGGCAGGTCCTTATCCCACATATCGTGGTGGATAACCTGGTAATGCCATTTTAATTTTCCTGTAGCGGCATCAAGCGCCAGCAAACTATTGGCAAACAACCCCGACCCTAACCTTTTGCCGCCATAAAAATCGAAAGATGCTGAGCCTGTAGGCGCATATAATATGCCCCGTTTTTCGTCCATACTAAAACCCGACCAGCAGTTGGCCCCGCCTATATGTTTCCAGGCTTCCTTATCTTCCCAGGTATTATAACCAAACTCGCCTGGGTGTGGTATGGTGTGGAAGATCCAGCGCAGCTTTCCTGTACGCACATCAAACGCGCGGATACTGCCTGGCGCGGCGTTGGCGCTCTCATTTACCCTACCGCCTACAATATATAAATCTTTGTAAATGATGCCGGGCGATGTGGCCGAGATATAGGTGTTTTTATTTACCAGTTCCAGGTTATCATGCAGGTCTATAGCACCGTTATTGCCGAAGCTCTTTATTAATTCACCTGTTTCGGCATTGAGTTCGTATACGTTCGATCCGGCACCAAACAATATCCTTTTATCATTTCCGTTGGCCCAGTATGTAACGCCCCGGTTATTTTGAAGGCTAAGGTTTACTTTACCACCTAAATAAGTCTCTGGTTTAAATATCCATTTTTGTTCGCCGGTGGCCGCATCTAATGCAATTAAGCTTAAATGAGGCGTACTACCATATAAAATACCGTTTACAATTATAGGATTACATTGCATTTGTGATGCTTTTACATCGGCGTCATTGGTATGATAGGTCCAGGCAACCTGTAGTTGTTTAACGTTGGTGGTGTTAACCTGTTTAAGTGATGAGTACCTGATAGACTTTTTTGACCCTCCATAAACTTCCCAACCGGTATTAACGGTAATTTGCGCATTGCATGGATGTACATTAAAAAACCCAGCAAAAGCCCACAAACAGGCTATAGCCTTTTGGATAAAACGCATTTAATACAGGTTATAATCGATTATATTATTTCAAAATATCTTTTCAGCTCCCAATCGGTAACACTTTTGGCAAATTGCCTGCACTCCCATAAACGGGTTTGCGTAAAGTGCTCAACAAAATCAGCTCCCAATAGCTCTTTAGCAATGTCTGAGTTTTTCATATCGACAGTTGCTTCATACAAATTAGGTTGTATTTTACCATTGGCTGCATTTTGGTAACCATTACCAACCGTTTGCGGCACATCCAAACTCAGCTTATTTTTAATGCCATACAAGCCCGACGCCAGCGCGGCAGACATGGCTAAATATGGATTAGTGTCGGCCCCGGGAATCCTTGTTTCTAAACGGGTATACCCTTCTGTCGAGTTTAGCACTCTAAATGCGGTAGTCCTGTTCTCAACAGCCCAGGTTATAGTAGTTGGTGCCCAGGCACCTTCAATCAGGCGCTTATAGCTGTTTATAGTTGGTGCATACATGGGTAAGATATGCGGCAGACAATATAACTGGCCCGCTAAGTATTGTTTATGCAGCTCGCTCATTTTATTGGCGTCCTTGCCATCATAAAACAAATTTTTGGTTTGATGTTTATTCCACAAGCTTTGATGGATATGACCGCCGCATCCCGGCAGATTCTCATTCCACTTAGCCATAAACGTGGCTACGATGCCGTGCTTGTATGCTATCTCTTTAACAGCTGTTTTTAACAGCGCTGCCCTATCTGCAGCTTCCATTATGTGCGTGTGCAATATCGCCGCTTCATAAACCCCCGGGCCGGTTTCTGTATGAAATCCTTCCAAAGGGATATTAAATTTAGCAAGCAGATCGACCAGGTCCTCACAAAATTCGCTGTTCTCTGACGTTCTTAATATGGAATATCCAAACATTCCCGGCGTTAATGGCTCGAGGTTGGTAAAGCTTTTATCCTGTAAACTTTGCGGCGTCTCTCTAAAGTTGAACCATTCAAACTCTTGCGCAAATTCGGGGTGAAAGCCTAAAGCCTCGCACTCTTTGGTAATGCGTTTTAACAAACTGCGTGGGCAGGCTGCTAAGCCTTTACCATCTGCATCGCTAAAATCACCAATAAAGAAAGGGATATTATCCTGCCACGGCACCTGCCGAAAGGTTGAGAGATCAATATGGCACGGCTTATCAGGGTAGCCAGTATGCCAGCCGGTAAGTTCTACATTATCATAACATACATCGCTGCTATCCCACCCAAAAACCACATCGCAAAAGCCATAACCGCTTTGCAAACCATCAAGGAATTTTTTGGTGTGGATTACTTTTCCGCGTAGTACCCCGTCAATATCGGCAAAGGCAAATTTTATTTTTTGTATGTTATTTTCTTGTATATATGCTGTAATTTGATGCTCGTTCATGGCTCGGATAAAAAATCATTCAATATTAAGCAAGATAGCTATCCTAACCTAAAATTTATATTTTAAAATGATAAATGATTTGTTGTTTGTGTATGGTTCGTTACTAAACGCCGATAATGAATTTGCCAATTACTTGAAAAACAACGCTACATTTTATAGTACAGGTAGGTTTAAAGGCAGATTGTTTGATATTGGGGAATACCCTGGGACAATAACCGGCACTTCTGATGATTACTACATAACTGGAAGCATTTTCAGATTGACTTCCGCTGAAGCGTTGGTGATACTTGATGATTATGAAGGCTTTGGCCAGGAGCAAGATCAACCCAATTTATTTATTCGAGATTTATTACCTGTCGAAACTGAGAATGGTTCATTAGACTGCTATGTGTATTTGTACAATCTGTCGGTTGATGGGTTATTAGAAATTAGTTCAGGGGAGTATATAAATTACCTGAAACAAAAATAGCGATGGGTTTAAAACCCATCGCTATTTGCATATTTAGTTAGCTAAGTATTAAACTTTAGCGGTTTTTACAGTTTTAATGATAACCGCAGCTACTTTGTATGGATCGGCAGCCGAGTTAGGGCGACGATCTTCCAAGTAACCACTCCACTGATGATCTACAACGTAAAGTGGGATACGGATAGAAGCACCACGATCTGATACACCATAGCTAAAATCATTGATAGATGCTGTTTCGTGTTTTCCGGTTAAACGTAATTCATTGTGTGCACCGTAAACAGCAACACACTCAGCAACTGCAGGGCGGAATGCCTCGCAAACAGCTTTAAATTTAGCTTCGCTGTTAGCAGTACGTAATAATGTATTTGAGAAGTTAGCGTGCATACCCGAACCGTTCCAATCTAAAGTACCTAATGGTTTGCAATGCCAGTTAATAGCAACGCCATAGCTTTCGCCTATTCTTTCTAATAAGTAACGTGCAACCCAAATTTGGTCACCAGCTTCTTTAGCGCCCTTAGCGAAGATCTGGAATTCCCATTGCCCGGCAGCAACTTCGGCGTTGATACCTTCAACGTTTAAGCCAGCCTCTAAACATACGTCTAAGTGTTCTTCAACAATTTCGCGGCCATATGCATTGTTAGCACCTACAGAGCAGTAGTAAGGACCTTGCGGTGCCGGGTAACCACCTGCCGGGAAACCCAAAGGTTTGTCGGTTTTTGGATCCCATAAGAAATACTCTTGCTCAAAACCAAACCAAAAATCATTATCATCATCCTGGATAAGCGCACGGCCGTTTGACTCATGTGGCTGACCTTTTGAATCCAATACTTCGCACATTACTAAATGCGCGTCTTTTCTTTGCGGATCAGGGCAAGTAAAAACAGGTTTCAAGATACAATCTGACGAACCACCCGGTGCCTGTTCTGTTGATGAACCGTCGAAGCTCCAGTTTTCAAGGTCTTCAACCTTACCGCTAAAAGATTTTACGATTTTTGTTTTGCTACGCAGGCTTTGGGTTGGTTTGTATCCATCAAGCCAAATGTACTCGAGTTTTGTTGCCATGTTTTTAAATTATTTTTTGTAAAGTTTGATTCAGATTATATTTTCAAGCGTATCGCTTAAGTATATGGTAGCAAATTTATATTAATATTTCTATTTTTTACAAAATTTATCAAAAAAAGTTAAAAAAAATATAAATTGTTACAATAAAACTATTTAATGACGACAAAAACAATAAAATAAAGCCTTAAAAAATACAAATCGACTGTTTTTACAAATTTCTATAAACTTTTAACTATCAAACAATAGCATTATACAGTAATACAACCAACTAACCATTATAAATTAAAAAGAATAAAACGCTGTGTTTATATACTAATAATGCTATTTTAACAATGCAGCGACAGTATTTTATAATTTTTTATTAAAATTGCACGCAATTTAATTCCTTCTTTATAAAACAAATAAACATATGAAACAATCATGGGTTTCCATTAAATAAAATAACCACCCATGATAGCTTCATAACAATTAAACAAACAAATTATACTATGAAAATAACAGTTGTTGGTGCCGGTGCTGTTGGCGCTACATGTGCGGATAACATCGCCAGAAAAGAATTAGCAGAAGAACTTATTTTATTAGACATCCGTGAGGGGTTTGCCGAAGGCAAGGCTATCGACATGATGCAAACCTCTGCCCTGCTGGAGTTTGATACTAAAATAAAAGGCGTAACCAACGATTATGCAGCTACTGCCGATTCGGAAGTTGTTATTATAACCTCTGGCCTGCCGCGTAAACCGGGCATGACCCGCGAGGAACTGATAGGTGTAAACGCAGGTATTGTAAAAAGCGTTACCGAAAACATCTTAAAGCATTCGCCTAACACCATCATCATTGTGGTTTCAAACCCAATGGATACCATGAACTACTTAACCCTTAAAACGTCTGGCTTGCCTAAAAACCGTATTATAGGTATGGGTGGCGCATTAGATTCGGCAAGGTTTAAATATTACCTGAGCCAGGAATTAGGCTGCTCGCCTGCTGACCTGAACGCGGTAGTTATTGGCGGCCACGGTGATACCACCATGATCCCGTTGATTAACCACGCTACATGGAACAGTATTCCTGTTACTCAATTCTTAACCCAGGAGCAGCAAGACAAAATAGTTAAATCTACTATGGTTGGTGGCGCTACTTTAACCGGATTGATCGGTACATCTGCCTGGTACGCCCCGGGTGCAGGTACCGCATTTATGGTTGAGGCTATTGTACGCGACCAGAAGAAACTGATCTCTTGCGGTGTTGCTTTAGATGGCGAATACGGTCAGAAAGACATCTCATTAGTGGTGCCGGTTATATTAGGTAAAGGCGGCTGGGAGAAAGTGGTTGATTTTAAATTAACTGCCGATGAGCAAGCATCATTTAACAAAAGTGCTGATGCGGTACGTGCCATGAACCAGGTGCTTACTGACAGTAACTTGTTATAATACTATTATACTATACAGCAAGGCCCCTACCATCGTAGGGGCTTTTTTTATTTGATGTTAAACCTTTTAACTATCCGGCTATCAAAGTAATGCACAAAAAAATAAGAAACATGAAGAAATTACTTTTAATAGCAGGTTTACTGGCAGGGTCGGTAATGTTTGCAAATGCACAGCTCTTAACCAAGTCACCGGATAAACGGGTGACACACCAGATGAAGGCTTTACAAAAGAACTTAAACCTGGATGCTACACAAGCCGAAAAGATCAATACTATATTATTGGCAAGAGCTACAAAGGTTGACAGCCTAAAAGCGAATACTACTGATGATAAAAAAGCTAACAGGCAAGCCATTAAAGCGCTGATGCAAACATCAGAAGACCAGGTGAACGCGGTACTTACCGCCGATCAGCAAAAAACATACGTACAATTGAAGGAAACCCGTAAAGCTAAAATGAAAAAGCGTGGTGGCGATCAAACCACGGGCACGCAGCCAAAAAAAGGCTAAATAACAAAGCCGCCTCAATATCAGGGCGGCTTTGTTGTTTATGTTTATAAGTTCTTCAATCTTCGTTGCCGGCGCACCTCGTCCGGGTCTATCTTATAGGGCATTATAGCTATCTGGCTGATATATTGAGCAGGCAAGCCTGCATCCTTAGCCAGTTTTAATATTTTAGCATGATACCAGTCGTAAGGTAAAAGGTGCGAACTGATGGCATGAGGTTGTGTTACAAAGATCTCGGCATGGTATATATTATCATTCAGGTCAAAACACATTGCAGTTTCAAGCTTCAGGGTAGTGTTCCATAACGGATCGTGAAAGTTACCACGTTCTTCATCGTCCAATTCAATGAGCGTACCCCAGACTATAGCGTCGGGCTCATACGATTTCATTACATTGGCTTTAGCCGATTCATCCTCGCCGGTGCTGTTAAAAGCAAATGTATAACCGGGCAGCTTGGCCACACCTATCTTTTTAGCAGACGGTACGGTCTTCGCGAATTTCTCCAGGTTCATGTTGCCTGCGTATGCAAATAGTATCATTGGAACAATATGGCTTCCTCTTTAAACGCACCGTACTATAAAATGTTGTAAAAATAGTTATTTGGACTTACAAAGTCAGCTCCACCTTCTTCCCCGTCCCTCTGGGCCTCTCGTAGCCGACCGTGAGTTGCGCTAAATCCTCAGGGTCCTTTTCAAGAGACCCTGAGGGGACAATTAATTTATACTTATTTTACAAACTCAACTCCACCTTTTTCCCCGTCTTCACCGCCAGATATATCGCGTCAATGATTTTCAGGTCCTTTACAGCTTCGTTCCCATCAACAGGCACGGGTGGTTGCTTACCGTTAAATAAAATATCTGAAAACTCATCCATCTGTACGGTTTGGTGGATGGTAACCGGCTGATTCAACTCTCCTTTGTTTGTGCGGCCTTTTATAGGCCCATAGCCTGTGGATGGCTGCATTTCGGCCCAGCCTTTTTCGCCATTCAGATAAAATTTATCAAGGTTATTTTGATTGTAGGTTGATAAGCAGGATGCTGTAGCCCCGCTTGGAAAGCCAAACTGAAACTGGATGGTTTCGTCAACCCCTTCTTTAAATTTCACCGGGTCGGTTTTTGTTTCCTGTGCGGTTACCCAGATGGGTTCTTCACCGGTCATATAGCGTGCGCCGTTAATGGCGTAAATACCAATATCCATTAAAGAACCGCCACCGGCCAGTTCTTTATTTAACCGCCATTGCTTAGGGTCGCCAATTTTAAAGCCGCAAAGACCCTGGAAGAATAAGATCTTGCCCAGTTCGCCTGCCTTACGCATGCGGATAACTTCGAGCGTATGTGGCTCAAAGTGCATGCGGTAGCCCACCAATAGCTTTACGCCTGCCGCTTTACAGGCATCAACCATCTCCTGCCCCTGTTTGGCATTTAGCGCCATAGGTTTTTCGCATATTACGTGCTTACCTGCTTTGGCAACAGCCAAAGCCATGTCATGGTGCAAGCCATTGGGCGTGGTTATATATACCGCGTCTATATCCGGGTTGTTTTTAATTTGATGATAAGTTTGGTAGTTGTAGCAATTCTTAGCCGGGACGCCAAAGCTATCCTGCCAGTCGGTTAGTTTTTTAGGCGTGCCGCTTATGGCGCCAACCAATTTAGCTTTAGTACACGATTGCATAGCGCCGGCAACCCGGGTACCATAACTGCCAAGCCCCATTATGGCTACCCGTAACACCGGGCCAGCATAAGGTTCTTGCTTTGTATTTTTATCATTAGCCCATACATTAACCGATGCAAGCTGCAAGGCTATAGTTGATACTCCTAACTTCTGTAAAAAATCGCGACGTGAGTTCATAATTAATGCGGTTTATAAAAACAACAATCTTTTTGATTACAAGTTATAAAATCTTTTTCTTATCAACTTCAATAAATAATATATTATCCTGAATGATAATAGAGTTCCGTTCTTTCAAGAGCCATCGGCTCGGCACATTTTGTAGCAACGGGTTTCAACCCGTTGTATATCGAAACAAAATAAGTAAAGAGCCGTAGGCTCGGCCCATATAATATGTGTCGTGCCTACAGCACTCATATTTATATCTTTTACCGTTCACCGGGTTGAAACCCGGTGCTACAATATGAAGCGAGGCTACGCCTCTGTTTGGTATTTACAAAAAAGGCCCCGATCACCCGGAGCCTTTTCAATTTTATAGATAACAGTAGTTGTTATTTAAACTGTTCGTTAGTTAAACCTGTATTAGCGGTTGCGTTGCTAACCTTTAATTCAACAGGAACGCCTAACAGTATGGTTTTAACATTATAAGGGATCTTGATCCCGCTTACTTCGCGATAATCGCCAAACTCTGTTGGCGAGCCGTTTGGTACATCAGTAACCTGCTTTAATTTATAGCCGGTTACCGGGTCGAAGTAAGCTTTTACCTTTACACCATCCGGGTGTGTTACCACTACCAGGTAGGCAGGCACGTCACCAACAACGCGCAGCGAGTTATCTAAAGTCAACGTATAACCTTCCTTATTATAATCCAACTCAGGGAAAAATCCAAAACGATAAATAGTGTTCTTTTGAGATTGCTTCGGGTTGTTTTTTACCACCTGGTTTTGTGCTACCGAGCTTACACTATCGCCATTGGCTTTCAAGTGTAATACCACATAGTTATTATATGATGGCGCTATAGCATTATACTCAAACTTATCAGGCGATTCATAACGGTTAACTAATTCTACACTTACACCTTGCAGTGTGCCTGCCGCGTTAATAGTCAAATCTTTTATAGCTTTAACTTTATCGGCACCGCCAATAGCATTAAGGTAATTAGTAATAACAGTTGCAGCGGTAACCCCGGTTGGTATTTTAACGCCGCTTAAAGCATTATTATCAGGGTTAACATCCGGTAATTTATGTTCAGGATCAAGCGTTACCAGGGTTACTTTTGAAGTTGATTTATACGGGAAGGTCCATTCGCCACCGCGCTGCCAAATTTCGGCAGGTAGTTTCACGGTTCCGGTTTTGCCATTTTCTTCTTTTATAACAGCGGTTACCGGCAGCGCCATTTCGCCTAAATTCTCAATAGTTATTAATGAACCCTTTGATGGGTCGCCCTCGTTATAATCTATAGCCTTTACCGATTGATCCAAGCTCATGGTACTCATGAACCATTCGTTCCAAAACCAGCTCAGGTCCTCGCCTGCGGCGTTATCCATGGTGTGGAAAAAGTCCCATGGCGTTGGGTGTTTAAAGGCCCAGCGTTTAATATAGGTTCTGAAGGCATAGTCAAAACGTTCCTCACCTAATATCTGTTCGCGCAGTATAGTCAACCCAAGGGCAGGTTTATTATAAGCCGCGTAACCTAAATAATCGGGCTGGATAACATCCGGCGTGGTCATTATCGGGTCTGCATCCGGGCTAAACATACTTTTGGCTCCGGCCTGTACATCATCTTTCTCATCATACTCGCCTTTGTTAAACACTTTGGTATCAACCGAGTTAATGAAAGTGTTAAAACCTTCATCCATCCAGGCAAATTTACGTTCGTTTGATCCTACGATCATCGGGAACCAGTTGTGGCCAAACTCGTGGTTGGTTACACCCCACAGGCCACCAGTTTTTGATGTCCATCCGCAGAAAACAATACCCGGATATTCCATGCCGCCTACTATACCTGCAACGTTAGTTGCAACCGGGTAAGTATACTCAAACCATTGTTGCGAGTAAAGCTCGATACAAGCTTTTACATATTCTGTAGATCGGCCCCAGGCTTTATCGCCTTTAACTTCGGCCGGGTAAACAGATTGTGCCAGCGCTTTTTTACCACTTGGCAGGTTAATGCGTGCCGCGTCCCAAACAAACGCTTTTGATGCCGCCCAGGCTACATCACGGGTTTGTTTACAGTAAAAATGCCAGGTAAGTGTTGGTTTTTGAGGATATGATTTTGGATTGGCAATATCTGCCTCATCCCTTATGCTAACAGTTTTTTCGCTGTTTTTGGCAGCAGCCAAACGGCTTAAAGCAGTTGGCGACAATACTTCGGTCGGGTTCAATAACTCGCCCGATCCGGTAACAATCAGTCCCGCAGGCGCGGTTATGGTATAATCAATATTGCCATATTCCAGGTAAAACTCAGATGCGCCCATGTATGGGATAGTGTTCCAGCCGCTTATGTCGTCATAAACTTCCATACGCGGGAACCATTGTGCAATTTCATACACCCAGCCAGCTTTGGTTTTCAAGCGTCCCATACGATCGGTACCATACTCGGGAACATCAAACGCGTAATCAACTTTAATATCAATTTTTTTGCCACCGGCTTTTAGCGAATCTTTCAGCTTAATCTGCATACGGGTATCCGTGATCAGGTAGTTTGCTTTTTCGGCTTTGCCATTAGTGATAATGTAAACGCCTTTTATCTCGCTGCCATTGGTATAAGTTTTATTGGTAAAGCGGCCGCCGGTTACCGGGCTGGTAGCCTGCGCACGCGAATCTTCGCGGTAAATATTCTGATCTACCTGCAACCATAAAAACGGTAAGCCATCGGGGCTGTTATTGGTATAGGTTATAACAGCGCTGCCGGTTACGCGGTGCTTGGTGGTATCTAACGTTACGTTTAGTTTATAGTCTGCACGGTTTTGCCAGTATTTTGCGCTTGGAGCGCCTCCCGCTGTACGGGTTTGCGTACTGTTTTGCTGGTAAAACAACGGATTAAATACCTTATGCTGATCGTATTTAGGCGGAGCAGTTTCGGTAGTTTGTGCTTTTACAGCCAGGGCGCTTGTTATTAATGACAGCGCAAAAATAATCTTGTTTACTTTCATGTTAATAGATCAGTGTAATGATGATGATAAAGATATGTTATCAGAATAAATAATCAAAATTGTAGATGTGGGGTAATAAAAAAGGTAACAGCGGGTGTTGAGGTGAGGAAGTTGGGCGTTGTCTTCGGCCTGGGCTTTACGTTACAAGTCCTCGCCCCCACAGCACAGGGCCCTGCTGCTGCGGGCTTTTCACTACTCCCGATAGCTATCGGGACCCAAACGCGCAGGGCGGTGCATAAGGTCGTTTACCTATCCGCGGCGACTCACCCGGCCTACGCTTCGCTGGGCCACCCTCTCTTCGCCTTCGGCGGAAAGAGGGTTAGGGATTTTTTTTAGAAATTTTCCTTATTTTGGTTTATGCAAACTGTAGTAGAATTTTGTCGCGAATTACGGCAACGTGAAACACCGGCGGAGAAAATTTTATGGGAACATCTTAGAAACCGAAAATTGGCCGGGTACAAGTTTTTGCGTCAATATCCCGTCTGCGTTACAGCTTATGGATACAACAAGTATTTTATACCAGATTTTTATTGCCATAAAGCAAAATTAGTAATAGAGGCTGACGGCCCAATTCATTTGATAAAACAAGAATATGATAAAAACCGAGATGAGGTGTTGGTAGCGCTCAACTTGACCATCCTAAGATTTGAAAACGACCAAATCATAAACGACACAAAAAATATTTTAAATACAATAAAAAATCACCTTAATAATAAATAAACAACCGCAACAACCCTCTTTCCGCCGAAGGCGAAGAGAGGGTCGACCAGCGAAGCGTAGTCGGGGTGAGTCGACGCGGACAGGTATACGCCCTGCGCGTTAAGCAGCGGATACTCCGAAGGAGTCCTTTGGACCGGCCTGTGGCTAATGCCTTGCGCAGTATGAGCGGAAAGCCTGGGCCGCAGGCAACGCCTAAACAACTACTCAAATATAAAAATCAGCAAAGTTACCCCACACCCACCGCCCTCACTAAAATAATATCAATTTAAAATCATTATGTATTAGTTTAATTTTTAACTCGTTACCTTCCTTTGGCTATCAACGTTTATCTTTGAACATCCTGTTTATCACAGAAACATGAACGATTTTTTAGCCGCCAGATCGCAAATGGCCCTATCGCTGGGCTTTCACATCATCTACTCGTGTATTGGTATGGTGATGCCTGTTTTTATGGCGATATCGCATTACAAATACATTAAAACACAAAACCCTGTTTATAAAAACATTACCCAGGCCTGGAGCAAGGGTGTGGCTATATTTTTTGCTACGGGCGCGGTATCGGGCACTATGTTATCATTCGAATTGGGTTTGTTATGGCCCAGGTTTATGGAGCATGCCGGGCCAATTTTCGGGATGCCGTTCTCGTTAGAAGGTGTGGCGTTTTTTATTGAGGCGATTGCCTTAGGTTTTTTCCTTTACGGGTGGAACAGGTTTAACAAATGGTTCCACTGGTTTACCGGAGTGATGGTTGGTATCAGCGGGATCTTATCGGGCATATTGGTGGTATCTGCCAATGCCTGGATGAACAGCCCGTCGGGATTTGATTATGTAAATGGTCAATACTTAAATATAGACCCCATGAAGGCCATGTTTAACGGCGCCTGGTTTTCCGAGTCGCTACATATGACGATAGCCGCCTTTTCGGCAACGGGATTTGCGGTTGCGGGCATCCATGCATTGATGATCTACCGCAAGCAAAATGTTATATTTCACACTAAAGCATTTAAGATCGCTATTATATTTGCTTCGATAGCCGCTATATTACAGCCTTTAAGCGGCGATATATCAGCCAAACACGCAGCTAAACGCCAGCCGGCTAAGCTGGCTGCCATGGAGGCTTACTTTCATACACAGGAATATGCGCCATTGGTTATAGGTGGCATACCTGATACCGCCGCTAAGAAGGTTAATTACGGTATTGAAATCCCCGGCTTGTTGAGTTTCCTGGTTCATGATAATTTTAAGACGCAGGTTAATGGGCTGGATAAGATCCCGGTTAAAGACCAGCCCAATGTGGCGGTAACACATTACGCGTTCCAGATAATGGTGGGATTGGGGATGATTATGATGGCTCTGGGGATATTATACTTAACAGCCACATTAAAAGTACGCCGGTGGCTTGACAAAGCATGGTTCCTGAAATTATTTATATGGGCAACACCCTTAGGCTTTATTGCTTTAGAAGCAGGCTGGACCGTTACCGAGGTTGGCCGCCAACCCTGGATAATACAGGACGTAATGCGCACCGCCGACGCAGTTACCCCTATGCCGGGGATACAATATTCGTTTTACATATTTAGCTTTATATATTTTACCCTGAGCCTGGCCGTAATATTTTTACTGCAAAGACAGATTAAGATGGTACCGGAATTATATGATGTGAAGTGAATTGGAGAGTGGTTGATTGAGTGAGTGGTTAGCACTTATTCATCAACCACTCACTTAATCAACCCAATCAACCAAAAACAAATGTTAACAGTCGTAATTATCTTCCTGTTCTTCGCTATACTGCTGTACTTCCTGTTGGGTGGTGCCGATTTTGGCGCGGGGATAATTGAGCTTTTTACATCCGACACCAACAAGCAACGTACCCGCAGCACCATGTACCAGGCCATAGGCCCGATATGGGAAGCCAACCATATGTGGCTGATCATCGCGGTGGTAATTATGTTTGTTGGTTTCCCTGATATTTATAGCAAGATGTGCACCTATCTGCATATCCCGCTGCTGGCCATGTTGTTGGGGATTATTGCGCGTGGTACTGCCTTCGCATTCCGTAATTACGACGCGATAAAAGGTGAGCGCACCCAACGGGTGTATAACAACATATTTGTTTACTCCAGCTTTTTAACCCCACTTTTTTTGGGGATAATAGCAGGCAGCGCCATATCAAGGCAGATTGATTTTGGTGCGACCGATTTTATGACGGCCTATATTTATAGCTGGTTTAATTGGTTCAGCATAGCTGTGGGGTTATTTACAGTTGCGCTATGCGGATTCTTAGCAGCTATATACCTGATTGGGGAGGCCACGGATGATTTTGATGTTAAACGCTTCATTAAAAAAGCAAAGGTGCTTAACGCCATCGCCTTTTTTTGTGGCGGCTTGGTTTTCCTTGCTGCTGAAACCCTAAACATCCACATGGCGCATTGGATCTTTGGCAATCGCGTTAGCTTAACAGCGGTAATTGCGGCATCTATATCGTTAGTTTTACTTTGGATAACTATCGCCAAAGGCCGCAAACAGATCCCACGGATATTTGCCGCATTCCAGGTTAGTATGATCTTGCTGTCTGTTGGTTACACCCACTACCCTAACTTTATCATGGGTAAGAATAATAAAAACCTGTCGCTTTTAACAGATCATGCTACCACAAAAACTATCGACGACCTGGGTATCGCTTTATTGATAGGCAGTTTATTTATTCTGCCGGCTTTAGGATACTTATTCTACAGTTTCCGGGGTAAAACCAGCCATGAGTAAATTATAAAGTGTAAAAAGAGTTTGTTTCTTCTTATTTCACCCGGTTTTTCAATTGATTCATAGTCAATAGATTAACTCAAAATCTTGTTTCATTTTGTTTCACTCCATTTTTGTAATTATTTTATTTTCAATACGTTAAGTCGAAATCTTGTTTCACCTGTTTCATTTGTTTCACACCCGCGTGAAACAAACGTGCCTGCTAAACAACAAAAAAGCCGCTATTAATAACGGCCTTTTGGAATATCATAGTTAATTTACTTAGTGGCGATAGCTAAGGTACCACCTTTTAAAAACAAGTCGTGCGATACAAAATAGCCTTTATTTGCTTTACCATTAACCTTAATTGAGGTAATACCCCTGCCCTTTCCAGGTTTGGTTATGGTGATGTATTTACCGGTACTGGTACGCCATTTAACTTCATCAAACAACGGTGCGGTAACAATGTATGTTGGATCAGTTGGCGATACCGGGTACAAGCCTAACGAGCTAAACACGTACCATGCCGACATTTCACCAGCATCGTCCATACCGGCAAGCTCAATGTTTCTCGGCCCCATACCGTATAGGTTATTCATAATGTTATCCAATACCTTTTGGGTTTTCTCGGGTTTGCCTATAAAAGTATAAGCAAAAGGCGCCTCATGATCAGGCTGGTTACCCTGGCAGTACTGGCCTATAAAGGTTTCAATATTACGGGCGATGTATTTAGGGTTCCATGGTATGCTGAATAATGAATCAAGCTTAGCCTCGAAAGGTTTTGGCCCGCCGTATAATTCTATCAGTCCCGGCATATCATGCGGCGCAAAGAACGATACCTGCCAGGCGTTAGCCTCGCGATACATGTACTCGTAGTATGGGTATTGAGGGTTGAAGTTCTTTACCCAGCTACCATCCTCTAACCTGCCCTGCATGAAGTTGTTAGTCTTGTTGAATACGTTTTTGTAATTCTTAGAGCGCGCCATCAGGATACGATAATTGGCCGTATCGCCAAGCTTCTTAGCTATTTGCGCTACCGAATAATCATCATAAGCGTACTCTAATGTTTTGGATACACCCGCTGTGCCTTTAGCAGTTGTTGTAGGATTTGCTAAGTCGGGGTCAGGTATATAGCCTTTCGCCAGGTATGGCTCAAGGTACTGCCTGCCGCCACCACGCCCGTTTGGATTAGGAACGTTGGCATTGTGTAACAGGATCTGGTAGGTGCCTTTGATGTCAAAGTCGGTAATACCTCTCAGATAAGCGCCTGCGATAGAAGATGCGCCATGGTCGCCATGGAAGAAGGTAGGGATGTAGCCCGTCTTATCTCCCTTATCCTTTAACGACTTGATCATATTTAAAGTAACATTAGGCGACACCAACTCCAACAATACATCCTTGTTGCGGTAGGTATCCCAAAGTGATGGCTCGGTATAATAATCGATACCGGTATTAACAACCTTCCTGTTGATGTCGGTAAAATCACCGTTAACGTCACTGCGTAAAACCGGCCATAGTAATGAGCGGTAGAAGCAAGAGTAAAGCATGGTTTTCTGCTTCCCGGTACCGCCTTTAACCTGAATAGTTGATAGTTTATTTTGCCAGATATCATGAGCCGCTTTGCGGATGGCGTCAAACGTTTTATCGCCAACCTCTTTCTGCAAATTCATTTTAGCGTTATCGGTGCTAACAAACGAGAAGCCTATCTTCAGGTAAACCGGCTCTTTACCATCATTGGCGAGGTGAATAATTGCATTGCCGCCCGGGGCGGTCACTTCCCTGCCCCTAACTGTCCGGGTAGTAGTAGAATGGTTGTTTGCCAGGTTGCCAACTTTTGAGCTGAACACGGCATAAAAGTATATATTCTCGCCACCTTGAAAACCTTTAACCGCGTAATCGCCGTCCTGATTTATTTCCCAGCTTGACACACCACTTAAAGCTTTAGACAGATCAAACAAAACCTGGCGGTCGTTACCGTCTTTATATTCAAACTTATAATAAGCGCATCTTAAAGTTGATGTCAGCTGGACGTTAACTTTATAATCATCCAGGTAAACCCGATAATAGCCAGGCGATGAGCTTTCATTTTTATGCGAGAACTTTGAACCGATAGTTGTGCCGGGGTTTGACATAGGCAGCACCGGCACGTTACCAAAGTTCCAGTGGCCTTTGTTGGTATGGCTAAACGATACTATGGTTGAGTCTTCATACTCATAACCTGCACCGGCAGGCTGATATTTAGTCATTGGGCTTACCTGCACCATCGCATTTGGCAACGAACTTCCCGGAAAGGTCAGTCCAGACCACGGACGCCAGTTATTGGGGGCCACATAACCTAAAAGCTTAGGGTCGGTCACTGCTTCAGTGCCAACAAACGTATTTACATATTTAGTATTATCAGCTATGGTTTGGCTTTTACCCGCAGTTGATGCAAGCAAAACTATAGCAGCAACATTTAAAATGCTTTGAATTGAAGTTCTCATTGTTTAACAGTAATTGGTAAGTCAAATATATATAATAAGCCCTGCCCCATATTTTATTATGTTAAAATTGTTACGTACAATTTAACATTTGGGGCTATTGACAATTAAATAAAATTAAATACTTTTACCAAAACGCAACAATGTAACATCTAAACCTAACAATGCTTCGGCACACCTACCTTTATGACAAGATCTACCTACCTAACCATCATCATGATGCTGTTTTCAGTTATGCTTTTTGCTCAAAGCAAATCAACATTAAAAGGCACAGTATTAGACTCTGTTTCCAAATCGCCGGTCGAATTTGTGACCGTTGCAATTGTTAACGCTAAAGACACCTCGCTGATATCGTATACCATCACCAACAAAAATGGTGTATTCAGCCTTACCGGCCTTCCGGCAAATAAGGAGACCAAACTGATCGTTTCATCAATGGGGTACGGCACTTTCAGAAAACTGCTTGTTTTTAAACCAAATGAGAGTAAAGACCTGGGCGCGGTATACCTGACCAATAAATTCTTGAATGAAGTTGTAGTTAAAGGAGAACGAACACCAGTCGTCCAAAAAAAGGACACCTTAGAATTTAACACTGAAGCCTTTAAAACCCGCCCTAACGCTGTTGTAGAGGACCTCTTAAAACTACTGCCCGGTGTGCAGGTAAATGTTGACGGCTCTATACTAATTAATGGTAAGGCAGCCAATAAGGTGCTTATAGATGGTAAGCGTTTCTTCGGAAACAACATTACTGTCGCCACCAAAAACCTTGATGCCGATATGGTATCCGCAGTGCAGGTGTATGACGACCGCGAAGATGACCCCGATCATAAACTAACAGAAATGGAGGTGGGCAAGATTATCAACCTTAAGATGAAAAACAAGATCAAGAAGAGTACCATAGGTCGGGTATATGCCGGTGGCGGTACGCGGGGCAGGTATGAAGGCGGCGGTATTCTCAGCACCTTTAGGGATACACTGCAGGTTAGCGTTTTGGGCACAACTAATAACCTGACCCACACCGGCTTTTCAACCAGTGACCTTAATTCATTGGGAGGCTTTAACCGGTCTGGCGGTGGTGTAGTTAATGATGGCACCTTTGGCGGTAATGGCGATGGAGGTATAGAAAAGATGTGGTCGGGAGGCTTCAACGTCAATAATAATTATGGTAAAAAACTCAAAATTAACCTGATGTATTTTTACTATAATTATGTAAAAGATTATGATAAAAAACTCCTCACTGAGCAAAATCTTGATCAAACCCTGTTAACTTCGTTTAATAAAAATGTATCGCAGTTAAGGCAGCAAAGACACGAAGTAAGCACTTTTATAGAATGGGCACCCGATACCGTGCAGAAATACCGGTTTGATGCCAAGATTGATATATCCCCTACCGGATTTAATGCCAACGGCACAACCAACACCTTCAATAGCCAAACGCCCAAACTAAGCGATCTGTTAACCGTTCAATCAAGTAATAGCCTTGCAAACGAGTTTAGTGATAACTTTATGTACTATCGTAAACTCCGCAGAACGGGTTCTTCATTAACATTCCGGCAGAACTTATATATCAATCGTAGTAACACCGATGCTTATGACCTGAATAACCTAACGTCGTACACCGGCGCGATTGGTTCTTCGGTATTAGATAGATACAACAATAGTAAATATAGGTATTATGTAGGGGGTGTCGAATTGACCTATACTACACCCTTCAACAAAAAAATAACTAATGACTTGTTTTTAAACTCGCGGTTTTACGCTACCGAAAACAAGCTGGCTACTTATAACAGGGACCCAGCCGGTAACTATGATGTATTCCTGGATAACCAAAGCAGCGACCTGCAGCGGCCGCACTATATACAAAACATTAAAAACACCGTAAACTATAATATCAAACCCGGCCTGACCCTTAAATTCGGACTTGACCTGGAGATACAGCAGTTTACGAATAACTTTAACAGCGTCATTCCAAGCACTATCAACAGTTATACTTATTTGTTCCCGTCGCTAAGGTTAAACGCTAATAAATTTTTCCTGAATTATAGCGAGACGGCTAATCCGCCCAATATATCACAAATGCAACCTATAACCAGGCAGATAAGCCAGCTTGAAACTTTGACAGGTAATCCTAATTTAGTACCGGGTTTACAGCGCAATCTTTCATTCAATTATTACAACTATAACTCTGATAAACAAACTTATACCGGTTTAAACGCAGGGGCTACAGTAAAAACCAATAATATTGTCCAGGTATCTACCAAAGATGCCAATGGCTTTGTAACCTCAACCTATGCAAACAAAGATGGCGGCTGGAATGCCTATTTTGGTTTAAACAGGGGGAAACAATTTAAAAAATCAAAAACCTGGCAGGTAGGTTTGAATACCGGTCTGTATGCCAACTTTAACCAGGGTTCGTTCTTTCTGAATGGCGATGCCGGCACACAATACGGCTATTACCTAACTATAGTTCAAAATGTGGTCATCAATTATCAATCTATAGTTAACCTCAGCATCGTTTATGCTCCTACGCAATCCATTACCGAGTACAGGGGCGTTAACTATCCATCAGTACATACTTTAATGCATAGGGCAAGAGCTATCGCCACGGTTAACTGGCCTAAGAATTTTATCTTTGACGCTCAATATCAATATAATTACAATCCGCAGATAGCCCCTGGTTTTCCAAGATCATCAAATGTGCTTAACCTTGCTTTAACCAGGAATATGTTTAAGCAAAACAGGGGGCAGGTCAAATTATCGGTGTATGATATTTTTGATCAGAACACCAATACCTACCGCTACGCCTTAACCAACTCTATTATCACCGGCGAGCAGCAGATATTGAAACGTTATTTGTTATTGACTTATTCTTATAAAATAAACTCGCATAAATAAGTTTAACTGGAGTATTGCATCTGTATTGTTACTTCCAAAAATTCAGGGAGTGGTTATAAATAAATATTTTTAGAAAATTATAACCACTCCCCTAACTTGTTATAAGAGGTAGGGCCGATACCTTTTATGAACAAGATTATTATTTTCTTTATGCTGATGTTAATCGCATCGGTGTCGTTTGCGCAAAAAGCTTCCATAAAAGGGATTGTTATCGATTCGCTCTCGGGCGAACCTATGGAACATGCCACCGTTGCTATAGTGAACGCGAAAGACACTTCCCTGATCTCGTATACTATCACTCAAAAAAATGGTTCGTTCCTGCTTTCGGGGCTTCCAACCAATATAGGCACTAAACTCATTATATCTATGATGGCCTATAATACGCTGCGCCAAACGCTTAGCCTTAAACCCGGCGAATCGAAAAACCTGGGAAAGCTGGCACTTGACGCTAAAAATCTGAACGAAGTGGTGGTAAGAGCCGAACGGACGCCTATCATCATGAAAAAGGATACGATAGAATTTAATACGGAAACTTTTAAAACCCGGCCCAATGCAGTAGTTGAAGACTTGCTACGATTGCTACCCGGCGTACAAGTTAACTACGACGGTACCATATTTATAAACGGGAAAGAGGTAAGTAAGCTTTTAATTGATGGCAAACGTTTTTTTGGAACCGACCCAAAAGTTGCCACCCGTAATTTGGATGCCGATATGCTTGACAAGATCCAGGTTTATGATGACCGCGAAGAGGACCCCGACCATAAATTAAGCGACATGGAGGTGGGTAAGATCATCAACCTTAAAATGAAAAGTAAGATCAAAAAGAGCACCATGGGTAAAGTTTACGCCGGTATGGGCTCGCGCGGCAGGCACGAGATGGGTGGCATATTAAGCAATTTCAGGGATACCTTACAGGTAAGTTTAATAGGGCTCGCCAACAACCTTAATAAAACCGGCTTTTCATCAAACGAATTATATACCATGGGCGGCTTTGACCGGTCGGGCGGCAGCCAAGCCTGGGATGGCACTTTTGGAAGCTCATACGGTGGCGGGATTGAAAGCGTGGCATCGGCAGGTTTAAACATCAATAATAACTATGGCGAAAAGCTTAAAATGAACTTGTCCTATTTTTATACCAATACCATCAGGGATAATAGTACCAAAACGGTTGGGATGCAAACCTTAACCAAAACCATTATTAATACAGAATCGACCAATATCTCAAGGCGCGATGAGAATAAACATGGCATAAACGGGCTGATTGAATGGGTGCCGGATACGGTTGTACGGGTACGCTATGATCCGCATATGGACTTTGTACCTCAATTAAATACTACAGCAACTACCGGCAATTCGGCCAATACACAAGGTAAGCTGGCCAAGTCATTCGGCAATACTTCAAGTAAGGTATTCAATACTACGTTCTCGCATAATTTCTCTTATTACACGCGGCTGAAACGACCCGGCGATTCATTCACCCTTAACCATAGCTTATCGCTGAGTAAAAACGGATCGGACGATTTTAATTATAGCAATGTAACATCGTATGTAGCATCTATCGCTTCGTATGTCCAGGACAGGAATGGCGATAATGACCGTGCCAATAACTCGGGCGGGATCTCTGAAACTTACAACCGTCAATTCACAAAAAAATTAAATGGGGAGTTTTTAGTGAACACCCGGTACATGACCGCATCAGATCAGGGGTTTGTATATGACAGATCACCATCGGGATTATATGATCTGTTATCGCTTAACCTGAGTAAAAACCTTGACCGCAATACTTTTATACAGAACCTTCGCCCTTTATTCAGTTACGCGTTCACAGATAAGTTAACAATAAGAATTGGCCTGGACGGCGAATTGCAATACGTGATAAATAAATTCAGTGATGATAAATCGTTGGATATTGCTAAACGTTATTATTCATTCTTCCCCATATTCAGGTTAAATGCCCGGAATTTCTCTATTGATTACAGTGAGCGCCTGCAACAACCGCAAATAGATCAAATGGTGCCTATCGAGCGTAAATACAGTGATTTTTACAGAACGATAGGTAATCCCGGTTTAATACCAAGCAAGGTGCGTGCCCTGTCGGTCAACTTTTCCAAGTATGATTATAACCATCAGTTAAACATGAGTTTTTATTCGGGCTTTAACTTTACAGAGAATAACGTTGTACAAAAAACCACAAAGGACGGTACAACCGGCGCGCAAACACAAAGCTATGTAAACCAGGGAAGCGGCACCAACGCTTATTTTGGCGGTAACCTGGGTAAACAATTCAAAAAAACTAAAAAATGGCAAATTGGTATAAGTACCAATTTTAACGGCAACTATAATCACCGCGCCTTTTTCCTGAATGCCGACCAGGGCACGCAATCAAACTACAGCGTTAACGTTATCCAAAACATTAACTTTAATTATAATTCAACACTAAGTTTTAACACTAATTACGCTTTAAATTCAGCCTTTACAAATTATAGCGGGGTTGCTTACGCAGCGGTAACCACACTTAAACATACCGTAGGTACTGATGTTAGTTTGCGCTGGCCTGCGCGAATAATTTTCGACGCCCGCTATGGATATAGCTTTAACCCGCAGGTGGCTGCTGGTTTTCCAAAATCATCTAACATTGTAAACCTGGCTATTACCTTACTAATGTTAAAGAAAGATCGCGGGCAATTAAAGATCTCGGTATATGACTTATTGGATCAAAATATAGCGGTAACGCGCTATGCCGGAAACAACTCTGTTAGCACCACCGAACAGCAGATATTAAAACGCTATTTCCTCATTAACTATCAGTATAAATTAAGCGTATACAAGTCCAAATAATACTGATGTTGAAAATCTTACAGCAAATTAATTAAATGTTAAGTTGTAAAATAGTAGACTTGTAAAAGGAAACCTAACTAAAATCTTCTTTCATGAATAAAGTAAATTACTTTAAGCCTTTAATAGCCGGATGTGCTGCGCTTGGTGTTTCGGTAATGTTGTTTGCGTTTAATACTGCCGATGGCGGTAAACCAAAATCTACGCCAACCAATAATGCCAGGCTGCACAGCACCACCGCTCCCGCACTAAAAAAACCCGAAGACAACCGCTTCACCAAAACCGTTTTATATAACGATTTAAATGAACCCATGGAACTTGCGGTAGCACCCGATGGAAGGGTGTTTTTCATAGAGCGCTCAGGCAACTTTTATGCTTATAACCCCGTCAACAAACAAACTACATTAGTGCGCAAATTCCCGGTGAAGGCTGTGGAGAAGATATTACAAGGAATGTTAGGCATGACCATTGATCCTGATTTCGCGGTGAACAACTATATCTATTTCTACTACTCTGCCGATGGCAACGGGGGGTTGGTAAACCGCCTTGCCCGATACAGGATCAGTAAAACTAACCAGCTTGATCTGAGTTCAGAGAAGTCTATCATCGAAGTTCCGTTAGAGGCAGAAGTTAGCGCACACTCAGGCGGAGGAATAGCCTGGGATAAAAACAAGAACCTTTATTTATCAACCGGCGATAATACTGTGCCGTTCGAATCGGAAGGCTACGCTCCTATTGATATGCGTGCAGGCCGCCAAACATTTGATGCAGAACGCTCGGCAGGTAATACTAATGATCTGCGCGGTAAAGTGTTGCGTATTCATCCGGAAGCTAATGGTACTTATACTATACCTGAAGCTAACTTATTTAAAAAGGGCCAGGCCAATACCCGGCCAGAGATCTATGTGATGGGTTGTCGTAATCCTTACCGCATCTCTGTTGATCCTGAAACCTCAATTTTATATTGGGGCGAAGTCGGACCTGATGCCGGAACCAATGGCAAGCAAGGTCCACGCGGTTATGACGAGATAAACCAAGCGAAAAAGGCCGGAAACTTTGGCTGGCCATTTTTTGTCGGCGATAACAAAGCCTATAACAAATACGATTTTACGACTAAAGCCATCGGCGAGCTGTTTGATGTTAACGCGCCGGAAAATGCGTCGCCTAATAACACCGGGTTGAGGATTTTACCACCAGCGCAAAAGGCAATGGTTTGGTTCCCGTATGATACTTCACCGGAGTTCCCGATATTAGGCAAAGGCGGCAGGTGTATTATTGGCGGGCCGGTATATCATTATAATGCCGCGCTTAAATCTAAAACCAAGTTCCCTGAGTATTACGACAAAGTTTTATTTGTGGGCGACTATATGCGCAGCTGGATCTTTGGTGTCCGCATGGATGCCAATAATGATTATTCAAGTTTAGAGCAGTTAATGGAAAGCAACGGTGATTTCAGACGTCCTATCGACATGAAATTTGGCACTGATGGTTCTTTCTATGTTCTGGAATATGGTTCGGCATACGGGCTGGATAACCCCGATGCGCGGCTGGTACGGGTGGATTACAATGGCGGCAACCGTGCGCCTATAGCAAAAATTACCACCCAGGATACCATCGGCCTGATGCCTTATAAAGTAACCCTCAACCAAAAAAGTTTTGATAATGATGCTGATGATAAGCTAACCTACAAATGGTTACTAAACAGCCAAACGGTAATATCAACTGCCGAGACACCGGTTTACACTTTCCGTAAAAATGGCATCTATAAAATAACTTTAAAAGTTACCGATGCCGGTGGTAAAACATCAACAGATACCAAACTAATTAAAGTTGGCAACACGCTGCCACAAGTAGCTATAAGCACAGAAGCAAACAGCACCTTCTTCTTCCCTGGCGAACAGGTATTTAATTACAAAGTGGCAATAAAAGATCGCGAAGACAAAGTAATTGATCCTAAAAGAACCAAGATAAACATCAATTACATAGCACGGGTTGAGAATAGCCAAACCTTAATGGGGCACCAGGCTATCGCCCCTACTTACAACTATGGCAAGGCATTAATGGCTAAGAGCGATTGCAAAGCCTGTCATCAAACCTACACAAAGGTATTAGGGCCTGCATTCGTAGAAGTTGCCAAGCGTTACGCAACCAATAAAGATGCTGTGGATATGTTAGCCACAAAAATCATCAAAGGCGGTAACGGCAATTGGGGCGAACATGCAATGAGCGCGCACCCGCAGTTAAGTAAAGATGATGCATCAGAAATTGTAAAATACATTTTAACGCTCAACGATAAAAAGGTAGCGGTTGCTTTACCGCGCGAAGGAAACGTAACGCTTAAAGATCACCTTACATCAGCCGATGCAGGCAGGTATATTCTAACAGCGTCGTACACCGACAAAGGCGGCGCTATAACCCCGCTTACTACTACCGAGTCGTTAGTATTACGCCCGGCAAAGGTGTATGCCAATAGTGCCGATAAGTATGAAAAAGTGCCTAAAATAAATACGGTGGCAACCCTGGAGCAAGATCAGGCCTATCTTTTATTTAAGGATATCGATCTTAAAAACATCAGCCAACTTACTTACAGTTATTCCTCAAGAAACGCGGCTAAAATAGAGGTGCATACAGATTCACCTACCGGAGCCGTTATCAGCACTTTTAACATTAAAGGCAACGGTAATGATAACACCATCCAGGAAGCCGCTGCCATAACTGATCCGCAGGGAAAACACGACCTTTATTTTGTTTTCACAAAAACACCTGCTAACAGAAGAGGCTGGGTAAACCTAAGCTGGATAAATTTCGATCAGCAGAAATAACAAATTAAGAAAGCCTCCCAGCGTTAGGGAGGCTTTCTTTTTTAAACTATTATTTCTTAACAATTACTACCGGCCACTCATTCTCCCAGGCTAGCTTTTCTATACCTAAACGCTCATAAGTAGTTGTATAAGCATGATAAGCTATGTAGTCAACCCCATCAAAGGTCTCGACAGAATTATGCCCTCGCGCATAGAAAACTTTATTATCGCCTGTATCACCGCCGCGTACTAAAGTACCACCGCCCTTTGCCATATTAACACCTTCTTTATCCATATAAGGCCCGGTTATCTTTTCAGATCGGCCAACTCTTACATTATAGGTACTATTCACGCCCGAGCAACAGCTATCCCATGACACGAAGAGGTAATAATATTTATCCTTTTTAAAGATGAATGGCGCCTCGATCTGGCCGTTACCTGGTTCAGGATCGGTATATTTATAATCGCGCGGGCGGCTGGCTATGGTGTACCATTCCTGCGGCTCAGCGATGGTTTTAAAATCGGGGTTCAGCTTAACTAATTTTAATCCGTTCCAATGCGAGCCAAAGCTTAGCCAGCCGTTACCGTTCTCATCAACTGCCAGGTTAGGGTCAATAGCATTCCAATCGTCACGCCCGGTTACAGATTGTACAACCATACCCCCATCAACCCATTTGTAATCTTTCGAGTTGGGATCCAGCGTTTTATTGGTGGCTACACCTACAACTGATGTATTCTTCCCAAAAATAGACGTAGCATAATACAAATACCATAAGCCGTTATGAAAACTCAGATCGGGCGCCCAAAAGCCAAGGCCTTTAAAACTGGGCAACCTTTGTGCAACCCATTCAGGGGCTACCGAGAAAACTGACGGCTGCTTAGTCCAGCTCTTCATATCTTTTGACGCCCATACCTGGATCCCGCCGCCGGTAAAATAAACATAGTAGGTATCGCCTTCTTTAGCCATGCAGGGGTCGCGTACACCCGGATCGGTTGTAACATCGCCCACCTGGAAACGGCCACGATTACGAGCATTTGCAGCAGGTTGCTGCGCCATTGTTTTAAGGGCGCAGGCAAGCAGCACGGCTATTATTAGCTTACTTTTCATATCATCAGTTTTTTGGCCACTGGGCCAGGGTTTTGGTTTGTGGGTTAACTGGTTTAGTTCCCTGCGGGATAAGTGCGACATTAATAAATCCTTTGGTATGCGCCGGAATCTTCATTTCTAAACCAACCACACATGTGCCGGGGTTTGGAGCATCATAATCCATCTTCGGGGCCGTCGACCACGTTTTCATTTCGACAGGAAACTTGCCCGATGCCTGTAATAACAAGGTTTTACCATCCTTAGTTAAAGTGGCGCTATTTTTATCAAGGGTGACTGTGGCGCTTGTAACCATCGACCATCTTACTGTTATACTATCCGACGATTCTAATTCATCCCTTACTATCACATATTTCTTATCCACTATGGCTACCCCGCGTGTTGCTTTGGCAACCTTATCAGCATAAATAGAGCTCAGATCAACAATAGCATTTTGAAATGCAGGATTTGCAGATGAACTAACAATAGTTGCTGAGCCTTTTACTAATTGTAAAGCGTTATCTATTGTTAGTGTGCTATGGTTATAGTTATTGTATCTTAGTATTTGCCAGCGTTGCGAGTTTTGTTTGTTGTTCCACAGGTCCACTTTTTTTGATTCCAGCGACTCATAATCCTGCATTCCAAGATCAATCCCCCACCGCACGCCATCAGCTTCCATTACAAACGAACCCGCATCCATATGTGCGTGGTTTACTGATGGCGAACCGGCTTTTACCCCGACAAAAATAGCATTAGGACCGCCCCAGGCTGTACGCATCATGGCTACGGGGTTTAACCCGCCACCTACCCACATGGTAGCTTTAGGTGGGGTGATCTTAGCTGATGGGATCCCTTTGCTCCAAATTAAGGTAGCAGGCAGCAATCGGTTTTTCGATACAGCGCGTGTTGCCAACTCCTCCTTTTGTGTCCATAAAAGCGATGGATCATTTAGTTTATTTGCAAACCAAAACATGGCCGGATTAAAATCCTGCCCCGCGCCCGAATCGGAATAGTTAAAAGGCACACCTTTAGCACCTGTCATACTTTCCAGGTAGCCCGCCGTTTTCAAAAAACCCGGCTTTCCCGACAAACCAAAGTCTTTACCGAACGCAGTTTCTAAAACATTTATCAGCATAACATTAAATGATGTGCCGTACTCCCAATAGCCATACCCTTCGGGATAAGCACCATCCGGTGCGTAAGCTTCCATAGGCAGGTCGACAGAATTAATTGCACGGTTTATCATTTGCACCGACAGATCAGGATGATCTTCGTAAGTCGCCAAAGCCCCGTAAGTGATCCCGGCGTTACAAACCTGGTTCCAGTTGTTGATTACCCTTAGCCAGCTATTATAAGCTTTATCTAATGATGTATTGATGCCTTTATTTACGATAGCATCCCTAACCAATACCTTTGTACTTTCAGACAGATCATTGTATAGCCAATCATAGCCTATTGCTACCGCCATGGTCATTTCGCCAACGTCCAGATAATGTGTCGGGTTCCAGTCTGCAAATGATGATACTGCTATCAGCTCTTTCTCTGCCTGTTTTAAGTAAAGGTCATTATGGGTCATCCGGTAACCATAGGATAAATAAAATATCCGGTGAAGGGTCTCTCTTGAAACCCCCAATAACCGCTTACCAATTTTTTGATAATGAACCGGCTGGATGTTGATCATGGCATCACAGTTTTTTATTATCGCCTGGTGAACTTTAAGCAGGTTAGCATCCGCATTTATATTAGCCAACAACTCTTTTTCCTGCCCTGCCAATAATAGTATCCTTGGGTGGGTCGGAAGCTTAACGTCTGCCGTCACCAATTGCGCGTTGGCAATAGCTGCCAGCAAAAAAAGACCTATGGTTAACAGGTATTTAAAAGTCTTCATAAGCGTAATAATATAATTGGTCGACGAAGTTGTCTATACAAATATTGGTTAAATTATAGTATTGCTGATAATTATAGATAAATTTAGCTGTAATATTTACATTACCTAATTATAGACCACAGTTTTTATTAACGCTTTAATATCCATGAATAAATTAAAAAAGTTATTCGCCTTACTGGCAATACCGTTTTGTTTAAGTGCCAGCTATGCTCAAAATGTTAAACCGGCTGTAAAAGACGCGTTATCCCCTGGTACCGAAGTGCACTTAAATGGCTACCTCGCTACGCGATTATCAGACGATTTGAACAACCGCATCCTGGCTCAAGACGTTGACCGCTTAGTTAACGCCTTTAAACCCGAAAACAGAACCGAAGCGCATTTATGGCAAAGCGAGTTCTGGGGCAAATGGTTCACATCTGCTGCATTGGCATATAAATATCAACCTGATGCTAAATTAAAAGCCGTGCTTGACCATGCAGTTACCGGCTTATTAGCTAACCAAACGGCTGACGGCTACATAGGTAATTATGCCGAAGCCCACCGTTTGGAAGAATGGGACATTTGGGGCCGAAAATACTGCATGTTAGGGCTGATGGCTTATTATGATATAACCAAAGATAAAAAGAGCTTACAGGGCGCAATTCGCGTTGCAGATAACCTGATTGATGAGCTGAATAAAAAGGATGAGGTTATAGTAACTAAAGGGAATTACCGCGGTATGGCGGCATCATCAGTATTAGAACCTATTTGCCTGCTTTATAATCGCACCGGTAATAAAAAGTACCTGGACTTTGCACAGGAAATCGTTCGCCAATGGGAAACACCGCAGGGCCCTCACCTGATAAGTAAAGCCCATACCAATGTGGCCGACCGTTTCCCGAAACCAAAAAAATGGTATAGTTATGAGCAGGGACAAAAGGCTTATGAAATGATGTCGTGCTACGAAGGTTTATTGGAGCTTTACCGCATAACCGGCAACGAAACTTATAAAAAAGCAGTTGAGGATACGTGGGCAAATATTAAAAAGACAGAGATAGATATTGTTGGCTCAGGCGCATCAACCGAGATGTGGTTTGGCGGCAAGGCGGTTGAGAATACGCCCATAAATCACTTCCAGGAGACTTGCGTTACTGTGACGTGGCTGAAGCTTACCGAGCAATTATTACGCCTTACAGGCGATGCTAAATATGCTGACGAGGTTGAAAAGACCTACTATAATGCTTTGCTTGGTTCGCTAAGTAATAAGGGTGCCAGCTGGGCAAAGTATACACCATTAAACGGTCAGCGGTTATTAGGCAGCGAACAATGCGGCATGGGGTTAAATTGCTGCGAGGCAAGCGGGCCGCGGGGTTTATTTCTTCTGCCTATGCACATGCTCATGGAAACACAAACAGGTTTACAGGTTAACTATTTTGCTGATGGAACCTATAAATTAAAAAGCCCTAAAGGTCAAGCCATTAGTTTAAATCAACATACAACCTATCCAAGATCGGGTTCGATCGATATGGATGTTGAGCTATCAAAATCCGAAGAATTGGAAATCAGGATCCGCATACCTTCCTGGAGTAAAGTCAACAAACTAATTGTAAACGGTGAGGCTATCAATGATATACAACCGGGCAGCTACGCTAAAATTAAACGCACCTGGAAAACCGGCGATAAGATATCCTTACAATTAGATATGCGCGGCCGTGTTATACAAACCGGCACAACTTTGCAAAGCATGGCCATAGTTAGAGGCCCTATTGTATTAGCCAGGGATACCCGATTTGAAGGAACAGGTATTGGCGCATATATGAAACCTTTTTCTGATAAAAACGGTTATATCAATCTTACCGAAGTACCAAATAACACCGGCGATGAGATCCTGGTGCTTTATAAAGCAAACTTTTTACCCGAAGCTAATACCGAAAAGGGGCCCGCAGCTGTAAGTATTACGCTGTGCGATTATGCATCGGCAGGTAACGGCAAGGAGCATTCATTTTTCGAGGTTTGGAGCCAGCAGTTGTTTCATCCGCAGGATAACTAAACAAAAAGCCTTAGGTTTTCACCTAAGGCTTTTTAACGTTATTTAATTGATCCAGCTTATTTCAAGATCGGTTTATCCCTTAAAACTTTCATCCAGTAACCGCCAATTACGCTACGTGCCTGGAAGCCTACCATTTTTCCGGTAGTGGTTTCGTGCCAGTCGCTTAGTGGTACGCGCGATTGGGTTTCTGTCGCGAATTTAAATACCGGTTTTAGTAAAGCGTCAAAGTCCGATTTTTTGTCTGCCATAGCAGCTGTCCACATTATCCAGTCGGATTTTGTGTAGGTCTTGCGGCTATCCAACGGCAAACCAAATTCGTTTTGATGATTTAAGTAAAAAGCCATCTCGGTATCATATACTTTTTGCGGGAACAGATTTAAGTTCAAAACCTTATCCCATACCATATTATATTTTTGGCTCCAGGTATTTTTGCTATCGAAAACCAAACCATAGTGGTCGCCTGCATCATCTTTAGCTATCCATTTCTGGGCGTAATCTGCCGCCATTGCACTGTATTTTTGTGCGGTTGCATTATCGCCTAATAGCTTGGCCATTTGGGCATATGCGCCAATAGCTACAATTGCTTTTACAGACAAATTAGCGTTGTGCGCTAAATGGCCCGCAAAGTCATCAGTACATAATTGGTTACCCGGGTCAAAACCTGCTTCAGCTAAATAGTTAGTCCAGATGGTTAAGGTTTGCCAATGTTTTTTAGCATAGCCCGGATTGTGCTGTGCCTTAACAATAGCAGCAGCTAAAATTATCATGTTTCCGCACTCTTCAACTGGCATATCCTCGCCATAAGTTTGGCCATTGGCTAACGGATAAGTACCAAGATCGTGCGCTGCGAAAGGCTTTTTCCATTTACCGCTTTCACTGTAATAAAAAATACCGTTAAGCATACCAGCCATTAAGTTTGGATTATATAACAGGTATAACGGTGCAGATGGATAAGTTACGTCAACCGTATTGATAGAGCCATTGCTAAAGTTTTCTTTTGATAACCATAGAATATCGCCCTGCGGGCTTTTAACCAAAATATGCGCAGCTATACTTTGACGATAAGCCATGTCGCATAATTTTGCATACTGCTCGCCGCCTGCTTTAAAGGCATCAGCATAAATTAATTTATCGGTAGCGTTACATTTAGCTATAACCGCAGCGTAGTTTTTGCTTGCTTTGGTTAAAGCACCATCCATTGTAGCGCCCGGGGCATTGCGCCACCATGGGCGAAGTTTAGTACCAAAGTATTGTACTGAGTACAGATCGTCATAACCTATCATGGTATATTTGCTTACCGCGCTTGTACCAACAAGGCCTAAAGGCAAAACTACGTTTAACATTAACTGCTTGCCGCTGCCGGTAGTTGATGTATATTTGTTTTTAGCAAACGAGCCAATAGCGTCTTTATCCCCGGTTATATATTGTTTAGCACCCAAAACAGCCGGAGCTGCTACGTAAGCATATCCCCAGTCGATACGCAGGTTATCACCTTTCTTTTGTAATACCGGTTGATCTACAGTACCTGTTTTTAATATTCTTAATCCATTTTTACTGTAAGCAGATGCCTGTACGGCTTGCGATGGCGTGTTTACCGCTACATTACTGCTTACGCCCTGGTAAACGCTAATGTTATGCTTTTTCCCATCGGTTGATCTGGCCTGGTAAGTGATGTAGGATACCGGGGATGAAAATAGATTGAGATCGCTCATTATTAACGGCGAAGTGAACGTAACTTTCAGACTTGCAGGGCCGCATTTAAAGGTATAAAAGGTTTGGGTTGCTGTTACTTGTACATTTGTTTGTTCAGCCGGTACTACAGCATCTACGCTTTTATCTTCAACACCTTCTACCAAACCTGCATCCAAATAGCTGCCGCCTGCGGTATTTTTGATATGGATAGCCATTACGTTCTCGCCGGTTTTTAAAGCTGATGCATCGGCTAATGGGAACGTATCTAATCCATCATTCCACCCTCTTTTGCGGAATACTTGTTTGCCGTTTATAAATACTTCAATGTTATCATCATAAAATATTTTCAGGAACAGCTTTCCTGTTGGCACTTCGTTCAGGGTAAACTTACGTCGTGCCCAAAGGTCGCCCCTGCGCCAGTTGGTGCCCTGTTTGGCACGTTCATCGCCAAATGGGGCTGCACCTGTTTTCCAGCTACCGTCGGCAAAGTCAGGCTTTTCCCAGCCATCGCCAGGCGCATCATTAGTATAGGCTACAGTGTACGCCTGTTCATCAGTTGCAGCCAATACAATTTTATATTGTAGTGACGGCTGGCCCATAAAGCGATAAAATTTATCGTCAACTTTAATCACGCCCAAAATTGATTGGTCTTTTCCTGTCCAATGTTTGGTAACAGACTCGTTCAATTTATCGGTGGTAGACCAGATGCTGAAATAAGCATTGTGCGTAATTAACGGATAAGCCGGTAATTTATCCTGCGCCTTTACTATGCCGGCACAAGCCGTTATCAAACTTAGGACAAGGAGATTTAGCTTCCTGAATGTGTGTTTCATGAACAATAGTTTATAGTGGTAAATCTGAATGAGCTGTAAAGCTAACAAATGATAAAAAACTACAAAATCATTTTATGATTTAATTGCGGATAAGAAAATCATCCTAAAGAAAAAACCCGCTAACTTTCGATTCAGCGGGTTTAAAAAAGTTGGCTATGGCCGTATTGTTAAGGTTTCCAGAATGTTGATCCCAGGAAATATTTACCAAACAGGTTAAAGTAATAAACAGTCATCACGCTGCCATCATCAAATTGGATAGATTCGGGATACCCGACATCCCAATTAATAAAATCGTTGCGCAATTGCACTTCTGTTTTAATGTCCCAGGTTTTACCGTTATCGTTACTAAAGCAAGCTCTTATACCCCCGGGCTCAGAATGGCGGCCCGGACCTTCCCTAATGCCGTAGGTAGCCATCACTCTGCCATCTTGCAGTTGAATTAAATCTGCCGGGTGGCCTATCATATCTGTTTTAATTATAGGCACCCAGGTTTTGCCGTCATCATCAGAGTAGGTTGTGTAGATATTATTTTCATCCTGTTTATTACGCATGGCGGCTACAATGCGGCCCGATTTAGTGCGTACTATACCGGGTTCGCTAAAGCCTTCGTATTTACCTCCCGGATCGCCCACTATAGTTGAAAGATATTTCCAGCTTTTGCCTTTGTCGGTTGATTTGATCATCACAGAACCAACATTCTTGCTATCACCATCAATGCCATAGCCAATTACACCCATCAATACCGAACCGTCCGGCATCTCAATCGGCGCATCAGTCGGTCCTTCAATACCTTTAAATGGCATGCCGGTAAGATCAATATTATTCATGGTCGACCAGGTATGTCCATTATCTGTAGACCGGATAAGGTTGGAACCCAGGCGGGGCTTATCTGTTGGCGGCAGTTTGCCTTTGCCCTCCCAGTTATAGGTACCATCAACGGTATAATTGTTATTATAAAACATGCTGACGATGATGGTACCATCCTTTAATTGAATACCGCAGCCTTCGCGTTCATCCAAATCTTTAACACCCCCAATTACCTGTTTTTCGCCCCATGTTTTGCCGCCATCCTTACTGCGCAGCATAATTACATCGCCATCGTTGGCATAATGTTCGGTAGCCTCACGGGCCATCAATAACATTTCTCCGTTTTGTAATTTTATAATATCCGCAGGATGAATATGGCGATAACCGTTGGTGTAGATCACGCTGTGCTGATACTTATCGGTACCCAGCATTTTGCTGTATAGCTGTGTAGCCAGAATGTGCGTTTGCTCGTTAAAAAGGTTAGCATCTGCCCGTAAAGTGTTAATTTGGGCCTGGAGTGAAGCTATAGTGCTTGCCTGCAATACATCGTGGTAGCTTTTTATCATAAACCAGCCGTTATGCCATCTTTCAAACGGAAGTACCTCTATTTCAATTAAGGCTGCCTTGCCGGCTTCTACAGCCGATGTCGGCACACTCAACTGGTAGATACCGCTGTTGCCATTCAGGCCAAATTCGCGATGGGCGCTGGTGTACGGAAATTCTACTCTTTTAGAGATGTATTTCAGTTCGTACTCCCCCTCATGCCAGGTATAGTCCTTCATGCGGCCCAGCGTAAATGTGAGCGCATAATGGCCGTTAACTGTTAACCTCACTTGCGGCCCTACAGTAATTTCAGGGGGCAGAACGCTGGTTGCAGCTATGAACGAGAAAGTGGTAGGTGCCTTATTGGTTACCGCTGCTGTTTTCCACGACAGCCTATTTTTTTGCATTTGTCCGGGTGCCCACCATCCAGCTGTCATATAGCCTTTGGTCATGCCTCTGAAATCCATCGCGGGCCTGCTTCTATTTGCATTGTAGTGGAAAACTACGGTATCAAATCCTTCTACCTGTTGTTTGCTTTGCGCAAACACTGCCGTGCCGGCTCCAACCAACAGCACAAAAACGTACAATACCTTCTTCATAACTATTACGGCGTCAGCAATGTGCCAATAATATTTAGTATCCCATTTGTTGTTACTACGTTCCCTGTAGCCACCGCAATAGCAGCCGGGTTTGACGGGCCTTTTACTTTATATCCGCTGGTGGTATTAATAGTAAGAGTTGTGCCTGATAAAGAAGTAACGGTACCACCCTCGGCAACGCTGATATTATTTATTCTTTTAGGTACGATATGTAATTTTAGTATCGCGGCCAGTTTTTCTGGACTCTCGGCATTAATCGCAGCTACATTGGCATACCCGGCAGCTATTAAGCCGGTATTGTTTACGGCATATACAGTGAATGATGACGTACTTGATAAAAAGCTTGTGAAATTATATTTCGGGTCGGCAGTGCTGGCGCGTTGTATAAGCGCCGCGAACATGGTTAGCGTAGCATCTGCGTTAATACGATCAAGGGTAGTTGTAGTAATTGGCGTTGGAAAAAACCTCCCTACAGCGTGTACCACCCCGTTATTTGCAGTGAGGTTTCCACCCGCGTTACCAAAAAGTACGCCATTAGCATACCACGAGGTTATATTTGCGCTGTTTTTGGCGATATCGAAATAAATGTTGGTACCGTTGTATGCTTTTACCGCCACACTATCAAAAGCCGAGGTAAGTTTTGTACCCTGCATCATTTGATATTTAAGCAGGTTGCCTAAAACATCGGGAGCTGCTGCCGTTACCGCTGCTACAGTTGCATAACCGGCAGTAATAAAAGCATCATTATTGGGTGCAAATAAGGTATATGGTTCGGTACCGGTAAATAAGGCTGTAAAATTAGTGCTGCCTGTGCTTGCTCTTGTAATAGCAGCCTGCAAGTAAGTATATTGTTGTGCAGCCACAGTAAAGTTGGCGGTATAAGCAGTAATTACATCTAAAATTGTTGGCCTGCTATAAATTAACCTGTTTATGGTATTTAAATAACCGCCGGTAGTTTTTAGATTTTTGTTGAGGATATCTCCCCCTTCAACATAGTATGTTGTCCCTATTTTCTGCACGCTAATTTGCCTTCCACTAAGTGTAGCTTTAGGAGCAGTGATTGTAGTTGCATCAAGCTTACCTGCAATTATATGATTCTTTACCAGGGTAATCACCTCTGCCAAAGGCAGCGTTTGTATAAGTGTTTGCGGATATCCCGCATTGGTAAAGGCGGTGTTATTAGGCGCAAATACAGTATAAGCATCGTTGCTACTTAGCAATCCGGCAAGACCGGCCCTGTCAACGGCTATTTTAAATATGGAGAAATTATTATCATTAGTAATTAATACATATGGCGTAGCGCTATCCGGCGGATAATCATATGATGCTAATTTTTTGCAACCAGCCAGGCCAATAAGGCAGAGCAGTACAATTGCTATGGATATTTTTGTAGTGATCTTTTTCATTGATCTTTAGATTAAAAGCTATTTAACGTTTATCGTAAGTTCTTTAACTGTTTGCTTGTTATCCCATTTGTTGGCGTTAATAGCCTCAAAGGATACTGTATAGGTGCCTGCTGCCGGATAGCCGGCAAATTTGTAAGTGGTTAATTTTGTTGTAGCACTAATTTTAACACTCACACCAAAAGCACGTTGAGCGCGATTAAGCTGGATGGGTTGGCTGATGATCCAATCTTCGTTATCATCAGCATTAATAGCGCCGCCGGTAAAGGTTAACGCAGTAGCGTTAAACGACCAGTTGTTTGCCGAGTTTAATATACTGTACGTTCCCCAGGTTGACGCTGTCGTGGCAACTGAGGTAACCGTGCCGTCAGCCGCTACGTTATCAAGGGCAAGACTTTTTATTGCCCATGTGGGTTGTGCAGCGACGGCATCTTTTTTGGCTGTGTATTTAAAGGCCAGGAAGACCGATGTACCGGGGGTGTATTGGTCGGATAAATCAATAACTCCTGATTGCGTATCTGTACCGGTTGATAATGTTGCCTTTGAGGTTAAATCAACCCACGTGGCTTTTTGGATGTCATCCGCGTTGAACGCGTTCGCGAAGTCCCTTGACATTAGTACACTAAGCGTATTGGCCTGCGTGCCGGCTCCGGTACGTAGCGATGTAAACTGTAACTGCGGTTTGCCAACAACGGATACCCGGTCTTTATTCTTGTATTCAGCGTTAACCGGGCTTTTTACACCTGAGTAAAAAGTCACTACATCAGCAGTTCCTGAAAATGTAAATACCACAGGTTCGTTTATTGCGTAGTCTGTTTTTTCAACGCTTACATCAAAATTGGGCGTTTCAATCGATTGCTTTTTGCAACCCGGTAGTATTAGCAATCCTACAAGGCCTACACCAAAGCATTTATATAAGTATTTTAGATTTGTTCTCATTTTTCTATATATTTCTTAATGGATTGATGTTACCAGCCCTCATTTTGTTTAAGGGCCTTATTATATTGCAACTCTGAAGTTGGGTAAGGCCATAACAGGTCGCGGCCAGTAATTTTATTCAAATTCAATACAGCGAAATAGGCGCTTCCGCTCGCGGTACCCCTATTGGTTTCGGCAGGTGCAGCAGTATCGGTTATATCTGACAATAGCGCTTTTATAGTAGGTACAAATATGCCCCAGCGTATTAAATCATTTTTCCGTAACGCCTCGCCGGCCAATTCTCTGAAACGCTCGTTTTGTAGCTCAGCCTGGAAAGCAGCTTTACTTAATCCGGCCGGCTCGTCAGCTTCGGTAATATTTGTGGCGCCAGGCTGCATTTTGCCCCAGCCTCTCTCTCTTACCTGGTTAATGCACGAGTACGCCAGCGCCGTAGGTCCATTTAAATAATTTTCGGCTTCGGCTAACATCAACAGCACATCCGAGTAACGCACAACCGGCCAGTTAACCGGCGACTGACTGGATACCTGGGCAGGAAGCGGGCCAAAATATTGCCTGAATTTGGCAAAATACCGCTCATAAAGCTGGGCCGATGTAAAGAATACCTTGTTAGCGTCAATATCCGCATCAGATTGCTCAGTGCCATTAACCACATGCCATTTAAACGGAGTGCAAGTCCAGTCGCGACGAAGATCTTTTGTAGCCGTAAAAGATCCGTAAGAAAGGATCAGCTTCCTGGTTACGTTGTATTGTCCAACAGAGGCACCAAAGGCGACGTTGGTATTCCTAATACCATCTAGGTATCCAATACTGCCTGATGGATTAGAGTTGCCTGATACGTAGTTAAAATCGATTTCCCAGATAGATTCTTTTTTATCAATTGTGCCATTTGCATAGTTTTTAAAAACCTGGGTAAAATCAGTATTTAGCGAATGGAGTTTTGAGTCCACCACTTTTTGCGCCCAATCTTTGGCGTCCTGGTATTTAGAAACATCGTTAAGCGGAAATCCTGCCATAGTTAAACAAACACGGGCCAGTATAGCCTGCACTGTTGATTTAGAAGCATAGCCGGCACCTCCGTAGTTAGCCACTGTCGCGGCAGGCACTAAAGCTTCAGCGTCTTTAAGATCTTTTAAAATCAGCGCATACACATCTTTTATTGGTGTAGCAGGTAAGTTTACATCGGTTGGATCGGTTGACGGTGTCAATCTAACCGGTATGGGGCCCCACTCTTTAACCAATTCGTAATAAATAAAGCCACGCAGGAATAAACCTTCGCCTTTAATTATGCCCCGCTGGGTTTCGTCCATAGGTACGCGTGGCAGATTAGCCAATAAAATATTAACATATTGTATTGTCTGATACATGTAGTTCCACCTTGTGGCCCATTGCGGATCAGACGCTGTTAAACCAAGGTTTGCCGGGAAAGCCGCAGATAAATTAGTATAGCAATCGTCGGATGTTTGGTAACGGAACTGGTAATAACCGCCAAGCACTTCTCTTTTAGTAAGCATTTGCCAGGCTGCTCCTAAAGCTGCAGTAGCATCTTCAGGCTTGGCAAAATATTGATCGGGTGATAAAAAATCCTGAGGCTTGGTATCAAGAATTTTTTTACAACTGCCGCAAAGCAGCGTTAAAGCTATTAAACTTGTTGTAAATATCTTTTTCATATATTTTAGTTTAAATTATAACGATAAGTTAATGCCACCGGTTATGGTGATGGGACGCGGATAGCTTGAATAATCTAAAGCAGGGCTTAACGCTGTTGAGTAAGTAGATACCTCAGGATCATAACCTTTGTAGCCTGTTATAGTAAACAGGTTAGCTGCAGAAACAAACACCCTTAACCTGTTTATTTTATATCGGGTTAACCATTTTTGAGGGAAATTGTAGCCCACATTAAACGCTTTTAACCTGAGATATGATCCATCCTCAACATAACGGGTAGAATATACAGCACTGTTTTGCCCTATTTTGGCTATGTCAGTATTAGTATTATTAATTGTCCAGCGGTTGGCATAATCGGCAAAGGCATTTTGAGGGCCCAAATTACTACGGAAGGTCACAGAACCACCAGTGAACCAAATTCGGTTAGCATTGATGATATCGTTACCATACGACCATTGGAAAAACATGTTAAGGTCGAAGTTTTTGTAGCGGAAATTATTGCTCCAGCCACCTACATGTATCGGGTAGCCATTGCCTATAACAGTTTTATCGTTATCGTTTATAGTACCATCATTATTAATATCACGATATTTTTCCATACCGGGTACCATAGAAGCACGGCTTTGTGTCGGCCCGTTTAAGGGCAAATTTGCTTTTAAAAGGTAAGTCCCATTTGGTTGTTTATCAAAATCCTCTAACTGATATAAACCATCAGATATGTATCCATAGATCTGGCCCAGCGGCCCGCCAACTTTTGATATAAAGGCTGGTATGCTGGTAAAGTTTGGATCCCAGTTTACATTGGTAGTAAGGCCTTCTTCACTTGGATCGGATAAAGCATCTAACCGGTTTTTATTGAACGATATATTGAAATTGGTAGAATAATCAAAATTTTTGCTTTTGATTATATCTGCACCTAAAGTGATCTCAACACCACGGTTGCTTAAACTGGCAATATTACGAATGGCAGATGTGTAACCAACGTTGCCAGGCAGCGGGGTACGGTACAGCAAATCCGTAACTTTATTATGATAATATTCTACAGTTAAGTTAATGCGGTCATTTAAAAATCCCAGATCAACTGCTATATTCTGTTTGGTATCGGTTTCCCATTTCAATGTTGGATTAGGCAGTGTGCTGGTAACGGCATTAAACCCAACAAGGCCACCATTTAAATACAATTGGCTGGTAAAGTTTAAGTTGGCTACATAGTCAAAATCACCTACACGGTTGTTACCGGCAGTACCATAGCTTGCCCTGATATTAGCGTCCGAAATAATAGTTTGCTTTTTCATAAACGCCTCCTCGCTCAGCTTCCACTTAACGGCGGCAGATGGGAAGTACCCCCAACGATTATCCGAAAATTTCGAACTACCATCAGCCCGGAAAGTACCGCTTATATAATATTTACCAGCATAGTTATAGCCTACGCTACCAAAGCCGGATTCAAGTGTGTTATAGGATATCCGGGCAACCGCGCCGTTTTGTTGTACTATACCAACGTCAATGCCGCTCAAGCCCAATCTTTCATCAGGTATAAAGTTTGAACTCAACCCAAACGATTTATAGTTGGTGCGTTGTAAATCTGTACCTAGTAGTACAGTCAAGTGATGCTTGTCTCCAAAGACGTTATCGTATTGTAGCAGGTTAGTATTAGTATATACATCAATTATCCCATTTAAAACCGAGCCATTCACCCCAATTGTTCCATATTTCCCACCGCTCCGGGTTTTGGTATTGTTGAATGCTTCGGTACGCTGGTCGGTCGAGTTAATTGACCCCCTGATAGTAAATTTCAGGTTTTTAAGGATGCTATAGTCAATATACACATTGCCAATCACGTTTTTATTGATCTTGTTCCTTAACTCGTTTTGGTATGATATAATAGGATTTAAGCGTGCATCGGTTGGGTAACTGTTATCCGGATCATACAACAGATCTTCCAGAGGGAAGTCGCCGAACGACGGGCCTGCAATCGGGCGGTAAGTATAGGCACTAAAAAACAACGATGAGGTTGATCCCGGCGAAGGGTCACCTCCGGTTGTCATATTACGGGTGTATGTTAAAGTACCGCCCACCTTTGCTTTTGATCCTACTTTTTGATCAAGCGATATTTTACCTTGATATCTGGTATAATCTGATGCTATAATGATACCTGTTTGATTAACATAGTTACCCGATATGGCATAATTGGTATTTTCGTTTCCGCCCGAAACCATTAATGAATGATTATTAGATACACCGGTCCTGATCAGCTGATCTTGCCAGTCGCTGCCTTTTACGTCACGGTAATCTTCCAGGGTCTTACCATTTGTTAAGTATGGGTTATTGGTAGGGAACTGATCCTGCGCCAACCGCACAAACTCATAAGGGCTTAATAGCTTATAAAACTTGTAGGGTTGATTTATACCATAATATCCGCTATAGTCAACTTTTGACGGACCTTTTTTCCCTCTTTTAGTTGTAATAACAATTACACCATTACCACCTCTGGAACCATATATGGCTGTTGCCGAAGCATCTTTAAGTACTGATATACTTTCGATATTGGCCGGGTCTATCATGTTATTATCGGGGCTTTCAATAGGCACACCGTCAATAACATACAACGGCGAGCTATCCTGGGTAAGCGATCCTAAACCACGTATCAAAATAGTAGGTTGTGAACCTGGCTTACCATCTGGAGATACCACCTGGATACCCGGCACCCTGCCGGCCAACGTTTCGGCAAACGACTGAACAGGAGCTTTTTGCAGGTCGGCCATATTTACCGTACTTATGGAACCTGTTAAATCCTTACGTACTGTACTGGTATAACCGGTAACAACTACTTCATTTAACCCTGTTTGGCTTTCCTCAAGCGTAATGGGGATAATATCGCGGTTGTTTATAAGTACTTCCTGAGTGCCAAATCCTATAAAACTTGCAATTAATGTTTTATAGCCCGGGGCTGACCGGATGGAGAAAGCACCATTATTATCTGTAATGGTACCTGCCTGCGTATCTTCTTTTACTTTTATACTAACCCCGGGTATAGTATTGCCCTGAACATCCTTAACAACTCCCTTTATAAAGGTTTGCGAAAAAACGGTTAACGAAAAAAATAAAAATGTCAGCGATAGCAGTCCTTTCTTATTGCTGTAAAATTTGAGCATATGATCCTTTGTTTATTCGTGAAAAAGATTGGTTCATTATCATTGTTTTTGGTGCCAAATATTAACTCCGCCTATGTTGATCAACATACTTGGATTACCTGATTACACTTCATTATAATATTATAATAAGACTGCTTTTGACAGAACTATACATATATTAACATTATGTTTTACCAAATTTAATATTAATGAAAAAGGCTTTCTACTACTATTAATTGGATTTATGATACTATCTTTCGCACGGAGTAAAAAAGTATTATATTATTTAGGTGTTGGTCTTTAAACGATATTTATTTTTTACAAATAAGCACGATTCGAAAAAAATTCTAAGCTCTAACTCACTTATATATAGGCCTTGAAACGATCATCTCTGACTTATAGATTTGAATGAAAGGGCATTGCGGGTATAGCAGAGTATTGTTCAGACACTTCCTGATCAGTACCCTCAAACTCTTTCTTTTTGCAGCTTTTCCTGGTAAGCTTTCTTTGCTTCAACATCTTCCCTGGCGGATTCGCCAAAGTAGATCAATCCCAAGGCCTTTCGGTCTCTGTTTGCCGTAGTATTGCCGCCGGCGCGATGTATAGTTAAAGAATGGTGCACCAGCAGATCGCCCGGTTGGGCCGGAAAAGCGATCTCGTTTTGCAAGTCATCATCTGTACCAAAATCAATTATTCCCTGCGAGAAGCCTAAGGTCTTTGTCCGGCCGTGTAGTCTCATACCTTTAAGATGCGAGCCTTTTACATATTTTACACAGCCATTTTCCTCATCGGCCGGTTCAAGCGCCATCCACATGGTTACCGCAACCGATGGATCTAACATAAAGTAATAACCATCCTGATGCGGTGGTGTAAGCTTACCAATTAGCGGTGGCTTGTTAAAATACTCAAGGTTTTTGCCGATAACTTTATCGTCCAGTAAAAATTCTGCAAGGTCTTTAAACTTACCGTTTGACAGTACATCATTAAAAAACACGTCATGCGTATGTATATCCATTACCTGCTTTAATGTTGCAGTATCGGTTTTATCTTCATAAAACACCTTGTTTTCTGCCATACCGGGTATCACTTCTTTAATAACCCGGCTAAAGTTTTTATTGATATTAGCAACTTCTTCCTTTGTTAAAAACCCAGGAATAAAAACATATCCGTTTTCTTGAAACTCTGCCTTGATATTTGCTTTACTTTTCATAGCGGTTGATATTGATGACGACCTTATCATATCAAACTTAATCCTTCTAATAAAGTATTGCTACTACTATTACTTTATTTTATGGTACTATTTTTCGGTAAGAGATAATGTAATGAAAAGGATTTGAGTAAATAAAAACCCTGTATATTGTTATATACAGGGTTTTTATACTTATTGGTATCGCTGGTGTCGGGATGGCAGGATGATTATCCTACTCCTTAAATGGTTGATTATGTTAAAGTTATTAAGCTTTACCTGGGAAATGGTAACCTAATAGGTCTCATTTTATTAAGCAACATTTGATTGCATTTATATCCCTAAACCAGTTGTAACAAATAGTCAATGAACTCGTTAAACAAATATAATGAATGTTTTTGACTTAAAAAATATTTCGTATGGGAATCGAACATTACTAAAGCCCTATTGACTTACAATACTTTATATGGTTTTCGATGTACTACGCACCGAATTGCTAACCATTTATTGATGCAGATTAATTACAAATCTTACTTTATAAACATACGAAATCCTTTAAATTATTCCAATGCTGAAGCGGCTTTTTGTATAACAAAATATTTTGAAGTAAGTAATTTGCCTTGCGAACCGAACTCATAACAGTTCATTTTTTGACTTTGTTCTATATTTTATTATTTCAAGCTAATCGTTTTGGATTTCCCGAAAATCACCCTCGGTCTACTTTCTTTAATGTCTGTATTCCACAGACATTCTCTAACGGTTAGTGTTTTCGTGGATGCATCAAGCGAGATAAGTTGGAAAGATAATTTGCTTTCATCTATCCCAGAGTATTTACCCTTCATTGGCGAGTCGACCCGAAATACATTGAGGTTAACATCTTTATCCGGGCCCTGATATACGTAAAATTCGTTCCAGTTACTATTACCGTGGAAGTATGCCTTTATGTTTGGATGTGCCTCTAAGAATTTTACCCATCCGCGTTGTTCTACATCTGTTCCGGTACCTTTCTCCATCACCGAATTACTTTCTTTATAGTGTTCAGCTACCAAATTCTCGAACTTGTTTCCAGATATAATTTTGTAGGGTGGGGTTGGGTTAGTGAAGTGAACAGCTTCACAGGTTGGCTGATCATGGCTGAAAACTAACACCGGAGTGGTTGATGGTACAGTGCTAAGGTTCTTTTCCATCCAAATGCGTTCTGCTGAATCGGGCCATAGGGTGATAAACAGGCAATGCACGCCCTGGATATCCCGAGAGTAGTTAACTTTGTCTTTCGTATAATTAAAGGATTGGACAGTAAGCAGTTTTCTTGGGTGCAACATCAAATTATAGATATTCACCATCGAAGTTGCATCAGTATGCGGGTTCATTGGTTTATAATATCCTATTGCATTCGATATATCATGGTTTCCTGGTGCCAACAATAATGTCGCAGCAACGCCCTTGCTGTTTTTTAATTTTAAACAGTTAAGGTAATCATTCTTAAACTCCGCCCATGAAGCAGCCGCACTTTGGATGGGTAACTCCATGCGGTTAGTAATATCTCCTGTTTGTATGACATAGTCTACATGACCTACTTTACCATTTGCGTTTACACCTGTATCAGCAGGTAAAGTTAGTTCAGGAACGGTATTCATAGCTTCGATCATTGCGGCATTTACTTTATGGCCTGTTACAGATGTGTCACCTCTGAATGCAGCCCTTTTTAACCCATAATGTGCATCAGAAGTAAACAATATATTTACAACTACCGGTGCTTGCTTTTTTTGCGCATAGACAATTTGAACTACCAATAGCAGTAATAAAACACTCAACAATTTTGCCGATCTCATTTTAATTAGTAAATGTAAGTTGATAATTTAAAGAGGTTGACCGTGCCCGTCAAACTCTTTAAATTCCTATATATTAATGATGGTTGCCGGTGCCGTTTACCTGGTAAGCACCTATATCTCTACCAGGAGGAGTCAACTCTGTTGCCCCAAATTTAGGGTCAACAGGTACATCCCCCTTTGCTGTGAAGCCGGTATATCCTTTACCGATACATGGCGAGGTTAATTTTAAGGCAAAATTATACGTCCCGACTGTAGCAATGTCTCGTAACCGTGCCCCGGCAGGCAACGGTATCGGGCCATTAATAAATTGTGGATCATTTGTTTTCAGTACGGCAGGGTTAGCATTGTAAACGTCGCCTGGTTTCCAGCCTGACGGCAAAAAAGTAGATGGCAAAGGAAAATCCGTGTTAGGTGCCTTTGATATAGCCGTACTGACTGAAAGTGAAGGATAGATCTGGTTGGCAACAGATATTGAATCGGCATAGGTGAAATTGTAACCGTACCTTAAATTTGCTGTGTCGGCAATCGGGTTTTGCACCACACGCAAGCCAAACTTGCAATTCACCATTAAGTTATTATAAGCCATACCGGCAGCATCCTGCTCAAAGTTGATAGACCCGCCACGGCCGGCAGCAGCCCGCCTGAAACCGCAATTTACGATAGTATTGTTGTACATACGGAGGTTTGACCCCGGGACCCCAGTTAATGCACCCGAATTAGATAACTTAGGGCCGTTAGTAGCAATACCTATACAAACGTTATACGCAAAATCACCAACGGTTCCGGCTTTAGCGTTTAATGCTTCGCCGCCGGTGTAACCGCATTTCTCAAAAGTGTTTCGCATGATGGCAATTTTTCCGCCAATTGTTCGAATAGGATCATCTACGCTACCATATAGCCATGAATCTTCAAGGATGAACATGCCGAACGGATTCTGGAAATAAATAGGATAGGGGCTTTTTGATAGAACTGCAATATCGCCGCTGGGTGTTCCCCCACCAAATTCAATATGCGCCCATTTAATGATTAGCATTTTGCAGTTAGGGCCACCGATAATGCCGGTCCATTTACCAACAAAAGCTGGATCTGAAGCAGGATTGGCACCTATTTGGTCTGTTTTTACCACATCTGGCGAGGTAAAGTAAACAGGCTTAGCTTGTGTTCCCAATACCACCATACTCCCTTTTACACCAATACCATAATTACCCTTGAAATTAACGGTAACGCCTTCCTGCACTGTCAATGTATCGCCTTCATTCACGATCAGATTACCGCATACGTTATATGTTTTGCCCGCAAGCATGGTGCCTTTTACAGCCAGCGATGTAGCCGTGCCTGTGGGTATTAAACAACCTGCATCGCTAATTGGTGCAGCTACCAGCACAACGGCTTTAGAGAGGTCTTTATAATCTGCTGTTTTCTTACAAGCGCTTAACAATGTTACTACTGTGACGAAACTGAGGAGAAAATATAATTTACTTTTCATAATGATTATAATTTATAGCGTATGCCGAATAAGAAATTGGTTTTAAACAAGTCTTTCTGCACGATAATCTTGTTGTTTGCATCCGTTTGTAATGATAGTAGCCTCGCCCCGGGTGCTGATAAATAATTGGAATAGGATTGATGTAACTCCAATATGTATGGGGTATTAGTAAGATTATTTACTTTACCATAAAAGGAGAATTTTTTAGCAAAACGCTTCTCAACGGATACATCCAACTGCTTAGTTGGTGCTTGCCAGTAATCCAGCCCATAATATGGGCTTACCAGTGCTATACGTGCACCGGTATATACAAATGCAGTTTGCAAATCCAGGCCAATTTTAGGGTTTTTATAAATCAGGGCAATATTGCCAATGTGGGTGCTCTGTCCTTGCAACGGCCTGGTTTCTGCCTGTATACGGGAAGTTACCTGCCCTGCATCGGTACGATAGGAGAAAAGTTTATCAGAAGTGATCTTAGATTTGGTATAAGTGTAGTTACCCACAAACCCAAATGGGCCAAAATATTTTGTTGCTACCGCCTCGAAGCCGTAGTTACGGGCATCGCCAAAGTTCTGTGGAATAAGTGTTTGAGATGTAACGCCTGTTTTCACAGCGGAGAACTCTATTGGGTCCTGGATCTTTTTATAAAATGCGCCTAATAAAACCTCATCAGCATCGTGCGGAAATAACTCGTACCTGAAATCAATATTATCAGCAGTAGTATGATTCAGGCCTGCCGGGTTGCCCGATTCTTTAAAAACTTCTCCTTGTTGCCCATCTGGAATCAGTTCAGCAAAGCCCGGTCTTGCTAAGGCCCTGTAATAAGATAGCCTTAAGTTTTGATTTTCTTTTAATTTGTATTTTAAAGTACCGCTTGGCAAAAAATCTGTGTAGCGTATCTTACCAGATTTGTAAGCAACAGCGTCAGGCAACTCTGTGTCATAATTCTGCTGTGTATGTTCTATCCGTAATCCGCCTAATGCTTCTAATCTGTCGGTTAGCTGTAATTTGCCTTGAATATAACCGGCCACTACATTTTCTTTAAATGTATAGGTATTGCCATCCGGCACGTAAAGTGATGAACCTGTACTCTTAAATACATATTGCGCACTGTTTATATCAGTGTAAGCCTGTGATGTGTTGCTACCCAAAAGTGGTGTAAGGCTATATGAGTTGTAGTAGGCATCTCTGGTTTTATTTCTTTCAACGCCGCCAAATTTCAATTCGAACTTTTTGCCGAACAGATTGAAATTATCAGTTAGGTTTAAATAAGCCGCGTAATCCTTATCACTGTTGCGGGTCCAGATGCGGTTCATTCCCTGCAGAATATCGGTACTGGTAGATGTTTTAGTCACCGGATACTCGTGAGTAAAATCGGCCTGATCCGGGATATGATTATTAGCAGTAGAGTACGCCAAAGACCAATCAAACTTTAAAGCATCATTCAGCTGGTGAACGCCTTGCAATGTGGAATTATAAATCGACTGATATTGCCACCTGGTTCGCGCTTGTGCATCAACCAGCGAGTTTAGGGCTATGGTATCGCTGATCAAACGGCTTTGGTAATCGTCAAGTCTAACAAAAATGTTCACCAGGGAGATCTTATTCTTGTTATTGAACTTATAATCAAATTTGTTGTTAATACCAATTCGCCTGCTCTGCTGAGAATAGCTGCGTGATTGTAGCTCAATAAATTGTGGGATATTATTTAATCCAGGCTGTGCATTTGGCAAAAAAAATGTAGAATTATTACCAGTATAATTGTTTTGGAAACTACCCGAAACTAAAAAGCCCAACTTACCATCCTTACCGAAACGGTCGCCAAATGTTATACCGAAATTAGTATTAACCGGCGCGCTTTTTTGAGTGAAATTTAAATTCTTAGCCGGAAAATCCGCCGGTGTGGCGGCGTAGCTATTGCCATTGATCTCTGCAGGCGAACGTTTGTTAATATATGATCTGTCGAATTGTTGAAAATCGCGGCCTCCGTTGAAAACCGTATTATACCCGGCTGCGAAATTGGCCTGGAACAATCTACGGGCGGGTGCATCCTTCATTACGAGGTTGAGGGTGCCACCAATAGCATCGCCTTCCATAGATGGTGTAAGGGTTTTGCTTACTTCCAATCGTTCTAACAATTCTGCCGGGAAAAGATCCAATGGAATAAATCTGTTTTTATTATCCGGGCTTGGTATCTTGATGCCATTTACCAAAGTATTAATGTAACGTTTTTCCATACCACGAATTATTGGATAACGCCCTTCGCCTGAGCTGCTTCTTTCAATAGTTACGCCCGAAACCCTTTGTATGACATTTGCTACTGTGATATCTGGTGAGATCTCAATGTTGCGGGCAGAAACAACATTTACTACCTGGTTTGCATTTCGCTCCAAAGTACGTGCGCGCTTGTCGGTAGATTCGCTGTTCGCAGTAATGTTAACGTCGAGCATCTGGCGGGTATCCGCGTCCATTGCAATATTTATCGTGCTTTGTCTGCCGTCCTCAACAGTAGCCTTAAGCTCCTTTGTTTTATAGGATATAAATCTTAATTGTAGTGTATAAACGCCTGGATTCAAATTTTTAAAGGTAAAGTAACCGTCGAGCTGCACAGCTTGGCTCCTGCCGGTTTCTTTTAGTGTTACACTGGCACCTACGAGTGTTTCTTTTGATGTTGCGTCGGTAACCTTACCTCGTATTGATTGAGCAAATGCGGTTATCGAGAAAAAAAGGCCAATGGAAAGTAATAGTAAAAACTTGTTGTACAAGTAAAAGTATTTCATGTCGGGGTTAATTTTTCTACAAATAAAACCCCGCAAATCTGTTTTAAAACTGAATTTTAAGCCACTTAAAAGACGTTAATAAAACCATAACAATTAGTTAATAATAGGGCACTTAAAAAGCGGTTTTGACAACATGTTTGACCATTCAAATATCATTTTGATTACATTTAATTAACGCCCATGGTGACTAGGGTTTGATCGCAATTGTTAAAAGGTACGATCCCCGATAGTTTATTATTTACGGACTTAATTGATGTTAAAGAAACTTTGAAAGTGCCTAACTTAACTCTCTATTATGCAGGATTGTCCGTTTACTCACTGTCATCTCCGGTATTTTTAATTGCTGATAAAATAGAATATGCACCTTTTAAAACAAACGTACGGTCATTTAAATCGGGTTTGTTCAATGATATTTGGTTCCAGCCATCTTGTGTTACACCTATCTTTACAGGCATCAGGCTATATAAAGTATTATTGCCTTTTTTAGTAGCTATAAAAATACCTTTTTGTCCGCTAAAGTTCACCAACGCGGCATCAGGAACGGCTAAAGTGTTCTGTGGTTTGGTTTTTATAATAGCTTGGATAAACATATTGGGTAACAAATTTTTATCTGTTTTTAAAAAGTGGCAATGTACCATTACGCTGCGTGTAGAGTCTAATACCCGACCGATTAAAATCACTTTTCCGGGATAAGTTTTGCCGGGCACACTTGGTAATTTAATGTCTACGCTATTATCTATAGCGATTTTTGATATGTCCTGCTCAAATACGGTTAGGGCAGCGTGTATGTCATCTGTATTCACCAACTCCATTAAAATATCTGTAGGGTTGATAAATTTGCCTATGCTAACGTTCACCTGAGACACATAGCCGGTAATAGGCGACGGAATATTAATGACAGATCGAATTGTTGCTGGTGTTAGCTTTTTCGCATCAATGCCTATCATACGAAGCTTTTGCGCTAACCCTGCAACTTGAGCCAACTCGCTGCTGTATTCGGATTGTGATTGCTGGTAAAGTTTTAACGGGCTTGCCTGTTGCTGGCTTAACACTTTCTGCCGCTCCATTTCTTGCTTCAAAAAAGTTATCTTGCTTACAGATGTTAAATAATCCTGCTGGATAGTAATGTACTCCTGATTTTCTATCTGCGCTATTATTTGCCCTTTAACAACATGTTCACCGGGCAACATCGTTGTTCGTTTTAAAAAACCGCCCATGGGAACGTTAACCGCTATTAAGTTCTCTGGCGGTACATCTACCTGTCCGTTGACATTAATCGCGGCATTAAGTAAATGCATAGGTAACTTACCGGTGTCGATCCCTCCATTTTTATTTTGCTGGGGCGTAAAGCTAATGGTATTCCCTTTTGCCTTATTTTGTTGTGAAGTATCACTACCAGCGTCTTTTGTATCTTTTTTTCCGCCGCATCCTGTAAGCAAGGCCGCGGCAAACAATATATATAATCGTTTCATGGTTTCTCCGTTTCGCCCTGGTAATACCAGAGTTGGTTTATGGTTTTGTCCAACTGCAGCAGTGCATCAAGCGTATCAGTTCGTAGTTGGATGGATTGATTGTAATAATTAGCCCACTCCAGGTAACTAATACCACCGCTGTTGAATGATAATGTGGCGGTGCGCACCAGTTCGGCGGCTTGTTTGAGCGCCGCAGACTCATAATATTTAAGCGCCTTAATTTGTTGGCTGTATCGGTTATAAGTTTGCAGCCACTGCCCCCTCCACTCCAGCTGCTTTGCTGTGTATATATATTCTGAAGCAATTTTTTGGTAGCCAGCCGATTTTATCGCAGCCCTATATTGGCTAAAAAAGATAGGGATATTTACCCCAACCATATAAGAGGAGAACCGATCGCCCTTATTTAGTCTCAGATTAGAATTGCGGATATCAGGGCCTGCAAAACTTTGGTTGCTGTAACTTAAGTTTAAATCCGGCAAGGCTTTGGCCTTGCTAACTTTCATCTTCCAATCGGCAACTAGCACCTGTTGTTGTGCTTGCTTCACCTCTGGGTTTTGTAGTGCTTTAGCGGTATCGGGCAAAAAGATATTTTGCCAGGCGGGCGGGGCTTGCTCTGTTGGCAAATACGCAATGTTCCCACCCGTTAAAAGCATCAGCTTACTTTGCAGCACTCCAATTTCCGATTCAACTAAATGGCGCTGGTTCATCAGCATCCCTGCTTTAACCTCTGCACTTGTTAAATTTATTCTTGATGTTTCGCCCATATTAAATCGAAGTTGTTCCAGTTTGATCACATATGTATAAACCGAATCCTGGTCTTTTAACAACTGCATTTTAGCAAGTGAGGTCGTTAATTGAAGGTACACATCCCGGACTTGGTAGGCCAACTGGTTCCGTAAACTTTGTTCCTGAAACGCCGACAGCCCGGCCTCTGCATTATAATAATTACGCTGATTGGTATAGTAACCCGGCAGTGCAAAGTTTTGCGTTACCGAGAAGCGGTTGTCTGTGTTTGAACTGTTGATATTTCCAGCGTCGTAAGACAACTGCGTTTTGGGAATATCATAGGCACTACCCACGTTGGCCTTGCCAGCGAGTGTTTGATTTTGGGACGCCTTTAAGGTTACATTATTGTTTAATGCCAACCTTATCGCTTCATTTACTGTAATTAGTTTTTCTGTACTTATTTGTGCTTTAAGCGGCATTATAAAACATAAAAGCAACACGGTTATAATAGTGCTTTTTTTAGCTTTGCTCTTACTGCCGCCATTATCTTTTGATTTAGATGCGAACTGCTTATACAAAGCGGGTAAAACAACCAGGGTTAATAAAGTGGCGGTTATAAGCCCACCAATTACCACCGTTGCTAAAGGCCTTTGAACCTCGGCACCGGCATGGGTAGATATGGCCATCGGAAAAAAGCCCAAAGAAGCTACGGTAGCGGTCATTAACACTGGCCTAAGCCTGTTAGCTGTACCCTGCTTTATCCGCTCGTCAGCATCATCATCTCTATCTTCTTCTTTAAGGCGGTTAAATTCACTTATCAACACAATGCCATTTAATACGGCTACGCCAAAAAGCGCAATAAATCCTACTCCTGCAGAGATACTGAAAGCCATGCCGCGTATCCAGAGTGCAAATACACCACCGGTTGCTGCTAACGGTATGGCAGAGAACACTATTAATGCTTCCCTAAACTGATTAAAGGCAAAATACAATAGTATAAATATGAAGAATAAAGATGCCGGTACTGCTATAGCCAACCGCGCTTTAGCAGAATTAAGATTTTCAAACTGACCACCATATTCTACGTGATAACCAGGCGGGAGTTTTAGTTTCTGCTGTACTTGTGCCTGCAGATCTGTTACAACACCCTCTACATCACGTCCGCGCACATTAAAAGATACCGATATCTTCCGCTCACCATTTTCGCGTTGAACTTGATTAGGGCCGTCCTTAATTTCTATTGAAGCCAGTTGGCTCAACGGAACCTGGTTGCCGTTTGGCGTATTAATGAGCAGTTGGCCTATATGATCAAAATTTGAGCGTGCTGTATCAGCAATACGCAACATCACATCGAATTGTCGCTCGCCCTCATACATGTTCCCGGCTTTTTCACCGGCAAAAGTGGCATTTACAATATGGTTAACCTGGCTGATACTTACATTGTATTGCGCCAATGCTGCCCGGTTGTAATGCACAACAATTTGCGGAAGGCCACCAATTTTTTCAGAATAAACATCGGCTGCACCTTTTGTACCGGTTAACAACCCGCTTAGTTTACCCGCCAGTTTAGCTAATTGATTAAGGTCGTCGCCAAATATTTTTACGACAACATCCTGCTTTGCACCGGATATCAATTCATTGAACCGCATCTGTACCGGATACTCAAATCCAACGTTAAGCCCCGGTATCTGAGATAGTTTTTTACTCATCGCCTCCTGTAAACCTGCATAGTCTTTAGCGGTTGTCCAGGTAGATTTATCATTAAGAGTTATAAAAACGTCGCATTGTTCAAGCGACATTGGGTCGGTAGGTATCTCTGCCGAACCTATCCTACAGGTTACCTGCTGCACTTCGGGGAACTTTTTCAGCTCATCGCTTGCGATCTTCATTCCTTTAATTGTTTGCGTTAGTGATGTACCAGGTAAAAAGCGGGCATCCAAGGCAAAGTCTCCCTCTTCCAACTGTGGGATAAATTCTCCGCCTAACCCATTGAAAACCATGTAAGCCAACCCAAATAGTAAAACGGCAATAAATATTACCGTTTTGGTATGCCCAATAGCAGCTTTTAATAAGGGTTCGTACCGCCTCTGTATTGCGGTCATCATTTTATCCGATAAATTACTTTTCTTTTTGGTTTTCTTACTCATCGTTAGCGCCGTCATCATGGGTACATAAGTGAGCGATAAGATAAACGCACCTACTAACGCAAAAGCTACCGTCTCTGCCATTGGCCTAAACATTTTACCCTCTATGCCCTCTAAACTTAAAATGGGCAGGTAAACAATTAAGATTATGATCTGCCCGAAAATGGCGGCGCTCATCAAACGGGACGCTGATTGTTTAACTTCGTCATCAACCTCGCCCTGCGAAAATTCATTTTCATTTAGATGGTGATTAATTTTATCCCTGAAACGATGCATTACGCCCTCAACAATAATTACCGCGCCATCTACAATTAAACCAAAGTCCAATGCGCCCAGGCTCATTAAGTTGGCCGACACGTGACAAATGTTCATAATGATAAGCGCGAACAGCATTGCAAGCGGAATAACTGAGGCCACTACCAAACCAGAGCGCAAATTCCCCAAAAATACAACGAGCACAAAAATCACGATTAATGCCCCTTCTATGAGGTTTCGCTTTACGGTAGATATGGAATTACCAACCATCTTGCTTCGCTCGTAATAGGGTAAAATGGTAACACCCTCCGGCAGTCGCTTTTTGATGAGCTCAACCTTTTCTTTCACGTTTTTTACCACGTCCATCGCGTTAGCACCTTTAAGCATTAATACCACCGCGCCGCTTACCTCACCATATTTGTTATTATACATGGCGCCAAATCTTATCGCGCTGCCTTCTTTAACTTCGGCAACTTCTGCCAGCCGCATAGGTATTCCGCGGGATGTTTTTACGGGGATGCTTTGCAAGTCTTCTATAGACGACGCCATGCCCTCTGTACGGATGTAATATGCATTTGGGCCATTCTCAATATATGCCCCGCCGGTATTTTCGTTATTTTGTTGTACGGCGTTAAAAAGCTGATCAAGCGTAATGCCTAAGCTTTTGATCTTAGCGGGATCAACAACTACCTGATATTGTTTTAGCTTACCGCCAAGACTGCTCACATCGGCAACGCCAGGTACGCCAAGTAACTGGCGCCGCACTATCCATTCCTGCAAGGTACGTAGCTGGGTTAAAGTATACCTGTTTTCATAGCCGGGCTTAGGCACTACATAGTATTGATATACCTCGCCTAAGCCGGTGGTTACCGGCCCCATATCCGGCTCGCCAATGCCAGGCGGTATCATCCCTTTTAATTGGTTTAGCCGCTCACTTACCTGTTGCCGTGCTTTAGAAATATCAACCCCATCATCAAAAACTACGGTGACATTTGATAGTCCGAAACGAGAGATAGAACGCATCTCTTTTAACTGCGGCAAAGAGGCCATCAGACGCTCAGTTGGCGCTGTGATCAGGCGCTCTACCTCTGGAGCTGCCAATGATGAAGAAACCGTGATGATCAGTACTTGGTTGTTAGTAATATCCGGTACGGCATCAACCGGTAACTTTAAAGCCGAATAAACCCCGGCAGCAATAAGAACCAATACAAATAAGCCAATAATCAACTTATTGCGAACAGAGAATTCAATGATACGGTCAATCATATATAGAAGTAATCAAATAACAATTTATTACTCGATTAATTTATTGAACTGGCTTTTTTGTCCTTTTTGAATTCGGCTGCGTATTTTTTTTAGTATTAGCAGTTTCTTTTGAAGCCTTGTGCAGGCTATCGCTTTTTCGGTTCTTTTTCCAGTTGTTACTTATCTTTTTTTTACTTACTGTTTGACCGTGGGCCGGTACTTGGCAAATGTTAAAAGCAGCAAACACTGCTGCCATGTAAAAAAACTTTTTCATAGTAATTGCTTTAATAAATCTCGCTTAAAGCAATTTTAAGGGAACATACTGAAGACAATCTGAATTGACAACAAAGAATTAAAAAACTATGGTAAACGTGTGTAGGGAATCAGAATATTTGTACTCAAGAGTCCATCCGTAAACACTACAAATGTTTTTTACAATGGTTAAACCCAGGCCCGCTCCATCAGAATTGTTCCCCTTTTGAAACCGATTGAAAATTGTTTGCGGATCAAGCGGATTACCATTTCCTGAGTTTTGAAAAACAAGCCGGGCGTTTGTTAACTCGATGTTTATGATACCCTTATTCCCATTATGTCTGATAGCATTGCTAAAAAGGTTATTTAATAAAATATCTATTAAATATTTACTAACAGTTAGCTCTTTCGGGGTTAAAACTGTTTTCACTGTTATTTCCCTTGACGAAAGCAACTCCTGGAATTGCCTTTGTTTCTCAAGCAGCAATTCTTGCAGGTGTAATTCGTCTGTATCGGTTATGAGATCGTTTTCTATTTTAACTAATAAAAGTAATGATTGATTTAAACGGGACAATTTGCCTGCGGCACTGTAGATATCCTGTATCTGTTCGAACTGCTCCTGGCGTAAGGTATCATCCTGGATAAATGTATCTAATTTAGACGTGATAACGGATAGCGGCGTCAGCATTTCGTGCGAAGCGTTTTCTGTAAAATGTTTTAGGTTCTGGTAGTCACCTTTTACACGGTTCGCCATCAAGTGAACAGCCTCGTTCAATTCTTTAAACTCATCTACTTTACTTTTTATAGGGTCAAAGGGAACAGCCTCCGATATATTAAACACTTTCAGCTGGCCGAGTATTTTGTAAAACGGTTTCCAAAGATCTCCTAATATATAACGATTCGCTAAAAACAATACAATAAATAAACCTATAACTAATAAAAGAGTGATGGTTGCTATTATCTGCACCAGGTACTGTGTGCTTTCTTTGGAAATAGTGATATTGAATTTATAAAATTCACCATTAAACGTTATTGTGCCTTCTACCGCGCGACCAGCCCTCTCCCCCACAAGTTTTGGGTTACTGTAGGTTGTATCATAAAACCTGGTTGGCACACGCCTGTTGTTAAGTTTAGAAAACTTGGTTTGGTCTTCGTCAAAATCTACTTGCTTGGGTAACTGCTTATTTAGATTTACATAGCCGACAACCTCTGATACTTCTTCAGATAAATGATCATCCAGCAAAGTTTTTGCAATATGATTGATAGCCAAATAATAGATGATTGCACCAACTATCAATACCGACAAAGTTACAACGATGGTAACTTTGTTATAGTGCGAGGCTAATTTCATTTGTCGGTGAATTTATACCCTATACCATATACAGACTTCAAATAGTCATTCGTAGTTACATCAAGGATCTTTTTCCTTAAATTTTTGATGTGAGAATAGATAAAGTCAAAGTTATCATGCATATCCATTTCATCTCCCCATAGATGCTCGGCGAGGGCCGTCTTTGATATTACTTTCCCTTTATTTGCAACAAAGTATAACAACATGTCAAATTCTTTGCGGGTTAAAATAATTTCCGTTTCGTTTACAGCCACAGTTCTTGATATCAGATTGATCACGATCTCGTTAAAAATAAGATTGTTACTGCTATTGGTTGATTTACGGCGAAAAACAGCGAATATCCTTGCCTTTAGTTCAGATAAGTGAAATGGCTTTGTTAGGTAGTCATCTGCACCTATATTAAGACCCTTGATTCGGTCATCCAGGGAGTTTCTTGCAGAAATGATAATCACTGCTTCTTCCCGCATTTTATCCTTCAGGTAGCGAAGCACTTCAAAACCTTCGCCGTCAGGTAAGCCAATATCTAAAAGCACAAAATCATACTTATACAAGGCAAGTTTGGATATCGCCTCAGAAAGGTTGGCGCAGCTTTCGCATACGTTTTTATCCTCACTTAAATAGGTAAGCATATTTTCCCGGAGGCCCTGCTCATCTTCAACAATTAGTATCTTCACAATCTCTTAATTTACAAATAAAAGGTAGTAATCACACTATCTTATTCGGATAACATTCGGTCAATGTTTTTTAGTTTATTCTGCTGTAACACCCTTTGTCCGTAGTCAGTAAAATACTTGTGATTAACTAACATGGTAACATTTAATTCCCGCCACTCAATGTTTGAGTAAGATTTTCCCATTTTCGCCTTCCATTCTTTTCGTAAATTTTCAGAATAGGAAAGGTAATTATCGACGGACAAATGGTACATATCTGCATCACATAAAATTTGCTGAATCAGGCTTTCCGGTTTCTGGGGCATCCGGGTAGCATCAATGCAGCCGGTTACACTGCTTATGAATTTTTCATCAGCCTTTAGCTGTTTTAAGAACGTAACAGCATTGGATATACTTTTATCCTCATGTCCATCATAAATATAACAATAGCCGGTGTCATGAAACCATGCTGCTATTTGCAATATGATCATTTCTTGTTTTTCCAATTCGCATACGGCGCCTATTTCGCAAGCGGCTTTAACTACTAACCCTGTATGTATCAGATTATGAAAAAACATGTCATCAGGCAACTGATCGGCAAACAGGTTTTTAACGTACTCTTCTGATAACGCAACCCAATTAGCCTCTTTCATAATAATTGCTTATAGTGCGATTTATGGAAACAATCTGAATACAATCTGTATTGTCGGTAAAAACCTTGATTAGATAGCATTAATTATGATTTAAATCTAAATTCAGTATTACTTCAGTTTTCCCTTTTACTTTAGGATAATAATAAATCACATGGCAATTATAGAACCTACCCGCATAGATGTTCAGGATCCGTCCAACATCAAAAAATATTCCTCTCCATTACGGCTTTGGCACTGGTTAAACTTAATTGTTATAAGTGGTTCATTGATTACAGTGCTGATTAATTCTACTATTACAGATGACAATGCAACATCTTCATTATTGAAAGCTGAATTGCAAAAGTCGGGGGCCGCAGTAAATGACGAACAAACACGGTCAGCAGCGCATGCTTTAAGCGACAGCGTTTGGGTTGTACACATTTATTTCGGTTATGCGTTGGCGGCTTTACTTGCATTTAGAGTTATACTGGAACTGTTTCAATTGGCAGATCAAAAATTCTTGCGTAAAATTAAAAGCGCATATGATCAATTCAACACTATCAAGAAAGAAAGAGAGGCAGCCAGGCATGAGTTTACTGTAAAAATGATCTATGCAATGTTTTACCTGTTGCTTATCGTAATGGTTTCAACAGGCTTATTTCTTGCCTTTGAAAACGCAATGGTGGCCTACAAATCAATTCGTCACTCCGTAAAAGAAGTTCATGGCTTTTGCATGTATCTTATCCTAGCCTTTATTGTAGTACACATTATAGGCGTATTGTTGGCGGAACGTAAATATGGAAGCGGCATTGTTTCTGATATGATCAATGGCGGCCGAGAGCAAAATTAGCAGTCCATGGAAAGGCAATTACAAATATATAGATCGTCTAAGTCCCGGTTAACTACAAAACAGTTGGAATACAATAAGACCAATGAATTGATTATTGAAGTTATTAAGACGTTATCTGAACCAAAGGATGCAGAATTTTTATGGTTGGAGTTTACGAAAAAAGCCCACAAGATGAGTATAAGTTCTTTTTATGGCCGGCTGAAGAAACTGGTTGAAGCGGAGTTAATTGTTAAGACACATGCAATTAATAACAAGTTTATATATAATTCACCTTCAAACAAAAATTAATCACGCCCTCTTAAAATCATCAATTGGCAAGTTGTTTCATCCAATAGTACAACACTTTAATTTTAAATAACCAGAAAATAATGAACAGAAGAAATTTAATACTTATCCCAGCCCTTGCGCTATCGATAAGTGCCTGTCATAGTAACAGTGGAAAAGACAGTGAAAAAGTTGCTGAGCAGAATAATGAGCAGAAAGCTGACAGTAATAAAACACTGAAAAAAATTGAAGATGATAGCAAATTTGTGGTGAAAGCTACGAGCGGGGTTACCATGGAAACCGAATTAGGCCAGTATGCTGCGGAACACGCGGTTACACCTGGTGTAAAAATGTTTGGGGAAACAATGGTAAAGGATCACAGCAAAGACAAGCAGGTATTGACCAAACTGGCCTTAGATAAAAAGATCACGATACCTGCACAAACCGGTGAAGATTTTCAGAAGCACATTAACGAGATTACCAGTAAAAAGGGTGTTGAATTTGATAAAGCCTATATCAGCTTTATGGTTGGAGATCATAAAGAAGATATCAGTGAATTTGAAAAAGAAGCAAATGATGGTAAAGATGCCGATATTAAAGCTTTTGCAGTTAAAGGCATACCTGTCCTTCAACATCATTTGATGATGGCAAAAGAATTGGAGGAAAAGTTAAAATAAAATCTAAGGCAGCTGATGGTTTTATAATTTACGAATTATAGCCTTTAAAAAGTTTATCAAAAGTTAATGATGAACTTTTAAATGCTATTTTTTTGACTATGAACTATTCAAATGCTATGCTGCGGCATAAGCCATATTCCTTTACAAGTTACCGGATTTAAATCTGACCGGAGGCGTAAAAGCTGCCGTATGTACTCTCTGCGCTGATCCAATTCCCGGGCATTACAGCGGGTCCTGTTGCTAAAGGGATATTAATCTTATTTTTTAGTAGCCAAGCCCTTGTCCAAAAACTTAACATACCTTGCAGGATCGTAGTCAGCCCCTTGAGGTGGCACTAAAATTTCCCCGTTGCTATTTACAATTACATAAAACGGCTGTGAATTGGTGTCGAACTTTGAGGCCTGGAAATCGCTCCATTTGCCACCAAGAGTTGTTATGTGCTTGCCACTATAAGTGGATGTAAACTGCTCCGCTTTTTCGAGCTCCGTTTTATCGTCAACATATAATTCTGCCATAACAAATTTTGAGCGTAAAAGGCTTAAAACTCCGGAATTTGTCCAAACAGTGCTTTCCATTTTACGGCAGTTAACGCAGTTCCAACCAGTAAAGTCAATCAACACTGGTTTACCCTCTGCTTTCGCAACCTGCAACGCCTGGTCATAATCGTAAAAGGCCTCTAAACCCAATTTACTGCTTGGCGCTCTCTTAAAAATTTCTTCATGTTTTTTTGTGCCTGTAAAGGTTGGGGTGGTATTAACACTACCGCTATTTGCTGCATTTAACTGTGAGGATATATAGAGGTCGAAGTCCTGTGTAGAAGAAGGCGGCAAAAATGCGCTGATGGACTTTAACGGCGCTCCCCACATGCCTGGCAGCATATAAATCACAAATGACAATACGATGATCGCCAGGAAAGCGCGGGGTACAGAAACATACGGAACATCACTATCATGCGAGAATTTAATTTTACCAAGCAGGTAAAAGCCCATCACAGCAAATATCACGATCCAAAGGGCCAGGAAAATTTCCCTGTCGAACCAATTCCAGTGGTATGCCAGGTCAATATTGGACAGGAACTTTAGTGCAAAGGCCAGTTCTAATAATCCAAGTACGACTTTGACACTATTCAACCAACCGCCTGATTTTGGCAATGATTTTAATGCCGATGGGAATAATGCGAAGAGTGTAAACGGAATGGCAAGTGCTAAAGAGAAGCCGAACATGCCAATGGCGGGGCCCAGGCGTTCGCCTTTAGATGCAGCCTCTACAAGCAACGTTCCTATAATAGGGCCGGTACAACTAAATGAAACTACAACAAGGGTTGCAGCCATAAAAAACAATCCGGTTATCCCGCCTTTATCTGAGTTTTCATCCAGTTTATTGGCTAAAGAATTAGGAAGCGTAATTTCGAACGCCCCCAAAAATGAAATTCCAAATACGATAAGCAATAGAAAAAAAAAGAAGTTAAAGACACCGTTAGTTGATAGTGCATTTAATGCATCTGATCCAAAAAACAGGGTGATCACCAAACCCAGCAATACATAAATAACGATAATGGAGAGCCCGTAAAGTGAAGCCTGCCCTGCAGCCTTGGCCTTATTATGAGCTTTTTTGGTGAAGAAACTCACCGTTAACGGTAACATCGGAAATATACATGGCATCAGCAAAGCCGCAAAACCGCCCAGGAAACCAGCTATAAAAATTTGCCATAGCGTTTTATGAGTGATTGATTTGCTGTCAATTTTATTCTTAGCAGGCTTCGCCACCGTCGCTTTCTTCTTAACAGCTGCGAGGCTGTCCACAGACGTTGGAATATCCGTAAATTGCAACTGTCCTGCTGAGGAAGTATCAACATTGTTTTCTTTTTGGGCATACCCCGGAAAGGGCGTTGCCGACCAGGCAATTGCAACAAATATTGCCATTACTAAAATGAATTTGATTTTTTTCATCGCCTTATTTTACAGGAATTTCGAAGTTGATATCCTCTGGCGGCAGGCATTTGTGGTCGTTACAAACCATAAATTCCAGTGCGCCCTTTACCGTAACCGCGGTACCTTTAAGTTTTACTATTTGCTGGAAAATAACCGAGTTTTCGAAATAGCTCACATTCATTCCAAATGACTTTTCGAAATGAGTAATCGGTTTGGGCTCCATGACATTGCCTGATAACGAATAAGTTGGCAGACGTTTAAATGTAAAACTCGTTTTTACCGGACCGCCGTCTTTTAAATTTAAGGAGTAGATGTGCCAGCCTTTATTTATTGTAGCCTTAAAATAAACAATGGCTTCTTTAGCATTGATTTTTTTTGAAGTATAACTCCATTTTACCGGCTTTTCTATTTGGCCGAATGCATTTATTTTAATGATGAACAAGATCACCAACAGACATAACTTTCTCATCTTATATTTTTTATAAGTTAAAAACTGAACCATTAAGTGTTATAGCCTGCTACTTAAACTTTAGCGCAAGCGTAACGATATTGGAGTTTAATCCTGTAGAACGCATATAGTGCCCTGCTCTTAATTCAAGCGAAGTAAAATGCGCATTACCAAACACACCATTAGGCGGCGACAATCTGATATTGGCTCCTACGAAATTGCTGTGCAGGCTCGATAGGTCATAATCACTGGTGTAAAACTGTGCCGATGGATCATGCTGGCCATAAGGCGCAAAATACCTGGTGCCGGTTTGTGTGTTATATCTATAAAACGGGCTTACCGAGACAAACGAAGTTAATTTTACCGGGATCTCAATCTCAGCAGTGTGCGCTCTTATGCCCCAGTTATCCATGTAGTACCGGTAAAACGTGCGGATGATAAAATGATCATCTAAAAAGTAATTGAACCGTACACCAATCGGCAATTTGTAGCGGTTGTCCGGCAGGTTTTCTACTCTTTCCGACCCATCGGTAAAATAATCGCGCTGATATTTGGTCGCCAATAAGCCATGCTGGTAAGATGGTTCTACTATCAATGCAACCTGCAACCTTTGTGTAAGCACCTGCGAAAGGGAGAACGACGTGCTAAATGAGTTTCGCGGTCTGGAATCAACCGGGCGGTTATCCTCACGATCGGACCCTGACCCGTACCCTGGCGGGCGCAATTCTACAGGAAGTATTACCTTCCATTTATCTAAAAACACGTTGGCCTTAAAATCAAATTGTGTATTCTTGCTTTTTGATAGCCTTGTGAAATTAATGCCTGCCCCGACCGATTGATAATCGAATTCATGCGAATATGATGCCGATAAACCAAATGCGTTACCCGTTTTATCGTTTGATATCGTCCAGTTTAATGATGGATAGATCCGCGTATCCTGCATGGATGCAGAGGACACACTGTTTGGATCTATCTTATCTGAAGATGCCGAGGTGTAATGATCTACCCCCAATTCAAAATTGAACGTATGCTTTAAGCCTGACTTGCCATATTTAGACATTTGAAGATCAAATGTGTTGGCAAAATCCGTCAATTTCTCTGTACCGATACCACCTGTTACGGCAGAGTTATTACCATCCTGATGATAGTATGCCGACACAAAATTGATCTCGTCGATTTTTAGCTTTCTTGATTCGTAATTGGTAGAATCTTTTACCGGCTGTTGTTTTGTTTGCGCGTGTGATGCCAATATGCCCATATACATGGCCAGTACACCTAAATATATTTTTCTCATTTAAGTGTCTAATTAATTACAACCACAACCACCACCACTTTTACCACCATTAGCACCGGAACCACCCTCTCGGTACAATTGAAAACTCTGTTCAAATTTTTGCGATTTACGAGCCGTTAGATCCATTTCACTGTCATTGAGCCTGTTTTTTTGGTAGGGTTTCACAGATACGCAGGAGGACAGGCAATACACCGCGCAAGCGCAAATGATAGTTACTATTCGTAGGGGGGCTTTTATCATGATTATTTAATATTAATATTTTTTGATGTATAAACGTTGCTGTCATCTGTAATGATCACGCAGGCTACGTTTTGTAACTGGTTGATTAGATCCAGCCCTACATAAGCACCCATTACGGTAACAGGTGTAGCCATTGCATCTGCAAACTCAGCGCTTGGGCTTATAATGCTTACGCTTTTAATTCCGCTAACGGGCAAGCCTGTTTTGGGATCGATTGTATGCGAATATTTTTTTCCGTTAATAACCACGTATTTGGCGTAATTACCCGAAGTGGCAATGGCCATATTACTGATATTTAGTGTAGAAAAAGGAGTTGTTTCCTGATCCGGGTCGGCTATGGCTATTGTCCAGGGTTTTCCGTTGGGTTGTGTGCCCCAGGTGATCAGATCGCCTGCAGCATTAACGATACCGCTTTTTACACCCTCCGTTTGTAACACCGCTTTTGCCTTGTCGGCTGCATAGCCTTTGCCAATACCGCCAAAACCAATACGCATGCCGGCTTCTTTTAAAAAAACGGTTGTGTTTTCATTGTCCAGTATTACGTTTTGATAGTTGATCAGCCTAACAGCGGCTTGTGCAGTTGCAGCATCGGGCAAAGTTTTCATGTTCAGGTCGAAATTCCACAGGCTCTTATCAATCGAGCCATAGGTAATATCAAAAGCTCCCTGCGTTAATTCAGATATCTTGAGCGACCGTGCTATCAGATCGAATACCTCCCTGTTCACCTTAACGGGAGCAATGCCAGCATGGGCATTTATTTGGTTAGTTTGGCTATCGTCACTAAAAGTGGTGATCAAATTCTCAATACGTTGGATTTCGGCTATAGCCAAATTGATCCTGTATTCTGCCCATTCCTTGTCATCAGCAACCACACTTATTTCAAACCTGTTACCCATCAACTTGAGTACCCGCTTGTAAACGGTGTCACTGATCATTGATTCAACGGCTTGCATTAGCTGTTTGATTAATTTGATCTACAAACTGCTGTGGCGTTACATTGGGGAAACCTTCCCATTTTTTTAAAACTTTTCCGTTTTCATCAACCAGAAGGGTTAATGGGAATTCTCCGTCCTGGTTGTATTTATCCGCCAAAGTTTCGTTCCGTTTAACCTGGTCTTTTGCTAATTGATTTTTTTTTTGACGAGGGAAGTCTGCACGAACCAATACAAGATGCTCTGAAGCGTAATCTTCAAATATTTTAGTTTCTAAGATCTCTTTGCGGGTACGAATACATGGACCGCACCAGTCGCTGCCCGAAAAATTAATGACGATCAGTTTATGCGTTTTCTGTGCTTTCTTTTGAGCCTCGTTAAAATCGCCAGACCAACTGATTACAGGCGTTGCAAACGCAAATAGTATAATGGCAAGTATTTGTTTCATTATTTTTATTTTAAGAATATATCCGTAATGATGTGCCTGACAAGCTTGTGTTATAGACCGCTAAAGAACGATTGGTTGGCCCACCTGTAACCACGCCTTTTTCGGTAAATGTTGCTCCGTGATTATTGCAATAGAACCTGCTGCTGCCTGCCTGGTAAACTAATGGGTAACTTTGATGTGTACATGATTCTTGAACGGCGATGTAGGCTCCTGCCGTTGTGCGTGCTACTAAAATATTATGTGATAATAAATAACCGCCATTAGTGGCAAGGGCGGCATTTGCTGAAGCATTAAGGTCGAGCGTGAAATCAACACCGGTTGGAGCTGATGCAGAGGGACCATTTGCCGAATTTGAGCTTTTACTGCAACCTAAGCAGCTCATCACAGTAAGGGCAGCGGCGCTTACACCAATCACAGAAAAAAACTCTTTCCTGTCCATCGTTTTTTTAGAATTCATTTTGTAATTAATTAGGAGTTCTTAATTTCAATCATTGTATTCTCGCAATACAAGCGTTTGATAATACAAGGTTAAACGCCAATTCTGGATTTAATATGAATTTCAGGGTGTCAGGAATAAATTAACAAATTTTAACAATTGGGCAAAAGTAAAGGATCATTTCCCATTAATCAATTTGGCCATAGCAAAGGCAGCACCAGCTGCCAGTGCTCCTATTACAACTACCTTAAATGCACCACTTATAGCCGGCTGACCGGTAAGTTTACTTTTAAAGTAGCCAAAAATGAAAAGGCTGATCAGGGTTACGATGCACGAATACACCAGTGCTGTCTGCGAATTACTTTCTATAATGTAAGGAGAAAGCGGAATGATACCGCCGACTATGTAGGATAAGCCAATAGTAATTGCACTTTTTGTGGCCCGGTTAGCTTGAGGTTTTTCCAGGCCCAATTCGTAACGCATCATAAAATCCACCCACTTATCTTTGTCCTTTGCCATCTCATCGGCAACCTGCTGTTGCAAAGTTTCTGACAGGCCGAATGCCGCAAACACTTCTTTTACTTCTGCCTTTTCCTGTTCTGGTACACGTTCCACTTCATCGTACTCGCGCTTTAATTCAGAGTTATAATGGTCAGCTTCCGTTCGCCCAGCTAAAAAGCCACCCAAGCCCATCGCTATGGAGCCTGCTACGATTTCGGCAATACCAGCTGTAACAACTATACCTGAAGAACTAATAGCGCCACTTAAACCTGCAGCAAGCGCAAAGGGCACTGTTAAACCATCTGACATTCCAATAACTATATCTCTTATAGTTTCGGATCCTGTAACATGATGTTCTTTATGCATAATATTTTGAAAAGGTTAGTCGTAAAATTAGTATTGAAAACTGAATTCATTCTGAGCAGCTACCGATATATTGTATTTACTAATAAAAACGCCGATTTTACCGCTTAACCACCTAAAAGGAATAACAAGCCAATTACTTATATATATAATTATCCGAGGAGGATTTACGAAGGCGTATTTATTGCATTTAATTTTTCCGGATTAAATCAAATCTGTAAATTGTAAAGAAAAATTTGATTTTAGAACGGTATCGCTTGGCAAGTAGTTAAAAAGAAGGCAATCTGATCACTTTAATATAAACACAATATCCCATTTTCATCGCTTAGGCACCAAAATTGCAAGGCGTGTGAAATGTCAAGGCCGAAGCACCGTTAAAAAACAAAATAAAATGCTTCGCTTGTGTAGCCTTTACTTTTCATCAGCCGTGCTGTAACTTTGCCGGATGCGGTAAAGTGGTATGTTGATATTGCGGGAGGGGAGGTAGGTGTGTTATGAGGAACGAATTTCACTCCTGCAAGAGGCAACGAGGCTGACGGCGCAATGAAACCCGGCGCGATAGCGCGAGGTGCAATGAAGCCGCCTGCCGTAGCTTCTTTGTCCCAACGAGTGTGCGTGTCTTTTGCTTTTCGGTAGCAAGGCCGGGCGATTTAAATAAACCGCCCGACATGCTACCTTGGGTGTTTGGCGGTACCATCTTTACGGTCAAAAGTATTCAAATAGAAAGGCGAACGAATTTCCGCCTGTCAATGTCGCTGAGACGTGAACGTGAAAAGATCGACCTTCTTAAAAATTAAAAGTAGGCCCATGGTTGGTGAACAATATTGGCTAATTCGTGAGATATCGTCTGAAGAATTTTATCATTACACTGGATATTTTGAATCTGGGAAACCAGTGTTTACAATTGCCATAGCTGATGCTGTACAAATTGCATCATATCAAAGCACAAAAATCATATTTAATATATTAAAAAAAAATCTTCATTGTGAAATTTGGTTAATCGAGAACGGAAACTGGACTAAAGTTCATCTATTAGCCGATGTCGAAAAAGACAAACCCTTAAATCCAGTTTCGTAATAATTCAACACTAATTATCAGTCGTTTTAACATAAGCTGTATCCATAGCCGATAAGGTCTTCTTTTTTGCAATCTGCTTTAGATAAACCCAAGCCCGTTGATAATGGGCCGACTGTTGATTTTCTTTGTGCTGGCCGTAAGCATCAATTACTTTGCCGCCTAAAGAATATAGGTAGGTTATGACTACTAAGCATATCCCCCAGGGAATAAGCCTGCCAAATACGATTTTATAATATTGGCCCTGATTGGTTTCCGGGAATAATAAAACGCGTAATTGTTTAGTGGCAGATGTTGGCACCTTGTCCATTTTAACTTTGATCTGTTTTAGTAAGGTCAATTCCTCATCGCTTTTGTTATTCTGCTTTATTCCCCTTACTTCGGTAAGTATAGCATTTATCGCAACTGAATAGTCAGGGGCTGGATTATCGGTAATTTTTGCGACCCGCTTTTCCATCTCTGTATTCTTTTTAACAAGGCTGTCCACAATCTCATCGTTGCTATCCATCCTTTGGCTTAGTTCTTCTATCTCTTTCATCTTGATATTCCTCTGCTTTGTTGTTGTTCATTTTTCTTCCGCCGTCTTCTTTCGGGGCTATCATCATCGTCGGCTATATTGCCAAGCAAGCCACCTAATAAATCTGCTCCCGCTGATAGTGATTGCCGTAAATAATCGGTTTCCGGCTCCGGCTTTAAATAATTGGTTTGTTCAGTCTTGTCCTGACTTTCTCTATCCTGCTTTGGGTTTCCTATTACTTCCCTTAACTGATCCGCTAAACTCTTTTCCGGTTTAGCCTGCTGTTGCTCTATGGCTTGGCTCAGCTTTGCGTAACTTAAACTCCGGTCAATCTCTGAGCCTTTAAACTTATACTCGCCCTTGCTGAAACTGATGCCCTGCACCTCGGTAGTGCCGCTTTTGTATTTAAAATGGGTAACAATACCCTGTTTAGCCAATACTTGCTTTAGCTCATTGATATTTTTTACTTTTTTGCTGGCCGCCTTTATCGCATCGTATAACTCATATTTGATCTTATCCTCGCCTTTTAGCTGCTGCCTGTTGACATCATCTTTACCCGGCGATAGGTAAAAGCCGTGCTTTATGGTTAATTCTTTTGCTACCTGTACATTTCTCTTCTTTTGAAAATTATCCGGTATGGTTTCACCATTGTTGTTTACGCGGTTATAAACGATGTGAATATGCGGGTGTTCTTTATCCCGGTGCTTAACAATTAGATACTGTGTGTCCTGTATCTTCATTCTTTGAAGATATTCTTTCGCCATATTTACCATTACTTCATCGTTAAGTTTGTCAAGGTCGTTTACGCTCCAGTTTAGGGCAATATGCCCAACGGCCTTTCCTAAATTCGGATTGTATTTTCTTTGCAGGTTAAAATCGTTGATGGTTTGATTAACTTTCTGCATTCTTACACCTGCTGCATCCAGTATAACCGCATCATGCTTTTGTACTACATATCGGATACACCCGCCAAAGCTTTTACCCGTTATCACTTTCCCTATCATGGTTATTTAGGTGTTTTAGAGTAACATCTATCTCGTTCAAAATTTTACTACAATCCCGTGCTACCGTTAGTAGTCCAAGTTGATGCGCAAGCTTAGTTAGCTGATTAAGATTGTTAGCCAACTCGGCAAGCATCCAAAGGATGCGCCGCTCTTCATTAGTTAATCGCGGAACTATCTTTGCGCTTTTAGCCGCCGCCCTTATCCAACTGCTTGAACGCATTCCAGCAGTCTTAGCTTTACTGTCAATATAAAAGCGCTCGGTCGCTGTCATTCTAATGCGCATGATTAAGTCACGTCTGACCCTTTTCTTCGGCCCACCGCCTTTATTTTTTGGCTCAGCTGTTTGTTTGTTATTAGTGTTATTTTCTATCGCTTCCATCTGTTAACTCCTTACTTTCTCTTATTTTTCCCTTTTGCAACCATCGGGCGCAAAAGGCAAGTTTGCCCGATGCCAAAGGCATCCGGGAGGTCTTTGTGGCAACAAAGACACAAACTTGCTCCTTCCGGCGATTCACGGGCTTTGGCCTTATGTCCAGATATACAACAATACCGCAAGCGGTATTTTGCTACCTGAAAATTCCCGTCTAAACGGTAGCTCCGCTACCGGCTGTTGTCTTCCAACAGCTTTATAATGTCTTCGTGCTTGTAATAAAGTAAGCCCCCAATTTTGGTGTACCGCAACGTACCGTTGACACGCAAATTCTGTAATGTGCCAGGCGAAATATTTAATAGCTTTCTTACCTCGTAGCTTTTTAGCCATTGTTTACTTTGACCCTGACCGGGCTTTAAAAGCCCCTTGATCTCGTAAAGTAAATTCTCCAACTTCTTTAAATCATCCTTAGTGATAAATTCGATGTTCATCTTTCCCTCCTTGTTAACCATTTGTTTTTTGTTGCATGATTTTGAGCACCTCGCTCATTTTGAAATACACCCTTTTGTGCAGGCGTAAAAAGGGCAGGCCCTTTTTCATCCAGTCTGTGAGTGTAACTAATGACACGCCTAATTCGGCGGCCAGTTCCTGTTTGGACCATAGCCGTTCATCCGGCGGCGGCTGGCTGTCACCTTTCTTAAAGTGTTCCTGTAATTCTTCCCTGACTGCATCCTTGATGCATCGACTTAGGACATCCGTGTTAATTATCTGCATAGCATTTGTTTGGGACAAATGTGTACTATGCATCGGAGATTTTGTTACCATAGCAAAACCTATGGTAAAGTTGGAATAGTTTGAGTTAAGTATATTGAATACTTAATTAGCTCAAATTCAAAAGGATAGTTGTTTGAGGTTAAAAGGCGGCAATACCGGAAAATGGCTTTTACTTTTTGATAGGTACAATATGATATATCTGATATTTTGACCCAACAGGTGCAGATCGGAGACTTGGGTCGTCCTTGTCGCCGGGAAAATATCTGCGCACGGTATCAAATTTAATTTCCTTTCCGCCGTGCCGAAAGCATCGGCAAATCATTTTAGCCCAAATGATTTGAAACTGAGCAAATACGAGTTCCTTGCCATCAGGCTGAAGCGCCTCTATCTTTTTAAAAAGGTCGATTACTGTGAGAAGCTTCCCATCAGCAATATTGAGGTAATAATCGGTTTCAAGTTTTCTTGCGGCTTTAAGTTCTTCCTTTAAACCGGCATTAACTGTTTGTAGTTTCCTAATTTCTTCGGCCTGCCCTGCGATAATCTCCGGCTGGGTTTGGTCGGTATTCCATTGGTCAATAGAGCGCAAGAATTTTTGAAACTTTAAAAGTATTTCCAGCCGGTCGCCATGTTTAGCATGTTCGGAGGAAAAAGGGTCTGTTCCCTCCAAAAATTTTATCCGAGCCAATACAATACGCCAAACAAAAGAAAAAAATTCCTTTTCCCCCTCCGGCTCTTTTGAAAGAAAGTAGGCCAAATGGTACAAATAATACAATCTGTATTGATCTTCAGGCATTTTCCAAAGCTTGGCTAAAAAGTGGTTGTCCTCGTTACCTTTTTTCAGCCCTGTAAAAATGCCAAGATCATATTTATGAGGTGATAGGTCGAACGGATTGCGGGGTTTAAAATACATATTTGGCATGGCATGGGTTATTAGGTCTCCATGCTTTAACGGGCGAAATTCCCTTTTGGTTTGTTTTGTGGAACTACCTGCCTCGTCTGCGGCGTTGAACATTCATATCGATTGGCTCGAAAACTTGTTCGGGGGTATCAAGCATATCATGCAACCGTTTATCAATGATGCTCCATGAAAAATTATTGTCCAGCATTTCAATAGGCTCGTCAAAATCAATATCATTATGATAAACCATTGATTTAATAGCCATTACCGGGTTACGGCTTGAATACTTATCCTGATAGGCTTCTACGATCTGTGTAGGTGTTATAAATGAAGATATGTAGGCAATATCAATAAAATCCTTTAAACGTGTGCCGTTCCCGGCAATAGCGTTAAGTTTCATGGCTGCAATATCCTGTATTCCGGCCATTCGCACATCTTCTATAACAAGTAAAGGATTAATTAGCGGGTATTTATGACTGATAAAATCTACCTTAACACCATCTATTTGACCTTTCAATGTGTTCTTGGATTGAAAGTCGGTGTAAAAGTTATATTTTTCCTCAACTTCGCCTAACAGGGCATTCTCGTCAAAATCCTTTATGGTAAACAGATCAAGGTCAATGCTCCGACGGTGGCCTATCTGTAATGAAAGTGCCGTACCTCCTACTAAAAAGAAATCACTTAGTAACGGGTCGTGCATCAGCTTTGTTAGGAGTTCCAGTGTGTCTGAACTGACTGTTTCTTTGTATAACATTTCAAGGCAGTTAATGGTATATCAAATTCCTGGCTAACAAAATTCATGTCTTTATCATTTAGATAAGGCAATTCTTTGATGGCCTTTTTTACGCTGTCAATGCCATATAAATTAAGCATGGCGTACCAATCCTGCGGCCAGCCCCTTTCAACTACTCGCTGAACAACAATATTGCGCATACTGGTGTAGTCTACCTTACCAATATTGTATTCCCACAATAGGGAAGGATTGATTACAGCATTAGGGAAGTTTTTATAATTACTAAAATACATGCGTTGACTTTATAATATTATAACCTTATAGCAAAAATAAGGAATATTAACCACAATAAGTAAATAAAGCCCTCCACATTGTGAGGGCTTTATTTGAGTGTCATGCTTGCAATCTCTTACTAAGCTGTGCCATATCATCGCTTAATTTACTCTCTACCACCTTAGCATATATTTGCGTAGTAGTTAGTTTGCTATGTCCTAACAGCTTACTTACTGTCTCTATCGGTACGCCATTGGTTAACGTTACCGTGGTAGCGAATGTATGCCGGGCAATATGAAAAGTAAGCGGCTTTGTTATATCGCAAGTGTCTGCAATTTCCTTTAGGTAGCTGTTTAGCTTCTGATTGCTCAATACTGGCAATACCTTTCCCTCCGCCAGTGCTTGGGGATGGCCTTTATACTTTTCAATGATGGCTAATGCTTTCGGTAGAAGTGGTACTCTTACAGGCTCATTGGTCTTTTGCCTGTTGGTTGCTATCCAAATGTTATTTTCGGATTTTTCTATCAGGTTGGCAGGGGTTAAATTGAATACATCAATATAGGCTAACCCTGTATAACAACTAAAAACAAAAAGGTCTTGCACAACCTGTAACCGCACAATGTTGAATTTCTTGGCTTCAATCCTTGCCAATTCGTCTTTAGTAAGGTATTCCCGTTCTACTTTATCAAATTTCAATTGGTAGGCGTGAAAAGGGTTACGGTCTATCCATTCGAGCCTAACGGCAAGATTGACCATTTTACAAAACCTCTCAATGTGTTTCATCAGGCCGTTGTTATTTAATTGCTTTTGGCCTTTCTCCGGCGTTCTATTGCGTAGATAGTACTCAAAGTCGGTAATAAACTTATAGCTTAACTCTGATAGGTATTTATCGCTTGTTTTAAAACGGTCTTTGATAAACTCTTTAATATACTTTTGGGTGGTGTAGTAATTTTTCATGGTGCCTGGCTCTAATACCTGTAACTGTTCGGTATTATGATACTCCATCAATTTACACAGTGTGAACTCGGCTTGATCGGCTCCCGTAACTTTCTCCTTTAGGAGTTCTGCGGTAATAAATTTCTTTTGCAGTAAAAGCTGTTGGTAATTGTCGATAATTCCGGCCTTAAATTGGTCAAGGTATTTGTTCAGTTTGGTAATTTCTTCCCGGCTTCCCTTTGCCATCCCTTTAACCGGGTTCCAATTATTATCTTCAATGGAACGTTTAACGGAAATTTCAATACGCTTGCCGTTTACGGTAATACGGGCATATATCGGTGATTTGCCCGCTTGGTTGGCCTTTTGCTTTTTAAGATAGAAAGCAACGCCAAATGTGTTGTTTGTAGTACTCATAGCTATTCAATTAAATGTTTTACAAAAGCATGTTTTGAATGGTTTTGATACACTCCTTAAAAAAGGGTCACCGATTTGTGTAAAAACAGGCGTCAAAAGGTAGTAAAATCAGTCAAAATAAATTAATCAATTAATTGACTATCAATAAGTTACAATGCATCTGGTGACCCAAACGTAAGAAATTAAAATGGGTAACCGAATAGGTCTCATTTTCTTTGGTTTTACTTGAATAACTTGGGGTGGAATAAAATAAAAAACCCCTTAAATCATACGATTTAAGGGGTTTCGACTTCGATTGGTATCGCTTAAGTCGGGATGGCAGGATTCGAACCTGCGGCCTCCACATCCCAAATGTGGCGCGATACCGGGCTACGCTACATCCCGATTGGGATTGCAAAGGTAGGATTAAAAATCGCTGCCGCAAATATTTTTTAAAAGAGTTTTTAGTATTTTTTTAATAGGCTGATTTAGTGGCCGATTAAAAAAATCATTGTTTCACAAATCATGTATTATACCCCTCCTCATCCTATTTTGTGCAACAATTACATGACATTTAAGCAACAATTATGCGACATTGAGGTATACGACTAAACTTCGTCGTAATTTCACCGTCAATCAATTTTTAATATAAAAGAAGATGAAAAAAAGTATTCTATTATCGCTTTTACTTGGCGTTTGCGTTTCGCAAACATTTGCCCAGGATAAATTGAAAACAGTACAAGCAAATAGCGTGTCAGCCGTGCCTAATGTTAAAATTGACGGTAATTTAAGTGAGTGGCAAGGCAATTTCCAGGCCTATAATAAGGCTGTCAAGCTATATTATACTTTAGCTAACGATGAAAAATATTTATATCTGATTGCAAAATCAGGAGATGCAACCAATTCTGCTAAAATTGCTGCAGGCGGTATAACCTTAAACATAAATACTGCTGATAAAAAAAGCGACAAGGATGCATTTAGTGTAACTTACCCTGTTGTTAACCGCGGCGGACGCGGTGGCGGCGGTGGTAGAAGAGGCGGCGGCTTTGGTGGCATCGGTGGTAACAGAAACAACACTAACTTATCTGACTCGGCAATTAAAGCGATGACCGAAGAGGCGCACAAACAATTTATAGCGGCAGCCAAAGAAATTAAGGTATTAGGCTTTAAAGAAATCACTGATACATTAATATCTATCTATAACGAGTATAGCATTAAGGCCCTTGTGGGCTATGATGAGCAGGGTATGATGACTTGCGAAATGGCTATCCCGCTTAAGGCTTTAGGCCTCTCGGCTGCCGACCCGAAAGAATTTGCTTACCAGATAATGCTTAGCGGTATACCTGCTCCGGCCGGTGGTGGATTCGGCGGAGGGGGTGGCGGCGGACGTGGTGGACGTGGCGGCGGTGGTGGGAACCGTGGCGGCGGCGGTGGAAACCGTGGAACCAATATTGATTTCCAAGACCTTATAGCACCTACAGATTTTTGGGCTAAATATACTTTAGCTAAAAAATAAGATACCCCTTAATACCCTTAAATACCTACATTCTAAATATGAAAAAACTTTTATCTGCTATATTATTAATATCTCTAACACTTAAACTTTCGGCTCAACAAAAACCTGTGCCTTTGGTACAACCGCCATTGCCAATTCGTGAGGTAAGTGGTGTTGTTAAAGACGACAAAGGCGAAACTGTTATAGGTGCGTTAGTAACCTTAAAATCGGTTGTTGATACCATAAGAACGGCTACTAATGAGGACGGTATCTTTGTTTTTAAAAACGTAAAAAAAGCGGTGTTTAACGTTACTGTCTCGCAGATGGGATCAGAAACTTTTGTAAAAAAGTATTTAAATAATGACCAGTCTAAAAAAATAATATTAGACCCAATTAGCTTAAAACCAACAAGCAATCAACTTAATGAGGTTACTATTAATGGTACACCGAGCGTAACTTATAAAACTGATACGGTCGAGTATCGCGCCAGCGACTATAAAGTACGCGCAAATGCCACGCTTGACGAGTTGATTAAGAAAATGGAGGGCATGGAAGTTGGTAACGATGGCTCATTGGTTCACCAGGGCGAAAATGTTGTTAAGGCCAAATTAAACGGTAAAGAATTTGCCGGCGGCGGTGTTGCCCAGGCCCTTAAAAATTTACCTGCTGATATCGTTGAAAAAATACAGATAGTTGACGACTATGGCGACCAGGCTGCACGTACGGGTATTAAAACCGGTTTACCGCAAAAAATATTAAACATTACAACCAAGGCGGATAGGTCTGTAGGTTTAACAGGCCGCGTAACAACCCAGGCTGGTAATAACGACAGGTATAACGCACAATTATCTGTGCAACGTATTAATGCTAACCAGGTTATAAGCGTAATTGGCAATGCCCGAAATACGATAGAGGGTATAGGTGGTGGTAACCCTGGCGTAACCCAGGCCGGATCGCCATCTGTTAGCTACCGCGATCAATTGAGTAAAAAAGTACAGATAAACACCAGTTACTCTTATTGGTACAACAATAGTAATTCTGAAAATACCCAGTATGGTAATAACATTACCAGCTTTGGCCCAAGTTATTTCAATCAACACGGCACCAACGATAATAAAGGTCACGGACAGTCTGGCCATTTCCAGGTGGAGGTACAGATGGACAGTTTAAACTTTTTGCAGGTTAATCCGTCGTTCGGCAATTCGGTATCTTCAAGCTTTAATAATTATCGCAGAGACCAGATAGACGACTTTACAGACAGCCTCGGTAATTCCCTATTTCAACACAGGTTAAGTAACGGTACAAACTTCAATAGCAGCGAGGACAAAAACTATGGTATAAACGCACTGTTTGTACACCTTTTCAGAAAGCCTAAAAGGAATATATCAATAACAGTTAATGCTTCTCATTCTGATTCGCAGGCTGATGGAGGATCAGATAAAGATTACAAGTATTATTTAGATAGTACGCTTACTAAGCCTGATATCAGCAAAGATTCAACAATAAGCGTATTGACTAAGCGTAATAACAAAAACTCTTCTTTTTCAAGTACAGCTACCTATACTGAGCCTTTGGGCAAGTTTGCCTTATTAGAGTTCAGGGCCGAATTGAGCCGCTCAAATAATGAAGCACAGTCGCTTCAATACGAGGATAAGGCTGGTTTGGGGCTTGTTTTACGTCCTGATTTAAGTAATATTTATAATTTCCATACTACGCAATCACGGTATACACCGAGTTTCCGCTACGATGGGACGAAGATAAATATGTCAATAGGCGCCACAGCGATAACCTATAACTTAACGGGTACCAAGATTGACAATAACACTTTTCAGAATGCCGGGACTTCCCGCTCTACCTTTAAAATTGTCCCTGCGTTCCGTTTTTCATATGCCTGGTCACGCACGCAAAGGTTCCAGTTAAACTATAATGGTGGCAACGCCGAACCTCAATTCCAGCAGATCCAACCGTTTGTTGACAGGTCTAACCCGCTTAATATTGTTTATGGTAATCCTAACCTTAATCCGGCTTTTAACCATTCAATTAATGCGTCGTATAATAACTACATCGCAAATTCAAGGTTTAATATATCATTAAGCGGTTATGCTAACTTTTACCAGGACAGGATAACATCTAACGTAGTTGTTAAACCGGTAAATGGTATCCTTATCCGCGAAACATTCTTTTTAAATCTGGACGGATCACATTCATACGGCGGTGGTTACGGTATCTCAAAACAATTGGATGACAGGCGTTATAATATCTCATTAAACGGAGGTGTCAATTATGATTACTCTACAGCTATGAGTAATAACGTGTTGTACCATATCACTACCTGGTCATTTAATGACCGCTTTGGCCCAAGGATCAATCCTAACGACAACATAGAGATCAACCCATACATTGGCTATAATTTAACCAGAACGTTTACAACGTTGCCTAAAGGCCGTTCTAACCTGTATCAAACTACCCGTATGGCAGTAGATGGTAAAGTATATTTCGCCAAAACCTTCCAGGTTAATTATAGCGCTTCAAAAAACTTTGTGAGCGGCATAGCTAATGCCAGTAACCCATTTATCGTCAATGCCGGTTTCCAGAAAGAGTTTCTTGAAAAAAGAAACCTGGTGCTAACGTTTGATGTTTATGATGTCTTTCACCAAAATAACTTTATCAGGCAAGACCCTACCGGCGATGGTGGTATAACTAATACCATATCAAGTTCATTAAGCCGCTACTTTATGGTTGGCTTACGCCTTAACCTTCAAAAATGGGGTGGCAGGCCACAACGTAACGGCAAAAATATGCAGCGCCGTGGCGATGGTAGCTTTATCTACAACTAACACCTAAAATATCAACAACAAAAAAGCCGTCCCGACATACGTTGGAACGGCTTTTTTTATTGAGCAAATTCTTTTTATTTAACTTGAGAGAACTTGTAGTATGAGGATGTTTTATAGGTCTCACCGGGTTTTAAAGTTGTTGTAGGGAATGATGGTTGGTTTGGTGAATCAGGGAAGTGTTGAGTTTCCATAGCAAAGGCTGTTCTGAAATCATCTTTGCTACCACCTTTAAAAGTGTTTTTGCTTTGCATAAAGTTACCGCTGTAAAATTGCAAGCCGGGCTCCTGGGTATATATATCCATTACGATGCCGCTTTTATCGCCTGTAACAGTTGCTGCGTGGTTAAATTTACCGGCACCTGCGCTTTTTAGCACATAGTTATGGTCATAACCTGTACCGTTTTTAAGCTGCTCGTTTTTAGCATTAATACGTGCACCAATAGTGGTTGGCTTATTAAAATCAAATGGTGTGCCTGCAACAGGGTCTAATTTTCCTGTCGGGATCAAAGTAGAATCAACCGGGGTATATTTATCGGCATTGATCTGCACAATATGGTTAAGTATGGTACCACTACCCTCGCCGTTTAAATTAAAAAATGCGTGGTTGGTTAGGTTCATTACGGTAGTTTTATCGGTAGTGGCTTCGTAATCCATCCGCAACTCATTATCATCATTTAAGGTATATGTAACCTTAACTTTTGCATTCCCCGGGAAACCACCTTCCATATCTTTAGATAGGTAGCTCAACTCTAATCCATTTTCCCCTTTTTGCACTGCATCAAACATTACATATTGAAAGCCGGCTTTGCCACCATGCAGCGTGTTTGGGCCATTATTAATAGTTAGGGTAACCTGTTTGCCATCTAACACAAATTTTCCTTTAGCAATACGGTTGCCGTAACGGCCGATGGTTGCGCCAAAATAGGGCTCGGTAGAGTTTTTATATTCTGAAGCGGTTTTAAATCCAACTACAACATCTGTCAACGTATCTTTTTTACCCGGAACAAATAAGCTTACCAAACGGCCTCCATAATTGGTAAAAATAGCCTTTAAGCCATTTTTATTTTTCAATACATAGAATTTTGCATTTGCAAGGCTTGTGTCGGCTGTGGCAACAGAATCGGTTTTAGTACTATCTGTTGTGGTAGTTGTTGTTGATGAGTGACAAGCTGCCAATAAAAGCAACGCAGGCAACACACCGATGATAAATTTTAGTTTCATGTTTTTAATTTAAGTTATTAGTATTGATTTATCTTTTTACTTGTTTTTTTAACCATTCGGTCAAATCTTTAGCAGCAATATCATTCTGATAAATTGCCGGTAGCCTACCATTTACATATTCATTATACAGCCATGGGTCGCCAACGGCAAATACCATACCCTTACCATATTTAGCAATTGCGGCAATTACTGATGAACCGTCGGCTGACTTGATTACGCCTTTAGCATCGGGGCTACTTAAGCTGATACTGCTTACATCCTTTAAAAACACTTTGGGGCTTGATTTAAAAACCGCGTCATCAACCCATGATGCTTCGCCATCTTTAAAATGTTTATCATCAATTACGTGGTTAGGCAGATCATTATTAAAATGCAGGCCAAACTTTGCAGCCAGTATATTAAAGTGCGGCAGCTCGACATTGGCGCTATCATTAGCCATCAATACTAATACCCCGCCTGCTTTTACCCAAAGCGCAATTTGCATTGCGTCGTTTTCGTTTATGTAATTGGGATTTAGAGTTTCTTTTTTTGTATCAGGATCAACAATAATATAGACACTGCTTTTGTGCAGTTTGGCTAAAGTAGGCGCTTCGCCTAAGGTGTCAAGAGTAAAACCACTATATTTAAACCAACTGCCCCATTTGCTGAAACCGCTGTCCTTTTCATCGTTCCATAAATAATGAAAGCGCTCTGTGCCGGTTTTTGTTTTATGTGTTTCGTGATTAAAATAAGTATCAAGGGTTACCGTTTGCGCGTAACTGTAAGGCGCAATTTTTAACATCATTATTAATATACAAGCAACAAATCTCTTCATAGTAAACTGGAGGTTATTACTAAGTTGGCTTATAAATTGGCATAGCGTTAAAGCGCTATGCCATAAAGGTAATTATTCCGGATGTATTATTCCAACTCAACAGGTTTCATTTTCCTGGTAAGGAAATGCATGATAAGCCAGGCCAAAAGGTATGCGCTGCCGCAAACAAAGAACATGATATAATAGGCAATTTCAATTTTGCCTATCCCCCCGTTCTCTACCGGACCGTAATAAGTAAAAAGTTTCTTCTGTACTAAAAAGGATAATAATACCCCGCCTATTGAACCAAACATGCCGCCTATACCGGTAACCGAACCGATGGAGCTTTTTGGAAACATATCAGATACAGTGGTAAAAATATTAGCACTCCATGCCTGGTGCGCCGAAGCAGCTATACCTATAACAAAAACAGCCAACCACATATTTATTCCACCTAATATCTGTACAAATATTATAGGTATAACAAATAAGGCATATATAAACATTGACGTTTTACGGGCCCTAAAAACCGACCAATTCTTTTTAATAAGGCTCATAGGTAGCCATCCCCCATAAACACTACCAACCGTAGCAATAGTGTAAACAGCTGCAACAGGTAAAGCAATACCGGTACCTTTTAAACCGTACTGGCGCTCTAAAAAATCGGGTAACCAAAATAAATAGAACCACCATATCGGATCGGTTAAAAACTTACCAATAACAAATGCCCATGTTTGTTTATACTTGAGCAGTTTACCCCATGCTATTCTTTTTTGCTCAACAACAGGGACATCATCAACTATTTCGTCATCGCTATTAATGTAATCTAATTCTTCTTTGGTTACATATTTATGTTTTGATGGGGTTTGATAAAACAAATACCAAAATATCAACCAGATAAAACCTGTAGCACCCGTAATAATAAAGGCCCATTGCCACCCCCAGGCTGCAGCTATAAATGGTACGGTTAAAGGTGCTACAATAGCACCAATATTAGTGCCCGAATTAAAGATACCCGTTGCAAAAGCCCTTTCTTTTTTAGGAAACCATTCTGCTGTAGCTTTAATAGCGGCCGGAAAATTCCCGCCCTCGCTTAAACCTAATGCCGAACGCACACCTATAAATCCTAATGTTCCGGTTACAAAAGCATGAGCAATGGCGGATAAACTCCATAATAACGTCGCCATAAGATAACCGACTTTGGTGCCCACTTTATCAATAACACGACCTGCCCCCAACAACCCTACCGCATAAGCTATTTTAAATGCGATCTCAATATTAGCATAGTCGGCGTCAGTCCATTTAAATTCTGTAGAAAGATTTGATTTCAACAGGCTGATAACGGCCCTGTCCAGGTAATTAATAGTAGTAGCAAAAAAAATCAGCGAGCATATAACCCACCGGTAGTTTCCCTTAGGCGTTTCTTTCATAATTGGTTTGTAAGGCCGGATTAGCCGGGTACAATATAGGATATAAATTAATTAGTAGTACTTAAACACCACTAAAAACAGAAAATCCTCCGTCTACACAAATCATTGAACCGGTTACAAAGGCGGATGCATCGCTTAACAGCCATACTAATGCGCCAATCAGCTCATCAGGATTACCAAAACGTTTAAATGGTGTATTACGGATAACGCGTTCTCCCCTGTCTGTATAGCCCCCATCAGGCTTAGTTAACAGGTTACGGTTTTGTTCTGTCAGGAAAAAGCCGGGTGCCAATGCATTCATCCGGATAGCGTCGCCATAACGGTTGGCTAATTCAACCGCGAACCATTGGTTATAGCAATCCACAGCTGCCTTACCCATATTATAACCCAATACACGCGTTACAGCGCTCTTGGAGTTCATGGATGATATATTTACTATACTGCCTTTACCGGCAGTTTTAACAATAGCTTCGCCAAATATTTGTGTAGGTATTATGGTGCCCCAAAGGTTAAGCTCGGTTACCTTTTTCATACCTGCCAGGTTCATACTAAATATATCCTGATCTGGTAGTAAAACACCTTCGGGCATATTGCCGCCTGCTGCGTTTACCAGGCCATCTATACGGCCGTAGGTGGCTAAAACTTTATCTTTTGCAGCTATTAACGCTACTTCATCTAATGCGTCGGCTATAAGCGCTATGGCTTGACCGCCGTTGGCATTAATTGCGGCTGCCCTTTCTTCGGCAACCTGTTGGTTCCTGCCCAGGATACCAACGGTACCACCGGCCTCAACAATACCATTTACAAACGAGTTACCCAATATGCCTGTGCCGCCTGTAACTACAATTACTTTACCTTTTAACGAGAATTTATTTTCCACTTTATATCTGTTTAAGCCTCACCCTAAATCCCTCTCCTTTGGAGAGGGACTTTTATGAAGCGTGTTGTTTATTTAATATCTGCGATGTTTAAAACGTCCATATCTGTATAGTCAAGGTTTTCGCCTGCCATCCCCCATATAAAACTATAGCTGGCCGTACCGCTGCCCGAATGTATGCTCCATGGCGGTGAAACCACAGCCTCGTAATTACCCATGATAATATGGCGGGTTTCCTGTCCCTCGCCCATGTAATGAAATACCCGCTGCCCTTCCGGAACGTCAAAGTAAAAATAAGCTTCCATCCGCCTGTCGTGCACGTGTGCAGGCATGGTGTTCCACACACTGCCATCGCTTAAAATGGTTAGGCCCATAACCAACTGGCAGCTTTGGATCCCTTCGGCGTGAATGTATTTATTGATTGTACGGCGATTGGCGGTTGAAGCATCGCCTGCATTTACTTTCACTGCCTTATTATTAGTTAATAAGGTAGTTGGATAATTGGTATGCGCAGGGCATGACAGCAGGTAAAACACAGCAGGCTTAGTGCTATCCTTACTTGAAAACTTTATGCTTTTTATGCCTTTTCCTATATACAGGCAGTCCAGTTTATTTACGGGGTACGATTGTCCGTCGGCTATAACTTCACCATCTCCCGCAACGTTAATGATACCGATCTCGCGGCGTTGCAGAAAGTAGTCGGCTTTTAGATTTGGATAGTTTTCAAGCTCCAGCTGTTTGTTAACAGGGTTTGCAGCACCTACGATCATACGGTCATAGTGTGTATAAACACAATTGACCTCGTCAGGCTTTACTGTTCCATCCAGCAAAAAGCGCTCGCGGATAGCCGCGGTTTGATAAGATTTAAAGTCTTCTGGATGGACACTATAGATAGATTTCAACACAATTTAGATTTTGGTTACGAATAGCAATTTTACAATTTATCAGTCAATTAAAAGCTATTACTGTTATATTTTTACGCAATCGATGCAGAATTAAGTAAATACTTGTATTATTGAATATTAAACCGGTTACCCCTATCCTTTGGGCAATATAATTATCATCATGAAGAAAGTATCTGTTTATAAAATCGCCTTGTTGGCTATTATATGTTTTATCAGTACGGCTGCATCCGCCCAAATGAGTGAGAGCGATGCCAAAGCCTGGGTTAAAAATGGCGAATGGCGAAATGGCCTGATGCTAAATATGTACGCCGGCCTTAATAAGGCCGAATTTGCAAAGCAATATCAACGTAATAAAGTTTATTGGGATAAAGCATTTGCTTTCCTTAGAACCACACAGCTGGATACACTATCAGTTGGTAAACATGTGATAGATGGCGATAATGTGTTTGTAACGGTAAGCGAAGGCCCGACAAAGGACTATGATAAAACCGGTTGGGAGGCACATCGCAAATATCTTGATGTACACTTAATGATTCGCGGGAAAGAACGCATTGGTGTAATGAACCCTACCAACGCCAGGATTACTAATCCATATGATGAGACCAAGGACGTAGGCAATTTCGACCCAGCTACCAAAGGCGACTATTATGTTGCAGATCCTAACACCATGTTGATATTCTTCCCTTTGGATTCGCACCGCCCAAGCATACACGTTGATGGCTATGATACGGTTAAGAAGCTGGTAGTAAAAATTAAGGTAGCCGAATAATACTTACAACACCAACTGCGCATGCAGCTTTGCTAATGTTTGCTGCGGATCGGCTGATAGGCCAGGGTGTACTTTAGATGCCTGTACCACGGTACTGCGTGTAGCCGTAAGCCAGCGAAAACGCGATGCTTCATCCAGCTGAGCAATAGGGCCGCCTTCGGTACTGCCTTTGCAGATCTGCTCAAATGCGTGCAGGTTAGCTTTTATCTGCACGGCTTCATCGGGATTGGTAAAGCAGCAGATCTTGGCTTCATTAACCGTGATTATGGCTTGCAGAAAGTTTAGCTTTTTACAGTACAGCACCACCCCTACATTCATAAACTCTTCACGCTCTACCCTTGGTACAACGCGGATTACGGCGTACTCAAAAACGTGTTTCCCTGGCATGGTTTGCTTCTTTTATAAATATATCCGATGTCGCTATCCGCAGCAATAAAAACTGTACGTATACTTCTCTCCGTTCGGCTGCTTCTTCAGCCTCTTCGGCTAGCCATTCATCAGGGATCAAAGCCGCGATATCGCGTATAACCTGTTCATTTAAGATTGCTTTGAACCCTGTGTCAACCGCTTCCAGTTGGGTTGCGCCCATTAGCAGCACATGATCCTTAACCTGCACAAACGGGCGTACGGCCTGCTCCTTCCAGTTATCCCATGAATGATGGAAATACAACGCGGCGCCATGGTCTATCAGCCATAGCTCTTTATGCCATATCAGCATATTGGTATTACGCGGCGTACGGTCTACGTTGGTAAGCAGGCAGTCCAGCCATACAATTTGCGAAGCCAGCATATCGTCTATCACCGTAACCGCAGGGTCAAACGTTATAGCGCCCGACAGGTAATGCAGCGCCAGGTTTAAGCCTACGCTTGCCTTTAACAGGTCCTGAATCTCTTCATCGGGTTCGGTGCGGCCAAAGGCTTCGTCTAAATTGGCAAATACCAGCTCGGGTACTTTCAGGCCTAATACACGGGCCAGCTCGCCGCCTATCAATTCAGCAATAAGGGCCTTTACACCCTGCCCTGCTCCGCGAAACTTAAGCACATACAAAAACTCGTCGTCGGCCTCGGCAATTGCGGGTAACGATCCGCCTTCGCGCAGGGGAGTAACATAACGGGTAACATTTACGGTTCTAAGTTCCATTTGATATCAGGATTTAAAACTAAGCATTTATATCAAATGAGGCTGTAAAATTGTAAAATCGGGTGTTTGTCTGTTTCATGAAAACATGAAACACTTGAAACAGTTGAAACACTTTTTTAGCGCAAACGCCTTTAAATAAGCAAGTTAACAAAAGCGAGGTGAAACACTTTGCAACAGTACAAAAAGTTTAAATAATCCACCTAAATAGCTGTTAGTAAGTTGCTTATTATTTTTTAGCTGTTTTTAATCTTACGGAGTGAAACACTTACAGTGAAACACGCCTAAGTATGTTAGGTATTATTACCCAAAGCAATCCTGGTATATTTTTTATATGCCTGATGTAGCGTTCTGGTTCGCTTTACGTTTTACATTTGTAAACACCCTAACTTTAACTTAATGAAACTTAAACTTACCATTTTGGCGCTTGCATTATTTATTACGCGGGCCTATGCGCAAACAAGCAACACTTTATCGGTAATGTACGCGCCGGGCTCGGGCGATGTAAACATACATGGTGCAATAGGTGATTTCGGTTATCATTCTAAACCTTCAAAAGCATTTGGATTGATATATACACGGCAGATTAAAAAGGCCCTGTCTCTTGAAACCGGCTTAACCTATTCGCAGAGCGACATTGAAGAAACATCTTTTCCATCAGGGAAGGTTAATACGTATTACGATAAGGTAAACTTGGTAACCATACCGCTATTGGCAAAGTTTACATTTTTTAAATATTTGTATGCCGATTTGGGTTTTGATCTTGATTTTCAAACCAATTATAAAAGCGGTATTTCTGTAGCGCCAAAACAATCGGGTGTTGGTTTTGAAGGTGGTCTGGGTGCAAAATACAGCTATAAATCTATTATGATATTTGTTAGTCCCTATTTCCAATACCATGGCTTAATTAAATTTAACCACCAGGGATCGAACCATGAATTGATAAATTCAGGAGTAAAACTTGGCGTTGGTTATAATTTTTAAAACGCTGCTAAGTATTTATCTTTAGCTATAATTTAAAAGGTGTTGTTATGACGGTAGACGAAATTATGGCCGAGCTTAAAGCCCGTGGCGACGATAAGATCAAAAATATATTGATGAAGCACGGCGTTAAAGAGCCGTTTTTTGGTGTAAAGGTTGAGTATTTAAAGCCGATACAGAAAAAGATAAAGAAAGACTATCAATTGGCAAAGGACTTGTATGCTACCAAAAACGCAGACGCCATGTATTTGGCAGGCTTAATAGCCGACGATAACCAAATGACCCCGGCCGACCTGCAAACCTGGGTGGAACAGGCCGTATCAAATAATATCAGCGAGTACACCGTGCCTTGGGTAGCTGCCGAAGGCAAGCATGGTTTTGATATGGCTTTAAGCTGGATAAATTCAGACCAGATACATATTGTCGCTGCCGGCTGGGCCACGCTGGCAAACCTGGTTGCACTTAAACCGGACGAAGAACTGCGCTTAGACAGCTTAAAAATACTGATAGATCGTGTAGTTAATACCATTCATTCTTCGCCTGACAGAGTTCGGTCAGCCATGAATATTTTTATTATTTCTGCCGGTAGTTATGTAAGCGCTTTAAATGCTTATGCTAACGAAGCTGCTAAAAAGATCGGTGTAGTTATGGTTGATAAAAACGGGACATCATGCAAAGTGCCGGACGCTATTGAATACATTGCAAAAGCACAGGCAAGGGGAAGTTTGACCAAAAAGAAAAAAACAGTTAAGTGCTGATTATTTACGGTGGATAATATCAACATCACTAAAATTACACCGCAAAGGCTAAAGGCCCTACACTACATCAGCTATAAAACTTTTGTAGACGCGTTTGCGCACTTAAACAATCCCGCGGACCTGGAGATTTTTTTGAGCGACCACCTGACAGAGGAGTCGTTAGGAGAAGAAATTCGCAACCCCGGATCTGAATTTTATTTTGCGGAAATAAATGACCAACCCATAGCATACTTTAAAATAAACACCGGCAATGCCCAAACCGAGTTGAGAGAAACACAGGGGCTGGAAATTGAACGAATCTATGTATTACAAGGCTACCAGGGGAAAAAGATCGGGGAGTTGCTGATAACTGAGATCATAAAACTCGCGAAGCAACAAAATAAAACTTACATATGGCTTGGGGCATGGGAGATAAACCTAAGGGGAATCAGCTTCTATCAAAAAAACGGCTTTGTGATATTTGACAAGCACCAGTTTAAAGTAGGTAATGATATCCAAACCGATATCATGATGAAGCTGAAATTGAAATAATTAAACATTTATTTGTAATTAATATTGGGGTAAAATAATATACCTATTTTATTTATCTTGCCTTAAACCTTAATTAACCATGAATAACCTGAGGATCCTCGCGTTTCTGATTTTACTATTCATTGCATTAAATGGTAAAAGTCAATCTATAAAAAAAACAACCGACTGGCTCATTAACAGCGAGGGATACCTTGCAGCCATTACACCGTCTAAAAACGGAAAAGAAATAACTTTATCTAACGGCCTGCTAAAGCGGGTTTTTAGAATACAACCCAATGTTGCTTGTGTGAGCTATGAAAATTTGAGCAATAACCAACAATTATTACGCGCTGTTAAACCTGAAGCAGAACTAATAATCGACGGTAAAAAAATCAACATAGGCGGCTTATACGGTCAAAATGAGCAAGCTTATTTAATACCCGCTTGGATTGAGGCTTTTAAAGCAAACGAAAATGATTTCCAATTTAAATCATACACCGTTTCCAACATCCAACCTTATATAAAATGGAAACAGACATCATGGGCCGGCGGCATTAAAAGTACTACTGGGAAAATGCTAACCCTTAATTTTCAATCAGCCTCATTAAAAGGTATTGACGTAGCTATCCATTACGAATTATACGATGGTATTCCACTAATTGTAAAGTCGTTATCTGTTAATAACAACAGCAATCACGCTGTCACCATAAACAGGTGTGTAAATGAAATTTTAGCAATGGTTGAAGAAGAAAGCGCGGTTATTGGCACGCCTGACCAAATGCAAAAACAACACGGTATTTACATTGAAACAAACTACGCGTTTAACAACGCCATGCGTTATAACATTAGCGACCAAACAAAGCACTGGGATGTTGATTCAAGTTACACATCGCAGGTAAACTACAATTTCCAAACCCCTTGTTTATTGCGGGTATACCCGGAAAAGGTTACAAGTGTTAAAGTTGATCCAACTAATGTCTTTAACTCAGTACGTACCCATGAGCTATTGATTGACACTTATGACCGGGAAAGACGAGGGCTGATGATCAGAAAAATGTATGCTACAGTAGCCCCATGGACCGCCGAGAACCCCATATTTATGCATCTTGTGAGCAAGAACGACAACCAGGTAAAGGACGCTATAAACCAATGCGCCACAACCGGTTACGAGGCACTAATACTAAGCTTTGGCAGCCATTGCAATATGGAAGATACAAGTGCCCTAAATATCAGGAAATGGAGGGCTTTAGCGCAGGAAGCTCATCAAAAGGGCATAAAAATTGGCAGTTATTCGCTGTTCAGTTCTCGTAGAATAAGTGACGACGATGATGTGATCGATCCGGTAAGTGGCAAGCCGGATGTTGCGGCTCTGTTTGGCCATGCACCATGCATGGGCAGTAAATGGGGTTTAGCCTACATTAGCAAACTAAAATATTTTATGGCCAATACCGGCTTTGATATTTTTGAAAATGATGGCCCCTATCCGGGCGATTTGTGCGCGTCAACCTCACATCCCGGGCATACGGGTTTGGGCGACTCGCAATGGAGGCAAATTGAATTGCAAAAAGAATTGTACCGCTGGTGTAATGAACGGGGTATCTATGTCAACGCGCCCGACTGGTATTTCCTGGACGGATCAAATAAAATTGCATTAGGGTATCGCGAAGTAAATTTTTCTTTACCGCGTGAGCAACAGAAGATATTGAACCGTCAAAATATTTTTGATGGAACATGGGATAAAACACCTTCAATGGGATGGGGATTTGTGCCTTTAACCCGCTACCAGGGCGGCGGCGAAGAAGCTGTGCTTGAACCGCTTGAAAAACATTTGAAAGATTATGAGCAATTAATGATGCAGTACTATGGTGCCGGTGTGCAGGCCTGTTACCGCGGTCCGCGCTTATATGATACCGACAAAACAAAGCAATTAGTTATAAAAACAATAAGCTGGTACAAACAATACCGGGATATACTTAACGCTGATATTATCCATCTTAGAAGAGCAGACGGCCGGAATTGGGACGGCATAATGCATGCAGATCCTTATTTAAAACATAAAGGGTTGGTGATGCTGTTTAACCCAACCAAAGAAAAAATTACCAGAAAAATAACGCTTCCGTTGTATTATACCGGGCTAACTACAACCGCTATGGTTCAGGAAAAAGACCAACCGGGCAAAAGATACGTGCTTAACCGTAATTATGAAATTGAAGTTAACGTAACTATAGCGCCCGAAGACTATACGTGGCTAATTTTACAATAGCTTTTTGAATTTGTGATAAATTATTTTCTAAATTGGCAACATGAAAAAGAATCTACTGTTACCTGCGCTGCTATTTGTTGCTGCATCGGCAACCGCCCAAAATAAAGACTGGCCAAACATTCATAAATACGAACAGGCTAACACCGACGCGCCCGCACCGCAAAAAGGCGAAAAGCGAGTGGTATATATGGGCGACTCGATAACCGATTTCTGGATAGGCAATGACGGCGATTTTTTTAAAAGCAACAATTATTATGACCGTGGCATAAGCGGCCAAACCACGGGCCAGATGCTGGTGCGCTTTCGCGAAGATGTGATCAACCTAAAACCCGATGTAGTAGTTATACTTGCCGGCATTAATGACATTGCCGAAAATAACGGCCCTTCTAAACTGGACGATGTAATGGGTAACATCATGTCAATGGCCGAATTGGCAAGGGCAAATAAAATAAAGGTGGTGTTATCGTCAGTTACCCCGGCGGCGGCTTTCCCTTGGAGACCGACTATCGATCCAAAAGAAAAGGTGAAAGCTTTAAATGAGATGATTAAAGCCTATTGCGACAAAAACAACTTTATCTACCTGGATTATTTTACAGCAATGGTTGATGAAAACCGCGGGTTACCTGCTACGCTATCAAAAGACGGCGTACACCCCAATCTTGAAGGCTATAAAATAATGGAACCATTGGCCCAGGCCGCTATAGCCAAGGCTTTTAAAACAAAGCAGTTTTAAAATACTCATACCATAAAACAAAGCCTGGTAGTTGATCTGCCAGGCTTTGTTGTTTTTATTTTAACTCCTTAAAGTAATTGGGGTAATCGGTAATGATCCCATCTACACCCATACTTTTAAAATTCTTCATTTCGGCAAGGGTGTTTATTGTCCATGGGGCAATCAGCATCCCTTTTTCATGGCATTGTTTTACGATATCGGACGTTACAAACTTACCGGCCGGGTTGTAAAACATTGGTGAGAAACCCAACTTAGCTACATCGCCGGCAACACTTAAAGTTTTATCACCGGTTAAATAACCAAGTGCTATTTCAGGGTTAGTACGATGCAATACCTGTAAAGGGCGCATATCAAATGATTGTACGATAAGTCGCTTACCCAGTTTTTTAGGCTGTAGTACATCCATTACCAGTTTCATATATGGCACGGGCGCGGGCTGGTCAAAACCATCCGTCTTTTCTGCGGATTTTATCTCTACCAAATAATAAACATCCGGCAGGCCTTTGGCTTTTGTATAGGCGTCAACAGCATCTATAAGTGGGCCTAACAAAGGGGTGTAAGTTGGCTTGTTTTCCTGCTGCGGATAACCAGGGTTGGTGCTAATGATGAAAGGCTTTATATCCGCATAATTCATCTGGTAAAACGTGTACTTAGTCCGTTCCTTAACGGGGATCTTACTACCATCGGGCATAACGGTATAAGCCGGATCAAAAGATTCGTCATGATATACAACCACCTGGCCGTCTTTGGTGATATGCACATCCATTTCAACCATGTTTGCGCCTACCTCTATTCCTTTTTGCATAGCCTCGATAGTATTCTCGGGCATTAATCCCCGTGTACCACGATGGCCCACTTTAAAAAACGCAGGATAGCTTTTTTTATCGGGCATTGTTTTTAATGAGCTGCATGAAACCGCTAATAATCCTGTTAAACATAGGCCGCCAAATAAGGTGCTATAAAACTTGTTGTTCATTGATGTTTATTATTTTAAGTATAAATATAATCCGGCAGCTACCGCCGAACCAATAATTGGCCCTACAACCGGCACCCAGGCATAATCCCAACCGCTGCTTCCTTTTTCGGGAATAGGCAATATGGCATGCATAATACGCGGCCCTAAATCGCGGGCGGGATTTATAGCGTACCCGGTGGTGCCGCCCAATGACAAGCCGATTGCCCAAACCAATAATGATACCGGCAATGCGCCTAATGAGCCTAAGCCGATAGGTGTTTTGTCTGCACCTAACTCGCCCTTAGTGAAATAGAATATTACGAACAACAGTACAAAAGTGCCTATAACCTCACTAATGATATTTGACAATGGGTTACGGATAGCCGGTGACGTGCAAAATACCGCCGCTTTAGTGCCCGGATCTTTGGTAGTAAAAAAATGATCCCGGTACATCAGGAACACCAGCAAAGCGCCCAGCATGGCACCGGCAAATTGTGCCGCTACATACATAGGTACTTTGGCCCAGGCAAACTGGCCCGTTATTGCTAACGCGATGGAAACCGCGGGGTTTAAATGCGCCCCGCTGTACGGACCAGCAATAACAACACCAGCAAAAACTCCCAGGGCCCATCCCGTGGTTATTACTATCCAGCCGCTGTTATGGCCCTTTGTTCCGGTTAAAATTACATTTGCTACTACCCCGTTCCCTAACAGGATAACGAACATGGTGCCGATAAGTTCGGCGGTAAATTCTGACATCTCTTAATTGTTTTAGGTTAGTTTATTGGTTTATTTTATAACTCGGTCCATACTTTAACAGCGGCTACCGCTTTGTTCCAGCCTTTAACCATTTCATCACTGTTAAGTGATGTATCAGGTTCAAAACTGCGGTTTATTTGCCATTGCTTTTGGATCTCATCAATATCACTCCAATAGCCGATAGCCAGGCCTGCAAGATAGGCCGCGCCTATAGCAGTTACCTCGGTTACCTCGGGGCGCACTACCGTTGTTTTTAAAATATCAGCCTGGAATTGCATTAACAGGTTATTGGCAGTTGCACCACCGTCAACCCGCAGCTGGGCAATCTGTGCGCCTGAATCAGCTTCCATCGCTTTTAAAACTTCTAATGTTTGGTAAGCAATACTTTCTAAAGCCGCGCGGGCAATATGCGCGTTGTTTGTTCCCCGGGTTATACCAAACATGGTACCACGGGCATATTGGTTCCAATGCGGTGCACCAAGACCTGCAAAGGCAGGTACCAGATAAACGCCGCCGCTATCAGGCACTTTAGCTGCAAGTGTTTCAACTTCGGCAGAGGTGCTTATAATTTTCAGCTCGTCGCGCAGCCATTGTACAACGGCGCCGGCAATAAATATGCTGCCCTCAAGCGCGTATTGTACCTTATCGCCTATTTTCCAGGCGATGGTAGTGATGAGGTTGTTTTTTGAGATAATGGGTTTATCGCCGATGTTCATCAGCATAAAACAGCCTGTACCGTAAGTATTTTTAACCATGCCCGTTTTAGTACACATTTGCCCAAACAGCGCGGCCTGCTGGTCGCCTGCTATACCCGCGATAGGTATTTTTGCAGCCAATACGCTGCCGGCAGTTTCGCCATAAACCTCGCTGCTTGATTTTACCTGGGGGAGCATACTTGCCGGGATGGTAAACATATCCAGCAATTCTGTATCCCACTGCAAAGTATTAATATTATAAAGCATAGTACGCGACGCGTTGCTGACATCGGTAACGTGTACATTGCCCGAGGTCATGTTCCAGATCAGCCATGAATCAATAGTTCCAAATGCCAGTTTCCCGGCTTCAGCCTTTTCCCTGGCACCTGTTACATTATTTAAGATCCATTGCACTTTAGTTGCCGAAAAGTAGGCGTCTAAAACCAATCCTGTTTTTTGCTGGATGATCTTATCAGCGCCTTTTGCTCTCAGACCATCACAGATAGCCGATGTGCGGCGATCTTGCCAAACTATAGCATTATGTACCGGCTCGCCGGTTTCCCTGTCCCATACAACGGTTGTTTCGCGTTGATTGGTTATACCGATGGCGGCAATATCTGTTGATTTAAGGTTTGCTTTGATCACAACTTCGGCAGCTACTGATGCCTGGGTCGACCAGATTTCGCGGGCATCATGCTCCACCCATCCCGGTTGCGGATAGATCTGGGTAAATTCTTTTTGAGCGACCGCGACAATGCTGCCGGCTTTATTGAAAATAATAGCCCGCGAGCTGGTGGTGCCCTGGTCTAACGACAAGATGTACTTCTCCATTAAGTTACTTTTAGGTTTGGTATTGGTTGGTTTATTTAACAAATATATTTTTTATTCTCAGTAAATTCTGCTGTAAGATATTGGTTTGCCAATTTGTTAAAATTATTCACCTGTGCCTCTTCCCAAGCCAGGTTATAATTTAATTCGGTAGCTATTAATTTGGCAACAGCCGGCGCTAAACTCATGGCTGCCCTTGCATCTAAAAATAAAATCCGCATTCTTCTTGCCAACACATCTTCAACTGTGCGGGCCATTTCGTTTCGTACGGCCCATACTACTTCCGCGCGCAGGTAGGGTTGTTCATCGTCTAACTTCCGGCCTAACTCAGGTTCTGCTTTAATCAGCACCTGTATAAAATCCGCATCACTGCCATAAACCGATAGCTGATCATCGCCAATTGTTTTAAGGTGTCCATGAATTTTTAGCTGCATTGTATTGCATGGTTTACTGGTTAATCCAGCAACTTGTATAGCTTTATCCACGGTATCTTCAGCCATTTTACGGTAGGTGGTCCATTTGCCCCCGGTTATAGTAATTAACCCCGAAGCGTTTACGATCAGTTTATGGCTCCTTGAAATTTCCTTGGTGGCATTAGTATCCTTATCGGGCGCTGCCAACGGGCGCAAGCCGGCAAATACGGACAATACATCATCGCGTGTTGGCGCTTTTATGAGGTATTGCCCGGCTGTTTGTAAAATAAACGCTATCTCCTTGTCCAATGCTATAGGTTCAAGGCTATGGTTTTCTAAAGGGGTATCTGTTGTTCCTACTAATATATGATTGTGCCATGGCACGGCAAAAAGCACCCTCCCGTCGGTAGTTGCGGGGATCATTATAGCGCTGTCACCATGCAGGAATGACCTGTCCAATACCACGTGCACACCCTGGCTCGACCTGACTAAAGGTTTTTGCGCTGCGCTGTCCATCTGCAGTATCTGGTCAACAAATACGCCGGTGGCGTTAATAACAACTTTTGACCGGAGATTAAAATGTTTACCGCTTTCAATATCAAGGGCAGTTACGCCGTTAATCTTTCCATCCTTGGCTTTAAGCAAACCGGTTACCTGCATGTAATTTAATAATATACCGCCTTGTTCGGCCGCGGTTTGGGCAAGGTTTATGGCTAACCGCGCATCATCAAACTGGCCGTCCCAATATGCTATGCCGCCTTGTAACCCTTCGGCTTTAATCTCGGGGATAATACCTATTAATTCATCCCGCGAAAGCGACTTTGATCTGCCGAAACTAAATTTACCGGCCAGCCAATCGTACATTTTCAGGCCGATAAAGTATTTCATTTTATCAACCCAACTATAGCATGGAATTATGAATGACTGTTTTTTTACCAGGTGAGGTGCGTTTTGCAACAGCAAGCCGCGCTCGTGTAAGGCTTCATAAACCAAACCTATATTACCTTGCGCCAAATAACGCACCCCGCCATGCACCAATTTTGTACTGCGGCTTGATGTGCCTTTGGCAAAATCAGCCTGCTCTAATAATAACGTTTTATAGCCACGTGATGCCGCGTCAACAGCCGTACCCAACCCTGTAGCACCACCACCGATAATGATAATATCCCACAATTCGGTTTTATCCAAATACTGTAAAAATCCCGCTCTATTAAAACCTGTATTGTTTCCTATCATTTCATTTAACACTAAAATTATTTCGTTTCCATATAAAACGAAATATTAAACAATAATATGAAATATTTCGAAACCTCTAATATTTTCCAGGTACAAGTTATCCACAGTTTCAATCAAAGCCTCGCGATTGCTCTTTTATTGTAAATTTCTGTTAAATTGCACCGTAAAATAACTTAGATGCGCAGTTTAACCGAAAGGCACCAACATATTTTAAACCAGGTTCAGCAAAAGGGAAGTGTAAGCGTGCTTGATCTGTGTAATGAATTAGAGGTATCATCAGTAACCATTCGAAAGGATTTGAAACTTTTGGAGGATAAAAACTGCCTGTTTCGTACACATGGCGGGGCTACGCAAAACAATCCTTATACTACAGACCGGCCGGTAAACGAGAAAGAGAAGCTACAATCTGCAGAGAAAATAAAGATAGGCGCCGCTGCTGCAAACCTTATTCAGCCTGATGACTCTATCCTGATAGCATCCGGAACAACGGTGCTGGCCCTCGCCAAAAGCATTCAACCGGTTGGAAATTTAACAGTTATTACCTCTGCTTTAAATGTGGCTCTTGAATTGATCCATCATCAAAATATCGAGGTACTGCAATTGGGCGGCCTCCTCAGAAAAAGCTCATCATCTGTTATGGGGCCCTATGCCGAAAGTATATTGGCCGACTTTTTTTGCAGTAAGTTTTTTTTAGGTGTAGATGGGATTGATCTGGAGTTTGGCCTAACCACTACCAGCGCAATGGAAGCCCACTTAAACCGGCAGATGATGGCGGTATCGCAAAAAACTATAGTAATAGCCGACTCAACCAAATTTGGCAAACGGGGTTTTGGTAAGATCTGTGGACTGGATGAAATAGATCAAATAATTACCGACAAAGGATTACCTGAGCATATAGCCGAAAAATTAGAGGCCATGGGCGTTAAAGTAATATTGGTTTAACTATTTGCAGCCTCTTTTAGTATCGTTAAAAACGCATCTAATTTAATTGGCTTAGTAATGTAATTGGCCATCCCGCTATATAACATTCTTCGCGGTTTTCAGCTATTACATTAGCGGTTATAGCTATTATCAGTGGTTGTTTGTATGATTTATTACAATACTACTACCTGCCCTGTTCTTACAGACTCATCGCAGGCAAACGCTATGCGTAAGCTGTTAATAGCATCTTCTGTAGGATGGGTGAGGTCGAGGTCATCATGAATAGCTTTGAGGAAGAAACGCTGTTCGCGGTTGCAAAGTTCCTGGTGATCGGGCTCATCATGCATGTCTATAAACTCATCGGTTTTGGTAAATTCATCATCTTTATTAAGATCAGCATGATGAATTTTTATCGATTCGGTTTTAGTATGCGAATCTATATTATCAGACATCCCAACTTTTGATGATTCTTTGGCAACTATGGATACTGCGCCCTTTGGGCCAAAAACATCTTTAATAAAAAATGCCGTTTCGCTAACCATCGGCCCCCAGCCTGCTTCATACCAACCTATCGAACCATCTTCAAAACGGATTTGTAATTGCCCGTAGTTATAGTTCCAGTCGGGTATATCATCTGTTAGCCTTGCGCCTATAGCGCTTACCTGTACTGGTTTGGATCTGGTCATCTGGCACATCACGTCGATGTAGTGCACAGCGCAATCAACTATCGGGCTCAGGCTTTTCATCAGGTTACGGTGTACCGTCCATTTTGGGCCATGGCTTTGCTGATTAAGGTTCATCCGCATAACCAACGGCTTGCCCATTTGCTGGGCAACCTCGATAAATTTTTCCCACGACGGATGATAACGCAGAATATAACCAACAACCAGTTTCTTACCGGCTTTTTTTGCCGCGTCGGCTACCCGTACCGCACCTTCTACGGTATCGGCCAAAGGTTTTTCTATAAACACATGGCAGCCGTTTTTAAAGGCTTTTATTGCAAAATCTTCGTGCGTATCCGGGTAGGTTGAAATGCAAACTGCATCGGGTTTGGTAACCTGTAACGCTTCATCATAATCGCTGAACAGCGCATAGCCACCGCCAAGCTTCTCATTCAATACCACCTTACTGTTACCTGTTGATACCAAACCACAGATCTCAAACCCATCTAAATTATGGTAAGCTGTGGCGTGCGAAGCGCCCATATTACCACAACCAACCACCAAAACACTTATATTTTTAACTGACATATGTTCTTATTCCTATTTCTTTACACTATCGTCTTTAACCCTGATATTTCTAAAATACAATTCATCACCATGACCCAGGAACCCGATGTGGCCGCTTTCGCGTTGCAAACCCGGATGTGGTTTACCATCGGCAGCGCCATTTTTACGGGCTTCGGTAATATCTGCGTCATTTATTACAGTACCGTTCAGGATCACTTTGATCTTAGGGCCCTTAACTATTACTTCTTCATAGTTCCATTCGCCAACGGGTTTTAGGAAGCCACGCTTAGCAGGGATAGTGCCGTAAACCGATCCATGATATTGATATACATGCAGGTCTTTATACATTGGGTGCTCGTTATCTAATATTTGCAGTTCCATGCCGGTATAAGCTGCATCGCCTTCTAATGGCGCTCTTATACCCAAACCGTTATTGGCCCCAGGCGTTAGTTTAAACTCAAAACGGAAAGTAAAGTCACTAAACTCTTCTTTGGTATACAGGTTACCACGGGCCGATCCGCCTTTGGTTCCTTTTGGATGTACAGCTATTGTCCCGTCCTCCATGGTATAATCTACCGTATTGCCTATCCAGTTAAACATATTAGTACCATCAAATAATACTTTAAAGCCATCCTTTTTCTCTTCGTCGCTTAGCTCAAATGGCTTTACCTGCGGTATTTCACGGATATACAGGTCACGATAAGCAACCGGCGACCCATGGGCCTGCAACTCTATCTGCTCAATCGGGAATATCGGCAGTTTCCTGTTCCAATAATTCTCCAATATTACGTTATCTGTAACCAGTTCGCCGTTAAGATAAACGGTAACACGGTCACCTATCATTATAATCCGGAAGGTGTTCCATTCATCCAGTTTATTATCGGCTACTTTAAGTGGTTTGCTTTGATTAACCTGGTTATTATATAGCCCGCCAGAACCTACCTGGGCACCTGCTTTTACACGGGAAGTATCCCAGATCTGTACCTGCGGTGAACCACGCAAATAAATGCCCGCATCGCCCTCTCCTTTTCCATCATTAATTATCTTCCAGTCAACCAGCATTTCAAAATCACCATATTGTTTAACCGTTGCCAGGTTATTGAAACCTTTAGCTGCAAAATGCAATTCACCGTTTACCGGTCTCCATTCTTCTTTAGCCTGGGCATCCGCTTTTATTTGTCTCTCGGCAAGCGTTTTGGCATCCATTTTTGACCGCTTGATCGGGTCATCCACTAAACCTTTCCAGCCGGTAAGGTCCACACCGTTAAACATCGATACAAAACCTGCATCAGGTTTCATGGTATTCAAATACCTGGTTATAGCAGTTTTTTGGCGACCGGTTACTAAAGCAGCAGTTTTATTTAACAGTTCTTTAATAATATCCCCGGTATAAACACCTGCCACCGCAATATTAGCAACGGTACTGGCCGCTACCTGTTGTAAAGCCGGATCGTCTAAATATTTACCTACAAAAAGTATTGAGTTGATACATTTGGCTTGCTCAATATTAGCCAGGATCTGTTTCTTCTGATCTGTAGTTTGCGCTACGGCAAATGCATCGCGAAATAGCAGTAATTTTTCTTCGGGTGTGTAGGCATTTTGATTTACAGAAGCTAAGTAGCCATTGATTGCTGTATTTAACAGATCAGCATCTTTAGTCTCGCGGGCTATTTTTATCATTTGCGCAGTAGCGCCGCCGGTTACCCACACCGACATCGCGTCAAGCGTAGCTTTTTTAGTTTCGGCGTTGCCGGTATTATAGTCATCCGCTACAATTTTTAATGCCTGCGCCCCGCCTAAAGCTGCCAGCATTTTATAGAACAGCGGTTTCTTATTCGCTGGTGCAACTGCCATTTGCTTTACAACCAGGTCAACCTGTTCGGCTTTATTATCGGCACCGCTAACTACTGTAATGAGCGCGTCCTGGGTAGCTTCTTCTTCAGAGCCTGTTGTTTCATTAAGCAACGTAAATAATTGCGCCTCGTTTTGCTTAGACGAAACATGTTTTATAGCCGCAAAAGCAGCGTGTTTAGTTTGCGGGTTGGCGCTTTTTAACTGTGTATATATAGCGCCGAATTGTGCGGTCACTGATCGTGTATCTAAAATATCAATTAAAGTTACCTGAGTTGCCGGTTTAACGGTTGGTATAGCATCAGCAAGTTGTTGTGTTACAGTAGCACCTTTCATGCGGCCGATAACTTCAGCGATCATATCTTTATCATCAGAGGTGCCGCTATCCATTAATTTTATCAACGAGCTAAGCACCTGCTCTTGCCCAATGTTAACCGCAGCATTAATAGCGGCAAGCTTTACTTTATCATTTTTACTTTTTGCTAACGCGATTATGGCAGGTAATGCAGTTTTAGCATTGGTTTGCCCAAACATAAACAGTATATCGGCTTTGGCATCGTCATTAACCGTGTTTAATTTATTTATCCAGGCTTTGGTTGTAACCGGGGTTATATAAGGGAGTGCAGACCTTAATGCCGCAGCACGATATTGCGCGTTTGCATCGCCGGCAGCAGTTAATAATAGTTGCTGATTATTTGCAGATGAACTAACCAAAACCTTCAGCGCGCTTATGCGTATGTTCACCAAGTCGTCACCTTTGGCTTTAAGTAAAAGGCCGTTCGCTATTTTTTGGGCCAATAGTTTATTGCCGTTTTTAGCTAACTGCCCGGCATAGATCACATAGTATTTAGTGGCCTCGGTATTTTCATATTTGTAGCCACTTTTCGCAGCGGCAGCCGCCAGTACTTTTTCGGATGATGGGTCGGCTATATAAGCTAATGCATAATAGGATACTTTGGCAAGCGCTGCATCATTAGTGGCAGCTAAAGCATTAATAGCTTTTGCGGCACTTCTATACCGGCTATTACCCAAAGCTTCAATAACAGAAAGTTTTGCAGCACCACTTGCAGCCGGTAATGAAGCCAACAGCGCAGCTTTTGAAGCAGGTGAATTGATCTTCACCAAAGCACGCGAAGCAGCATCCGCAAGATCGTTATCTGTCAGGTAGCTTTTTAAAGTGGCCACTGCATCATCTTTGCCCACCAAATCAAACTGGCTAATTATAAATTGTTTAGCTTGCCTGTCAGTAAGTTTTTGCAAACCTTTGCTATAAGCGCTTACAGCCATTTTACGCATCGCTTCATTACCTGTTTGGGTTGCAGCGGCTGTAAAGGCACCAATGGTATATTCTATTGATGCATTACTGCTTGTTCCCGGTGCTGTTAGTCCGCCTATAAGTGTGGCTATACCATCTTCGCCTAAAGCGTTTATTTTGGTAACATCATTTTTTAAAGCGGCGGCTGTATAAGCCGGCATATGCGCTAATACATCGGCAACCTTATCTTTGTTATCCTGCGCCCTAACTGCGTTTTGCAGCATAGCCATTGCTAACAGGAAATATATTTTTTTCGTCATCGTGATTGATCTGAATGTCATTTTAAACTGTTGCTTAGATATTATAGGGTGCACGCATGGCCGGGTTTATCAACCTGTTTGCAGCTTCATCATCAATAAACTCCATTTTAACCGGGTCGAATTTAAGCGACCTGCCTAATTTTAACGCTATCATCCCCATGTTTACAATATTACATGAGCGTAATGCATTCTCTTCGTTTAACGCAAATTTTTGCCTGGTTTTAACGCAATCGGTAAAGGTGGTAAACTGTGGCGCCGGATCGGGGAACGCTGCTAACTTACGTTCCAGATCAGGAATATCAGATTTAAAGCCCTGGTATAATTTACCTTTCGGCCCTTCAATATAGGCTGCGTTGGTATCCTTGCCTTCACCATCTAATATTATCTGGCAGCCATCAGCGTAGGTATAGGTTATCCTTCTCCAGGTGCCTACAGCGTCTGTATGCTGTTGTGGGGCATCTACTTCTACCGAGATAGGGTTTGTATCATCCTTACCTAAAAAGTACTGCACAGGGTCTATATAATGCTGCCCCATATCGCTAAGTCCACCGCCATCATAATCCCAGTAGCCGCGGAAGGTTTGATGTACCCTATGCGGGTGATATGGTTTATATTGTGCCGGGCCAAGCCAGGTCTCGTAATCTAACTCTGGCGGCACGGGCTGTGGTTCAAGCACATCTTTACCTACCCAATAAAATTTCCAATCGAACCCGGTATACTTGCCTACTGTAACTTTTAAAGGCCATCCTAACAAGCCGCTTTCAACCAATTTTTTAATTGGCTTAACCGGGGTGCCCATCCCATAAAAAACATCTTTAAAACGGAACCAGGTGTTTAACCTGAACATACGCCCATTAGCCTGAATAGCCTCTTTAACACGTTTACCTTCGCCAATAGTATGTGTCATTGGTTTTTCGCACCATACATCTTTGCCTGCGTTTGCGGCATCAACAGCTATGATACCATGCCAGTGCGGCGGGGTTGCTATGTGCACTATATCTACCTCGGGCAGCGTTATCAGTTCGCGATAATCACTAAATAGTTTTACGCCTTTATCCAGCATAGCTGATGCCTGCTCCAAATGTTTCTTATCAACATCGCAAATAGCAACAACCTTTGTACCCTCATAAGCAAAGTGGTTACGGCCCATGCCGCCAACACCTACTACGGCTTTTGTAAGCGTATCACTGGGCGCAAGAAAATTTGTTCCACCTAATACGTGTCGTGGTACAATAGTAAATGCGGCCAGCCCGATAGCTGATTTCTTAACAAAATCTCTTCGCGAGGTTTGAGTTTCCGGTTTTTTAGGGTTCATAATTTAGTAATTGGAAAACAGGTTATCTAAATATTATTGCTGGTTTATGATCATGCCTTATTTCGGCGTTTTTTAACTCCGGAATAATCATCCGTAAATAAAGAAACAAAATCCATAATTGCAATAAGACACGGCAAGTTACAATTTACTACGGAAAGAATAATGATAGCATAATACAGAATTATGATGGGTTATTATATTTACTAAATTTATTAGTATAATTGTATCGAATATGATGGAGCTCGCTTACGATTATTTGGTATCGACCAATACCGTAGTTTTCCTGACGGGAAAAGCGGGTACGGGTAAAACAACTTTTTTGCAACGCGTAAGGTCAGAATCTAAAAAGAAACTGGCGGTAGTAGCACCAACGGGCGTAGCAGCGATAAACGCGGGTGGAATGACGATCCATTCTTTTTTCCAGATACCATTTGGGCCGATAATCCCCGCAGGTAATGCCAAACCTGAATTACATTATAGCCCAGAGAAAAAAGAGCTGCTGGGTAGCCTTGAACTACTTATTATTGACGAGATAAGTATGGTACGGCCCGATGTACTTGACCAGGTAGATCTGATCTTACGGAATATCAAAAATAATTCACATCCATTTGGCGGCGTGCAATTATTGTTAATTGGAGACCTATCCCAATTGAGTCCAATAATCCGCGATGAAGAATGGGCTATGTTGAGGCGTTATTACACTACTCCCTATTTCTTTAGCAGCCTGGTACTGCAAAAAGCGCCGTATGTAAGGATTGAGCTGGATAAAGTGTTTAGGCAAAAGGAGCAGGCCTTTGTAGATATATTGAACGAGGTACGTAACCAAACTATAAGCGATCAAAGTCTTGAGTTATTGAATGCAAGGTATATACCCGATTTCAAGCCGACTGCCGAAGACCCTTACATCACCTTAACTACGCATAACGCGATAACTCAGCAAATTAACAACGAATTTATCGAAGCCCTGGCCGGTGAGCAGGTAGAATTTAAGGCGACCATTAAGGGTGATTTCCCGAAGGACGCTTACCCTACCGAAACCGAATTAAAGCTAAAGATTGGCGCGCAGGTGATGTTTGTTAAGAATGATAGCTCATCAGCAAAATTGTATTATAATGGCAAGATCGGCACGATCTTAAAGTTAACTAATGATACGGTGACGGTGCAAAGCGACAGCCAGGAAATTGAGGTACAGGCCCAGGAATGGACAAATGTTAAATACCAGCTGGCGGGCGACGAGATCAATGAAACCAATGCCGGCAGCTTTGCGCAGATCCCACTTAAGCTGGCCTGGTCAATCACCATTCATAAAAGTCAGGGGCTTAGCTTTGATAAAGCAATTATTGATGTCAGCGAAGCATTTGCACATGGGCAAGCATATGTAGCGTTGAGCCGTTGCCGCAGTCTGTCGGGTATGGTGTTGCGCAATCCTATCGCGGCACATAATATTATTGGCGACCCGGCGGTCACCCGTTTTAACACCCAGGCTAAATTACTCAAACCAGACCGCGAGCAATTAGAACGCGACCAGGAAGCTTACCGGCTGTTCCTGCTCACGGAACTATTTAATTTTAATGGGCTGGAAAAACGAAGTAAAAATTTCGAGTATCTGTTACCCGACCTGCAACCTACGGTGATGGATATAGCGCGGCGCTCTGCCGGTCAACTTGCTAATTATGATGCAGAACGCATTAAAAAAGCTGCCGTTTATTTTCAGGATAAGTTATCAGCCATTACAGAAGATCTGCACAAGCAATTACCTTCGTTCATCGGGCAGTCTCAGGAAATGGCTGCTAAAGCGGATGAACTGATCAACTGGCTTATGGCCCGGATAAACCTGCTGGAGCATTTTACCGAAGCAGAATTTACAACCTCCGCTTACCTGCAATTGCATAATAAAAAAAGTATAACAAGTACTTATCTTAAAGTATTAAACGCGCTACCTAACGAGGAATTATATCAGCAAATATTAACCTGGCGGGACATTATTGCTGAGAAGGAAAAAGTTATGCCGAACATGGTCTTTTCCGCTAAAACGGCAGCGGCTATTGCCGAGAAACTACCAGCTACGCTTAAAGCGTTATCTGCTATTAAAGGTGTAGGGCCACAAAAAACAACACAATTTGGTAATGATATTATTGAATTGATCCGGGCTTATGAACAAGGCTTACAAGGTACCGGGCTTGAACAGGTTAGTTTGTTTTAAGCCTGGGGTGACTTCTTCAAACGGGTATTTGCCTTTAATATACCTGTTAAACCATATCCCCTTCACCATCGTGGAGCGCATCTCTTTAAAAACCTTTTCGGGTACCTGCAAGTAATTATATACCTTGCCCGAATGGTAACGGATTGTCAACGTTTCCCTGGCACCATCATATTCGTAAGCGGCAATAACTGCTGAAGGCATGGCTCAATCCTTTGTTTTCGCGGCTTTTTTATTGGCAAAATGTATGCGTGCATGCTTCAAACCTGTAGCGATAGCTTCGCCTTCATTGCCGGTAGTTTTTAACACTTCATTGGCGATCTCGGTCGCTTTATCTCTTATTTTCTTGGGTTGATTTTTATAAGATGGCGGGTAATCTCCGTTATACCAGGGCATAGTTCCTCCTTTTTAATTAGTAACCCGCAAATAAAATTGATTGTTTGCAGCAATTAATTAAAACGGATAGTAAACTCCGTTTGCCGTTCAGCTATCGTTCTTAAGGAAAAATCAAAATTATGATTGATCAGGATCTCGCGCACCAGCGTTAGCCCTATTCCCTGCCCGTCTTTTTTAGTGCTGAAAAATGGAGAAAAAAGCTGCGCCGCTTCTTCGGTGCTGATACCAGGGCCATCATCAGCAATAATTAGGGTGTTCTTGTTTGTTTTAAAGCTTACGGTACCGTCTTTGCCAATAGCTTCTACCGCGTTTTTTACGATATTAATCAATGCCTGCTCAATTTGCAATTCATCAGCCATTATTGTGCAGGGTAAAGTATCATATTCAAATCTGATATTACTATCGCCGGCTTTAATTTGCAATAAAGCGCCAACTGAATGCACCAGTTGATTAATATCAGTGAGCTTTTTATGCGGTGCAGGCAGCTTTACCAGGTCGGCATAGTTGCGCATAAAATGGTTAAGGTTATGATTCCGATCAATAGCCACCTGCAAGGCATCTTTAAGATTATCACTGCTGGTTTTTAATGCCGATTCCATGATAGAGTTTACCGGGCCTACCGTATTATTAACCTCGTGCGACATCATACGGATCACTTTGCCATAAACATTCTTCTCGGCAGCAACAATTTCAACTGTAAGATCCTCAATCATTACAAAATGACGGGCAAAACCACGGTCGATAAAATGTGATTTTTGCAGTCGGTAAGTGGCAGCACTATCCACTTTAACAGTTATGGCATCACCGGGTGTAAGCCCATTAATGTGTGCCAGTAACGCAGGCACCAAAACTTTTTCCGCTTTGGGGTTTATTTGCTGGATCTTGCCATCAAAGTCCATAATTACAATTCCGGTTGGCGAAGTTTGTATCAGCTTTTCTAAAAAGAAATGCTGTTGTTCCTGGCGTGTACGTTCCATACGTAGCTCATCCATCATCTGGTTATATACATCTATCAGCTCATCCATTTCATGCTTACCCGTCGACAGGAACTTTACGTTAAAATCGCGGTCCTTTATGGCTTCGACACCTTGCATCAGTGTTTTTAGCGGGCGTAATAATTGCTGGTATAGGTTAACAGCGATAAATATCGAAATAAGCACAAATACCTCGGCACCTATAAAGAAAATTTTATCCCCCCTGAAAATATAATAGGTTAAAACCAGTGCCAGCAGGTGGATAATGGTAACGAACAGGATATATTTAGTCCGCAGTTTCATCGTATGGGATCTGGTATTTATCTAACCTGCGATAGAGTGCGCTGCGCGTAAGCCCTAACGATACCGCGGCCCGCGCCACTTTGTTTTGATGATAAGCTAAGGCACGTTTTATCATTTCTACTTCCATTTCTTCCAACGTGCCGGGTAATAGTTGATTTTCTTTCTTAGTTGGGGTTAGTTGTGCACTAAAGTCTGCTACTTCCAGTTCATCTTTTTTGGTGACTAATATTGTCCGTTCTACCAAATTTTTTAATTGGCGGATATTTCCGGGTAATGGTAAAGCCTGCAGCCATTTTAAAGCAGCCGCGGACACTGCCAGCTTAGGGCGATTATAGATCTGCTTTAAATTATTAATAAAGAAATTAACCAGTAACGGGATATCTTTGGGTCTGTCACGTAATGCAGGCAAATGGATGGTAATTAAGTTGATCCTGTAAAGCAAATCTTCGCGAAATGATGCTCTACCCACCATTTCTTCCAGGTTTTTATTGGTGGCGCAAACCACCCGGACATCAACCGTTTTGGTACGGCTGCTGCCTAACACCTCGTAGGTCCGGTCCTGCAACACACGCAGCAGTTTTACCTGGCTGCTTGGGTCAAGGTCGCCTATCTCATCTAAAAAAATTGTTCCTTTATTGGCCAGTTCGAAACGGCCTGCACGATCAAAGCGCGCATCAGTAAAGGCTCCTTTTACGTGGCCAAACATTTCACTCTCAAACAGTGATGTTGAGATTCCACCTAAATTAACTTTAACAAATGGCCTGGCTTTGCGCTGGCTGTTTTGGTGAATAGCTTCAGCAATCAGTTCCTTACCTGTACCACTTTCGCCCATTATTAATATAGATGCATCGGTACCAGCTACACGGCCTATCGTTTCCAATATGCTTAGTATTTGCGGGTCCTCGCCTATTATATTATCAAAATTATAAGCTTTATTTAATTGCTTACGGGTAGTGTTTATGGCAGCCTGCTTATTAAGATCAAGCAGTGTTTTTACCGATTGAAGCAAATGCGCATTGTTCCATGGCTTATTGATAAAATCATTAGCCCCTAACTTCATACCCTGAACGGCCAATTCAATACTTGCCCAACCCGTAATTAAAATAATTGGTATAGCAGAATTGATTTTTTTGATCTTGCTCAGCAACTCCATACCCTCAATACCAGATGTGGCGTTCGAGAAGTTAAGGTCGAGGACAATAAGGTCAGGTGATTGCTTTTTAATGACAGATAACGCGTCGCCTGGGTTAGCTGTTGCTGTAACCTTAAAACCCTCGCCCTCCATTAACAGGATGAGCGAGGTTCTTACAGCTATATCGTCGTCAATAACCAGTATCATTTATTTCTTTTGTACAATGGCACTTACCTCCTCACACATTTTTTTGAAACGGTTGTAAAGTTCAGTAGAATTTTTTCGTTTATCTAACTTTAAAATAAGTTTTCCGGGCGAATTTTTCGCATAAAAAGTGACACCGTTATCCAAAGTCATTACGGCATCCAATCGGGTGTTTTTAAATGAGAAATCAGTTCCTTTAGCTAATCCTTCGTCCAGGCACTTATTTACCTTATCGGTTAACTCCTCGTTATACTTTGCCGAAAGCTCATAGCTGTTATGATCTTCGGTAAGGGAAACAGAAGTTGCATCACTTTTAACTGAGTTTGTAGTTTTTTGCGCAAAGCTGGTGCTTACCAGCAAGCAAAGGGCAATTAAAAATTTAAATTTCATGGTTTGATTGTTAATGTGTTTGATAAAATTCATATTTAATTTAATTATAGCAATGTGTTTAAAACCCATCGCTATGGTTGTTACTCCTCATGCAACGCTACAGCCGGATATACTGCTGCAGCCTGCCTGCCCGGGTAAAGCGAACAAACCAGTACCAGCAAATAAATAAACAGGGCAGCTAAAAATATTGCTGTAAAATAAACGCCTGCCGGCAAACCAAATACGTTTAGCAAGGGGAACTGTACCGCAAAAAACGACCCTATAATTAATGACAGCGTAGCCAAAAGCACAGACTCGGTAACTATCTGTGCTGCCACCGAATTACCTGTAGCCCCAATGGCCCGGCGCAATCCAATTTCACCGCGTCGTTTATTGATGTTGTACCATAATACACCAAATAAGCCCAGGGCCACATTGATGATAAGGAAAGTAGCCAGTATCAGCAGAATAATAACCGGCATCAGGGTTTCTTTATTCATTTTATCCCGCTTTTGGCTAAAACGCTCTATCCCAACCGTTGATTCCTTCATAATATTTGCTACTGCTTTATACAGGCGGCCTTCAAAAGCAGCGTCAGCTTCAGGCGTAACCTTAATAACTATACGGCTTACATAGTGAAAAAAGCCGGTATCAATTCGAGTATATAAAGACTGGCCCGAGGGACGATAGTCGCCCCTATCCTTCATATCGGCAATCACGCCGATTATCCGCATCTTCTTAGGGTCTTTTTCGTCATAGCCACCTATCAACTGCCCTGTTGCCTTGCCTTTACCAAACATCTGTTCTTTAAATGATTGATTAATAACAACAGGTGTAGTTACTGCCGCATCATCCTGTTTTTCAAACCAACGGCCTTCCAGTAGATGAAGGTCGAAAGCATTGTCATAAGCGTCCTCTGTCCGGTAGAAATTTATCGGCGAATATAGTTTGCCTTTATGCCGGTAACCGGTGGTCATCATACTGCTGGTAAAGGGCGTATTACCACTTGCAAAACTTACCTCCTTAACTTCGGGCATATTGGTTAAAACCTTGCGGATATTTTCATAATACATTGCGGCCGAATCGCCCCTGTTAAAATGAGGCGAGTTATCGATGTTTATTAACCATACATTTTTATACTCAAAACCCAGTGGGGTACGGTAATTTTGGTAAAAATTCACGATCATGGAAAACACGGCAAACATTACCATAAATGATACCAGCATCTCTGTTATCAGCAGAGCATTTTGCTTCTTTTTGTTCCAGATCAGTTTAAATAAATGCTTGAACATAATATTTTGATTAAAGGATTAACTATTAATTATTGCGCCTTTAAGGCCCGTACCACGTTAAGTTTTGACATACGCCAGGCCGGGTAAACTCCTGATAATAAACCAAACAACAAGCAGGTTAAAAAGCCATAAAACAGTATGGTGAAATTTAATGTTAAATGCAGCCCATCTATAAGGCCCGACTCATTTATCAGTTGCAAGGATATTACCGAAAATATCACACCGAAAATGCCGCCTATAACCGTTAAAATAATATTCTCGATAATAAACTGGTAAACCAAAGTTTTTGATGATGCACCGAATGCTTTACGCACCCCTATCTCTGACGAGCGTTCCATAATACGGGTGATGTTGATATTTACCAGGTTAATTGTTGGCAACAACATAAACAGGAAGATAGCACCTGATATAAAAAGCAGGAACCTGCCAAAGCCCGACTCGGGGCCATTACCAAAAACATTGCGCACTATAGTTCTGAAATGAGTATCTGCATTGCTGAATATTTGATCCATTTCTTTACTGTTAGTAGGTATCCTTTTTACTATCTGCGCATAGTCCTGCTGGATCTTCACAACGTCATCGGTTGACTCAGCTAATACAACTGCCCCAAATTCACCCTGGTGCCCTGTAGATTTATAATCACTTTTTGACAATGTATAGGGCACATACATATTAGCATAATAAGCATCACTGCTAAGCGGTGCATCTTTTACCACACCTATAACCCGGTACTTAATGTTATCAACCTCAATATATTTACCAACTACGTTAGGTTCGTCGCCAAAATAATTGGTTTTGGTAGTTTGGCCTATTACAGCTACACGCTGTGCCTGGTCAACCTGAGGTTTAGTATAAGGCTTACCCACCAGGAAATCAAAATCAGCAACTCCCCAAAAATCAGCGTTGGTATATTTAATACCAACAACTATCTTCTTATTATTAACATACGCGTTTGATGAACTGGAACCTGATGATATGGCCATTTTAACCGGCCTTTTCATGCTACCTGCGTAATGCGTTAAAAAGTAAAAGGACGAAGAGGATGTATTTATCCAGCCTTGTTTGGCGTTACGTAATTCAAGCCGGCCAATATATAGTGACCGGTCGCGTTTCATGTCCGGGTAGGTTGGGTTTATAATGTTATCCATAAACGCTGTAAGCACCATCAATATGGTAAGCGTAAAGCTAATGCCGAAGAGGCTGATAAAGGTGAAGAACTTCCTCCGCCTTAGTACCGCTATGGCTATTTTAAAGTAGTTTTTAAGCATGATCTAATCCTTTATTGAACTTGTGAACCATCAAATAACCTAACCAAACGGTGCGTTTTATGCGCCATATTTTCGTCGTGCGTAACCATTACTATGGTAGTACCGTCTTTTTCATTAAGCTGCATTAAAATGTCCATGATCTCGTTACCCATAGCGCTGTCAAGGTTACCGGTAGGCTCATCGGCCAGTATAATTTCGGGACGACCGACAATTGCGCGGGCAATAGCCACACGTTGCTTTTGCCCGCCCGATAATTGGTTAGGAAAATGTTTCATCCTATTAGCCAGGCCAACTTTCTCCAGCGCTTCAGTAGCTAACTGGCGGCGTTCTTTAGCTGTGCTATCGCGATAAAGTAATGGCAGTTCCACATTATCTAAAACCGATAGGTCATTGATCAAATGGTAGCTCTGAAAAATGAAACCCAACTTTTTGTTACGGAAACCCGCCAGTACCTTATCTTTCATATTTCCGGTACCCTGGTTATCTATGGTGATGCTTCCTTTTGAAGGGGCATCCAGCAGCCCCATAATATTTAGCAGCGTACTTTTGCCACAACCCGATGGCCCCATAATTGACAGAAACTCGCCTTTGGCAACCTCTAAACTAATGCTGTTTAGGGCCAATGTTTCAACCGTGCTGGTACGGTAAACTTTTTCTATGTTTTTTAATTGTATCATATTATTTATAAGTGATTTTTTGGTTTTGTTCAAAGTCATATAACGATAGGTATCGTAGTTGGTAGTATGCACTCCAGAAGTCGCGCAGCGATTGCACATAATCGCGCTTTGCCTGGTCGTTCTCCTGGGATGCGATACCGAGGTCGGTAATACTTAGGTCGCCTAATAAATACCTGTCGCGGGCTATTTTATATTTTTCAGACGCGATGCTGTCTGCTTCCGCAGTGTAGGCCAGCTGTTCTTTCATCACATTAAATAAGCTTACCTGCGTTACTATTTGCTGCTTAAAGGTTTGCTTATCCTGTTCTACCGAGTATTCGGTGAATTTCTGGTTAGCCTCGGCTGTTTTTATTTTGGCTTTTGATCGGCCCCAATCCAATACCGGGATAGAGAATTGCAGCTGTAATAATTGTTGATTTTGCGGCGAACGATATATACCCGGCACATCCGGCGATGAGTTTGACGTACCCACATTAGCCATTAACGTCGCGGTTAAACCTGTTTGCCCGCGGGCCAATGCGACATCGCGTTTAGCTTCGGCTATTTTACGGATAAAAGCTATGGCGTCTGACCGGTTGGCGAAAGCCTCGGTCAATACTCTATCTGCCGATACCGTCATTTGGCTAATAAACTCGGGCATCATCAATACAATTTTAGCATCGCCCTCTTGTCCTGTATAACTGCGCAGGTTAAGTGTTGCTATCTCCACATCCCGCGTAGCAGTGCCTACACCTTTTTTAGCGTTAAGCAATTCTAATTGTAGTTGTAATATTTCGTTTTTAGATACTTTACCTAATTCAAATTTCAGGTTGGCTACCTTCAATATCTTTTGGGTGTTGACTAAGCTGGCAGTTGCAGTTTCTAAATTAACCTGTGCCAACAGCAGGTCGAAAAAGAAGCCCGTTACTTTAATAGAGATAGTTTCCTGTGCTTCAACATACGCCTGGATGCTTTCGTTATATAATAACGGCTGGATCTTTTTATCCCATTTAAGCGCGTTAAACTGGCCCAACGGCTGGGTAAAGCCTATGGCATAAGGTACACCGTTGTATAGTACGCTGTTTCGGTTAAAATCATCAAACCTTTGTAATTGAGTGGTGCCGTAAATTGTAGCACCGGTAGCGGTTATAGTCTGACTAAAATTAAGGTTCAAAGCCGAGTTATCGTAATGGATAGGCTGGAACAATATAGTACCGTCCGGCTGTACTACCGGTGTGCTGGTTTTAGTGTATCCCGGTAAAGTACCACTTAGCGATAGTTGTGGCTGATAGTTTGACTTGAACGTGCGCCATTGCCAATATTTAGTTTCGCGGGTAGTAGAGGCTTGCTTGGCAGCTATAGAGTTATCCTTAGCCATCTCCACAACTTGTTTTAATGACAGACGCAAAGTATCTAACCCGTATGCTACGCGACCTGTAAAAAGCAATATGATCAATATTAAAAACCTCATTGAATTGTTACCTCCTTTGAATTTTTATATTCGGCCATATCCGATGTGATAATCGTATCGCCAGGTTTTACGCCATCCAACAATTCCACATAATCAAAATTAGTCAGGCCGATGTGTACAGTTCTACGCTCAGCTTTACCGTTGTTTACTACAAATATATCCTGAACAGATGGGCCTTTAAATGCCGGGCCATTAGCTACCCGCATAACGTGGCTATGCGCAGCAGTAACTAAGTACACATCAACCTTCATATTAGGGCGAAGCTCTTTACTGTTGCGGTCGTCAAGCTGTATATCAAATGATATCACACTATTTTGCACCGATGGCGATACATTAATAACCCTACCGCGCAACTGCACGTCATTCACCAAAACAATTACCGGTAAGCCGCTATGCAGTTGGCCTAATGAATTATCGGAGATACTCCCCTGAACTTTAAAGCTGCCCAGGTCGGCGATACGGGCAATGGCCTCGCCCTCCCTTACGTTGGCACCGATATTTTTGTTAACGTAGGTAACTACGCCAGCCCGGGTAGCTATGATGTTAGCTAAATTTAATTTACGCTGCAGCGCGTCACCATCACTTGCCAAAATCCGGGCAGCTATCTCTGCTTCCCTGATCTCTATCTGCATGGTTTGCTGCTTATTTTTGATCTCGTTTTCCAGCTGTTTCTTTTCAAGCTGTGCCACTTTCAGGTTCAATTCAGCCTGCTCAATACCTTCGCGGGTGCCGCCACCGGCTGCAAACAGGCGTTTGGCATTCTGCACCGCGTCTGTAAGGTTGCTAATGTGTAATTGCTTGATATCATTGTTCGACCGGATATCGAAAAAACTTTTATTCAGATCAAGCTTTAGCTTTTTGATCTCGTTCTGTTTAGACTCTAACTGGAACTTTAATTTTTCGTAGTCGGTTTGGGTAGCTGACTTATCCAACGATAAGATAGACTGTCCGGCCTTTACATTATGCCCGGCATCCATTATTACATTTTTTATGGAAGCGTTAATAGGGCTGGTTAGTATCTCTTCAAATTCGGGTAGTACTTCGCCTGTTGCGTTTAATGTATTTTCGACATTACCTATAGCTACTACCGATGTTGTGATCTCTGACCTTTTTATGGTTGATTTAAAGGTGGATCTTAGCCCCCATATTAAACCCGCCAATATGATGATTACGGCTACCCCAATAAACAATCCTTTCCTCTTGTTTTTGGCCGCTACTTCTTGTGTAATTTCTTTATCCATATAGTACTTTGTATTGCATGGCATTTTGCAATAGGCGTACCAATGTTAATAATCTTATTGTCAGTAACTTATAAAACAAAGAAATTTAAAAGCGATCGATACCGGACTAACTTTCCCAAAATCGGACAAAATAGGCTTTATGCAGATCAAGCCTTAACGAGCATATTTTTGCCGGAGGCTAATAACTCTTTTGTAATTGCCCGGGTATAGGTTTTGATCTCTTCCTGAAACTCTGCAACGGATGCCCCGCCGCGAATTTGCTCGAGGCGCTTCTCCCAGTTGCCAGTAAGTTCGGCCTGTGCAATTTGCTGGTGCTTCACTATTTCGTAAACAGAGAGGCCTGTTTCGGTAGGTACCAGATTCTTCTTTTCGCGCAGGATATATTTTCTGGTTAAAAGGGTTTCGATGATATTGGCACGGGTGGCAGGTGTGCCTAAGCCGCTTTCTTTCATCGCTTCCCGCAATTCTTCATCTTCTATCTCTTTACCCGCGGTTTCCAGCGCCTTTAGCAGCGAAGCTTCATTATAAAGTGGTTTGGGTTTGGTCTGTTTTTCTAGTACACCGCTGGCAGTCACCGGCAGGTCTTCGCCCTGGGTAACTTTGGGCAATGTAGCATTTTCCTCGTCCTTTTTTTCTTCGTCTTTATCATTAAAAACCGCGCGCCAGCCAGCTGCCTGGATCACGGTGCCACTGGCCATGAACTTAGATCCGGACACCAATATTATTTTAGTAACCTCTTTTATACAATCGCTATGAAAAGCTTCTAACATACGGCCCGCTACCATATCATAAATGGCCTGGTGATCATCGCTTAGTTGATAAGGTTTTTCGCCCGTTGGTAAAATAGCATGGTGATCTGTAACCTTCTTAGCGTTGACACTCCGTTTATTCAATTTGGCCGCCGAAAGCAAATTTGCCTGCTTACCAAACTCGGGATGTTCCAGAAACTTATTAATAAGCGCAGGTACCTCGGCAAATACATCATCACCTATATAGCGGCTGCCGGTACGTGGATAAGTTACCAGCTTGCTTTCATACAAATTCTGTAATAAGTTAAGTGTTTGGTCGGCAGTGAAGCCTTTTCGCTTATTGGCTTCCTGTTGCAAGCTGCTTAGGTCATGCAATAACGGTGGCGGTTCTTTGCGGGGTTTGGCTTCAACCGAGGCCACGTTGGCAGTAACCCCTACCAATGCCAGTATCGTTTCGGCTTCCTCGCGGGTTTTATAATTCTTTTCAGAAATGGCTTTAAATATCTGTTCATCCTTTACAGGTTGAATAACTACCTGGTAATAAAGCTGCGGCACAAAAGTCTTGTTTTCTAAATAACGTGCACAGATCATCGCCAGTGTGGGCGTTTGCACCCTGCCGAGCGACAATACCCCTTTATTACCCGAAGCCAGGCTCAAAGCCTGGGTCGCGTTCATCCCTACCAACCAGTCGGACTGTGAACGGCAATGTGCCGAATTGAATAACGTATCATAATCGGTCCCGGGCTTCAGGTTACGAAAGCCGTCCTTAATAGCCGCATCAGTTTGCGATGAGATCCATAACCTTTTAAAAGGCTTTTTACATTTGAGGTAATAATAGATATAACGAAAGATGAGCTCGCCTTCCCGTCCGGCATCCGTAGCTACAATAATTTCGGTAGCTTCATCAAAAAGCTTGGCTATGATATCCAGCTGCTTCCTTGCGCCGGCATCTTCTTTTCCGTTTGATTTACGTACTGATAATTTAAATTTGGTCGGCAGCATCGGCAAATGCTGCACGTTCCAGCCATAATAACCATATTCCTGCGGCGCAGCCAGTTGTAGCAAATGGCCAAAAGCCCAGGTAAAAGTATAGCCTTTACCCTCGATATAACCATCGTGCTTCGTGGTCGCGCCAAATACCTTGGCTATCTCGCGCCCTACCGATGGTTTCTCGGCTATAATTACTTTCATGCGAAGTCAGCAAAAACGACCAACCGACCTTCCACTACGTTACCGATCAGTTCGGGCTGTGCGTCCTCGCGTAAATAATGGCGAACTGTATAATATTCGTTTTCTAGATCAACCTGTTCCACCACTGCTTTACCTGCTGCAGGTTTACCCTCCAGCGTTAATAATATCACCTGTTGTCCTTCCTGGTATTTCATCACCGCTAAAAATAGTTTATTGGCCACTTCTGGCAAAAAGAAGTTTTAAACACTATTGCTAACTTACGTAATGCAGCACTTTACGGTATAGTTCATCCGGCAGGAAGGGTTTAACAACAATATCATCAATACCGGCAGCATGGACTTCGTCCTGTATATCTTGCGGCAGGTTGGCCGTCAAAGCGATGATTGGAATAGTAATACCTTTGGCCCGGATACGCCGCGCCGCCTCATAGCCATCCATGACGGGCATATGCAGGTCCATTAAAATTAGCCGGTGCTTGCTCGTATCCAACATTGCCAAAGCCTCCTGTCCATTCCCTGCAACATCGATAACCGCACCGCGCCTTTTCAGAAAAGTTTGCACTACCATCACATTTAATATATTGTCTTCGACTAATAAAATCGACAAGCCACTAAAAGCTGCCGGGTTAGCCGGCGCCTGCCCTGCCGGTGCGGCTACCATCAATGACTGCCCACCGGGCGCAAATATTTGATCAAAATAAAAGTAAGCGCCTTTCCCTTCTTCGCTTTCAAGGTGTAATTGGCTATCCTGCAATTCCAGCAACCGTTTGCTGATAGCGAGGCCAAGCCCGGTACCACCAAAACTGCGTGAGGTGGATGAGTCTGCCTGCGTAAAGCGATCAAAAATTAATGCCTGGTTTTTGAGCGAAATACCAATACCTGTATCCCTTACCCCAAAGCGAACAGTTAACTCTGTTTCGCTACGCTTCTTAAGCCCCAGCGTAACTAATACTTCACCGGTATTAGTAAATTTAATAGCGTTATGCACCAAATTGGTCAGCACCTGGGCAATCCGCGTAGGATCGGCATTAACCATAAAGTCCAGCTCCGAATCTATATTTAACCGTAGGTCTATCGCTTTATCTTGCGCTATGGTCGCTAAACTATTAACTATATTCCTGGCTATAGCTGGCAGGTCTGTCGGAATATTTTCAAAAGTCACCATTCCAGCTTCAATCTTATTATAATCCAGGATATCATTTACAATACCAAGCAGGTTATTTGCCGAGAAGATCATCGTTTGTAATTGTGCCTGCTGATCAGGGCGAGGATCATTCTCCAGTAACAAATGCCCTATACCGATAACAGAGTTCAGCGGTGTCCTGATCTCGTGGCTCATCGTGCTCAGGAACTCGCTTTTAGCAACAAGCCCCTGTTCTGCTTCATGCCGTGCTCGCGTTAATACAAATGATACCCGATGGGATAAAACCAACGACTGCAAAAAGAAAAAACTGATATAACCAATAAAACTAAGCAGCTGTAACTGTGGTACGATATTCCAGTAATGTAAAAGGGATATAGCAAACACCCCCATCAGCGCCAGCGAACTAGCCAGTGAATATATTGAGCCCGGCCGTTTAAGCCGCCACGCTTTAATATACAGGTATGGCACATATACTAAACAAAACACCATTACTACCAGGAAAGGGTTGACGAGTTGCGAGAAATAATAAGCCGGAAAAAACAGTGAGATCCCTGTAAAAACAAAACAAACAATTGTAATAGCAGCGATTACTTTCTTATTACTATCAGCAGGATATAAATAACGGCAGTATAGTCCAAAAATACCAATACCGGCAAACAAGCTCATATATTCCAACCTTACTGCTACATACCAGTTCAGATCAGGAAATAAACTGTGCAGCACATAATTATCTGTACCTATAATGCGGTAGCTGTAAACGATGGCATAGAGTGAAAACATCAATACCGCTTTGTCGCGGTTGCCAAAAATATAGAGCCCCAGGAAAAACAACCCACCCATAAATAAGCAGCCTGTTAACAGCAAATCGATGGCCTCACTACGCTGCCGTGCCAGTTCCATCGGCGCCTTCGGCCCTAACGCCAAAGGTGACTTTACGCCACCGCGATAATGTACAAAATTGGATACATGTAGCACCAGTCGCAAAGTGTCTGTATTCGCAGGTAAGTCCACAGCACGGTATTGCCAATGTGCCCGGAAGCCATCCGGTCCTTGGGTGGCATTACCATTGCTTGCTATCAGTTTGCCATTTAAATAAAGCCGATAAGCACAATAAACATCCGGCACAGACATTCTTAGTGGCGCAGTATGTTTTGGCATTACTATCGTTAAAACATAACTGGCATAACCAAACGATGGCAACTTATGCCCATTGAGTAAATAACCGTTCCATAAAAAAGGGAACTGCACCCGCACATCACTTTTTGCAGGTATCGCGGCAGGGTTAACAAACTGTTGCCAGTAAAATTGCCACTCGCCGTTTAGCTCTACCTCTCCATCCAAATCGTTCTGCCGAAGGTCCAGCACCCCATCTTTTGCACTTGGTTGGGCATAAGCAGTGAAGCAGAACGATAAGCACCCTGTCAATAATATAACAAGGCGTATTTTAGACGAAATCATCAGGTGTAACTGTGTAATAAAAATATAGCTAAAAGTGCTAAATTTAAATTAACATAATGGGCTACCTATAATATAAAGTTTAAACTTTTATAATCACTTCAGTTTCCATTCGGGTCGTTCAAAATGACAGGTATAGCCGTAGGGGTTCTTTTGTAAATAGTCCTGGTGCTCAGCCTCGGCATCCCAAAAATCAGTTGCAGGTACTACCTCAGTAACGATCTTGCCGGGCCATATTCCAGAGGCTTCCATTTCTGCAATTAACTCGTTGGCTGTTTCACGTTGTGTTTCATCCAGATAAAATATGGCCGAACGATAAGATGCACCAATGTCGTTGCCCTGCCTGTTACGTGTAGTTGGATCATGGATCTGGAAAAAATACTTCAATAGTTTGCGATAAGATAGCTGCGCCGGGTCAAAGGTTATCGCTATCCCCTCGGCATGCGTGCCATGGTTTCTATAAGTAGCATTAGGGACATCGCCGCCTGTATAACCTACTACTGTTGAAATAACGCCGGGATAATGACGTAGTAACTCTTCTACTCCCCAAAAGCAACCGCCTGCCAGAATGGCTTTTTCAGTATTCATATCGTTCTAATTAAATAACAAAAGTACGAAAGAGTAAATTGCTTTTTTAATTAAAACATGATACAATCAAATTAGATTGCTTTAATATGATCACAGAAAAAACCTCAAACAATCAGGACATAATTTATTTCGCTGGGCCAAAAATCTTGATCCATCCTGATCCAAAAATTTTGATCCGCGCTTATAAAACCGGCGTTTTTGCAATCAATTGATTATTAAATAATTAATAGTGATTTATCTGTAAAATTTCTGACTTAAAAGGCGATTCATTTTGATCCACCTGTTTTTACCAAATTGCTAATTTTCAAATATTTAAGTAAAAAACCTGATTCGGTTGATCCATTTTGATCCACTATTTTCTGGATCACGATGTTAAACAAAGAGGCTTCCGAAGCCTTTCAGTGGAAGTACAATCACTACGACTTACTTCTCCGGCTTAACGTTTCGCCGGTTTTCTTATCTTTTTTCTTTGGCAGCACCTTAACGGCTCTTTCTTCTTCAGTTAGTTCAACATGTACAGCATACGCTGCCGGCTCAATGCGTTTGCCTTTAAAATCAACATAGGCTTTGGTAAACTCTGCACCGAAATAAAGGATAGCAGCAGTGTAATAAACCCACAGCAAAATGGCTATCAATGATCCCGCTGCACCATAGGTTGAACTATTGGCTGACATGCCAACATACATCCCAATAACCAGGCGGCCAAACATAAACAGCAACGACGTAAAGATGGCACCTGAGCGTACGTCTTTCCAACTGATCTTTGCATCGGGCAGCACTTTAAAGATAACACCGAACAGGACGGTTATCACAATAAAGCTGATTAACACATTAATAATGTTAAAAATGACCACTGTAATATCAGGCAGGAAGGTTTTAAGTTTATCGCTTAAAGCAAGTAACGCGCCATTAATCAGTAGTGAAACCAGGAGCAAAAAACCTAATGAAACAATCAATGAACCAGACAACAGGCGATCTTTTACCAACTTTAGCCATGCTTTTTTAGGCTTAGCCCTGACCTGCCATATCATATTTATAGATTCCTGTATTTCGCCAAACACAGTGGTCGCGCCAATAAGTAAAGTTACAACGCCAATAATAACTGATATTGTTGATTTGCCGGACATTTCAAGATGCTTGATCATATCCTGGATTTGGATGGCCGCATCATTTCCTACGAAGCCATTCAGCTCTAAAAAAACCTTGCCCTGGATGGCGTCTTTGCCAAGGAAGATCCCTGCCAGCGAGATTACTAACAATAATAGCGGCGCTAACGAGAAAATGGTGTAATAGGCGAGCGACGCACTGTACTTAAGCGCCAAATCATTCATAAAGCCGCTAAAGGCTGCTTTTAAGATCGTAAATCCATCTTTAATGGCTTGTTTGGTAAAGTATAGTTTAATCATGTTATAAAATTACCTGCTTGATTACCAACCCATAATCGCGCCAGATTGTTTCTATTAAAACTAAATAACGATCTTTGCCTTTATAAAGTTATAAGTATTTAGTATTTGTGAATAAAAGAAGAATAACCGCGGAGATTACTGCGATCGGAGGTTATGTCCCCGAAGATAGATTAACCAATGAAGATCTGGAAAAACTGGTCGAAACTTCAGACAAATGGATCACTGAGCGAACAGGCATAAAAGAACGCCGCATCCTTCGCGACCCTTTGTTAGCTACTTCAGATATGGCAGCTTTTGCTGTTAAAAAACTACTGGAAGATTCCCGACTGCCGGCCGAAGAGGTAGATTGCCTGATATTGGCAACATCGACACCCGACCAGTTGCTGGCTCCCGCGGCAAGTTTGGTTTGCGAAAAAGCCGGTTTAAATAACGCCTGGGGTTTTGATCTGAATGCCGCCTGCAGCGGATTTTTATATGCGCTTTCCATGGGTGCCAGCTTGATAGAAAGTGAGCGATATAAAAAGGTTATTGTAATAGGTGCTGACCAAATGAGTGCTATTGTAAACTATAGCGACCGTAACACCTGTATCCTTTTTGGCGATGGCGCAGGCGCTGTTCTGCTTGAACCATCCACCGCCGGCATTGGGGTTATCGACAATCTATTTAAAACAGATGGTAAGGGTGTCGCCTGCCTTTCTGTTCCAGCTGGCGGTTCGCTTGAACCGGCTTCAACCGAAACATTGGCAGCGGGTAGGAACTATGTCCAACAGGATGGGCGAACAGTTTTCAAAGCCGCTATTAAGGGCATGAGCGATGCCTGTTTGGAGATAATGGAACGCAATAACTTAACCAACCAGGATGTTGATTGGATTATTCCGCACCAGGCCAACCTCCGCATTATCAATGCGGTTGGCAACCGGTTAAATTTCCCGCTTGAAAAAGTAAAGGTTAATATCCAGCGGTATGGTAATACAACCGCGGCAACTATCCCCCTTTGTCTGTGGGATTTCCAGGATGATTTTACAGCCGGTGATAACATCTTATTAACAGCATTCGGCGCAGGTTTTACCTGGGGTAGCACTTATTTAAAGTGGGGTACATTACGCCATCATAATTTATAGTAACTTCGGTTTATTAAATTGCTGATGCAAAGATTTACGTTTATACTATTGACTAATTATAATTTTTACCATCCATAATTATGATCAAATTATTTGTCGGCGGTTTTCCGTTGGATATGACCGAGCTTGAAATCGTACAAATCATTGCTCCTTACGCAGACGTTGTTACTATTAAAATCGTCCGCGATAAAAAAACAAAAATCTGTAAAGGATATGCCTTTCTCGAAATAGCAAACCGCGAGGGAGCGGAGCAAGCCATTATTGAACTGGATGGAACCCCACTGGCAGGGCGCGGGTTACGGCTGAGTATAGTAGAGACTACACCAACAGGAACTGTTGTTAAACAAAAACGGCCCAGGCTACAACGGTAAAGATATAGCTGATCCTTACCCGTTAACCGGTAAATAGAAAGCGAATAAACTACCCTCACCAACTGCGCTTTCTACCCATATCTTTCCGTTTTGTGCTTCAATAAAATCTTTGGAGATAGCCAGGCCTAATCCCGAGCCAGATTTATTTTGTCCGTCAGTAGGCACCTGGAAATAACGGTCAAATAAACGTTTTTGATATTGCTCGTCAATGCCTTTACCCTGGTCTTTTACAGAAAACTCCACCTTGTTCTTATTATTTTTTATGCTGATGGTAATTTTTGAATGTTCGGAACTATAGCGCAAGGCGTTCGATAAAAAGTTCACCAATACCCACGCGGTTTTCTCTACGTCAACATTTAATAAAGGCAGGTCTTCATCTTTCACAATCTCCAGTTTCACACCTTTTTGTTCGGCCTGAAAATTTACCGAAGCGATAGCATAATCCAGGATCTGTTCGGGTTTTACCGGAACAAAGTTTAATTGAATATTTCCTGTTTCCACCTGTGAAAGCTCTAACAGTTCGCTGGTTATTTTAAGCAGACGCTCACTATCATCGGTGATATGGGCTAATAACTCTTGTTGCTCAGAATTGAGCGCCCCAACCCTTTCATCCTTCATTAATTTTAAACTCATTTTGATAGATGAGATAGGCGTTTTTAACTCGTGTGATATGGTAGCTATGAAATTGGTCTTGGCTTCGTCGCGCTCTTTAAACTCAGTAACGTTTCTGAGGATGTAAACCTTGCCTACTTGTTTCTTGGCTATTTTTAACGTCTCGTCAGGATCCGGGTTCAAATTGGGGACAGCTATCTCACGCGTTTCCAGCTGGAAATGCGCGTCTTTACCATCAACCACTATTTTAAAGGGCTTACCTGTTTTATCCTCGGCCATTATAGAGCGGAACAGATCATTGGTTTTAACAATATCGGTAACCAGGCGCCCCTGGGTCTTGTCGGTATTTAAATTCAGGATGTCTTTAGCAGCAGTATTTATAAACAATATTTCCTGCTTTTCATTGATACCGATGATGGCATCGTGCATTTGCTCAATAATAGTTTCGATGCGCAATTTTTCTGACATGATCTTGGAGAGGTTGCTGTTCTCCCATTCATCCAGTCGCCATGCCATTTCATTAAACGCGTTGGCTACTTCTGCAAATTCATCGTTTTGATCAAAGTGAATACGCTGTTTGTAATTCTTTTTCGCAATCTCTCTTATGCCATCCAATAAAGAGCTTAAAGGATTAGAAATTATGCTTGGGAAATTTACGCTAAAACTAAATAACACCAGGAAGGTAAACGCACCGGCAAGACCCAGGAAAACACTTGCGTTTTCAACCGAAGTATGTGCTTTGTCATTCTTAACAACAATTGCATGCATGTTTATCGCGTCAATATCACGGAGATCTTTTCGGGCTTGTCTTTCTGATAGTTTTAGTTGGATAAGTGTGGCTGATTTATCCTGCAGTTGAACAAAGGCCCCCCTTAAACTTTTCACTGCGGCCAGCTCGCCAACTTCTGTAATATTATGTTCTTCTTTTACCAATAGGGTGTTAAAATTATTAGCCGTTGTTTTACTTAACGGAAAATCCTTTTCATCAAGTATTGTACGCATATCTCTGGTAAAATTCAACGACTCATAATTGTCCTTTAAAATAACCTTGGCGCTATTAGATATCTCGTTGATATAAAACAGTGATATTAAGCCAAACACCAATACCACTATAAACAGGAAGCCGAAGCCCAGGCGGAGTTTATTTTTTACTTTCATGATAGTATTACTAAATCAATTTCTGTAGCTGCTATATTTTTAAGCAAGCCGTTAAATACAGGTGTCCTTAAAATTACCTGGAACAGGCTTAAGTGCGGTTTACCGATACATATTGTAGTTATCTCCCGTTCTTTTGCTACCTGCATTATTGTTTGTGTTATCCGGTCGCTTTTTACTTTTAGCACTTCGGCGCCCAACTCGGTGGCCAACTTGAAGTTATTAATCAAATATCGTTGTTTGTCAAGCTTTATCTTGTCCAAACTTTCACTGCTGCTTTGCACATATAATACTATCCACGGCGAACGGTAATACGATGCCAGGCGCGCAGTTTTTCGTATTACCACTTTTGATGTCTCGGCATTGGATGATATGCAAGCCAGGAATTTTTCGGGGCGCAGTTTAATCTGCTTGGGCACTTCAATATCGATTTTACGCTCTAAATGATGTGCTACTTCTTTTAGCGCTATTTCTCTTAACTGTAATATCTTTTCGCTACGAAAAAAATTCTGTAAGGCTCTCTCAACTTTAGATTTATCGTAAATCTTGCCATCCTTCAGGCGGTCAATCAATTCATCTGCAGTTAAATCTATATTCACTATTTCGCCGGCCATTTCCAAGACTTTGTCCGGTACCCTTTCCGTGATAGGGATCCCGGTGATCTTTTCTATTTCCTCGTTCATGCTTTCCAGGTGCTGGATATTTACCGCGGAAATGACGTTAATACCGGCCTCTAAAATATCAACTACATCCTGCCAGCGTTTACTATTTTTACTCCCCTCTATGTTGCTATGGGCCAGTTCGTCAACAATTACAACTTCGGGATGCCGGTTAAGGATGGCCTTAAGGTCCATTTCTTCCAGTTCCTTACCCTTATAAAATATTTTACGCCGGGGAATTAAAGGCAGGCCCGCTAATAAAGCATGGGTTTCTAAACGATTGTGGGTTTCGATATAACCGATCTGTATATTAATCCCATTACGCAACAGGGCATGTGCTTCCTGCAACATACGATAGGTTTTACCCACGCCAGCACTCATGCCAATGTAGATCTTAAACTTACCACGCCTTGAACTTTTTATCAGCTCCAAAAAATGCTTAACCGATTGCTCTTTATTTTCCTCTTCCATAATTTAACCTATAAAAGGGGCGTCGCTCCCCCCCTTTTTGCACACTCACATTTAACTAACTAATCAACAACAATTAGTATTTAGGCGCATGCTTACATTCAATATTATTTTAGTGCATCTAAAGCTACATTTAATTTAAGCACATTAACTTTTGATGGGCCGAACAAGCCTAATAACGGGCCTTCGGTGTGGTTTTTAACTAATTCCTCTACTTTACCTTCGTCGATCTTCCGATAAGCAGCTACACGCTTAATTTGAATCGTAGCTGCTTCGGGCGAAATATCCGGGTCAAGACCGCTGCCCGATGCCGTTACCATCTCGGCAGGGATATCACTACGTTTTAAATATGGGTGATATTTTAAAAGCGTATCGATACGGTTAGACACATCTTTTAAATAATCAGGATTACTTGGCCCTTTGTTTGATCCGGCTGAGCCGGCAGCGTTATAGCTAACTGCCGACGGTCTGCCCCAAAAGTATTGTGGTTCGGTAAAGCTTTGCCCCACATTGGCATAACCAACCACCTTGCCGTTCACGACGATAGTTTCGCCGTCGCCCTTTCCTTTGGATAGTTTACCGGCGAACATAATGAAGACCGGGTAGATCACGCATAAGATCACAGTTAGCACCAATGTGATGCGGATGGATTTTAAAATATTTGATTTCATGATATTAATTATTAAAAGAATAATGAAATAAACAGGTCAATTAACTTGATGCCTATAAATGGTGCGATAACACCGCCTAACCCATAGATAAGCAAGTTCCGGCGAAGTAATGCGCTGGCGCCAATTGGCTTGTACTCTACGCCTTTTAAAGCCAGTGGTATAAGCATTGGGATAATGATGGCGTTAAATATAACTGCAGACAGGATTGCGCTTTCAGGACTGTTCAGGTTCATGATATTAATTGCCTGCAGGGCCGGAATAGATGCAATAAATAATGCCGGCACAATGGCAAAGTATTTAGCCACGTCATTTGCGATAGAGAAAGTAGTTAACGTACCACGTGTTATTAATAACTGTTTGCCTATCTCAACAATCTCAATAAGCTTGGTTGGATCGTTATCCAGATCCACCATATTACCGGCTTCCTTCGCAGCCTGTGTGCCACTGTTCATCGCAACACCCACGTCGGCTTGTGCCAGTGCGGGCGCATCGTTGGTACCGTCACCCATCATCGCTACCAGGCGGCCAGCCTGTTGTTCGGCTTTAATGTAATTCATTTTATCCTCAGGCTTAGCCTCGGCAATAAAATCATCAACACCTGCTTTTTCGGCAATAAATTTAGCAGTCAGCGGGTTATCACCGGTCACCATTACTGTTTTGATACCCATTTTACGTAGGCGTTCAAAACGTTCGGCGATGCCGGGCTTAATGATATCCTGTAACTCTATTGTACCCAAGACCTTTTCGTTTTGCGAAACTACCAGTGGCGTACCACCGTTAGACGCGATGGTTTTCACGCGCTCCTCTACATCATCAGGAAACTTGTGCCCTGCGTTTACTGATAGGTTACGGATAGAATCAAATGCACCTTTACGTATCCGCATACCGTCCGGGGTATTAATACCGCTCGAACGGGTCTCGGCAGTGAATTTGATAAATTCAGCAGTTTCAGGTGCGGTAAGCGTGATAGTCATCTTGCTTTGACTTGCCAGTTCAACTATGGATTTACCTTCGGGGGTTTCATCAGCTAACGATGATAATACCGCCGCTTTTACCAAATCTTCCGGCAGGATATCTAAAGCCGGCCAAAAATGGGTGGCTTTACGATTACCGATAGTGATGGTACCTGTTTTGTCCAGTAACAATACATCAATGTCACCTGCGGTTTCTACCGCTTTACCCGATTTGGTGATTACGTTGGCACGCAGCGCCCTGTCCATCCCGGCAATACCAATGGCCGATAACAAACCACCGATGGTAGTCGGGATTAAACAAACAAAGAGTGAGATTAAGGCTGCAATGGTGATTGGCGTATTGGCATAATCAGCAAAAGGCTTAAGCGTAACGCATACGATAATAAAGATCAGTGTAAAGCTGGCCAACAGTATGGTTAGTGCAATCTCATTCGGGGTCTTCTGGCGTGAAGCACCTTCTACCAGTGCAATCATCTTATCCAGGAAGCTTTCGCCCGGCTCGGTGGTAACTTTAACCTTAATCTGGTCTGATAAAACCTTGGTACCACCTGTAACGGATGACTTATCACCACCCGCTTCGCGAATAACCGGAGCAGATTCACCGGTGATTGCCGATTCATCAATGGTTGCAAGCCCCTCGATAATTTCACCATCCGTAGGGATCGTATCACCAGCCTCGCAGAAAAACACGTCTCCCTTGCGTAATTCATTCGATGATTTCGTGATGATCGAACCATTTACAACCAATACTTTAGCAGGTGTTTCCTCGCGGGTTTTACGCAAGCTATCGGCCTGTGCTTTACCACGTGCTTCGGCAATGGCCTCGGCAAAGTTTGCAAACAATAGCGTTAACAACAGTACTGTAAAAATGATAAGGTTATAAGCAAAAGAACCCTGACCCGTATGCAAAAAGCTGTAAATGCTCATATATAGCATAATGGCAGTACCTACTTCCACGGTAAACATAACCGGGTTACGAAGCATTACTCTAGGGTTCAGTTTTATGAACGATTGTTTAAGCGCGGTTTGCACTAAAGCAGGTTCAAATAATTTATTAGATTGAGTTTTCATGTGTTTAATTACTTAGGCATTGAAAAGAACTCTGCAATAGGGCCTAATGCCAAAGCAGGAAAGTATGATAATGCGTTTAAAACAAGTATTACTGCAAAGGTCATGAGGCCGAAAGTCACTGTATCAACTTTTAATGTACCAGCTGATTCCGGGATAAATTTTTTCTGTGCCAGCAAACCTGCTATAACCACCGGGCCAATAATTGGCAGGAACCTGCCCAATAACATTATAAAACCTGTTGAAACGTTCCAGAAGATGTTGTTGTCCCCCAGCCCTTCAAAGCCAGATCCGTTGTTGGCGTTGGCCGAAGTCATCTCGTAAAGCATTTCGCTAAAGCCGTGGAAGCTTGGGTTATTTAACCATGCTGACGGTTTAACTGTCCAGTCGGCATTGCCGTGATTAGTGAACACATACGCAGCGATAGCTGTACCGGCCATAATCAAGAATGGGCTAAGCAAAGTTATCAAAGCTGCTATTTTGACTTCACGCGCTTCCACTTTGTGGCCCAAAAACTCGGGAGTTCGTCCAACCATCAGGCCGGAAATGAATACAGCTATAATGAGGTAGATAAAGTAGTTTAATACACCCACACCGCAACCACCAAAGAAACCGTTGATCATCATGCCTAACAGTTGCCATAGTCCGGTAAGCGCCATTGTACTGTCATGCATACCATTAACTGAACCTGTTGATACGATGGTAGTGAAAGTACTCCAGAAGGCTGTAGCGATGGGGCCTATACGCACCTCTTTACCTTCCATGGCACCCGTAGTTTGAGTTATGCCCATTTTAGCAATGGCGGGGTTACCACCAAGTTCACTACTGATGCTCGGGATGATTAGCAGTAAGGCACCAACCATCATTACCCCAAAGATCACCCAACCCAGTTTTTTCCGACGGATAAAATAGCCAAAGCACAAAACCATTGCGATAGGAATGATCATTTGTGATACGATCTCGGTAATGTTGGTCAGGTAGTTTGGATTTTCCAGCGGATGTGTAGAGTTTGCGCCAAACCACCCGCCGCCGTTGGTGCCCAAATGTTTTATAGCGATCATCTGTGCAGCAGGACCGCGGGATACGTTTACAGTATCGCCTTGCAGCGATATGAACTTATCTTTACCTGCATAGCTGCTTGGAGTACCGTTAAAGGTCAATATTAAAGCAATTACTACTGCTATAGGTAATAACAATCGGGTGATGGCTTTTAAAAAGTAGTTCCAGAAGTTACCCAAATCATTAGTGGTTTTATCCCGAAACGCTTTAAATAAACCTACCGCGCAGGCAATGCCGGTTGCAGCGCTTACAAAATGCAGAAACATAAATATAAAATGCTGTATAAGATAGCTTGCCCCGCTTTCACCGCTATAGTGCTGCAGGTTGCAGTTCACTACAAAGCTAATGATGGTATTAAAAGCCAGGTCGGCGGTCATACCCGGGTTGCCATCAGGGTTAAGGGGTAGCTTGTCCTGATACATCAAAACAAAGAAGCCATACACCAGCCAAAGCAGGTTAATAACCATCATGGCTTTTAAAAACTGTTTCCAGTTCATCGGCTCGTTAGGATTGATTCCTGATAGTTTATAAATACCGTTTTCTAAGGGTTTCATAAAATCGGTCCATACCTTTTCGCCGGCAAACATTTTTGCCAGGTATTTGCCCAGCGGTATGCCTATAAGCAGCATAAGGGCAAACGAGGCAATGATTCCAAATAATTCTGTGTTCATTGTGTGTTCAGATTAAAATTTTTCGGGTTTAAGCAGCACATATATCATGTATATGAAAACCGCGATAGAAATGATGAATAGTGCGATCATGTTGCTTAGATTTTTTCGAACCAGTCGATGGATTTAAAAATGAACCACCAGCCGAGGAGCATGGCGAAGAAAAGAATGAGTATTATCATTTTGTTATTGTTTTTGCCACTAATGGCAAAGGCAATACCAACAAATTATTTATCATTATAAGAAATTGATAAACAACTACTTACAATTAAATTAAACACGAAAGGGATAACTACAAACAGGAAAACCCTACCAAAATGGAAGGGTTCATTATCATTATGAATGAGTATTAGTTGAGTTTGTACTCGTCCAGCTTGCGATAAAGGGTGGTTACGCCTATGCCCAGCAGACGTGCAGTTTCAGTTTTATTGCTGTTAGTATGAGCTAACACTTTTTGGATGTGTTGGCGCTCTATATTGGCCAGATCAAGCGCATTAGGGTTGGTGTTTTCGTATTTAAAGTCGGGCGGCAATAAGTCTGTCGTTAGGGTATCACCATCAGCCAGTATTACTAAACGCTCCATTACATTTTTTAACTCGCGGATATTACCTTTCCAATTATGGCGGTTAAGCAGGTCTGAAAATGCGGCATCCATTTTTAACACTCTCCTACCCGCTTTAGCTGAAAATTCTTTTAAATAATAATTAGCCAGTAATTCAATATCCCCCTTACGGTCATTAAGTGATGGCAGGGATATAGTAAATACTGATAAGCGATAATATAGATCCAACCGGAATTGGCCAGCTTCGGCTTCTTTTTTCAGGTCGCGATTAGTGGCAGCCAGTATGCGTACATTTACTTTGGTAGTTTGAGTATCGCCAACTTTAATAAAGGTTTTGCTTTCCAATACACGTAGTAACTTAGCCTGGAGTTCCTGGTTCATTTCGCCAATTTCATCGAGAAATATGGTGCCATGCTGAGCCTCTTCAAATAAGCCCTTTTTATCCTTTAAGGCCCCGGTAAATGCACCGGCTTTATACCCGAATAACTCGCTCTCCAAAAGCTCTGCGCTAAAGCTGCTACAATTTATCGCCACAAATGGCATTAACCGTCGTTGGCTTTCATAATGTATGGATGATGCGAATACTTCTTTACCCGTACCCGTTTCGCCTAAAAGCAATACGGTAGTGTCGGTAGCGGCTACCTTCCGCGCAAGCGAAATAGCCTCTTGTATGGCTTTGGAACTGCCTATAATATTGGTAAAACTGTGTTTGGCGCCCGGTTTTTTTTCCTGCTGAAATTTATTGAACTGCAGTACAGCCTTATCCATAGCCTGGTTTACCAGTGGGATGATCTTATCATTGTCATCCCCCTTCGTAATATAATTGAACGCGCCATTCTGGATGGCCCTTACACCATCAGCTATAGTGCCATAGGCCGTTAAGTTGATCACTTCTACATAAGGCTTTTTTTCTTTGATGTTTTTTACCAGGTCAACACCGTTTATATCCGGTAGTTTTACATCACTGAGTACCAGCAAAACGTCTTCGTGCTGTACTAACCTTAAGCCATCTTTGCCATTAAAGGCCTGCAAAACCCGGTATCCTTCTAAACCAATAATGCGCGATAAGAGATCGTTTAGCTTTTTTTCGTCATCAATGATCAGGATGGTGTTCTGCATAGCATATTTTTCTGCAATATTAATGCTTTATTCAGATTGCACCTAATTCGTTTTAACAACTAACCTTCACGCCGGTTTGATCTTTTGTTTAAGGAGCGCACTAATCATCAGAGCGATACCAATACCTTGTAGGATACCTAAAAGGGAGTCAGGTAAAGGGTGAAAATGATGAATAAACAAAGTGCCGGAATTAATAAGCAGGCCGGTGGGGATAAGCCACCAGTACGGTGTATTGATGTTCTTTTTCATAATTGTTCGGATAAGGCCGATATATGTCGGCGGGTAAGTTCAAGTTTTTCGGATTGTTTCTTAAAGGTTCGTGGGCGGACATAGAGCCACATAAATAATAAATAGATCATTATTAGGCAATAACCAGGGATCAGATAAGGGGTATTCTGCAGCAGCTCAAAAAAGTAGAGCAGTATTCCTGCGGTGCTTAAGGCAAAACATATAGGTTGCGTAACGTGGTAAAAATAGCGGCGATTTTTATACACCTGCTCCAGATAAGCTATAAACACCTTATTGTCAACATCATTAACCCGGTTAAGACGATTTAACGAACGGGTATTGGTGAAAATAAAGATAACTGTAGAGAGCAGGGTAAGCCCCTCCCCGATCCTTGTACTGACCAGAGTAGAATGATAATTATATATAACCCAAAGCATCAATCCGCCCAACAAAGTGGCCATACCAATCAGCCATATTTTTTTTCGCAGGTGTGTGCTACGGTATTTTTTTGCAGCCAGGGCAACGGTTGCGGCATCTGGCAGTTGGAGGGTATCAGCAGCCCGCCAGATTTTTTTCAACTCAATCAAATGGTCCATGTGCTTTAAATTTAAGGGTGAGTTTTTCCTTGATGCGGTGTATTTTGACACGGATATTGCCTGGGCTTAACCCTACAATATCCGCGATCTCGGCCTGTGGCAAATCTTCAAGTACAAGTGCGATAACAATACGATCTGTCTCGGGCAGTTCGGCTATGCAGGCATACAGGAAATGCAGTTCAGCTTCTGGCGCAGTTTCAGTTAAAGCCGGCAGGTTGGCTGGCAGTTCCGTGGTTACAAAACGTCTGGATTTTTCAAGCGCGCGCAGGCAGTTATTGGTAGCGATGCGAAAGATCCAAGTGCTTATCTTCGACCTATTTTCAAAGGAATCAAGATTTTTCCAGACAGCTACGAAGGTTTCCTGCACCAGGTCTCGGGCCTGTTCCTCATCGTTGAGATAGCCGAGACAAATCCGAAAAACTTGTGGGCTGTATGTACGATAGATCACTTCAAATTCCATAACTATTCTGAAAAATATGCCCCGTTAGATACGGGGTATATTAAAATGTTACAGTTTTTCATTATCGACGCTAAAAGTACTTGTAAGCCTCAGGTCCGAACAATAATAAAACAGTAAATATTCTTAATTTTTCAATAAAGCACTTAGAAAATAGCCAAAAATCAGTGCCACAACTATAAGCCCAAACAGGATATATTGCCGAAGTTGTAAGTTTTTAACTGTTTTCTGTAAGTCAGCTATTTCTGATTTGTTGGCTAGCTTTTCATTTTGCAAACGCATGTTTTGCTGCTGCAATTTGGCAAGTGTGCCGCCGATCTCAACTGGTTTGTGTTGCTCCATCTGGTAGCGCCGGGTGAAGCCACCATCTTTTAGAAATTTTTCTCCTTTAGGTTTGAGGATCAGTTTCTCAGGCAATTCGTAATGCCCTGGTTTACCATTCTCGGCCACCAATCCTTCCCTTGCTAACGCCTGCACCATCGCGAAAGCCACTGCTTCGTCTCCGTCAAACAACTCCATCAGCTGCCCTCTCGTCAGGTTGTCGGGCACGCCAAATGCCTCAAGCACGGCATCCAGCATTTCGCATTCATATTCATTCAGATCCGTCATGCCTGCAAATTTGGGATAAAAAATTTAAACCAAAAAATCAATAGGTACGCTCTCTTGATTCAATCGGAAATCTGAAATTATTTACTAAAATTAAACTTACACGTTTGCACATCGCGGGAATTTGGCCCGATAAATACATTAAAATCACCCGGTTCGGCAATGTATTTCAGGTTGGCATTGTAAAACATCAGTTCATTTTCAGTAAGCGTAAAAATCACTTCCTTACTCTCGCCCGGTTCAAGACTGATCTTTTTAAAACCCTTTAATTCTTTTACCGGTCGGGTAATACTTGCTTCTAAATCGCGCAGGTATAGTTGTACGATTTCTTTACCTGCTACCTTGCCGGTGTTGGTTACCGTTACACTTGCGTTAAGCCCCTGGCCCCGTTTAAGCTTTGTGCCACTGAGTTTGATAGCGCCATAGCTAAAGTTAGTGTAGCTTAAACCATATCCAAACGGATATAAAGGATCGTTACTAACGTCGAGATAATTTGAGCGGAATTTAGTGAACCACCCCCCGTCTGGCAATGGTCTGCCGGTGTTTTTATGGCTATAATAGATTGGCACCTGCCCCACATTTTGGGGGAAAGTAATGGGTAGTTTGCCCGATGGATTCACCTCACCAAATAATACATCGGCTATAGCGTAAGCAGCTTGGGTGCCGCCAAACCACACGTTAAGTATAGCCGGTACATTATCGCTTTCCCACTTAATTGCCAGTGGGCGACCGGTAAATAAAACAAGTACCACCGGTTTGCCGGTTTTTAATAATGCAGCTAATAATCGCTGCTGCACGGCAGGAATCTCAATATTGGTGCGGCTTGAACTTTCACCACTCATTTCTGACCCTTCGCCCAGGGCAGCCACTATTACGTCAGCTTTATTGGCATCGCGAACAGCATCGGCTATAACTTCCTGTTCCGTCTGTGTATCCCTTTTTATTTCGCGGCCAAACATTGTACCATTCGTTTGCTGCGTTTCATCAGCCATTAAATTTGAGCCTAAACTGTAAGTGATAGTCGCTTTATCGCCGGCTACGGCCTTTAATCCTTCTACTAATGAAGGTGTATTTGCAAGATCGGCATTAACCGCCCAAGTACCCGGCATGTTTGTGCGGGTATTACCCAGCGGGCCCACCACTGCTATTGTGCCGGCTTTTTTAAGGGGGAGTGTATGATTTTGATTTTTCAACAACACAAATGTTTGCGCTGCGGCTTGTCGCGCAAGTGTTAAATGATCGGGTGTAAATATTTCGGTTTTGGCGCGGTCTTCGCTGCAATACCTGTAAGGGTCATCAAACAGGCCCAGTTTATATTTGGCTTCCAATATCAAGCGGCATGCGGTGTTGATACTGGCAATACTTACTTTACCTTCGGCCAGTGATTTCTTAAGTGTTGTTAAGAATCCATCGCTCACCATATCCATATCCAATCCTGCATTTAGTGCCCGCCCTGATACTTGCTGCAGATCGCCAAGTCCATGTTCTATCATTTCGGTTACGCCGGTATAGTCCGATACCACGAAACCCTTAAAACACCATTCCTTACGCAGCAAATCGGTAAGCAGCCATTTGTTAGCCGTAGCAGGTATACCGTTAATATCATTAAATGAAGCCATAATACTTCCTGCGCCCGCAGTCAAAGCGGCCTTATAGGGCGGCAGGTATTCGTTATACATCCGGTTCAGGCTCATGTCGGTGGTATTGTAATCGCGCCCGGCCTCGGCAGCGCCATATAGGGCAAAGTGTTTAACACAGGCCATAATAGTATTGTTCTTACTCAGATCATCGCCTTGATACCCCTGTACCATCACTTTGGCTATTTCAGATCCCAGGTAAGGGTCCTCACCACTACCTTCAGCTACACGCCCCCAGCGTGGGTCGCGGGCGATATCAACCATCGGCGAAAAGGTCCAGTTAATACCATCTGCACTGGCTTCGGTAGCCGCTACACGAGCCGTATGCTTAATTAAAGGCAAATCCCAGCTGGCAGCCAGGGCCAGCGGGATTGGAAAGGCTGTTTTATAACCATGTACCACATCCTGACCAAAGATAAGCGGGATATGCAGGCGACTGCTATTAACAGCTATCTCTTGTGTTCTTCGGATCTTAGCTGGTGTTGTTAAACTGAAAATACCGCCTATCTGCCCTTTTTTTATTTTAGCTTCTACATTGGTGCTTACGACAGCACCTGTGGTGGCTTCGCCGCCGGTAACGAGGTTTAACTGGCCTATCTTTTCATCAACCGACATCTTTGCCATTAGTTGACTAATAAAAGCATTCATTTTAGCCTGTCCGTTAAGTGCAGGTTTTTTTCCTTGCGCATATACAGTCGACGCAAGCAAGCCCGTCGAACATAAAATCGTTATTGCTCTTTTTATACACATTGCATACTTGTTATTTAGCAGGATATATTTTCCAGCTGGTTACTTTAAATAAGGACTTTTAAAATTCAGTTTTTTTAACCCTGCCTTTATTTCGGGACTACACATAAACAGGTCCCACAATAAACCGGTGCGGCCATTTTCTATCATAATGACAATAGGCCCCTGATCAATACCCAGGTAGCGTTTAGGATACCAGTTATCAGTTTCACTAAAAGCATCGTAAAAACCATACTCACCCCAAACTTTGTTGCCAAGGTCTTCATATAAATGCCTGATCACTTGCATCGATTCTTTTGGTGTGTAGCAGTAAGATGCCAGGGCAGCTGTAGGAGATATCACGCCCACATCATGGCCCGGCGCATGCCCCGCATAGCCTTTTACCGAATAACTGGCCGTTAAGCCCCAGCAATCTTCGCCGTACCCCTTAAAGTGTTTAGGGTTAGCTACACAATACGCACGGTTAATCAATGTGTTATTACGATTCTCCTGCCAGTAATCGGCATATTTATCTACCAGCCCTTTAGGGTTTAAGCCCAGGTATGAGTATTGCGCCCAAAACAATGGCCCCACACTACCCGGTGCGCCGTTATGTTTTAGGCGGATAGGAAAACCATAAGGACTGATTGCCGTATCTATAGCTCCGCTGCGTGCCCAACCCTCATCATAAACCACTGCCGGAATACTGTGTGTTGGGGAGGCTGCCGCCATTATATACATGATCATACACTCATTAAATCCCCTAACAGGAAAGTTCATTTTCCAGCCCACATTTGGCGACCAGTGCCAATACAACACGTTTTTGTCGCCGTTACGGTACCAGTCCCATTCAATACCTTTCCATAAACTATCAATCCGGGCGGCCAGTGCCTTTTCGGTTTTATTGCCTTTGCTAAGGTATTGGCGCGCACAAAGCATACCCTGTGCAAGATAAGCCGTTTCTACCAAGTCCCCTCCATCATCATTACGGCCGAAAGGCTTTACTTTGCCCGTGTTATACATCCAGTGCGGCCAGGCACCGTGAAATCGGTCAGCTTTCGCTAAAAAAGAAACCTGCTGCGCTAAACGTTGCACACCTTCCCTGCGGGTAATAAAACCGCGCTCCATGCCTACTACTATAGCCCCAAAGCCAAAGCCCGAAGCGCCCGTGGCAATAATGTCTTTATCTTGCTGCTCGTAACTATTATCGATGTGATAACGCTCGCGGGCCAAACCCGAAACCGGTTCGGCGCCATCCCAAAAATACCTGAACGTTTGTCTTTGAACTAAAGTAAGCAGTTGATCGTCGGTAAGACCTTTCTTTATCGTAAGCTCAGCACTACCTGATTGTGCATTAACTTTTATACAACAAACAACCAGGGCAACTAATGCTATGCTAAATATCTTTTTCATCTTATTACAAATTAGGACTGCTAAATCCCAGGTTTTTCATTCCGTTTTTTACTTCGGGTGCACTCATAAACAAGTTCCACAGCAGTTGGCTGAGGTAATTTTCAATCATAATAATTTCCGGGCCCTGGTCGATAGCCAGTGTCGACGAGGCGAACCAGGGCTGCCGAGGGCAAATGGGTCGTAAAAACCATAAGTACCCGAGATTTTATCCCACAATATATAGTAAAAAAAATTAAGTACCGCCATTGATTCAGCAGGTGTATAAGGGAACGAGGCCAGAGCCGCTGTTGGGGCAATTACCCCATCATTGGTTGGCGAGCTTGCACCATAGCCATTATACATATCGCTGACAGTTAGGCCGCAACAATTTTATAAGATTTTTTCAGGAATAAATTAATATTTGACAGATCGTTTAATATTTATTATTTTGATACCATCTACTAAATCTGGACAATTTATGCTGTTTGACTCGTTTCACTTTTTATATTTTTTTGTAATTGTAACTACCTCATATTTTCTCCTGCCTCACAGATTTCGTTGGCTGTTACTACTAATCAGCAGCTGTTATTTTTACATGACATTTGTACCTATATATATCCTGATATTAGGATTTACCATAGTTGTGGATTATTTTGCTGGGATTTATATTGAAAATGCAAAAGGCAGACGGAGAAAACTTTTTTTGATCATCAGCTTAATTGCCAATATAGGGATACTTGCAGTGTTTAAATACTACAATTTTATAAACGAAAACCTATCGTTACTCCTACATACAGTAAATTTTTCAAACCGCCTGCCCTACTTAACGATTCTACTTCCTATTGGTTTATCATTCCATACCTTCCAAGCCATGAGTTACACTATCGAAGTGTATCGGGGTAATCAAAAAGCTGAGCGGAATTTTGGTATCTACAGTTTATATGTAATGTTCTTTCCACAATTGGTTGCGGGTCCAATTGAAAGGCCACAAAATATATTGTATCAATTTAGAACCCACCAGAACTTTGATTATCAAAGAATTGCTGACGGGTTAAAACTTATAGCCTGGGGGTTGATAAAAAAAATTGTCATTGCAGATCGCTTGTCCGTCATGGTAAATATTGCTTATGACGATCCCCATAAAACTCATGGTTTAAGTTTTATCATTGCAACAGTATTTTTTTCGTTTCAAATTTTTTGTGATTTTTCCGGCTACACGGATATAGCACTGGGTACGGCAAAAGTGCTGGGGTTTAAGCTCATGAAAAACTTCAATAGCCCATATCATGCCAAAAGTATAAGCGAGTTTTGGAGCAGATGGCATATTTCTCTTTCTACCTGGTTTAGAGATTACTTGTATATTCCATTGGGCGGAAGTAGAGTTACTGTTTCACGCTGGTATTTCAATTTATTTTTCGTGTTTCTGATAAGTGGTTTATGGCATGGCGCTAATTGGACGTATATAGTGTGGGGGGCAATAAATGGGTTCTATCTAGTATTTGCCTCGTACACTCAAAATTTCAGAAATAAGATAGTCCGCATTTTAGGGTTAAATAAATTTGAAGGCTTCTATTCTACAATTCAAACACTTACGACATTTACTTTAGTAACTATGGCATGGGTGTTTTTTAGAGCAAAAACAATAAGCGACGCAGCTTTCATAATAAAAAGTGCCTTCACAGAAACAGCTGGAGATTTAATCCGGTTGTTGCACAGGGTGCCTTTTAACCAGGTTGAAAACGTGGCTTCCAGGAAAGATTTGGCAATAGGCGCCGCACTAATTATTCTATTAGAAGTTGTTCATATAATGCAAAAGCGGGGCAGCATTGTAGCTTACATTGATTCCAAGCCCCAATATTTTAGATGGAGTATTTACTATTTATGCGTGTGTTTGATCATATTCGGCAGCACTTCAAATCACAGTCAATTCATATATTTCCAATTCTAATATGAAAAAAGACTTCTTTTCACTTGTTTTAAGTGTTACAGCAATAGTCGTTCCTGTATATATTTTCTATACCGTGTTGTTGTTTAAAGGTTATTATCCTCTTTTCACCAATTCGATCAGTTTCGACGCAAAAATTTTATATGCAAAAAACAGAAAAATCACTCAAGTAGATCTACTTGCAATGGGCTCATCCATGACTCTGAACAACCTAGATTCTAAGGTGATTCGGGACAGCATAAAATCATCCTATTTTAATTTTGCATGTTGGGGAATGCAAATGGGTGATACAAAAAAGGTACTGGCTAATTATTTACCAAGATACAAGCCCAAGTATGTACTTATTTGTTCGTCGCTACTTGACTTCATTACGCCGGGAAATGGCACTGTAATAGATTATATCAACGCGCCCGATTTTTTCAAAGATCATCAAATGCAATATTTTTATATGAGAAACTATAATTCTATTGAAAGTATTAAGTCGAGAAACGAATCATTGCGCGCATTAGGAAACGTCGTGGATAGATACGAGTCTTTAAAATTTGATACTGGAGGTGCAGTTTTGTTGAATGTGCCTCCAGGCAAAATTTCACAGGAAAGATGGAATCAGCATGATGTTTTCCCAAGCATCTATACTAATACTCAATACAACGAATTGATATCTATATGTACATTATTACAAACCCGGCATGTTTCGCTAGTGTTTGTGCAGCCACCAATTAGGAAAGCGTACATAAGCTCTAAAAAAAACTCCGCTATTGTTAAAGCACACTACTTAAGGTGTAAAAAGATAGTGGAGCAATACGGTGGAACGTATGTAAACGCCGGTGATAACAAGACGTTTTTAGACGATAAATTGTTTGTTGATCAGTTTCATCTAAATGGAGTGGGCGCAGCAATATTCACGAAAAACATTATAGGTGATTTGAGAAAAACGATGAATTTTAAATGAGAAAAAAAGGCTGTGCAGGTTATTTAGGAATCTTTTACTGGCGTAAGTCTTAAATGAATACTTGCGTCGCTATAATAAGCTAACAAAGATATAGGCCCAGCATTATTGCTGAGGAGCATTAATACCTTCGCACTTATACATATTATCTTTTCCTTAGCAATATAGGGGCTGGCTGATAAACCTTCTTTATTCGTTCCCGTGAATGCGATGGTTATACGCTACGTAATTTCATCGGGTAATCCATTATCTCTTTTCGAAATATATTGCAGGGTTTTCCGGAGGGGCTTAAGCAAAATAGCCAAAGCCGGAACTGCTACTCCATTGTCACACATTGCTTTATAGTCAGACCGCCAGGCTTGAATACGATTTGCCACATTTTTATTACTAACGCCACCGAGGCCCATCTTCACCATCGTTTTCGGCAGTAAACTCAGTGGTATCTGATGCAAATGAATAAAACGAACCATCAGTTCGTAATCTGCAGCCGTGCCGTAGTCTAAATCGTAGCCCCCTAACCTGTCAAAAACCGTCTTCCGGCAGTAAAAGGTCGGATGCGGCGGCATCCAGCCAAAATTAAATAGCCCGGGTCGGTAGGCTTTTGAACGCCATTTTCGGACGATCGTTCCGGAGGGGCGTACATAATCAAGATCGCCATAAAGTGCAGCTGTTGCAGGGTCGGCAAAGGCCTTCGCTACAGCGCCTATAACGTTATCGTCAGCAAAATAGTCGTCAGCGTTTAACGCGCCGATCACATCACCTGTTGCCAGCGCCAACCCTTTATTCATGGCATCATATATCCCACCATCCGGTTCAGATATAAAAAAATCAACGTGCTGTTTATACTGCCTTATAATTTGTAAAGTATTGTCGGTTGATGCGCCGTCAATTATTATATACTCTATATTATCATAGTTTTGCGCTATAACAGATTCAATGCAACGGCCAATCGTTTTTTGTGCATTACGGGTGACGGTGATTAAAGAAATTTTAAAATGCTGCACTTCTAAAAATATACGCTAAGTTATAGGGACAATTGTTTAGTTTTGGGATTGTTGCTGTATAAATATTAAATATTATATTAGCCGAATTTACTGTACATATGCGCTATTTAATTATTATTTACCTATTTGTAGGAATCGTTTTTACATCATGTTCATACAAACAGGATCGAGTGTTACTTGAACAAAAAAGTTTTACCCCTGATACTACTTTATCAAAAAGTTCAACAAATATAAGTAATTACCGTATTAAGCCTCAGGATATTCTGCAGATTATAAATGTACAAAACAGTAAAAACCTGATAGACCTTACTGCAGGTGCGCCCGGCGTCAATGCTGCGCCAATATCACAACAAGGAGAAAGCTACCAGGTTGAAGAAGATGGGACTATTGCCTTAACTGGTATTGGAAGAGTACCTGTTGCCGGTATGACCCGGGTAGAAGCAAGAAGTTATATTGAAAACCTGTATCGCAAAACTTTAAAAGATCCGTTATTTGAATTAAAAATAACAAACCTTAAAGTACTATTATTTGGCGAGTTAAAAGGAACTACCCCTATTTCGCTAACACATGATAATACAACATTAATGGAAGTAATTGGCGAGGCCGGTGGGCTTACTGAAAAGGCTGATAGCAGGAATGTCAAAATTATAAGAGGCGGACAAAAATATCCAAAAACAGAGGTTATAGATTTAACAGATATAAAAACGTTAACCGACCCGCGAATTATTATGCAAAATAATGATATTGTGGTAGTATCTCAAAACAAAAGGGCTATACGTGCAGAAAGGTTACAGGACATTTCAACCATCGCATCGCCGGTTTTATTGATATTGAATACAGTATTAATTGTTTTATCACTTACCCGCCGTTAAATGGAAGAGATAGGAAAAACAGCGCCCAAATTACCCAATCAGGAGTTTGACTATTATAAAATAGCTAAGATCCTGTTAAGCCGTTGGTATTGGATAGTTGGGTCAGTCTTAATCTGTTACCTGGCTTCGAGCATTTATTTATGGTATACACCAAAAACTTATGCTACATCTGCGTTAATTAAGTTTGAGGAAAAAAAGTCTGAAATAGGAGATATAGTTGGCCTCGCAGGTGTCAACGACCGGGGTAATACTTCAAGAATACAAAGCGAAACAGCTGTATTACAGAGCACCCCCTTGCTTTTAAATGCCGTTAAACACCTTGATTACCTTTTTAGCTTTTACGTTGTCGGACGTGTAATTAATCGTACAAATGAGTTGTACCCAGCAAAACCACTGGATATACAATTAATTAAGTTTGACAGTTTAAATTTCTCGCATGAACTGATAACTTATAAGCCGGTAAATACCACATCCTTTAATATTATTTACACCAATGCCGGCAAAGAATTTACACACCGTGGCACTTACGGTGTACCCTTTACAATAGGCCCTACATCCTTTAGTATTAAGTACCCCGGTGTTTTACCCAAAACAACTTCTATTCTATTCAAACTCAATTCGCCTGAAGAATTTATTGGAAGGGTAAGAAATGGCTTACGAACAGCCGAAACTGCTAAAAATTCCAACCTATTATCGTTAACACAAACAGATGCTAACCCGCAATTCGCTACTGATGCGTTAAACGCAGTTGTAAAAGAGTATGTTAATTATGACCGTACACAGAGAAGAAAATCTGCGTCGCAAATGATAGCTTTTATTGATAGCCAGCTAGATTTTCTTTCCGGCAAATTAAATGGGTCTGAAAACTCCATCCAACAATATAAGCAAAGCAAAAAAATGATGAATGTGAGCTCTGCCTCAGATAAGGTATTGAGCCAATCTAAAGATATTGAATCGCAAATTTCATTACTAAAAATCGATTTGCTTGCTATTGATCAGCTTCAAAAAGATATTGTTAAAGGTAAAGACAACGTAAGCCTTAATTTTAATAGTGGTGGTAGTACACAGCTTAGCGAATTTATTAATATTTTAAACGGTTTGCTGTCTAATAAAAATGCGTTGCTTAAAATATACGACAGTAATTCTAGTCAAATACGTGATGTGGACCAGCAAATTTTACAGGTTAAAACCAATGCAATAACTAATATAATTGCAGTACGCAAGCAAATTGAAGCAAAACAAAAATATTACCAGGATCAGCTAGCTCCTATAAATCAGCAAATTAGCCAGTTGCCGGTAGCAGAACGTGAGATGCTTAGTTTAAACCGTGATTTTGAGGTGAACGATAAGGTTTATTCTTTCTTATCTGAGAAAAAACTTGACCAGGAAATAGCCAGTGCGGGCATTTTACCCGGTGCGACAATAATTGATCTTGCCAGGCCAAACTACACTCCTGTATCACCCAACGAAACCTCTATACATCATTCAGCCATATTTTTCGGCATTGCTATAGGTTTAGGCTTTATAATCTTGATCAGGATATTAAACCCATATATTTATGATAAAGAAACTGTAGAAAGTCTCACTACAATACCCATTGTCGGCGTTATCAGGAAATTCCCTGAAGACATTGATGAATTTAGCACTCAAATATTAGCTATTAGTAAACCTAAATCGATATTTGCTGAGTCGGTTAGGGCTGTTCGTACAAATTTAAATTTCCTGGCATCAGAGAAAAAAAGCAAAGTTATTTGTATTACCTCTGAAGTTGCGGGCGAAGGGAAATCATTTGTAGCTGTTAACCTGTCAAGCACATTATCCCTTATTGATAAGAAAGTAATATTGGTAGCGGCGGATCTAAGGCGATCAAAATTACACAAAACCTTCCATGTGCCTAATGATATGGGGCTAAGTAATTACCTGGCTAATCAATGCACGGTTAATGATATTATTAACCATTCTAACCAAAGTGGTCTTGATTTTATAGTTTCGGGGCCCGTACCTCCAAACCCATCAGAGTTATTGCATTCTGACAGAATAAAAGAATTAATAGCTGATTTGAAAGAAAAATATGATGTTATTATGATTGACACCGCGCCAATTGGTTTAGTATCAGATGCTATACCTTTGATAAGGATGAGTGACATTAATCTTTTTGTAATCCGATCAGGCAAGTCAAAATTTTATGCGGCAACAATACCGCAACGTATTGCCCAGGAATATAAGTTGGATAATACGGTTATTGTACTTAATGCATTTCAGCAAGACTTGTTACATTCGCGTTATTACTCAACCAAATATTCAGGTGATAATTACGGCACAACTTATTATTATTATTCTGATTATTCGGGCTATGAAAGCTCTGGTTATTATATAGATGATGATGAAAATAAATGGTGGCATATTTGGAAATGGTTAAAAAAATAAGTCCTAGTTGCTAAATGACCTTAATAATAAATACTGCTGCCTGTAAGTGGTATCCTGTTTATACACAAGCCCGAGCCGAAAAGAAAGCACACCAGGCATTAATAAATAAAGGTGTAGAAAGTTATCTGCCGTTACAGCGCCAACAAAAACAGTGGAGTGACCGAAAAAAATGGGTAGAAGAACCTTTTATCAAATCCTATTTATTTGTTCATATTACCGAACAACAAAAAACAGAAGTTTTAATGACCAAAGGAATCGCCAGATTTATATACTTTTCAGGCGAAGTTGCCACAATGCCTGATCGCCAAATTGACGACTTAAAAATGATAATGGCCGCCCCTTACGAGTTAGTAGTAACCGAAGAAAATTTGCAACCCGGCGAAAAGATAGTAATAAAAGCCGGCCCACTTAAAGGAATGATAGGGGAAATGATTTCGTACAAATCACAAAAACAACTTATGTTACGCCTTGAAAACTTAGGTTGCTCTATCATAGTGAATGTTGCAGCCTCAATTATTGAGAGATTTTAATTAATATTATAATTTATAGCTAACAATGGCATATTTATTTTAACTTATGCCGTAAATACACGTTAATTAGCTGTTTTGTATTTAACGTATAATCAGTTAATAATTAATAAGTTACATAATAAAAATGTGACTTACGGGGCGAAGCTATGAACAAACCTCATTTATGTGCAGAATCGTTGGGATAATTTCTAAAGAAACAAACATTAATAATCTACAGGCAAAGGTTACTGCTATGTGCAGTGTATTAAAGCACGGCGGACCTGATGACGAGGGCGTTTTTATAGCCGAAGATAAAGGCTTAATATTTGGTCATCGAAGGTTATCAATTATCGACTTGAGCCGTAATGGACATCAGCCAATGGCCGATATCAATAAAAAAGCCTGGATAACTTTTAACGGCGAAATATATAATTACCCTGAATTAAAAGATGAATTGGTAAAATTGGGTGCAAAATTCAATTCAAGCAGCGATACCGAGGTTATAATACAAGCTTATTTATATTGGGGTATTGCCAGTTTTGGCAAATTACGCGGTATGTTTGCATTTGCTTTATATGACGTACAAAAAGCGTTAACATATTTAGTTCGCGATACTATGGGTATTAAACCATTGTATTATAATGTGCAAGGCCGGCAATTAAGTTTTGCATCAGAGGTAAAAGCATTGCAGGAAGCCGGTATAGCTACTACTGTCAACAAAAATTGGGTAATACGGTTTTTAGCATTTGGCCATGTGCCGGAACCTGAGACTACTTTAGTTAACGTACTTAATTTACCAAAAGCCAATTTTTTGTGCTGGGATCATAATAATAGCAGTTACAAAATATCACCTTATAACACCTTATCAGCTACTAATTATATTACCGATATAATGTTAGCCAAAGAAGCAATAAATAGCAAGTTGAGGGCAACTGTTAAACGCCAGCTTATTTCTGATGCCCCTATCGGTGTATTTTTAAGTGGCGGTGTTGATTCTAGCTTGATAACATTATTAGCAAACCAGGAAAAACAACAAGAATTAAAAACCATATCTATTTTTTTTAACGAAAAGGCGTATGATGAGCGGGCCTATCAACAAAAAGTTTTTAGTAAGATACAAGGCGAAAGATTTACTCATTTAGTACAGCAACAAGATTTTGAAAATTCGTTGTCTGCTATACTACTTGCTATGGATATACCTACTACTGATGGAATTAATGCGTGGTTTATAAGTAAATATGCACGACAGGATGGCGTTAAGGCTGTATTATCTGGCTTAGGAGCCGATGAACTATTTGGTGGGTACCCATCATTTCACCGGATAAATTACATTAAATATTTAAGGTCAATACCAACGACTTTCTTGAAGGTAGTTAATTATTGGGGCGCCAATCAGTATAAGAGGGTAAAATATTTATCTAACAATCATGCAAACGCAGATTATCTTTTTTTAAGAGGTTTATTTGCCCCTGAAGAAATAGCTGATATATTGGACTGCGAAGAAAAAGAGGTTTATAGGGTATTATTCTCAGGTATTGAAACACCTAATCCCGGTATTACCAATCAGGAAAAAGCTGCCTGGTTTGAAACTAATATGTACATGCAAAATCAGCTATTGCGCGATACTGATGTAATGAGCATGAGCCATGGTTTAGAAGTTAGGGTACCGTTTTTAGATGAAGACTTTCAGCAAACGGTAAATAGCATTGCGCCTGATATTAGATTTAATAATGAACAGCCAAAAAAAATATTGGTTGACGCCTTTAAGGATTTTTTACCACAATCCATATGGAACAGGCCCAAAATGGGCTTTAGTTTTCCGTTACAGGAATGGATGGCACAACATAAAGAGATAGGAGCCGAAAATTTATATAAAAGTAAAAAAGCACGAAACGTGATAAAAGCGTTTAAAAACAATAAAGTACATTGGTCTAAAGCTTTTGCACTATATCAAATTCAAAAGCATGCCTAAAAAAATCGTGCTTCTTACTTTACAAACCTTTAGCACAACCGGCGGGATACAAAAAATGACCCGCACATTAGCCCATTCGTTAACAGAAATTGCGGCACGTAACAAATGGTCTCTCAGGCTATGGTCCGTTCATGACAAAAACAAAGATGTCATGACCCAATACATCCCGGCAAAAGACTTTAAGGGTTTTGGAGTAAAACGTATATCATTCACCATTCAATCACCAAAACTAGCCACAACATCAGACGTAGTGATTTTAAGTCATATTAATTTGGCGTTTATAGGATTAATTATAAAACTTATAAACCCTAAATGCAAAATTTGGCTTATTGCCCATGGTATTGAAGTTTGGCGAGACATATCATTTATTAAAATGCGGTTGCTGAAACGGTGCGATAAAGTGATTTGTGTTAGTAATTTTACCAAACAAGAAATAATACGGTTGCACCACACGAATGAAGATAAATGTTACGTATTAAATAACGCGATAGATCCATTAATGAAATTGCCTGATAATTTTATTAAGCCGCAATATTTATTAGACCGTTATAAATTAAATAAAGACGATCTTATTTTATTTACGTTAACAAGGCTTGCTGTTACAGAACAGTATAAAGGATATGAGCAGGTAATAAAAGTTATAGATAAGCTAAAGCTAACTTTCCCAACTATTAAGTATGTACTTTCAGGTCAATATGACGATGCAGAGGAAGTAAGAATTAAAGATCTCATACATAAACACCATGTTGAAGATCAGGTTATACTAACCGGCTTTATTACCGAAACAGAGGTTTCCGATCATTTTTTACTCGCTGACCTTTTTATCCTGCCAAGCAAAAAAGAGGGGTTTGGAATTGTTTTTATTGAGGCCCTTGCTTGTGGTTTACCAGTTGTTTGCGGCAATGTTGATGGCAGCGTTGACGCTATTAGAAATGGCGAGTTAGGTAAAACTGTTAATCCTGATGATCTCGAAGAATTAGAATGTACGCTGACAGAATATTTAAAATATCCGCTGGACATTGACAAGCGCAAACATTTACAACAACAATGTCTTCACTATTTTAACGAAGATAATTACATAAATAAATTACAAGATTTACTATTAGATGAGCGAACCCGCTGATGAAAATTGGGATATTGAAATAACACCCACGAATAACCTTTTTAGTTTAGGATTAAAAAATGTTTGGCATTATCGTGATTTGCTGGTGTTATTGGTAAGGCGCGATTTTGTATCGTTTTACAAACAAACCATCTTGGGGCCAATATGGTTTTTTGTACAGCCAATAATAACCATTTTAATTTATAACCTGGTTTTTAATAACCTGGCCAATATTGGTACAGATACCGTACCCGGCCCAATATTTTATTTATCTGGTATAATTTTATGGAGCTACTTTGCTGATTGCTTAACCAAAACATCAACGGTTTTCAGGGATAATGCGGCTTTACTTGGGAAAGTTTATTTTCCCCGGCTTATTATGCCATTAAGCATCGTACTATCCAATTTAATACGGTTTATGGTGCAGTTCGTATTATTTGTGATATTGCTGGTTGTATATCATTTTAAGGGTTCGCCTGTTGCCCCTAACCTTTATATTTTACTCTTTCCGTTGCTTATGGTAATTATTGCAGCCTTGGGCCTCGGCCTCGGTATGATAATATCGGCGATTACCACCAAATACCGCGACCTTGCTTTTATAGTAGCATTTGGTGTACCATTAGTACAGTACACAACATCAGTAATTTTTCCTTTATCAGTAGCCATAGTTAAATACCCTGCCTATAGTTGGGTTATTAAGTTTAACCCTATTACCGCTGTGATAGAAACCTTTAGGTATGGTTTTTTAAACAAAGGCAGTTTTAGTTGGGCATTGTTGGGTTATAGCAGCCTGGTAACTGTTATTATACTATTAACAGGTATTGTCATATTTAATAAAGTCGAAAAAACTTTTGTGGATACAGTATAATGAGTAGAGTAATAAAAGTAGATGATTTATCAAAAGCCTATCAACTGGGCGATTTTGGCACCGGCACTATCTCTCGCGATCTTGAACGCTTTTGGGCAAGGGTGCGCGGCAAGGAAGATCCATTTTTAAAAATTGGTGAAACAAACGACCGTACCACTAAGGGTAAAAGCGATATTGTATGGAGTTTAAAAGATATTAATTTTGAAGTGGAACAAGGCGATGCCGTTGGTATTATAGGGCGCAATGGTGCAGGTAAAAGTACATTGCTTAAAGTTTTAAGCCGGGTAACCTCCCCTACTACGGGCTCTGTAAAGGTAAAAGGGCGTATAGCCAGCTTACTTGAAGTAGGTACCGGTTTTCATCCTGAATTAACAGGCCGCGAAAATATTTATCTAAATGGCGCTATTTTAGGGATGCGCAAGGCCGAGATCAAACGCAAGTTTGATGAAATTGTTGATTTTTCGGGTGTAGAACGTTACGTAGATACACCTGTTAAACGTTACTCCTCCGGTATGTATGTACGCCTTGCTTTTGCTGTCGCAGCCCATCTTGAATCTGAAATATTAATAATAGACGAAGTACTGGCCGTTGGCGATGCTGAATTTCAGAAAAAATGTCTGGGTAAGATGGGAGATGTAAGTAAGGGCGAAGGGAGGACTGTTTTGTTTGTGAGTCATAATATGGCTGCAATAACCTCTTTCTGCCAAAAAGCGATGCTACTTCACAATGGTAGTATTCATACCATGGGTAATGATGTGAATAAAATTATAAGAAGTTATTTAACCAATTTTGATACCGTAACCAACAATGGTACTTGGGAAAATACAGATTCATCATATTCAGATGAATATTTTACTCCCATAAAATTTGAAATAATTAATGACCAGAATAATGCAATAGATCATTGTGTACAGAATAACGAAAAAATATTCATTGAAATTACTGGAAATATAAAAGAATTAGATCCTGCTTTTACAGTCGGGTACGCGTTATATAACGATAATAGCGACTTAATTTATTGGACTTATCAATCCGATAACAATGAAAATTATTGGCCAAAACTTACAATAGGATTAAATACTTTAAGAAGTGAGTTTCCGTCAAGAACATTAAATGAAGGTAAATATAGGATTGAATTAATTGCCAGTCTGCATTACAGAAAATGGATATTGGAGCCTGGAAAAAACAACCCTTCAATTACCTTAGAAATAGAAGGCGGATTAAGCGATTCACCATTATGGATCATGAAGCGCCCAGGAATAATGGCCCCGGTAATAAGATGGATCAAATGTTAATTTTTTATAAATGATCGCTGTACGTTTAGAAGGCCGGTTAGGCAACCAACTATTCCAACTAGCATTTGTTTATACAGCGGCAAAAAAAATGGGTACTAGTTTTTATATAGATAAAAGCATCGAAAACTTTCTCCCCGCCAAATATTTTGAAGTAAAGAATGACTTCTTGCTACCCCTGGATAGGTTTTTATTTTCTATAGAGGGCTTCAAAAATATATTCAGAATACACGCTAAAAAAGCTTTTTATAAAACACTGCATAGATTATTATTAAATAACGAAGTTGTTGAGTTTAAAAACGACCGATCGGCATATGTTCAGCTTCAACAAATTAAGGACGGTTGCCTTTATGAGGGATATTTTCAATCCGAAGTGTACTTTGAAATGTGCACTGAGGATATTCGAAGATTATTCACTGTTAAACAGAACCACAAAAATCCCTTTGACCAGCTGCTAACAAAATTACCGGCGTCGAAAAAAATCGTGATACACATAAGGCGGGGAGATTATTTAGATGCTAACCTATCTTTACCCCTATCATATTATAAAAAAGCACTAACTGACGTATATCACAAAAACACCTATTGTATTTTTGTTTCTGATGACCCTCAATACGTTGAACAAGAATTTGCTTATATCGAGAATAAATACATATCAAAAAACAGTGAGATTGTTGACTTGCAATTTTTGATGTGTGCCGATATCTGTATACTATCAAATAGTTCATTTAGCTGGTGGGGCGCATGGTTAAATACCAAACAAGATAAAAAGGTATATGCCCCTAAAGATTGGCTTGGCTTTGGCACCGGAAAAGAATATCCCGTTGATGTATCAAGTAATTTAAATGTTAATTGGGTAAGCTTATGACTTTTACAATTTTACTTGCTTACGGATAATGTCATTAGCTCCTATAGTTTTATTTGTATATAACCGCCCGTGGCATACACAACAAACGTTAAATGCGCTGGCAAATAATGTGTTAGCTCCACAATCAACATTATATATTTATGCCGATGGGCCAAAGAGTGATGCTACCGAAGAACAGCGAAAAAACATAACCCTTGTTAGTGAATTAATTAAAAACGAAACCCGGTTTCAAGAAGTTATCATAACGCAAGCAAGTAGTAACCAGGGGTTAGCTAACTCAATTATTGCTGGTGTAACGGCGGTTGTTAATGCGAATGAAAAGGTTATTGTATTAGAGGATGATATGATTACGTCGTCTGCTTTTTTGACTTATATGAATGATTCTTTACATAAATTCAAGGATCAGGATATAATAGGATCAATAAATGCTTTTGTTGATCCTTATAACAATTTCAACAAGCTTGATGCTTATTTTTTATTAAACGGGGCAGACTGCTGGGGTTGGGCTACATGGAAAAATCGTTGGGACGATTTTATTCCCGACGCTTTACTCGTTAAAAATTTACTCGTCACTAATAAAAAACTCAGAGAGTTTGATTACGGAAATACTATATCGATGCTTGATTCACAAATAAATGGGGTTATAGATTCATGGCATATACGATGGCATGGATCACAAGTAATAAAAGAAAGATTTGGATTATTTCCCAACAAAACTTTCGTGCTGAATATAGGAACAGATGGGTCCGGAACGCACTTAGATGCTTATAATAATTATAACGGTTTTGAGGTAGGCGACTTGAATTTGTACAATATTTCTATACATACTTTCGATTTTCCTTTTTTGTTAAAGAATCATAAAACGGCCGAGCAGCGGTTTAAAAAGGTGCTTTTAAAAAACATGAAAGGTTCACACCTATTCAATTTAAGGAATATGATTATCAGAAGAACCAGATTGCTTTTAGGCAAAAGCATGTTATTAAATATAAAATGATTAAACAGATTTCAAAAAAGCTGTTTAAGGAGTTTATATATATTAAAAACTCCTTATATATTTTAAGCCATCAACTATCAAAAGATAATAAAATATTTACCCATTTAACTATAGAGGAAAAAATAACGCTTCATAAAACCGTAAAAAACATTCAAAAGACAAGGATAGTATGTGTTGAAATTGGCTCATATTTAGGTGCAAGTAGTTGTTTTATTGCTAATGCATTGAATAACAATTCGGTTTTGTATTGTATTGATACCTGGGAGAATGATGCAATGATTTATTCAAAGAATGATGATGATGATTCAAATCTTATAAAAAAGAATACATTCGAAGTGTTTTTATCAAATACAAAAAACTACATCTCTAAAATAAAAATGTTAAGGGGTTGGAGCTATTTAGTTGTGGTTGACTTAAAAACGCTGGAAAACAATATTGATTTCATTTTTATTGACGGTGACCATAATTATGATGGTGTAAAAAAAGATTGGGATGCTTATAAACCTTTATTAAAAAAAGGGAGTTTAATTGTCTTACATGACACAAGTTGGGCAACAGGCGTTAACCAGGTAATAAAAGAAAATATACTGCCAATTGCTACTATAGTTTATACACTCCCTAACCTAATGGTATTAAGAGTAAATGATTAGCATTATAATTCCAACATTTAACAGATCTGCTCTTTTAAAAAACACATTGGCATCAATAGTCAAACAAAACTATGTGGCTAATGATTTTGAAGTAATTGTAGTTGACAATGGATCGACTGATGACACAAAAAACCTATGTAGTGACTATTCTTCGCATATCAAAAACTTCACTTATTGTTATGATAATATGCCGGGGTTACTTACTGGCAGGCATAAAGGAGCCAAGGTGGCAAAGGGCGAAATATTAGCTTTTATTGATGATGATGTTGAACTATCTACATATTGGCTGACTGGAATCAACGAATCATTTAATAACACTGAAGTATCTTTTTTAACTGGTCCATGTTTACCAAAGTATGAAAGTCCTCCCCCTGAATGGCTCAATTATTTTTGGGATGATACTCCATATGGCGGTAAAATGTGTACGTGGTTAAGTTTACTTGACTTAGGAAATAAATCTATCACCGTACATCCCAATTATGTTTGGGGCTTAAATTTCTGTATCAGAAAAAACGTTATGTTACAACTGGGCGGCTTCCATCCTGATTGCATCCCCGACAATTTACAGCAATACCAGGGCGATGGTGAAACGGGCCTTACCATTAAGGCTGCACAAAGGGAGATGACAGCCCAATATAACCCCAAGGTAATGCTGTACCATATCGTACCTGCACATAGGTTAACATTAGCCTATTTTGAAAAAAGAGCTTTTTATCAGGGTGTGTGTAATTCATTTACCGAAATCAGGATTAAAAACTTTACTACAGAACATACACAACCTGCTAAATCTTCGTATACTATACCCCGCAGGATATATAGGGGTATAAAAAGAAGGCTGTTTATTGCTAAAAGAAATAATGAGCCTGGCGAAGCATTTAAAATAAAAGTCATTTTGGATGCTGCCGAAAAAAAAGGCTATCAGTTTCACCAAAATGCATTTAATACGGATGATGCGGTTAAAGAGTGGGTACTAAAAAAAAATTTCTTTAAATACAATTTGCCGAACAGATGATTGAAAAAGTTGAGCATAATAACCAAATGCTGGCCTTAATAATAAGGTCTTCATTTAGTAAACAGGGAATTGAGTTTTTTACACCTCAGGATTTCTCTCAGCAATTGGGCTACATGAATCGCCCTGCTGGTTACGTTATTAACCCGCATGTGCACCGCTTGGTTGAAAGAAAAGTTACCCTTACTCAGGAAGTGCTTTACATAAAATCAGGAAAGGTTAAGGTTGATTTCTATGATGACCACCGCAATTATCTTGAAAGCCGCGTGATTGAAGAAGGCGATGTAATTTTATTAGCTGCCGGCGGCCACGGATTTGAAATGCTTGAAAACAGCGAGATGATTGAGGTAAAGCAGGGCCCTTATTGTGGCGATGAGGATAAAATAATATTCACTTCACAAAACTAAATCAACTATGGCATTCATCCCTGTTAATGAACCGTTACTTAATGGTAATGAAAAAAAATACCTCAACAATTGCATTGATACTGGCTGGATATCTTCTGAGGGGCCATATATAACAAAATTTGAAGAACAGTTTGCCGTTAAGATGGGCCGCAAATTTGGCATTGCTGTTTGTAATGGCTCTGTGGCGCTTGATGCCGCTATACTGGCACTGGGAATTGGTAATGGCGATGAAGTAATTATGCCAACCTTTACCATTATTTCATGCGCCGCTGCAATAATAAGGGCCGGAGCAAAACCAGTATTGGTGGATTCTGATATAAATACCTGGAACATGGACGTAAACCAGATTGAGGCTAAGATCACAAAAAACACAAAAGCAATAATGGTAATACATATTTATGGCTTACCTGTTGATATGGACCCCATATTAAATTTAAGTCAAAAATACGGACTTAAAATAATTGAGGATGCTGCAGAAGCACATGGGCAAGTTTATAACGGTCAACCATGCGGTAGTTTTGGCGACATTAGTACTTTTAGTTTTTATGCTAATAAGCATGTTACTACAGGGGAAGGAGGAATGATACTTACTGATGATGAAGAACTTGCCAAAAAATGCCGGTCATTACGGAATTTATGCTTCGTCCCAAAAAAACGTTTTTTACATTATGAATTGGGCTTTAATTTCAGGATGACCAATTTACAGGGCGCGCTGGGGCTTGCACAATTAGAGCGGTTAGACGAGTTTGTGCTTATTAAAAGGAAAATGGGAGAAAAATATAACAGTTTGCTTAAAGATATTGAGCAAATTACACTTCCGGTTGTTAATACAAATTATGCCCAAAATATATATTGGGTTTATGGCATATTACTAAAGCCCGAATCAGGGCTAAATGCAGAAACTGTTATGGCAAGGCTTGGTGAAGAACAGATTGCTACCCGCCCTTTCTTTTGGAATATGCATGAACAACCTGTGTTAAATGATATGGGATTATTTATTAATGAAAAATATCCGGTTGCGGAAAATATGGCGCGAATGGGGTTTTATCTACCAAGCGGGATGGCTATTACAGATGCCCAGATAGAAACAGTGTCCGAAAAATTAAAACTCGTGTTACAATAACAAATTATAGTTAATGGATCGTTTTGGATTATATGCACAATATTATGACTTACTTTATCTTGATAAAAACTATGTCGCCGAGACTGAATATATTGTTAAACTAATAAAACAGTATAGTGTTTCGGCACAAAAAATATTGAACCTTGGTTGTGGCACAGGTAAACATGATTATGTTTTAGCCCGTTTAGGTTATAACGTCACTGGTATCGACATGGCAGCCGAAATGACCAGCCAAGCGATAAACAATACCCCTCTTGATGTTAAAGATCAACTTAGATTTGTTACGGGCGATATTCGGACTGCCGCCATTAATGAAACATTTGATATAGTTATTTCATTATTTCATGTAATGAGCTACCAGGTAACCAATCAAGATCTGTCAGCAGCAGTGAATACAGCTCATCAACATTTACCCGACAATGGCTTATTTATATTTGATTGCTGGTATGGCCCGGGTGTATTGACCGACCCGCCGGTAACGAGGATAAAGCGGATGGCGAATGATACTATAAACATAACCCGCCTGGCCGAATCTACAGTAAACTCACTTGAGAATACTGTAGATGTCAATTATACGATATTAATTAATCCTATAGATTCAAATCAGGTAACTGAAATAAAAGAGTCACATACAATGCGATATATTTTTAAATCAGAAGTAGAATTGCTGATAGCTGGCAAATTTAAAATTTTGAAAACATATGAATGGTTAACAGATGAAGAGCCGACGCTTAATTCATGGAATGCTGTGTTTATATTACAAAAACTAAAATCAGAGAGTTAAATACAATTTATACAATACACTATAAATTAATATTGAATTTACTAAAAAAATAATTGCATTAATGAAGATTGGTGTTTGGGTGGATAAACCTATTGAAAAAATATCTGGAGGAAGTTTCACCTATTTATCAACGTTAATAACTGGTATTGACGATTTCAATTTCAGTTCAAATATTGAAATCGTTTTTGTATCGATGAACGTATTTACGGGCTTTAATAAACCTTGTTTAAGCATTAATAAAAATAAAAAAGGGGTCTCTTTTTTATTGAAAATTGCACGAAGAATATTTAAAATTATATCCAGAGAGTTTTTTAAAAACTATATCAATTTTATTGACCAAAAAGAAAAGAAAATTAAGGATAACGCCATTACTGCATATTTAAAAAGCCAGGGCATAAAAATGATCTTTTATCCCGCTCCGTCATCCGATGTGATAAATGGCATGCCTTATATCTTAAATAATTGGGACCTGGCCCATTATACTACTTATGCATTTCCTGAAATAACTGGTGAAGATGGCTTTGACAAACGGAATAGTTGGTACACTAAAGTAATGCCTTCGGCTTTGATGATATTTGTTGAAACAGAAGCAGGCAAAAAAGAACTGATTACTCATCTAAATATTAAACAAGATAAAATCAAGGTATTACCTATATTCTCATCGTATAATGTCAAGGATGCTAACCTAGCAGCCGAAAATGATCAGGCCATCTTAAACGAACAAGGCGTAATAAAAAATCAATTCCTTTTTTACCCTGCACAATTTTGGGCGCATAAAAATCATTATATTTTAATTAAAGCCTTTGAAAAATTCATAAAAAAATTCCCTCACTTTAAACTGCTGCTATGTGGTAGTGATAAAGGGAATAAAGCTTATATAGAAAATTACATAAACGAATTAGGACTAAAAAACAACGTTACTTTTAGTGGTTTTGTTAAAGACAGCACTTTATATATTTTATACAAAAACGCGTCGGCACTCATAATGCCTACTTTGTTGGGGCCATCAAATATACCACCTATTGAAGCTTTATTACTGGGCTGTCCCATTTTGTGCTCGAATTTAGATGGTCACAAAGAAGTCCTTGGTGATTCGGCCTTATATTTTAATCCTTTAGATGACCTTTCTGTGTTGAAATGCATGGAATTAATAACAGATGATTCCGTCCGGAACAAATTACTGATACAGCAAAACCTGCTTACACAAATTACAGATCACACCATCGAAAAATCTTTAATAAGGTTACAAGAACACTTTAGTGAAGCAGCAAATATCAGAAACTGTTGGGCTTGATTTAGCATTCCTATCAATAATCTCACTAATGTCTATAATTAATCTCTCGTATATCATTGCAACTTATAACCGATTACCTTTTTTAAAGATTACGTTAGAAAAATTACTGGGAGAGCTACAACCCGATGAAGAAATAGTGGTGATTGATGGCAACAGCATAGATGGGACCAAAGATTACTTGCAGCAACTTTTTAAAGAAGGTAAAATACACCAGTTTATCTCGGAACCAGATAAAAATCAAGCACATGCGTGGAACAAAGGTATGCTACTAGCTAAGGGCAATATTATTAAAAAAATTATTGATGATGACGTGCATGCATATAGCGCTATACGTAAGTGTAAAGATTTTATGTTACTGCATCCAGGAATTGACGTTTGCATTTCAAACTCGTTAGAAAGCAGCTTAGCTAACCCCACTAAAATAAATATGGAAGGCAGGTTGCCTTGGTATAAAAAATGGAAAGAAGGCACTATAAAAACATTTTCGTTTGGCGATGTACACATGTTAGTGCGTAAAACTTCCTTGAGTTATATTGGGTTATATGATACTCAATTCAAAATGATGGATTGGGAATATTCTCTTCGCATTTCTTTTCTTCAAGCGAAAATAGCCTATTATACGGGCTATAATTCTATATCGGTATTTACACCCGGGAATGTAAGCTCAACAGCTACGCCCGAATTACTAAAATATGAAGATGCAATAGGCAAACTTAAATATAACTATCCGGGAGATCGCTCAGATATCAGCTTATATTCACAGCTAAAAATAGCTGCAGGCAAGTTTATCCATCGGCAAAAAAATAAATCAAGGGATGAAGTTGTAATGCCGTTTGAAGAAGAATTAAAAAAGATATATAATTCCTATTATCAAAAACTAAATGAATATAACAACAACAATAATCAGGAGTTTTTATACTAATGGCTAAAAAAATTAAAATAAAGTTTCAAAATGGCATAAATAAAGAAATTGCCTGCAGAGATATTTTAAACGAGCTTTTAGATGAGTATATTTTTGAAGAATCAGAGAACCCTGATTTTATATTTTTTGGGCCATATGGCAATGAAATACCCGAACGTGGTAAATATATAAGAATAGGCTATTATTGCGAAAATATAAAGCCCGATATGTCCGTTTGCGAATGGGCATTCGGCATAGCACGTGAAGAGGAAATAAATAATTACCGTTACAAAAAAATACAGTGGCATGCATTGGATCCGTTAACGCTTATTAAATCCGATGCATACGATGCTGAACAAATATTTGAACAAAAAGAAAATTTTTGCGCTTTTATATATGGGAATAAAGTACCCTACCGCGAAGAGTTCTTTAAGCAATTATCCCGTTATAAAAAGGTGGACGCACCAGGTACATCAATGAATAATATGCCCAACAATGTGGATATCCTTTATAAGGGCAGCAAATGGGAGCGTAAAAGGTTGTTTTTGCAAAAATACAAGTTTACCATATCGTTTGAAAACTATGTTTATCCTGGTTATCAAACAGAAAAACTTTATGATGCTATGCTAGCCAACAGCATACCTGTTTATTGTGGCGACGCACACGTAAACGAAGTATTTAATACATCAAGCTTTATTAACGCTGCTGATTTTATCAATTTTAACAGTTCAATAACGGCTAATTTACTTGAAAAATATGCTCAGCCGGATTTTAGGGATATCCGTCCTTCATACTATCGTGCGCCTTTAGATCGGGCGAAACGCAAATTAAAAGCAGTTGGCAGGCAGAAAAAAATGACCCTACAGTTTAAAAATTTTGATTTTAGTCCTGTAATTGAAAAGATCATTGAACTGGACCACGATAATAACAAATATATACAAATGTTAAAACAACCCTGGTTCAATAATAATACACCACCTTTAAATGCATCATTAAGAGCCAGGTGGACGGAGATATTTGAGCAACGTATAAATGAATAAGCCTTTAGTTTCCATAATTATTCCGGTTTACAATGCGAAGAAATTTCTGGCGGAAACGCTACATTCGGCGTTAGCTCAAACTTGGTCAAATAAAGAGATCATAGTTGTAAACGATGGCTCTACCGATGGATCGGCAGATATTGTTAATGCTTTTGGCAGTGAAGTAGTTTTAATTAATCAAAGCAATAAGGGTGCAAGTGCCGCGAAGCAAACCGGACTGGAATACGCCCGCGGAGAATTCATTCAATACTTAGACGCAGACGACGTGTTGGCAATAAATAAGATTGAACTGCAAATGAATGCATTGAAAGGCCAGCCTGGTAAAATTGCAGTGTGCAAAACGACACATTTTTTTGGTTCGGTAAATAATAACATTCCGAGCGGAGATGATTTTTTTCTTGAATATTTAGATGAACCATTAAATTTTCTGGTTAAACTTTATGGCGGGTTTGATCTTCATGCAAGCATGATACAACCTAATGCTTTTTTAACTCCAATAAGTGTTATTAATAGAGCAGGCCCATGGAACAGCAATATCTCACCATGTACGGATGAAGATGGCGAATATTTTACAAGGATTATTTTAAATTCAAACGGGCTTGTATATCAGCCCGAAATATTAAATTATTACAGAAAATCAGCAGGTGAAAAGTCGCTATCTGGCACAGTAAATGAAACCACTTTTTTAAATCTTGTGGAAAGCATATGGCTTAAGCATCAGCACTTGTTAAGTTTTGCTACTTCTGATAGTCAAATAACAGGTATTCATAATGCCACTTATCAAAGTTTTGAGGAAATAAAACTTAAAATCTACTTTAAGTTAAAAAATGTAGCCTCAAAAGTTTCATATTACCAAAATCAACTTTCTCCTTCTTTAAAGCCCCGCAATGATAAATTAGGGGGGGATATTATCAACTTTATTTCAAGAACAATTGGGTGGAAATTTGCCGTTTGGCTCCAGTATATTGTACGCGGGTATAAGAACAATAAAATCTAATGATACCATTAACAAAACCCATTATACAAGGAACGAATTAAAATATATTGCCGATGCCATGGCACGTGGAAAAACTGCAGGCGATGGTTATTATACAGGGGTATGCGAAGATTTTCTTTGCGCAAGGTATTGTTTCAAAAAAACAATTTTAACAACTTCGTGTACCGATGCCTTGGAATTGGCAGCATTGCTAATAAACATACACCAAGGCGGCATAATCCACATATTGATGCCGAAACTATTGAAGTATTAATTACACCCCACACCAAAGCCATCGTCGTGGTTCACTATGCCGGAATAGCATGCGACATGCTCCGTTTAAAAAAAAATGCCGATAAGTACAATACAAGCAAAGCACCTGGCTATATGGAAGCAATATCATTTATTCTATGAAATGGATCATTATACCGGGTACCCAATACCAAGGAATTTCTAAATATCGAGACGCTCATTAGCAGTTTTGAAAAATATACAACTCTCTCTGTCGAGGCTGAGAAAATTTTGTGAATTTAGGAGTTATCCGTTTATTAAGCAGCAGGAATTTTGAGTTTACGCATCATTTTTTTTTAATAAATAACCAGGCAATTGAGCATACTTTCCAAACTAAAATCTAAAATCGGATTTTTTATTTATAAGCTTACATTCTCTCCAATAGATTACTGGGAAAATAGGGCAAAACGATTTGGAGAGTTATCCGTTTTGAACATTAGCCTCAGCGAAGAGGAAATACAATCGTTAAAAGATTTTCAAGCAAAAACAATTTTCCCGGTACTAAAAAAACAATTGAGGGGTAATGAGCAAACATTGTTGGATTTTGGTTGTGGGCATGGTCGATTGAGTATCGAATTAGCTGATTTAACGAAATGTAATGTAACCGGGGCTGACCCAATTAAACATTTGTTGCAATTAGCACCTGTCAATTCTAAGGTGACCTACAAACTGATAAATAAAAATAAAATCCCCGTTGAAAATGATGCTTTTGATATTATCTGGATCAGTTTCGTTCTAGGTGGAATTACTGCCAAAAAAGATCTTAATCAAACTGTAAAAGAGTTAAACCGCGTTGCAAAGCGTGACGGATTATTGTTTTTGATTGAAAACACTTCCGATAAAAAAGATATTATTTCGTGGAAATATTATTCCAAGCAGTTTTATATTAACTTATTTAAAAATTTCAATCTGGTGCATTTGCAGGATTTTTCGCATGCGAATGAACAGTTTTCAATTTTTGCAGGAAGAAATACAAATAGGAGTTAGTTTATTCAATTGTTGTTTATTATATAACCACGAAAAAATGTCACTAAAATCATTAATCTCAAAAATTTTAGCTCATAACCCTGTTAGCCGTATTGTTTTTTCACTTACTGGTAAACGTATTTCGTTTAATCACCTTACAATCCGCACCATAGCCTTTGTGCTTAAGCAGCGTATACCATTTCATCATGTGATTATTGATGTAGCTGATAACATGGTTACTCCGCTTACAAAATCATTGCTATATTATGGAATTTATGAACAAAAGGAAGTTGATTTTATTAAAAAATACCTCAATGAAAATGACGACGTAATTGAACTAGGTTCAAGCATTGGAGTAACGGGAAGCATTATATCATATATACAAACTAATGGAAGGTATATTTCTGTTGAAGCCGACCCTTCATTAATCGATGCCAATAAAAAAAACATTCAGCTTAACCGGAAAACTGACTATGTATTAATAAATAAAGCAATAGATTATTTTAGTAAAACAGTTTCATTTTCGGCAAGCAAAAGTACACTTACCGGACAACTTAACAGAAGCGGTTCTGACGACTCAACAATTACAGTTGAAACAATAACATTAAATGAAATATGTGAAACTTATGAGTTCAATAATTTTACCTTAATTTGCGACATTGAGGGGGCGGAGGTAACTATCTTATTGAATGATAAAAACGCGCTGGAAAAGTGTGAAAAAATAATAATTGAATTGCACGATACTGAATACAATGGTAAAAAATATCTTATACCCGATATAGTTGATTTGATTATAGCTAATAATTTTAAATTTTTAGATCAAAACAAATCAGTTTTTGCATTTCAAAAAAACACATTCGCAGCTAAGAAAAAAAAATCATTCCCCGAATAGTGTATCCGTGATCATATCATCATAAATACAAATGCGTATTCTCCATTTCACAGAATCCTTTTCACAACCGACAGAAACTTTTATAAAAAGATTTATCCAAAAAAGTTGTCAGTTTGCCAAGGTTGGTGTAGTATCATTTAACTTTCAAAATATTGATAAAGCAACAAAAAAACAAGTAATATTTTTTGAGATTACAGGCAGTATATATACCCGTAAAAATCTTAAAGGCGCTTACAGGTATCTTTATGAAAAATTAACCAGCACCAAACATTGGTATTCCCAGCTGAACAATGCAATTGAAACTTTTAAACCGGATATTATCCATTGCCATTTCGGGAACGCAGGGGTGCACATGATGGAATTTAACAGGATATTCAAAAAACACACCCCCTACATAACATCTTTTTATGGGTATGATATTTCATCTCAGCCCACCTATGATAAACAATACAGGAAAAATCTTGTGCAGCTTTTGAAACACGGGAACGCTTTTTTTGCTGAAGGCCCGGAGCTTAAAAAAAAAATAATGGCCTTTGGCGCCTCTGAAAAAAAATGTTTAGTTAATCCCTTGCTGATACCAGTTGAAGACTACCCTGTAAAAGAAAAGTACAGAAGTGCTAATGACCCCATAAAATTCTTATTTATCGGACGATTTGTAGAAAAAAAAGGTTTTCATCTATTTTTAAAAGCTATTGCACAATTAAGGGAAAAGCTAAACGAATTTACAATAGATATAATTGGTAACGGGCCATTGCAGGAAAATTATAACCAGATAATTACCGAGAATAACCTGCAGTCATTTGTTAAATGGCATGGCTTGGTAAAACATCATAACATCATAAAAATGATGAGTGATTATGATTTTTTGATCCACCCTTCCATGACCGCAAAAGACAATGACTCTGAAGGCGGTGCGCCTACCATCATAATTGAGGCACAGGCACTAGGATTGCCCATTATTACATCCAGTCATGCTGATATTCCCTACGTGATGGGTTATCATGATTTCCTGGCAGAGGAAAATGACCTAAATTCATTGATGCAGGTTATTGAGAAAATTGCTATTTGCGGTAATATCCAATACTACACTAAAAAAGGGGCCGAACATATTAAGGCGATGCATGATTTGCAGCTAAATACATCATATGAAGCTAATTTAAAAAAACTGGCAATCCAATAATGCTTGGTATAATTACAATCGCGGCAGGGGATAAAAGATATATAGATATGGCTAATTTGCTGGCCTTATCCTTAATAAAAAACAACCCGGATATTCCAAGGGCAGTAATTTCGGATGCGCCCGAAGAAAAATTTACAGGCTTTTTCGATACCTACATTCCTTATGAACCATCTTATGGTAAAGGATTAAGCCAAAAGCTTTTTTTAGATCAGTATACTCCTTTTAAAGAAACAATTTTTATTGATGCTGATTGTTTGGTTATCAAACCTTTAAAAAAGTTAATAGATCTATGCCAACCCAATTCATTTGCGGTATTGGGCGATGAGCTATTAAGTACGGGTGAATGGTATATGGATATAGCTAAAATGTGTACGCAATTTAATATAAGGTCTGTTCCTTTATTTAATGGTGGCTTATATTATTTTAAAAAAAATTCTGTCACAAAAAGTATTTATAATTCAGCACGTGAGATGAGCACTAATTATACTCAACTTGGATTTAAAAAAATGAATACAAGTATTAACGAGGAACCCTTGATTTCGGTAGCTATGGCTATGCACGGGGTTGGCCTTGTTAATGATTATGGTACCGGCATGAGGACACCAATTGGTATTGACGGACCATTAAAAGTTGATGTGCTATTACAATACTGTTTTTTTGTTAAAGTAGGGGTTGAAGTTGAGCCTGCCATATTACATTTTTCAGGATCATATACTAATGCTTTTCATTATAAACGCGAGTGTCTTAAATTAAAAATAGCCGGGCATTTTCCTTTTATAAGCAACAAAATAATTTCATTTTCAATAAATATGTTGTGTAATACACTTTATGCATTGCTGGTTTTTTGTAAGCGCATACTCAAGGCCATAATAAGGAATGAAAAATTTGATTATAAAAATTACCTGCCTGTTTTTTCCAATTATTAATAAATGGATATTACCATAATTATACCGGCATATAACAGGATATGGGCACTGCCAAAAGCCATTGAATCATGCAGCGGTTATACTGATCTGGCGATACAAATTATTGTTGTTGACGATGGAAGCACGGATGGTACCTGGCAAATGCTACAGCAAATCCGCGGGATTGAAATTTACAGGCAGCAAAAGTGGGGAAAGCCCTGGGCGGTAAACATGGCCTTTACATACGCAAAAGGAAAATACATTAAGTTCCTTGATTCGGACGACTGGTTGGCACCTGGCTCTTTAGAAAAACAATTCCGCTTAGCAGAAGAGACAAATGCTGATATTGTGGTAGCAGGTTATGAGATATATGAAAATGAAGAATATAGCAGAACGCAGCGGTGGACTATGTGTGATGATTTTATAGCTCAAAATTTGGGCGAATGTGACAGCTCTCATTATTCAGCATTTCTGTTTAAAAACGATTTCATTAACAATATCCCCCATCGCACTTCATTTGCCGCTGCTAATTTTGCGTCCCGCGATGATCGCTGCTTTATGCTGGAAGTGGCTTTGAAAGAACCTTCAATCGCAATACTTAATGAAGCGACCCTATGTCATGCCCACCATCAAAAAGGACGCCTGCAGTTTCAAAGAAGTATAGCTTCGACCTGTACTAATTACCAGCATCTGTTAATTTATAAAAATATACTGAAACAATTGGATGATACCAATAGGCTTACAACTCGAAGAATTAACGCAGCAATAAACGTTTTATGGCCGCTTTGCCAGTGGATAGCTAAAGATAATATTGATGAGGCCGTTAATTTATATGAATGGATTTTAGAACTTGACCCGTATTTTACAATACCAACCGCCGGCATTGTAAATACGATGTACCATATATTCGGCTTTAAAAGAACCGGGCAAATTTTGAATGTCCGCCGAAAATTAAAATGGAATTGAAAATAACTAAACCTATAAACTTATTTTACGAAGAACCTAACGCTGACCGCTGGTTTAAATATGATCGTTATCTCCGAATGATCATCAGGCGGATAATAAGAGGAAAACCGAAACCCGGTGGCGTAATGATCATTGCAATCAATTTAATGCGAGGTCTTGATAAAATTGGCGTTCCTTACCGCTTAAATAATTATAAATATATTAGCAAACACCCAGAAGAAATTGCTTGTATTATTGGCAAACCCCACGTTTTATTTAACATGGAATGGAAAAATCCAATATTATTTGGTGCCGGAATATACTCGCATCCGATTGATTGCCCCGACCTGTTTGAACGGTACCCAAATGTAAAGCGCTTACTGGTACCGGGCGAATGGATGCGCAAAATGTTTGAACCTTATTATGGCAATAAGGTAAGTTCATGGCCGGTAGGTATTGATACCGAGCATTGGCAACCTATTAAAGGCGATAAAATTTTTGATTTTTTAATTTATGACAAGGTATTTAATAAATATGAAACCGAATTGGTCGACCCGGTTATTAAAATACTTGATCAGCAAAACCTATCCTATCAGTTTATTAATTACGGCAGTTACACCCACTACGAGTTACGTGATAAGCTAAAAGTTTCAAAAGCAGTAATATTTATCTGTACAAATGAAACACAGGGTCTGGCCTATCAGCAAATACTAGCTACGGGTACCCCTATACTGGCCTGGGATAGAGGTGGTTACTGGCAGGATCCAAAGTATTATCCGCACAAAGTTAAGTTTGAGCCGGTAAGTTCAGTACCTTATTGGGACGAGCGCTGTGGGATAAAGTTTGTTGATGCCGATGATTTTAAAAAACAACTCACTGTTTTTCTTACTCTTATAGGTCAATTTAAACCCCGCGATTATATTATAGAAAACCTCTCGCTGGAAGTATGCGCAAAAAAATATTTACAAATATACAAAGAGATTGAAGGATCTTTGATATGAAAATATTGCTTATCATGGATCCCGGAATATCAGTTCCTCCAATGCAATATGGCGGACACGAACGACTGGTATATTTATTTGCAGAAGAATATATAAAACAAGGCCACGAGGTTACTTTGCTGGCCGGGCCAGATTCACATTGTAGCGGTAAAACAATTACTTATGGTATAAATGATTTAAACCGCCCAAAAACACAAAGAATTAAAGAATTTTTTTTTGTGTGGCAATATCTAATACGTAACAAAAATAATTTTGATCTTATACACAATTTTGGCCGTTTGATTTTATTGCTTCCTGTTGTAAATGCTCCTGTAAAAAAAATAATGACTTATGGCAGACCGGTAGCGGCTTCTGGTATACGCATTATTACCGCCCTTCCTAACAGAAATTTAATATTTACGGCCTGTAGTAACTATTGTGTCAGCACAGGTAATGTAGCAGGTTACTGGAAAACAGTTTATAATGCAATTGATTTTTCAAAATATCAATTAAATGAAAATGTAGCAGATGATGCCCCATTCATGTTTTTAGGTAGATTAGATAGAATAAAAGGTGTGCATACTGCCATTAAAATTGCAAAAGCGACAGGTAACAAATTGGTAATAGGCGGTAATATTTCGCATACAGCCGATAATCTTGCATACTTTAAAAACGAAATAGAGCCTTTGATTGACAACCTGCAAGTAAAATATTTAGGCTCATTGAATGATGCCGAAAAAAACAGCTATTTAAGGCAGGCAAAAGCATTATTATTTCCTATTGAATGGGATGAACCTTTTGGTATTGTAATGATTGAGGCGATGGCTTGCGGTACGCCGGTTATTGCTTTTAACCGCGGATCGGTACCAGAAGTTATTAACCAGGAAATTACTGGCGTTATTGTAAATAATGAGGCCGAAATGTCAAAGGCATTAGATAAAATACCACAGATAGACAGAGACCAATGCCGGCATCTTGCCGAGAAAAGATTTGATGTTAAATTAATTGCAGAACAATATTTAAACCTATTTAACGATGATACTCAACTACCTCAATAGGCTGATACCTCAAAAAATTAAAAGAAATATCCGTGAAAAACTGGGTGTCCCAAGCCAGGAAACCAGTCTCACTAATATTAAGCGGTTGGGGTTTTCCCCTAAATTTTGCCTTGATATTGGTGCTTATGAAGGCTATTGGACCGTTGATTTTAAGAAAGTTTCCGGATTGCGCAATAACCATGATTGAGGGCCAAAGTTTAAAAGAGCCTGCTTTAATAAAGGTTAAAAATGTTTACAATGATGTTAACTATAAAATAGAACTGTTAGGCGCTACAGCGGTGACTGTTAAGTTTAATATTTATGAATCGGCTAGTTCGGTACTTGTTGAACATTTTGATACGGAAGCCAAAACCGAGCAAAGGAACTTATTGACCTTGGATAAATTGCTCGAAAAAAACGATCATGACGAACCCGATTTTATCAAAATTGACACGCAAGGTTATGAGCTTGAAATTTTAAAAGGCGGAGAGAAAGCGTTGGCACATGCCGAGTTTGTTTTATTAGAAGTTTCGCTTTTGGATATATATGTAAATAGCCCGTTAGTTATTGATGTACTTAATTTTATGAAAGAACGCGGGTTTGTTTTGTACGATGTATGTACCTTGATGAAACGCCCGCTTGATAACGCACTATTTCAGTCTGATTTTTTGTTTGTGAAAGAAAATTCGCAGTACAGTAACAATAAACATTGGGCGTAAAAAATATTGTATTTATAACATCGGGGCAACCATCGTTAAACCCACGGCTGGTAAAAGAGGCTGATACATTAGCAAATGCCGGCTATACGGTTACCGTGCTATATATGTACTGGAATGCATGGGGTGCTAATTTTGATCAGGAATTATTAGCGTCAAAAAAATGGAGAGCTGTTTGTGTAGGCGGAGACCCACAATATAAAAGGGCTTTGTATTTTCTTAGTCGTTTAATCCATAAACTCGCTCAAACTGTGAATCGTAAAACAAAAGGGCGCTTTATGGCGGACATTGCCATAGCCCGTGCCAGCTATTTTCTAATCCGCGAAGCTAAAAAATATGTGGCTGATCTATATATCGGCCATAATTTGGGCGCCTTGCCTGCAGTTGTTGGAGCTGCAAAAATAAATAACAAACCCAGCGGATTTGATGCTGAGGATTTTCACCGATACGAAATGAGTGATGATGATGATAATCATGACGTAATTTTAAAAATGCAAATAGAAAATAAACACATCCCCCAATTAAACTACTTTACCACCAGCAGCCCGCAAATAGCCGAAGCATATTCTAAAATATTTACAAGCCTGAAGCCCGCGGTTTTATTAAACGTTTTTCATAAAAGCGATATAGTGAATGCCATACCAAATAGCCACCAACCTTTAAAGCTATTGTGGTTTTCACAAACAATAGGCGCCAATCGTGGACTGCAAGATATTATTGGGGCTTTACAGCTTTTGGACAATAAACACTTTGAACTACATTTATTGGGCAGCAAGCTACATACTAATGCCACTTTTATAAACTACTTAACCGGTAGCAAGGTTAACATACGGTTTCACGATCCTATCCCTCCGGATAAGCTTCCTGAATTTGCAGGTCAGTTTGACATAGGCCTGGCACTTGAACCTGGTTTTTCTACAAATAATAATTTAGCACTTAGTAACAAATTATTCACTTATATGCAAGCCGGTTTAGCTATTATTGCCAGTGATACTATTGCTCAAAAAGATTTTATAACCAAAAACCCAACGATAGGACATACATATCCCGCACGCGACACAAAAGCTATGGCCGCCATTCTTTCAAGCTATTATAAAAATGGAGCGTTATTAACATTGGCCAAAAATGAGTCTTTGCGCTTAGCCCATGAGTTATACAACTGGGAAGTTGAAAGCAAAAAATTTTTAAAAATCGTTGAGCATACATTGTAATAATATCAAATCATTTGAAACGTCTGCTCATTATTTCTCCATATTTTGCCCCGATAAACACCCCAGATATGCAGCGGGTACGCACAAGCCTTCCTTATTTTAAACAGTATGGCTGGGAGGCAGAAATTGTTATCGTAGATGCTAAATATTGCGATATGCCAGCCGACGAACTACTGTTGAAAACTATTCCGGTTGACATAAAAATCCACATCGTAAAGGCTTTAAAAAAGCGGGTTACTTCAAAGTTGGGTTTTGGGGCCATAGCTTTTAGGTCGTATTGGTTTTATCGCAAAAAGGTTAATGAGTTATTGAAGGCAAAAAAATTTGACCTGATCTACTTTTCAACTACGCAGTTCCCGATATGTACACTAGGGGCACATTGGAAAAAGCAATTTGGTGTGCCTTACGTTATTGATATGCAGGACCCCTGGTACTCTACGCACTATGATGATAAAGCACAGCGCCCGCCTAAATATAAATTGGTATATACATTGCATCAATACCTGGAAGCCATTGCAATGAAAAGCGTTGATGGCCTGATAAGTGTTTCTGACAGTTATATTGATGATCTTAAAAACAGGTATCCACAAATAAAAGAAGTACCTTCGGCTACAATTACTTTTGGCAGTTTTGAGCCCGATATTAAAGCAGCAATGAACAGCCAGGCAGCATTTATTAACTTACTTCAACCGGGCTTCAAAAACATCGTATACATTGGTCGCGGGGGTATTGATATGCACAATGCCATCACTCCTCTTTTCAAAGTTTTTAAACAGGGGTTAACACAACAACCCGAATTATATAGTAAAATGAAACTCTATTTTATTGGTACCAGCTATGCGCCTAAAGGGAAGGGTAAACCAACAATATTACCCCTGGCAAAAAAACTGGGGATCGAAAAAAATGTAATTGAAATTACCGACAGGATTAACTATTTCCACTCATTGAATACCTTATTGGCAGCTGATGCCTTATTTATACCCGGGTCTGATGATCCAAAATATACGCCCTCTAAACTATATCCCTATCTTTTAACGAAAAAACCTTTGCTGGCTATTTTTAATCCGCAAAGCTCAGCATTAACTATTTTAAACGATTATGGTGTACATGGCAATAGTTATATTGCGGTAAATATTGAGACAGCTATTAGATCTTTTTTTTTGGCGTTGCTAACTGATAAACTTAGTGTACCTCGTTATAATACCGAAGGAACCGCTAAATATACATCTCAAAGCACCACCCAAAAACAGTGCGAATTATTTAACCAGGTTCTGATTAAAGCGGACTGATGCGCATAGCAATAATTACCACTCATCCTATACAATATTATGCCCCGGTATTTAAGCTACTGGCCCAACAGGTAGAAGTAAAAGTTTTTTATACATGGGGAGCAGCTTCGATAGAAAAACATGATCCGGGGTTTAATAAAACTATAAAATGGGATATCAATTTGTTAGACGCGTATGATTATCAATGGCTGCAAAACACATCAGATGATCCGGGTTCGCACCACTTTTATGGCATTGTTAATCCCACTATCATTACTGAGATAGAAGCATGGAAACCAAACACCCTTTTAGTTTACGGCTGGGCGTACAAAAGCCACTTAATTGTGATGCGCCATTTTAAAAATAAAATACCAGTGCTTTTCCGCGGAGACTCAACATTGCTTGACGAAAAACCGGGACTTAAAAATGCAATAAGGTCTATTTATTTAAAATGGGTATATGACACTGTGGATTATGCTTTTTATACCGGCATAAACAATAGAGCTTATTTCAAAAAATACGGCCTGCGCGATGATCAATTGATTTTTGCCCCGCATGCGGTTGATAATGATAGATTTGCTGATCCTAAAGAAAAAGAGGTTGATAAATTAAAACACCTGCTTGGACTTAATACTGACAGTATAGTTATACTTTTTGCAGGTAAGCTTGAAGTTAAAAAAGATCCCGCCTTATTACTAAAAGCATTTATTAATATAAATGCGGCTAATACGCATTTGCTGTTTGTAGGCAACGGCGTTTTAAAAGATGAATTAAAACAACAAGCCATATTAAATCCAAATATCCATTTTATGGATTTTAAAAACCAAACTTACATGCCCATTATTTACCAGACTTGCGATATTTTTTGCCTTCCGTCAATAGGGCCCGGCGAAACTTGGGGACTGGCTGTTAACGAAGCAATGTCTTGCAGCAAAGCAGTTTTAGTTTCTGATAAAGTCGGCTGTGCGCCAGATCTAGTAAAATCTAATCAAAATGGAATGGTGTTTACAGCAGGATCTATTAAGGACATTGGTGACAAACTCACATATTTGCTTAATAAAGGCAAAACAGGACTTACTCATATGGGTAACATATCCAAACATGTTATAGAAGACTGGAGCTTTACTCGCCAGGCTAGTGCTATTGTAAATTATAAAAATGGAAGCAACCAGTAAACCTTTTGAGCGGTACCTGATATTATATATACCGTGGGTATTATCTATATTGCTTAGGGGCTCGCCAGTATTGTCTTACATTGTTGCCTGGCTGGGTTCGTTTTTTATATTTTTTATTTGTTACAGCGGATGGTTAAAACCATTACCTAATGACAGGCTAATAGGTTCACAATTAATGCGCCCCATATTTTTGGTGCAGATTATATTTATAGGTTACATGGCGTGTAGTTCTATATTTTATTTCTGCAACTTGTTGGGGTACCTAGATAATAGTGGCTTAGCTACGTTTACTATTGATTATGATAACTTAGATCTTACGGCACAATGCCAACGATATTACGTTTTAGGGCATGCTGCATTCGCAACTGGTATGATTTTGTCTATGAAATACCCCATTAAGCAAAAATATAAGGTTAATACAGATAAGCTGGCCAATATTTTGCTAATGATAGCTATAATATTTCTGCCGCTATCATACGTAGCAGGGCACACAAGTGGCCTGATACAATTTTATTTTCAATTTTCTTCTTTAAGTTTTATTGCCGGTACATTGGCACTGGCATTTGCAATACCGCTAAATAAAGTTTTTAATACCGCATTTTGTTTATTCTTATATCTTACTAATTTTTACCAGGCATTAACATCCGGTTTTAAAGAGCCTATTATTGTTAGTGTACTTGTATTGGGAATTTTTTTGTATCCTACCTATAAGCGCATAGTAATAACAACATTTATTCCTGCGTTGTTGCTGCTTTTTATGTATTTACCGACATATAATCATATTTTCCGTGCAAACGCCTGGGGCGATAGCGTTAACAGTGATGATGCTTATAAACTTGCGCTTGATGCTGCGTTAAATAATGAGTCGCAGGAGGATACTAATTTGGGGTTTTTAGTATATCGTTTAAGCGAAGTAAGTATGTTTACCGAATATATAAAATCGACCCCCCAATATATTGATTATTATGGCTTTGACTTGGTAAAACAAGCAATAATTGCAATAGTACCGCGTATTTTTTGGCCCGGCAAACCAATTACCGAAGAACTGGTTATGGAACGGGTTTACAATTCCGGGGTTATTCGCAGGGGATCAAGCGTTTCAGCAAAACCCGCTTATGTTGTAGATGGATACTTGTCTGGAGGACCGTTAGGCGTATTTGTTGCCTTATTTATTTATGGTGCGGCAGTACAATTAATATCTCAAAAAGCCGAGCAACTATTTGGAGGGTATATTTTAGGGACGGCATTGGTATTTGCCGGCCTGTTCCAAATTTTTTGGCGAGGCTTAAGCTTTGAGTTTTTACTTAATTCGGTTTTTTGGAGTTTTATTACTATGTTAATTTTAAGCAAGGTGCTTAGAATTCAAAATATATTAGAGGATATTTGAAGATCTTACAAATCAATGCTTCTTACAAACCGGCCTATTTGTATGGCGGCCCTACCATGTCTGTAGCTAAATTAAGTGAGCAGTTGGTAAGTACGGGTAATGGGGTAACTGTTTTCACAACAACCGCTAATGGTAAAGACGAGTTAGACATACAATCAAACAAATCAACATTGGTCGATGGTGTTAGTGTAACCTACTTTAAACGTGTTACTAAAGACCATAGCCATTTATCACCGGGTCTATTAATAAACCTTTGGCAGAATGTGCGTGGATTTGATGTTGTACATATCCACGCCTGGTGGAATTTAGTTTCGGTATTTTCGGCGTTTATTGCTTTAACCAGGAAAGTGCCGGTAGTAATTTCGCCACGCGGTACTTTAAGTGATTACTCTTTCCAAAACAAAAACAGCTTTATTAAAATACTGATACATAATTTCTTAGGTAAAAAAATATTAAAACACTCATACCTGCATGCAACATCGGTTGCCGAAAAAAAAGCATTATTAAATATTGTAAAACCTGCCGGGATATTCAACTTAGCTAACTTTGTTAAAATCGCTAAATCATTACCAAACAAACAGTCAGCCGGGCCAGTTTTAAAACTGCTGTTTTTATCACGAATTGAGGAAAAAAAGGGGCTGGATATTTTATTACACGCTTTGCCCAGGCTAAATGTGCCCTATCATTTAACCATTGCCGGCGATGGTGACGAAAATTATATTAGCATATTAAAGAACATAGCTCATTATAACCATAGCGAGAATAACATTAGCTGGATCGGTTTCCAAAATGAAAATAAATTTGATGTTTTTAGCGAGCATGATTTATTGGTATTACCTTCCTATAATGAAAATTTTGGCAATGTGGTTATTGAAAGCCTTAGCGCCGGCACGCCCGTATTAATAAGTGAGCATGTTGGCCTGGCAGATTATATTATTGAACACAACTTAGGCTGGATTTGCCAAACAACACCACAATCTGTAAGCGATGTTATAAATACTATCGCTGCCAATAGTATGCATGAATTAGAAGCTATTAGTATGAATGCACCCTCAATTATTCATCGCGATTTTGATGACAGCCAATTAATTAAAAAATATATAAATATGTATCAGCAAATTATTGACCATGGCGGAGTATAAAGATTACGGATTTAGCGAAAGTACAGCCGCGCACACGTTCCAATATTTGCAGGAGCCAATATTGGAAATGTTAAACAACAATATCAGCCGCCGTATATTAGACCTGGGTTGCGGCAATGGCTACCTGGTAAATTTTTTAATAAGTAATGGTTATGATGCTTATGGTACCGATGCATCTGCCGAAGGGATTGCAATTGCCAAAAAAACGAACCCGGACAGGTTTTTCCTCCAGGACCTCTCGACTGGTAAATTACCTAATGAACTGCAGCCTAAAAAATTTGATACCATTATATCAACAGAGGTTATTGAACATTTGTATGACCCCCAAGGTTTTATATTTTTTTGCAAAGAGGCCATAATAAACGGCGGCGAAATTATCATCTCTACCCCCTACCATGGCTATCTAAAAAACCTCGTGCTTAGCCTGTTTAATAAATGGGATACTCACTTAAACCCAATGTGGTACGGCGGCCATATCAAGCTATGGTCAAAAAAAACACTGAGCAATGCCTTAGTGAATGCCGGATTTACCAATATTGAGTTTAAGGGCTGCGGCAGGGTGCCGTATTTTTGGAAGTCAATGATTATTAAAGCGCGATTATATTGAGCACGCTTTACTCCTTTATAGTTTTAACTTATAATGAAGCGCTGCACTTGCCGCGGTTTTTACAATCAATAGCAGGATTGAATGCCCCTGTTTTTATAGTCGATTCGGGCAGTACTGATACTACAATTAAAATCGCTGAGGAATTTGGTGCTACGCTTTTGTATAATCCGTTTGAGAATCACCCTACACAATGGGATTTCGCACTTAAAAATTGCCCCGTGCAAACACCTTGGGTAATTTGTTTGGATGCGGATCAAGTTGTAACACCCGAACTGAAACAACACCTGATTAATTTTAAAGACCAAGAACATCTAAATACCAATGGCTTTTACTTTAATCGTAAAAACTTTTTTAAAGGGCGATGGATAAAGCATGGTGGCTATTACCCATTCTACTTATTAAAAATGTTTAGGTATGGTGTTGGCTACTCGGATACTACCGAGAAGATGGACCACCGTTTTGTAGTACCCGGTAAAACCGAAATTTGGAAAGATGGCCACCTATTAGAAGAAAATTTAAAAGAAAATAATATCAGTTTTTGGATAGCCAAACATAACCGTTACAGCGATTTAGTTGCAGAGCAGGAAGTAGAGCGCATGCGATCTGATATAGTATTAGCAGAAACCCCCAGCATCTGGGGCTCACCCAATGAGCGCAAGGCCTGGTATAAACAAAGGTGGCAAAAAACGCCGCGATATTTACGCCCGATGCTATACTTTATTCAACGCATAGTATTTCAGTTAGGGATATTGGACGGCCGCACAGGCGTGATATTTCATTTTCTGCAAGGCTTCTGGTTCAGGCTGATAGTGGATATCAAAATAGACGAAATCTTAAAGCGACAAAATGATACCAAATAAGCAAAATAACCCTATAAGGTTTGCTATATGGTTTACTGCCTTGTTCCTGGTGTTTTATTATTTCAATATACTGTTCTTTGGTCTCACCACTCCAGGCGGTCAGTACAATCTATTTTTAGCTGAATATTTAAACTATATAAAGGTATTGCGTTGGGGCTTGCTAAAATGCAGCGCTTTGGTTTTAAGATGCTTCGGCTTTGCTACTATCACCAATAATTATGAGCTATTAGTTGCCGGTCATGGTGCCATCATACTGGTTTACTCGTGCCTTGGGCTGGGTGTTATCAGCTTTTTTTCCGCATTTGTTCTTGCTTATCCAAAACCACGTACCGCAAAGATAGTATTCTTACTATCGGGCATTTTTGTTATTGAATTTTTAAACATAATCCGTTTGGTGATTTTAGCCTTGTTTTGGGATAAGCGCTTGGGCGCAGTTATTGATCATCACACAATTTTTAACATATTCATTTATATTGCAATAAGCGCCGGCCTTTATTTTTGGGTGAAAACGGATGTCGCTTTAAAAAAATAACATGCAAAAAACAGATTTGGAATCTTATAACAACTATCCTTATCATCCTGGTGGCAGTATGCTTAAAAGGGTGCTATGGCATTATGTAAGCGGCTTTGTTTTTAAAACAAGCTTGTTCCCTGCCTACGGTATAAAAGTGGCGCTGTTACGTTTATTTGGCGCTAAAATTGGCAAGCAGGTTGAGATAAAACCCTGCGTTAACATAAAGTACCCCTGGCTGCTTAGCATTGCTGATGAGGTTTGGATAGGCGAAAATGTTTGGATTGATAATATAGCCATGGTTACCATTAGCAGTAATGTATGTATCTCGCAAGGAGTCACAATCATTACCGGTAGCCATAATTATAAAAAGACATCATTTGATTTGATTACAGGCGCTGTAAACATAGAGAATGGCGCTTGGATTGGCGCGCTGGCAATAGTTAACCAAGGGCTTGTTATAGGCTCGCACGCAGTGCTTACCACCGGCTCTGTTGCTACAAAAAATCTTCAACCCTATTCTATTTACCAGGGAAACCCTGCTATGAAAATACGCGACCGCGTAATCAGCTAAACGCTTTATAAAGTAAAATGCTTTGAGATTAAATCATAGCATTGGTCTGAACCAGCAACAAAGCTAAGTCCCTTACCATTTTAAGTCATTAATTTACGGCGGTCGATCAAAGCTGTTCCGGCGTCGTAAGCCTTGCTCTGTAAGATTATCAAGCTACACGAATTGCGCACAACTTTATGAGATTGGCGGTAGTTTTTTGTTTACCGATAAAACAAAAACCCGTAATCGTTGATTACAGGTTTTGCGAGCATTTAAGCTTCTAATTTGCGGTGAGGGAGGGATTCGAACCCTCGGTACAGTTTCCCGTACGTCAGTTTAGCAAACTGATCCTTTCGGCCTCTCAGGCACCTCACCGTTTTATTTTCAATAAAACCCCTTTTTCAGGGACTGCAAATATAGCAATTAGCCTATGCCATCAAAAAAAAATTAATAATCAATTCGCACATGGTAAATACTCATCAACATTCGCTTAAAAATCGCCTTGATAGTTTCAAGATCTTTCAAAGTTATATTACTGTCTTTCAGTTGATTTTGATCTAATTTATATTTTACAATACGGTCAACCAAGGCGCTGATGGATTTTTCATCAGGCTCCTTTAATGAGCGTGAAGCGGCCTCGACCGAGTCCGCAAGCATCAAAACACCGGCCTCTTTTGAGAAAGGAATGGGCCCAGGATACCTAAAAGTGTTCTCGTTAATGATTTTTTCAGGGAAATTTTTTAAATAAGATTGGTAAAAATAATCCACCCGGGTATTGCCATGGTGCGTACGTATAAAGTCAATTACAATATCAGGAATGTTAGCCTTCTCTGCCATTTCAATCCCCTTATAAACGTGCCTTATAATTATTTGGGCACTTTCTTCGTACGGTAACTTATCATGCGGGTTAAAACCTGAGTTTTGGTTCTCTATAAAAAACAATGGGTTTTCCATTTTGCCAATATCATGGTACAATGCTCCTGCCCTAACCAGTAAGGCATTACCACCAATAGCATAAATAGCATTTTCGGCCAGATTAGCCACCTGTAACGAGTGCTGGAATGTACCTGGAGCGGTAAATGCCATTTCGCGTAATAAAGGAGCATTGGTATTAGTTAATTCAATCAGGGTGATGTCTGATGTGATAGCAAATATCTTTTCAAACAAATAAATCAGCGGGTAAGCTAACAAGGTTAATAAAACGCTTACTATAAACGGAATGAAGCCTCGCCAGTCAATATCAACCAAAGTACCTTCTCTAATTAATGCTATGCCTAAAAAAGCAACAAAGTAAGTAAACGTTATAATTACAGCTGATATCAAAAATTGCTCGCGCCGAACCAGGTTTTTGATACTATATATAGATACCATACCAGCCGTGATCTCGAAATAGGCGAATTCAAAACTATTAGGAACAAAAAAACCGGCTATCAAAACCACCAATAAATGAATATTTAGCGCCAAACGCGTATCAAATAATATGCGGATGATTATTGGCACAATACAATACGGTATAGCATATAAATAAGGCAGCTGCATATTTATTGCCATTGATAATGTAAATAACATGGCAGTAATTACCAGTAATATTAAACTTACCAGCCTGTTATCAGCATAAATATCCTTCCTGAATAAGTAAAGAAAGATCATTAGCAGCGCAACTGTTATTGATACTAATAAAAACTGGCCCGCGAGCACCAGCCGTGGATTTCCGTTTGTTCGCGTATTATCTTCGAAAGCTTTTTTGTACGACTCCAGCTTTTGGAACACATCGTCATTAACTACCGATCCTTTAGAGACAATAACATCACCTTTTTGAACCATGCCACGGGTTAACGATAATCCTTCCAGCACTTCTGACTCTAAACGGGTAGTAAGCTTATCGTCATAAATCACGTTTAACTGGATGCGGTTTTGCAACAGATCCAATAAAAATGTTTTATCAACATCATTGCGCGTGCTTAATATTTCATTGCAATAAATAACGGCACTTTCTTTGGTAAATAGTTCAGCGGTATTTTTTTCTGTCGCAACGTTTTTTTGAAGGACAGTTATAGGATAGCTTTGGTTCCTAGGATATTTGGAATTAAGATTTAATACGCCTTTATCATAAACCGCTGCCAATAGGTTGCTACCTGTTAAAATATATTTCGCCTTTTTACGGTCATCAATTCCGGCATTATGCCATTTAATCTCCAGGTCTGTTTTAAAACCCTCAATTTGTTGTTGGGCAACTTCTGTATTTAACTGGTATAATTGGGTAGTACTTGCCAGTGCATTCTTCCTGTCATTCTGGATTTCGGCTTGCGTTTTTAGTATGGCAAAGTTATAGGGGGATATCAAGTCCTTTTGGTTCCAGATCTTTCCTTTTTCAATTTCATAGCTAAACTTAGCTTGCTTGGGCAGCGAATATACTATTAAGCAAATACTCACTACCATCATTAAAAACTTAACGTTACGTGCGTATTTGCGCAGTAAAGCCTTTTGGCGAGAAGAAGAAAGTGTAGCCATTTATTAAGTTAAGCGTAGGCAAAAATAATATATTTATGCGATATGTTTTTTTTATTGCTTTTATCAAATAGATTGTGATATCTTTGTGATATCATTTTAAAATCAAAATCATCATGAATTCTGAAAAAATCCTTGAACCTACACCGGGCTTTGGCGCTGCCGGATTAGTTTTATTATTAGCAGTTATAGCCATCTTGGCAGCAAATGCGGGCGGAGCTGGCGCAGCGGTTACGATTATATGCTTTATTATAGGTGTTTTTATTTTACCTGGATTTGTTGTTGTTAACCCCAATGAATCTAAAGTGCTTACGTTTTTCGGCAAATATGTTGGTACAATAAAGCAGGACGGCTTCTTTTGGGTAAATCCATTCACCGTTAAAAGGAAAGTATCATTAAGGGCATTTAACCTTAACGGCCAGCAACTAAAAGTAAACGATAGCGTTGGTAACCCTATTGAGATAGCGGCAGTAATTGTATGGCAAATAAAAAACACGGCAAGCGCAGTATTTGCTGTCGAGAATTACCTGCAATATGTGAATATACAGAGTGAAGCTGCGGTAAGGCACTTAGCTAATTCATTCCCTTATGATAATATCGAAGACGAAAACGCCGGCATTACTTTAAGAGGCGGTGCCGACCAGGTTAGTATATTGTTAGAGAAAGAATTGAATGAGCGATTGGACCGTGCAGGTATCGAGGTATTAGAAGCCCGGATATCTCACTTAGCTTACGCGCCAGAAATTGCACATACCATGCTGCAAAGACAACAGGCATCGGCTATTATATCTGCCCGCAGGTTAATTGTTGAAGGCGCGGTAGGTATGGTGGAAATGGCCCTGCAAAGACTATCAGAAAAAAACATAGTAGACCTTGATGAAGAACGCAAAGCAGCTATGGTAAGTAACCTATTGGTTGTTTTATGCGGTGACAGAAGTGTAAACCCGGTTGTTAACACAGGTACTTTATATCACTAAGATTATGTACCAGGAATTAGATACAACCAAAACTAATGAGCTATCCATGTTAAGACGCGGATGGTGGAGCCCGGAATATGACCTTACTGATAATATGGTTAAATATGGTCAGTTAAGTTATGAAGGCATATCAAAACGTAATGCCAAAGTGATATTGGCTAACGGCACACTGCGCTTTAATTTCGAAAGCTTTTTTAGTCATACCATATTAATTACTGATGCAGGAGGTAGCATTATTGGCCAATGTACACGCGATTTTTTTAGCCGAACCAGGGTTTTAACCTTGAAAAGTGGTTTTACGGCCAGCTTTTATCGCGAATCTTTTTTTTCGCGCGAGTATATCTGGGATTCAGCAGGTTTTGGAAAAGTCATGACCATTAAAAATAACTTCCCGTTTACTTTAACTACCAATGTTTATGTATATCCAGGCAAAACCCCAGCCGGGGTAATACCAATTTTAATATTTTTGGGCGCACATTTAATTATTTTAAGAAGGCGCAAAAGAGCAGTGCATTAATTATGGCTGAAAAAAAGGCATTTATATTAAGAGTAAATCCGGATATGTTGAAGGAGATAGAAACCTGGGCGGCTGAAGAGTTTAGAAGCACCAATGGCCAGGTTGAATATCTGCTTCAACAGGCTTTACTCGCGCGGAAAAAAAGCAATAAAAAGAAAAAAGAAGATCAATAATTACTATGCAAGCATAGCAATCTATCAAATAAAATAAATAGATTTGCATATTAAAAATCTATTTAATGAGAGAAGTAGTAATTGTAGCGGCGACCCGTACACCTATAGGAAGCTTTGGCGGCAGTTTGGCAAGCCTTACTGCAACACAGCTGGGTGCTGTTGTTATAAAATCAGCAGTTGAAAAATCAGGTTTAAAACCTGAGCAGATCCAGGAAGTTTTTATGGGTAATGTTTTGTCGGCCAATTTAGGGCAGGCGCCGGCCACCCAGGCGGCAATATTTGCCCGCCTCCCCTATTTACCTGCTACTACCGTTAACAAGGTTTGCGCATCGGGCATGAAGGCTATCATGCTTGCTGCACAAAGCATAGCTACCGGGCAAAATGATATTGTATTGGCCGGAGGTATGGAGAGCATGAGCAATGTGCCTTATTACTTAGCAAAAGCCCGTACAGGCTATAAATTAGGTAATGACTTACTGATAGATGGTTTGGTTGAAGACGGCCTCTGGGATGTTTATAATGATTACCATATGGGGTCGGCAGCCGAGCTTTGCGCGGTTGAATGTAACATAAGCCGTGAAGACCAGGATGCTTATGCTATTGAATCGTACAATCGGGCAATTGCTGCTCAAAATAATGGCAAGTTTGTTAATGAAATAACCCCTGTCGAATTAAAAAACAGGAAAGGCGAGGTTACTTTGTTTAGTGATGATGAAGAACCGGCCACAGTAAAATTTGACAAAATAGCCGGTTTAAAACCTGTGTTTAAAAAAGACGGGACCGTTACTGCCGCAAATGCATCGAACTTAAACGATGGCGCGGCAGCAGTAATATTAATGAGTAAAGAAAGAGCTGCTGAACTGAGTATAAAACCGTTGGCCAAGATAGTAGCATATGCCGATGCACAGCAGGCACCCGAGTGGTTTACAACCGCGCCATCAAAAGCTATCCCATTAGCTTTAAGCCGCGCAGGTTTATCAGGCAGTGATATTGATTATTACGAGATCAACGAAGCATTCTCGGTAGTATCCATAGCTAATAACCGCGAATTAAAATTAGATCCGGCAAAAGTAAATGTAAATGGTGGTGCCGTTTCCTTAGGGCATCCGCTTGGTGCATCGGGCGCACGTATTATTGTTACTTTGTTAAGTGTATTAGATCAAAACAAGGGCAAATACGGCGTGGCCGGTATTTGTAACGGCGGAGGTGGCGCCAGCGCAATTGTTATCGAAAATTTACGTTAAGAAGAAAAAATCAGTATATATTTACCTACAATTGGTATTAACTTTTTAACTGTGCTAAAAAGATCATTCTTATTTATATTCTTGCTGTCATTCTTTTCGCAAGCTTTTGCCCAGCATAGCGACGATGGCGGCAATTTAAAGCGATTAAACTTTTACCAGGATAGTTTGAAGCACCTGGGTAATGCTATCATACATGATCCAATAGATGGGGTGCGTAAAACCACTAACTACCAATTTATACAAACTTTGGTAACGGCTTTAAAAACGCCCAACTCGTTTGCTTTTCCTTTTGATTCCTTAAAAACTATTACGCTAACCCAATCGCCGGATAATAAATTCAGGATATTTAGCTGGCACGTAGCTAATGACGATGGCAGCTACCGTTTTTATGGCGCTATTCAACTTAACTCGGGCGGCGCTTTAAAGCTGTATGGTTTATCAGATTATTCTCCGTTAATAAAAAACCCCGAAGATACGGTAGCTGATAACCGCAGTTGGTTTGGCTCACAGTATTATACCATCATACCCGTGCAAGGCACTACCCCCTATTATGTTTTATTAGGGTGGAAAGGCCATACAGATAAATCAACAAAGAAGGTTATTGAAGCCCTTTATTTTCAAAACGACAAACCGGTATTTGGCTTACCTGTGTTTAACGGTAATAATAAAACGCGTAAACGCGTGGTATTTGAATACGCCCGCCAGGCATCTATGTTATTAAGATATATACCATCGCAACATTTAATAGTGTTTGATAATTTGGCTGCGCCAGATAAAAAATCAAAAGACAAGCCAGAAACTTACGGCCCTGACCTTACTTACAATGGCTATCGTTTAAAAGATGGCAAATGGGAATATGTGGATAATATAGATATGCGTAATGTCCCTAATGAGCAGGATGAAAATTACATTGACCCTAAACCCCCAACCAGGCCAATAAAGGCTGCACCTGTGAAGAAAAAAGCGGTTCAGTAACATAATCAATTAAAAATCAAATAAATAGTATCTATGCCCCGCTATTTATATTTAACAGAATAATAGTATTTTAGACGAAATTAACTGACAAATTATATGGCTAATGACACCGTAATTGCTGGCGAGCTTGCGCCTAAATCCCGATTTCCAAGAAGCGTCCCGTATATAATTGGGAATGAAGCTGCCGAGCGTTTCAGCTTTTACGGAATGCGTTCTATCCTGACACTTTTCCTGGTAAATCAATTTTTTAACCCCACCGGCAATGCGGCTTTAACCGAACAGGCAAATGCCCATGCCAATAAATTACATCACCTTTTTGTAATGGTGGCTTATGCTCTGCCATTTGTAGGCGGCATGATAGCAGATTGGTTTACCGGAAAATACAAGCTTATATTATATGTATCAATGATTTACTGTGTTGGGCATTTGCTGTTAGCAACATGTGACAGTGGCCTTAACGGCTTTGAAATAGGCTTGCTTGTTGTTGCTATTGGTGCTGGTGGTATTAAATCTTGCGTATCGGCTAACGTTGGTGATCAGTTTGATGCTACCAATCAAGATCTTCTTTCAAAAGTATACGGCTGGTTTTATTTCAGTATCAATGCGGGCTCTATGATCTCGACAGTTGCAATTCCGTGGACATACGACCACTTTGGACCAAGATGGGCATTCGGTATTCCCGGAATACTGATGGCGCTGGCTACCATAATATTCTTTTCGGGACGAAAAAAATATGTAAAAGTTCCCCCACAAGGGGTTAACCGCAATAACCTGGTCTTTATAACCTGGTATGCCCTAACTCACTTAAGCCTAAAAAAACCGGGGCAATCTATGCTAGATGTAGCTAAAGGCCCTTATGATTCTGAAAGGGTTGAAGGCGTGAAAGCCGTTTATCGTGTTATGTCGGTGTTCTTTTTCGCTCTTGCATTTTGGGCAGTATGGGATCAATGCTTATCTGAATGGACACTGTATGCTGATAAGATGGATCGTTCAATTAACCTTGGCTTCACCTCATTTACTGTTTTTCCTGGCCAGTTGTCAACCATGAACACCGTATTTCTACTACTGTTCATCCCTTTATTTAACTATGTGATATACCCATGGTTAGATAAACGGGGCCTCAAAACCACTCCGTTGCGAAGATTGGGCACCGGCTTAATTTTAACCGCTTTATCTTTCATTGTGATCGGGCTTGCACACCGCAGTATTGAACATGGTGGCACGCCATCCATGTGGTGGGAGATATTGGCATTTATGATACTTTCAGCCGCCGAAGTACTGGTATCTATAACCGGCCTGGAGTATGCATATACCCATTCGCCAAAATCGATGAAAAGTACTATGACGGGTATCTGGTTCCTGGTTGTATCATTTGGCAACCTGATAACTGCTTCGGTTAACGGACTTATAGAAGATGGCGGCTGGTGGGCGCGTAATCTTAAAGGTGCTAACTACGAGTGGTTCTTTGTGGCGTTCATTGGTGTGTTTATACTCGTGTTTCTTTTTGTATCGCCCAGATTAGCGGAACGGAATTATATTACCGACCCGTATGTGAGTGAAAACGAAGTAATTGCAGACACTACTAACTTATAATTAACAGGTATTTTATACAAAAGCAGCAACTAATTTATAGTTTGCTGCTTTTTTTATTTTTTATCCTTATTAAATCTTTTAATTTAGTGGTTCAATTTACCTTAAAGCCCCAATTCGTTAAGTGCCTGATAGCATAGTAATTATACCCACCTATAATGAAAAGGAAAACATTGAACGGATGATCCGTAAGGTATTTTCTTTACCATTTGATTTTCATGTGCTGGTCATTGATGACGGATCGCCGGACGGCACACAAATAATTGTCAAAAATTTACAGAACACTTACCCCGGTAAACTTTTTTTAATAGAACGCGCGGGTAAACAAGGGCTTGGCACTGCTTATATCCATGGATTTAGATGGTCAATAGAGCAACGGTATGACTACATTTTTGAAATGGATGCCGATTTTTCACACAACCCCGATGATCTGATCAGGTTAAGAACAGCTTGTGCTGAAGGTGCCGATGTGGCGGTAGGCTCGCGTTATATTAAAGGTGTTAACGTAGTAAACTGGCCCATGAGCCGTGTACTTATGAGTTATTTTGCGTCGGTATATGTGCGGTTTATTACCGGCGTAGACATCCAGGATTTTACAGCAGGCTTTATGTGCTATAAGCGCAAGGTTTTAGAAACTGTAGAACTGCATAAAATAAAATTTGTGGGTTATGCCTTCCAGATAGAAATGAAATACACCGCTGTTAAACATGGCTTTATCGTTACAGAGATCCCCATTATATTTACAGACCGTACAGCTGGTTCATCCAAAATGTCGAAAGGCATATTTAAAGAAGCCGTTCTTGGCGTATTGCGCATGCGTATAAACAGCATATTCCGTAAGTATCCTGAGGGATAACTAACCAGTGATTTGTGATTAGTTCCTTGTTCAAAACTAATCTCTATTCAATCAATCACTAATCCCCGTAAAATTTTTAATTTTACCCTAATGAATGAGCATCTTGATCCTGACGGCGAACGCCTATCCCCTGCCGAGCGTGACATTGAAAAAGTTTTACGTCCGCAGGCTTTCGAGGATTTTACCGGTCAGTTTAAAATATTAGAGAACTTAAGGATATTTGTACAGGCTGCCCGCCAGCGTGGCGAAGCGCTTGATCATGTTTTATTACATGGCCCCCCGGGATTAGGTAAAACCACGCTATCATATATCATTGCTAACGAAATGGGGGTTGGCATCAAGATAACATCGGGCCCGGTATTGGATAAACCTGGTGACCTTGCCGGCTTGCTTACCAATTTAGAAACCGGCGATATTTTATTTATTGACGAGATACACCGTTTAAGCCCGCTGGTCGAAGAGTATTTATATTCGGCAATGGAGGACTTTAAGATAGATATTATGCTGGAGAGCGGTCCTAATGCCCGTTCTGTCCAGATCTCGCTTAACCCCTTCACTCTTGTAGGTGCAACAACGCGCTCAGGATTGCTGACCGCACCTTTACGCGCCCGTTTTGGCATAAATTCAAGGTTAGAGTATTATGATGCCAAATTATTAACCACCATAGTACTACGCTCGGCATCCATACTAAAAACTCCAATAAGTGATGAAGGGGCTTACGAAATTGCGCGACGCAGCCGTGGCACCCCGCGTATAGCTAACGCCTTATTACGTCGTACCCGGGATTTCGCTCAAATAAAAGGTGATGGAAATATTGATACAGCTATTGCTAAATATGCGCTAAACGCCTTAAATGTTGATGAGCATGGTTTGGACGAAATGGATAACAAAATACTAACCACCATTATAGATAAGTTTAAAGGCGGCCCTGTTGGTTTAAAAACCATTGCTACCGCAGTTGGCGAAGACGAAGGAACCATTGAAGAAGTTTACGAACCCTTTTTAATACAGGAAGGCTTTTTAATGCGAACGGCCCGCGGCCGTGAGGCCACAGAGGCTGCTTACAGGCATTTGGGTAAAATAAAACTCGGCGGAAATACTTCCTTATTTTAAGTTTTTATTATTACTATTGCCGTCACAATTAAACGGTTAACACCAAGTTATAACCAATTATACCATAGTTACATAATATATAAATAACCCTTATGAAACGAATATTACTTTTTGCATTGTTATTAATATGCGGCAACTCTTTTGCACAGGTAGTTACCAGCGTAACCAGCCCGGTAGATTGGGTTAACCCGTTAATGGGTACCGATTCAAGGCCAGATCTATCAAACGGTAACACTTACCCTTGTACTGCTGTACCCTGGGGCATGAATTTCTGGACGCCGCAAACAGGCCCCAACGGCGATGGTTGGGCTTATACCTATGACGCGCACAAGATCCAGGGCTTTAAACAAACGCACCAGCCATCACCATGGATGGGGGATTATGGCCAGTTTTCTATCATGCCAATAAGCAAACACTTAAAGGTTACACAGGCTGCCCGCGCCAGCTGGTTCTCGCACAAAGCAGAGGTCTCTAAGCCATACTATTACAGCGCTTATCTGGCTGATCATGACATTATTACCGAGATCACCCCTACCGAACGTGCTGCACAATTTAAATTTACTTTCCCTAAAGCGGATAGCTCATTCATAGTTGTCGATGCTTTCACTAACGGATCGTATGTTAAAGTTATACCTGGCGAGAACAAAATTGTGGGTTACTCAACCCAGGCTGCCGGCCCGGCTTTAAAAAACTTCAAAAACTACTTTGTTATCTATGTTGATAAGGCATTTACCTTAACACGTACTTACAGTATAACTGATGCAACCCGTGGTAACAGGAGTGGCGAAGGCGCTCATCCTGAATCTGCCACCATATCTAACGGTTTAGAAACCAATGCTAAGCACGCTTTAGCTGCTATTGGCTTCTCAACCAAAACCGGCGAAGTAGTACACTTGCGTGTTGCTTCATCGTTCATCAGCTTAGAACAGGCAGAAACTAACCTAAAAAGGGAAATAGGCAGCGATAGCTTTGATGCTACTGCTGCAAAAGGCCGCGCTATCTGGAACAAAACATTAAGCCGCCTTTCCGTATCAGGTGGTACGGTTGATCAGACCCGCACTTTCTACTCAAGCCTTTACCGTATGTTGTTCTTCCCTCATAAAATGTATGAGTTGGATGCATCAAACAAAGTAGTACACTATAGCGCCCAAAACGGCGAAGTAATGCCGGGCTACAAATTTGCTGGTACAGGTTTCTGGGATACTTTTAGAGCATTATACCCATTCCTTAATCTGGTATATCCATCTATAGACAAAGAAATGCAGATGGGGTTGGCTAATGATTATAAAGAAGGCGGCTGGCTGCCGGAGTGGTCAAGCCCAGGCTATTCTGATTGTATGATCGGTAATAACTCTGCTTCTATCGTTGCCGATGCTTACTTAAAAGGCATCCGCGGACAAGACATAAATTCATTATGGGAAGCTGTAAAACATGGAGCCAATAATGAAGGCCCTAACGCTACCGGTCGTCGTGGTGTTGAGTACTACAACACTTTAGGATATGTACCTTACGATGTTAAGATCAACGAAAACGCCGCCCGTACCTTGGAGTATGCGTATGATGATTTCGCTATCTACCAGTTAGGCAAAGCATTAGGCAAACCTGCATCAGAAATAGATATCTACAAAAAACGCAGCTTAAACTATCGTAACTTATTCGACCCGTCAATTGGCTTAATGCGCGGTAAAAATAAGGACGGATCATGGGTAACTCCATTCAATCCGCTTAAATGGGGCGATGCCTTTACCGAAGGTAATGCATGGCACTATAGCTGGGCTGCCTTACATGATATCCAGGGTATGGTTAACTTATTAGGTGGTAAAGCACAGTTTGCTAACAAGCTTGATTCAATCTTCATCATCCCACCAGTATTTGATGATAGCTATTATGGCGGTGTTATCCATGAGATCCGCGAAATGCAGATTGTAAACATGGGCCAGTATGCACATGGCAACCAGCCTATCCAGCACATGTTATACCTGTACAACTTTGCTGGTCAGCCTTGGAAGTCACAAATGCATATCCGCGATGCGATGAAAAAATTATACAAAGCTACGCCTGATGGTTATTGCGGCGATGAAGATAACGGCCAAACATCAGCCTGGTATATCTTCTCATCAATGGGCTTTTACCCGGTATGCCCTACCAGTGGTCAGTATGTTTTAGGTACGCCATTATTTAAATCTTTAACCGTTTCGCTTGAGAACGGCAAAAAACTGGTTATTAACGCGCCAAACAACAGCGATGCTAACCAGTATGTATGGTCGTTAACATTTAATGGCAAGCCGTATGATTTGAACTATTTCAATCATACAGATCTGGTAAAAGGCGGAGTATTAAACTATGTGATGTCTGATAAACCAAATACACAAAGAGGGATTAAAGATTCAAGCGCACCTTATTCGCTTTCAAATGAAAAATAGAAAATCAACGCTATCGTTACTGGCGATATTCATGGCTTGTACAATTACTGTTAAAGCACAGGATACCCGCCTGCGTTTAGGTGTGTATGGTTTGAACCACGATCATATCCTTGGATTTTTCAGTCAGATGAAAAAAGGATCGGCTAATATTGTTGGTATATACGAGCCAAGCCGCCCGTTATGGGAGAAATACAAAAAACGTTTTAACCTGCCCGATTCATTGTATTTTGATGATGTAAACAAAATGATAAAGGCCCGCAAGCCCGAAGTTATGCTGGGTTATAACGCTGTTGGCAAGCACGTTGATATTGTTGAGGTTTGCGCACCTTTGCATATCCCGGTTATGGTTGAAAAGCCGTTAGCAGCAACACTGGTTCAGGCGAAGCGTATTGAAGCCTTATCGAAGAAATATAATGTTAAAGTATTGGTGAATTATGAAACCACGTGGTACCCATCGTTCCAATACATTTACAATGTTGTTAACCAGGACAGCATTGGTAAGATCCGTCGTATGGTAATTCGTGACGGACACCGCGGGCCAAAAGAAATTGGTTGCAGCCCCGAGTTTTTAGAGTGGTTAACAGACCCCGTTTTAAACGGAGCAGGTGCGCTTAACGATTTTGGCTGCTACGGTGCCGATCTGGCCACCTGGTTAATGCATGGCCAACGCCCAATAGCTATTACTGCTATTGCTAAACACTACAAACCTTCAGTTTATCCTAAAGTTGAGGATGATGCTACCATATTGGTTGAATACCCTAACGCCACTGCTTCTATAGAGGCATCATGGAACTGGGCGCTTAACTTAAAAGATATGGAAGTTTGGGGCGAACGTGGTGTTATACACGCTTTTGATGGTAAAAGCGTACAAACCCGGTATTCGGGTGTTAAAGAGAATAACTATAGCGCGGTTAGTATACCTAAAGCGCTGCAGGCACCTAACAACGACCCGTTAGTTTATTTAACTGCGGTATTGCGCGGCCAGATCTCCGGCGAAGGCGATCAGGCATCATTAGCTTACAATATGGTAGCTATGGAAATCCTTGACGGCGCCAAGCGCTCCATCGCCGAAGGAAAACGCATTGTTTTACAACCTTAATAAAACATTATCGGACTTACGGAGTTTAAAACTTCGTAAGTCCTTTTTTTAACTAATACTACCCCATTAAATGTCAAAATTATCTTTCTCCCTATTAGCTTTCCTTTTATTATTAAATGTTTCCGTTAATGCACAAACTAACCCTGCGGTTATAATGGCCCGTAAGCAGGTGCCTATATTGTGTTACCATCAAATAAGAGACTGGCGCCCTAAAGACTCCAAAAACGCCAAAGATTACATTGTACAAATTGCCGAGTTTAAGAAACACATCAAAATGCTGGCCGATAGCGGTTACCACACCATACTACCTGACCAGCTATATGCTTACCTTACAACCGGCGCCGCCTTGCCAAAGAAACCTATCATGCTTACTTTTGATGATACCGACGAGGACCAATACACCATCGCCGCGCCTGAATTAAAGAAGTATGGCTACAAAGCAGTGTATTTCGTAATGACCGTATCAATAGGCCGCCCGCATTATATGACTAAGGAGCAGGTTAAAGCCTTGTCAGACGCAGGTAACGTAATAGGCAGCCATACCTGGGATCACCACATGACCAGCAAATACAAACACAATCCTGATCCTAAAAAGGATGATTGGACCATACAGATTGACAAGCCAACCAAGAAACTGGAAGAGATAACCGGCAAGAAGATAACCTACTTCGCATATCCGTTTGGCATCTGGAACAAAACAGGTTTCCCTGAGCTGCATAAACGTGGTTTCAAGATAGCTTTCGCGCTGGCAGATAAACGCGATCCTAATGATCCGTTGATGTGTGTGAGAAGGATCTTAGACAGCGGTTACTGGACTGCAAAAACGCTGAGCAATAGCATCAGGAATAGCTTTTAACCCCCTAACCCCCTGAAGGGGGAACAAATATTTAATAACAAAGCCGCTTCAACTGGATTGAAGCGGCTTTGTTGTTTTGCAATTATCGTAATAAACAGGCTATTGATGATGGTGCGGTGTTTCATTCAAAAAAGTGAAACACTTGAAACACTCTTTTTACTTAACTATCTGAAAATAAATATTTTAATTTTTAGAGTGAAACAGTTTGCAACAGTACAAAAACTTTAAATAGGCAAACATAAACACCTTTTAATAAGACAGTTATCTGTTTTATTGAATTTCATAAGATACGGAGTGAAACACCCGAAGTGAAACAATTGAAGCACCCGACTAAATTTCAAATTTCATAATATAACGTTTCAAAAGCCCCCATTCAGAGGGCTGGGTGGCGAGCTACAGATTCTCTCCCTTCGGCCCCTGGCCTTTGTTGGAGTTGTCCTCATCCTCCTCTTTTATTGGTGTTGGATCGCCCATGTTATCGTCAGGCGTGGCTGGTCTGTCCACATCAGTATCTGCTTCGCTAAGCGGCGGTTCGGCTTTTTCCAATTCATTATCGCCGTCTTTATTGGTAACAGAATTATCGTCATTGGTTATTTGGTCGTCTATCGGGTCATTATATGCTGTATTTTCCATGGCTTTGTTAGTTTGTGTTTATTGACAACAGCTAATCAAAGGGTCTGTTTTTTATTTATGTTATCTTTGTGCTAATGCAACAAAACAAGTCGGCATATAGCGCGCTAATAAAGGAGGAAGCCCTGAAACTGGGTTTCTTGTTTTGCGGTATAGCTAAGGCTGAGTTTTTAGAGCAGGAAGCCCCGCGGCTTGAAACCTGGCTAAACAAAAACATGCATGGCGAAATGCGGTACATGGAGAACCATTTTGATAAACGCCTTGACCCCCGCCTGCTGGTTGATGGCGCCAGGTCGGTAATATCAATGGGGCTTAATTATTATACCGATAATAGCCAGGCTGATCTATCAGCCCCAAAAATATCCAAATACGCTTATGGGCAGGATTACCACACGGTAATTAAAGATAAGCTAAAACAACTGTTAGCTACCATAAACGAAAAGATTGGCGAAGTAGGCGGCCGTGCGTTTGTCGACTCGGCCCCGGTTTTGGATAAAGCGTGGGCAAAAAAGGCAGGCTTGGGCTGGATAGGTAAAAACACAAACTTGATCAACCAAAAAACAGGCTCATTCTTTTTTTTAGCAGAGCTGATTGTTGATATCGAGCTGGAGTATGACATCGAGCCAACTGCCGACCATTGCGGTACCTGCACCCGTTGCATTGATGCCTGCCCTACAGACGCCATTGTAGGCCCTTACGTGGTTGATGGCAGCCGTTGTATCTCTTACCTCACCATTGAGCTTAAAGACGAGCTACCGCCCGAATTTAAAGGCAAAATGGACAACTGGATGTTTGGCTGTGATATTTGCCAGGACGTTTGCCCCTGGAATAAATTTTCGGTGCTGCATAATGAACCTGCCTTTGATCCGCATCCCGAGTTATTAGGCTTAAATCACGCTGATCTGACAGAAATAACCGAGGATGTTTTTCAGAAAGTATTTAAGAACTCGGCAGTGAAGCGTACGAAGTTTGGTGGGTTGAAAAGGAATATTGAGTTCTTGCGAAACAGTGATCAGGGGTTAGAGATTGGTGATTAGGATTTTGTTTGTTCTAATTAACTAATCACTAACCTCTGATCTCCGATTATAATCCCTTCTTAAATTTATCTGCTAACAACTTCAACATATCCTCGTTAACCGGCACGGCCGGTTCTTCCTTCTTTTTAAAGGGCTTATTCTCGTACGGTTTGTTATATGCTTTTTGTTGTACCGATGGCTGTTGGGTCGGTTTGGATGCTTCGGCTTTGGTATCCTCTACAAAAAGTTTGGGTTGTACCGGTTTTGCCTGGCGCTCTGCCTGGCGTTTATCGTTCCAGCGTTTATAGATCTGCTCTAACTTACGTTTGGTGTAAAGCGGAAAATCGCCCTGCATCATCCATGAGTAATAGCTTGGCTCGGCATTAAATACATCTTCTACCCTTTTGCCTTTATGCTTACCGAAATTAAACACCTCTTCGCCTGCGTCATTAAAAGCCATGCGGCCTGCAAAATCAACCGGGCGATGTAAATTGGTAAACTTGTGTAATCCCTCTACGTGGTTTACTACAGGTATGCTTTTATTTCCTTTTTTATCTTCCCATTCCTGGTTCTCATAACGCGCTAACTGGGCCAGTAATACCTCCATGGTGGCGCGGGTATCAGCTTCGGCGCTATGGGCGTTTATGATATCCTTTTGGCAATAAAACTGGTAGGCGGCCTTTAAAGTACGCTGCTCCATCTGGTGGAATATATTCTGCACATCAACAAAATGGCGGTTATCCAGGTCGAACAAAACACCAACCCTTAAAAACTCCTCCATCAGCATGGGGATATCAAATTTATTGGAGTTAAAGCCGGCCAGGTCGCTATTATCTAAAAATTCTGAAACTAAAGGTGCTATTTCCTTAAAAGTAGGTTCGTTGGCTATATGCTCGTCATAAATACCGTGGATCAATGACGATTCTATCGGGATAGGCATCTCCGGGTGTACGCGCCAGGTTTTTACATCTTCGCTCCCATCAGGATGCAATTTAATTACCGAGATCTCAACAATACGATCAACACCAATATTTATGCCGGTAGCTTCAAGGTCAAAGAATGCCAAAGGGCGTTTTAAATTTAATTTCATATTATATGGTCAGCGTAATTAAGCTGCAAAAGTCCTAAAAAAAATCAGCACGGTAAACTATTTAAAAGTATTTAATATATCTGATAAATATTTTACCTTAACAGCATCAAACCGTTAATATCACATGAAGAAATTTTTACTCGTCAAACTATTTTTATTATCCTTATTTACAGCGGTCAACGCACAAAACTTCACGGTTGGATCGGTCGAACCGGAAGAGTTAGACATGAAATTTTACAAAAACGATAGGAACGCGCATGCTGTTATCTTAAAAGAATATGGAGAATCGTTTTTTTTTCCTTCCCTGAACGGTGTTATCGCTTTGGTACACGAATACCACGTTAAAATTAAAATTTTTGATAATGAAGGACTCAAATATGGTTCCGTGGAAATTCCGCTATCTAATACCGATGACATTTACGTAGCCGAAGAAGTTAATGACGTCGCTGGAATAACCACCTACAAAGATGATAAGGGCAGTGTACAGACCGAAGAATTCGACCCATATAAAATTCGTAATAACAGGCAAAATAAAAATCACAAAACGGTCAAATTTACCATGCCGGGGTTACGGCCCGGCTGCATAGTAGATTATACTTATCGTATAGTATCCCCATTTTTACAAAATTACCATACATGGTTGTTCCAGGGCGAAATCCCTAAGATCATATCGACCTATGACACCAGGGTGCCTGCTTTTTGGTCGTATAAAATTATGCTGAGGGGGAATCTTAAATTAACCCGTAATTCGACAAGCATAGCTACTGGATGTTTTCTTCTTGGATCTCAAAAAATTGACTGCGCTTATGCTTTGTATGAGATGACCGATATACCGGCTTTTGTTAAAGAAGATTATATGAGCACACCAAAAAACTTCATGGCTGGGGTATACTTTGAGCAATCGCAATACACCTCGTTATTCTCCGACAAACGTGTAGATGTGAATTTTAAGTGGGAGGAGGTTGATAAATTTTTTCAGCTTGATCCTAATTTAGGGGCTCTTTTAAAAAAGCTGGATTTTTTAAAAGCAAGGCTGACGCCTGTTATTGTTGGAATTACAGATCCATACGAGCAGGCAAGAGCCGTGTATAAATACATCCAAAGATCTGTAAAATGGGATAGCATTTTTGCATTGCGCAGTGATAACATCCGTAAGGCTTTAGATAACAAACGTGCCAGTGATTCGGGTGATATTAATTTATTATTAGTAGCCGCGTTAAAAGCGGCGGGATTAAATAGTTGCGCAGTGATATTGTCAACCCGTGACCATGGGGCAATCAATAGCCAGCTCCCAAGCACTACGGCGTTTAACTACCTGGTTGCGCAAGTTGATCTGGGCGACAGGGTGTACTTGTTAGACGCTACAGACCCACTGCTTCCATTTGGTATATTGCCCCTGCGTTGCCTTAATGATAATGGCCGAGTATTAAGTGCTGATAAACCGGCACATTGGACAGATTTAACTGCCTATCAAAACCAGAGCAGTACCTACTTATTTAATTTAAAGCAGGATGATAACGGCAAACTTAAAGGCACGTTAACAACCCGCTTCCCTGGCTATGCCGGGTACGAAAAACGAGCGCTTATTAAAAAATATGGCGATACAAAAAAATATATTGACAGCCTTGAGGAAAGCCTGCCGGGATTAAAAATTTCCCGGTCAGCGATCAATAACCTGGATAGTCTTGATATGCCGGTTTCAGAAGACTTTGATATCGAAGTAGATACCAAGGAAAACGGCGATGTAATAAGCTTTAATCCATATTTAATTAATCATATAATTACAAACCCGTTTAAGGCAGAGAGCCGCCGTTACCCGGTAGATTTTGTAATGCCGTCTGACTTAAAGATCATCCTTAATATATCCTTATCAGACAACTATACGATTGCAAATAGCCCGGCAAGTGCCGGCGTATCATTGCCCGATCAAGGGGGGCGCTTTTCTACAACTTTTCAACCTGCCGATAACGCTCTTGCAGTAACCAATACTTTGTCATAAAAAAACCAACGTACCTGGCCGCTGAGTATCAATCGTTAAAAGAGTTTTATGACAGTATCATGGTACAGCAGAAATCTGAGATTATTTTAAAAAAGAAACAGTAGTTACATTAGTAAAAATAATTTAATACCGCCCAATTATCAAATATAAGATGAACAAATTTCTACTCGTTAATTTAGTCTTTTTGTCACTATTTACAGCTCTAAATGCTCAGGATTTCTCTTTCGGTACAGTTGACCAGGCCGAATTAAATATGCCGAGATACAAAAACGACGAGGCGGCACATGCTGTTTTTTTAAACGAATATGGCGAGGCCAGCATATTTTCGGGGTCGTTGGGCCGTATAACCTTACGCTATACCTATCACGCCAGGATCAAGATATTTGATAACGATGGCATTAAGTACGGTACTGTTACCATCCCTATTTACAATAGCGATAATAGAGATGAAGCCTATGAAAATGTAGATGAAATAAAGGGCATAACCATATATAAAGACGATAACGGCCAGGTTAAGACGCAAGAATTAGATCTGAAAAAAGTTTATACCACCCGCGAAAACAAAAACTACCAAACTGTAAAGTTTGCTTTACCTGCCCTGCGCGATGGCTGTATAATTGAATACACCTATAGGTTTGACACCCCCTGGTTTGATAATTTCCACGAGTGGCGCTTCCAGGGCGATATACCAAAGGTGCGCTCAAAGTACGAGCCCCATATACCCGCCTTCTGGACTTACAACGCAGTGTTAAAGGGCAGCCAAAAGTTAACCAAAAACACCTCAGAGCGCGAGGTTCAATGCTTTGTGTTTGGCGCGACGAAAGGTGATTGCCTGCATTCCACTTACGAAATGGATAACATCCCCGCATTTGTCACCGAAGACTATATGACGGCCCCTAAAAACTTTATGTCGGCCATATATTTTGAGCTTTCGGAATACACACACCCTTATACCGGCGATCATAAAAAGGTGACCGTACAATGGAAAGACGTTGAGAACCAGCTAAAAAAAGAAGATTATTTCGGCGTACAGCTTAGGAAGAAAGATCTGCTGAAAGACAAGATCACTCCGGTAATTGCACATATACCAGATCCGTTAGCTAAAGCTAAAGCCATTTACAACTATATTAAGCAAAATATAAAATGGACAAACGCCGGCGGCATTTATAGCCCGGATATCCGTGCCGCGTTGGACAAGCATTACGGTTCGGTCGCGGATATTAACCTATCCTTAGTATCAGCATTAAATGCGGCAGGTTTTACTGCCGACGCCGTATTACTATCAACCCGCGACAACGGGATGGTAAACAAGTTATACCCGGTTATTAAAGAGTTTAATTACGTTATTGCGCGGGTTACTATAGCAGATAAAACCTACTTGCTTGACGCTACCGATGCCATGTTATCCTTCGGGATGTTGCCAATGCGTTGCCTCAATGATAAAGGCAGGGCAATAAGTATGGATAAACCGTCAGAATGGGTTGATCTGCTGGCTAATCAAAATCAAAACAACACTTATTTATTTAACCTCACCTTACAGGATAACGGTAAGTTAAAAGGCTCGTTAATTAACAGATCATCCGGCTATGCCGCGTATGAGAAACGTAAGGCTATTAAAAAGTTTAATACCGTGCAGGAATACGTTGAGAACCTGGACGAAAAATTAACGAGGGTTAAGATCATAAAGTCTAACATAACAAACATTGATAGCCTTGACTTGCCGGTAGTTGAGAATTACGAAGTTGAGTTAGAGGGATATGATAACCTTAATCATTCAAGCTTAAGCTTTAACCCATACTTATTTAACAGAGTGGTAACCAATCCGTTTAAACTGTCCGACCGCACCTACCCGGTAGATTGGGGGATGCCGTCGGACACGAAATTTGTGTTGAACATGATATTGCCGGATGGATACACCATAGAAAATGAGCCCAAACCCGAGTCGATATCCTTGCCAAACGATGGCGGCAGGTTTGTAGTGATGTACCAGCCAAATGGTAATTCATTTTCGTTCTCCAATATTATTTCGTTTAAAAAACCTGTTTATTCGAGTGACGAATATCAGTCTTTAAAAGAGCTGTACAACAAAATAATACTGGAAGAGAAATCAGAAATGATCTTTAAGAAAAAGATATAATATCTTAATTTATGAGAATACCCCTGCTAACATTTTTCCTGCTTGTGATAGCCAATAATATAGCTATGGCGCAGGAGAATTATAGCGCAGCTTCTATTTCAAAAAATTTATTGCCGTATGCCAGTAGCATCGTACGTAACAAAGAAGAAACTATCGAAGTGAAATCCTTAGATAATACTATTTACCATATAAAAGCTGCTATAACTGTTTTAAATAAAAACGGAAACGACCTGGCACATATTTTTATCTGGCACGATAAAAGCATTACCATTAAATACGCCAAAGGGGTTATTTATGATGAGTGGGGGAAAAAGATCAGTAAGTTCTCTGACAGTGATTTTGAAGATGTGAGTGCTGCCAACAATTTCTCGTTGTTTGAAGATTCGCGTGTATCGCATTTCATACCTTCTGTTGTAAATTATCCATATACGATTGAGTACGAGTACGAGGTACGGATGAAGCAATCTCTTAATTTCCCAAACTGGCACCCTAACCCGGGCACCGGTGTGGCTATCGAAAAAAGTTCATACACGTTTATATGCAAGCCCGGTTTTAATATTCGGTATAAGGAGACCAACCTGCCTGCAAAGGCAACCATCAGCAATAATGGTAGTGTAAATACCTATAGCTGGTCAATAAGTAATGTTAAGGCATTTAAGGACGAGCCCTATAGTCCAAACGCTTATACCTATGCCAGCAGCGTTAAAATAGCACCCGAAAAATTCTCATACCAGGGCATAGATGGCTCGTTTACCAACTGGAACGAGCTGGGTAAATGGTTTTATGATAAGTTATTGATTAGCAGAGATCAGCTGCCTGAACAAACCAAATCCTATATAAAAGAGCTTACCAAAGACATTGCCGACCCAAAGCTGAAAGCAAAAAAGATTTACGAGTACATGCAGCAAAAAACGCATTACATAAGCATACAGATAGGCATAGGCGGCTACCAACCGTTTAAAGCTGAGGATGTTGACAAACTAAACTACGGCGATTGCAAAGCCCTTGTTAACTATACACAGGCCCTGCTTAAAGTTGCGGACATACCATCTTACTACTGCATGGTTGAGGCGGGCGGCAACAAAACCAGTATGCTAACCGATTTTACCAGTATGGATCAGGGTAACCACGTTATTTTATGTATCCCGTTTAAAAATGATACTACGTGGTTAGAGTGTACCAGTCAAAAAATACCTTTTGGCTTTTTAGGCGATTTTACAGACGACCGTATAGTAATTGCGTGCACACCAGAGGGTGGAAAACTAATGCATACACCAAAGTATTCGGCGCAAACTAACCTGGAGCAACGCAGAAGTAATTTCACACTCAATGAAAAAGGCGAGTTAACAGGCGATATGGAAACGGTATTTAAAGGGATCCAATATGATAGCCGGGAATCGTTGATATATACTTCAAAAATCGAAAAGATAAAAGCATTAAACAACCTTTACCCTATTAACAATCTTGAAGTTGAAAGCATCAGCTTTAAACAGGATAAATCCAGCCAGCCCGCAACTACCGAATATTTGAAACTTTCGGCACGCGACTATGCGTCGGGCGATGCAAATAAGTTATACTTCCAGGTAAACTCGGTAAACCGCGCCGGGCATACCCCACGCGAGGTGAGCAACCGGCAAACCAATTTTTATATAAACGAAGGGTTTACTGATGACGATGAAATAAACTATACCATACCTGCCGGCTATCACTTAGAAAAGATACCGCTTAACGTAAACATCAACAAGCCGTTTGGAAATTACTCGGCAAGGATAAGCTTAAAGGGCGACAAGCTGGTATACAGCCGTAAAATGCAGCTGATTGATGGCACCTACGATAAAACCACTTATCAGGATTTTGTAGATTTTTACCAGAAAGTGGTTGACGCGGATAACTATAGCATAACGCTGGTAAAAGGCAATTAACTAAATATCCAGATCCCTAAGATTATTCCGAGTATCATTATTACGTATAACAGTATTTCGTTCCCTGCAAAACGTTTGTACTTTGTCCAGAATGAATAATCTTGCTTTGCCATATTGATTACAAAAATATTGAATTATATTTAGCTATGGATATAAAAGAGGAAGAAGAAATAAAGAAGGAGTTTCAACTTGAGCGGGTAGTTTTATTTACCGATGCTGTATTTGCCATTATTCTAACTATAATGGTGTTAGAATTAAAGCTACCGGAAGCGATAAACAAACTTGGTGATAAAGAAATCCACGATGCTTTTAAAGAACTGATATTAAAGTTTTTTGGCTACGTAATAACCTTTGGATTAGTAGCTAGGTTTTGGGTAGCTCATTTAAAGCTATTTAGATATTTAAAGGATTATGATCAAAAGTTATTAGGCCTTAATCTCCTCTTTCTTTTTACGGTAACCTTGTTCCCCTTTGCAGTTTCTTTAATTACGCGCAAAACAAACCCGGAGACACAGTTAGAAATATATAATTTGACCTGGTTAATTTATGTCGCGGTTTTGTTTTCTACCATATTTACGCAATCATTGATATCCCGTTATTTATTAAAGAACAGGGATAAATTATGTATTAACGCAGTCGACTTAGAAACAAATTTTGAATGGAAAATAGGCCGGGTAAATCTTTTTTTAATCCCGGCTTTAATGGCGGTTTTAATAGCATTAACTTTTTTAAACCTCCCCTATTACGTACCTGTATATGTGGTGGCGGTGTATGGGATAGTCATTTCACAAGTGAAGAAAAAATATTATCCTGCCGGTGATAAGGGCCCGCTAATAGCACAACTGTACCGATACGTAAAAGCTAAACGCAAAAAGCAGGTTATAACTAAAACCTAATAATGTCGCTATTCACTTTTTAAAGCCGAAACCGTTGTATCTGTGATTATAGACCCCGCCCTTGAGAAGTATTTATACATAAAACCATGCAAAGGCACTACAATTACACCTTTAGTAGAGCTGGCGTGTACGATATAGCCGTTTTGCAGGTACACGCCTACATGGCTGAACTGTTTTCCGTCAAAGTCAAAAAATACCAGGTCGCCTTCTTTTAGTTCCTCCTCATATTTACGTTTAATAACTGCAACTTGCTGGTAGGTAATGCGTGGCAGGTTAATACCATATACCTGCTGCTCCAATAATAAAGTAAGGCCCGAGCAGTCTACACCGTCTTTGTCTAATCCGCCAAATTTATAGGGAACACCGGTCCATAATTCAATAAAATTATAAAGGCGGCCGTTTTTGATATCGCTTTCCTTAACTCCCATTATAGCGGCATATTTTTCGGCAATGCTGGGTTGTGGCTTTACTATTTCGCCTGCCTCGCCTTTTAGCGCAGCCTTTTTACTATGGCAAGCCGATAGCATAACTACAAAAGCACAACAAAGTAAAGCGTAACGGTTCAACTTCATCCCATAAAAGTAAAAGGAAAGGTTAAAAAAGGTAGACGGATGTTTTTAACATATTAACATAGATATTAAACAGGTGTCACCCTGAGGCACTCGAAGAGTGAGCGTAAAGGCCCTCCCGCATGCTTCGAGAGCCTAAGACACCTATCTCTTTACCCCTTTATAACCCGCTGGATCTCATCCAGCTTCATCAGCGCCTCAACAGGGGTCAAGGTATTAACATCAAGATTATTCAGGGTATCGCGGATCTTTACCAGTACAGGATCGTCGATACTGAACATCTGCATCTGCACGGCCTGCTTCTGCACTTTACGGATGCTTTCTTTAATATGTTCGCCGCCGGTACGCTCGTTCTCCAGCTTCTTCAATATCTCGTTGGCGCGGCTTAATACCTTTTGCGGCATACCGGCCAGTTTAGCAACGTGGATCCCGAAGCTATGCTCGCTGCCACCGGGCACCAGCTTGCGCAGGAAGATGATCTGGTGACCTATCTCCTTAACGGTTACATTATAGTTTTTAATACGGTTAAAGGTATTGCTTAACTCATTTAACTCGTGGTAGTGGGTCGCGAATAATGTTTTGGCTTTCGCCGATGGATGATTATGCAAATATTCGGCAATGGACCAGGCTATGGAGATCCCGTCATAAGTTGAGGTACCACGGCCTATCTCATCCAATAATATCAGGCTCCGGTCTGACACATTATTCAGGATACTGGCCGTTTCATTCATCTCCACCATAAAGGTCGATTCGCCTGATGACAGGTTATCAGATGCCCCTACCCTGGTAAAGATCTTATCAACCAACCCTAATGAAGCTGATTTTGCCGGCACAAAACACCCCATCTGCGCCATTAATACAATCAGGCCCGTCTGCCTTAACAAAGCCGACTTACCCGCCATGTTTGGACCGGTAATAATAATGATCTGCTGCGTTTCAGAATCAAGGAACACATCATTGGTGATATACTCTTCGCCTTGCGGTAGCGTCTTTTCAATAACCGGGTGGCGGCCGCCTTTAATATCAATCACCTTACTATCATTCATCTGCGGCTTAACGTAGTAGTTTTTGATAGCTATGGTGGCAAAGTTTAACAGCACATCCAGCCTTGCAATTAACTGCGCGTTTAGCTGGATAGGTTTAATGTATTCAGCCAGCGCGTATAGCAGGTCGTTATAAAGTTTGGTTTCAAGCGCCAGGATTTTTTCTTCGGCGCCTAATATTTGTTCTTCGTATTCCTTTAGTTCGGGGGTGATGTAACGCTCGGCATTTACAAGGGTTTGCTTGCGGATCCAATCGGCAGGCACCCTTTCCTTATGCGTATGGGTAACTTCCAGATAGTAGCCAAATACGTTATTGAACGACACTTTTAACGACGGTATGCCCGTGCTCTCCGCTTCGCGTTTTTGGATCTCTAATAAATATCCCTTGCCTCCAAACGCTATTTTCCGCAACCTGTCCAATTCCTCATTTATCCCATCATTCATCACCGAACCTTTTACCAGCATAACCGGTGGCTCGGGATGCAGTTCTTTGGCTATCTTATCGCTGATGAGTGCACAGGGATTAAGCTGCTCGCCTATCGCTTTTAATGGCAGACTGATGGATTGCTCACAAAGTTTTTTGATCGTTTCGATAGCCAGCAACGCTTTCTTTAACTGGCAAACCTCGCGCGGGTTGGCTTTTTGCAGGCCAATTTTTGATATCAGCCGTTCCAGGTCGCCTATCTGGCGAATGTACTGTTGCAGCTCCTCGCGCAGTTGTTCCTCGCCTATCAGGTATTCAACCACGCCAAGGCGGTCGTTAATGGGTTTAAGCTCTTTAAGCGGCATCACTATCCAGCGGCGCAATAGCCTTGCCCCCATTGGCGAGCAGGTATGGTCGAGCACATCCACTAAGGTCCGCGCGTTCTCATTGGCCGAACCGATCAGCTCCAGGTTACGGATACTGAACCTGTCCAGCCACAAGTACCTATCCTCTTCTATCCGGCCAATGGCCGAGATATGCTGCAGGTTACGGTGCTCGGTCTCATTCAGGTAATGTAAGGCCACACCCGCGGCCACAATGCCCAGGTTTAGCTTATCTATACCAAACCCTTTTAATGATTTGACACCGAAGTGCTTTAACAAGGTTTCGTGCGCGTAATCGCCGCTATAGGGCCATTCATCAAGCGTATAGGTGTAATACCTGTCGCTGTAATTCTCTTTAAAGTCCGCTTGCTTGCTTTTTTGGTAGATAACCTCGCTTGGGTTAAAGCCCTGCAATAGTTTATCGATATAATCGCTGTTACCCTGCGCGGCCCAAAATTCGCCGGTCGAGATATCAATCAGGGCAATACCTATACTGTTCTTCTCGAAGTACAGCGATGCCAGGTAGTTGTTACTTTTTTGATTAAGGATACCATCGTTAATAGCGACGCCGGGTGTAACCAGTTCGGTAACACCGCGTTTTACAATGGTTTTAGTGGTTTTCGGGTCCTCCAGCTGGTCGCATATAGCTACGCGCTGACCGGCACGCACCAGCTTTGGCAGGTAGGTATCCAGCGAGTGGTGCGGGAAACCTGCCAGCTCGATAAACGTGGCGGCACCGTTACCACGGCGGGTAAGGGTAATGCCCAAAATGCCGGCTGCCTTGATGGCGTCTTCGCCAAACGTTTCGTAAAAATCGCCTACGCGAAACAGCAGCAAAGCACCGGGGTACTTTGTTTTAATTGCATTATACTGCTGCATTAAGGGTGTTTCCTTAGTTGCGTCTTTAGCCAAGCGATCTATTCTTTTTTAAGTAATTGGTAAAGTTAATGCAATGATTGGGCTTTATGTGGATTGTTGAAAATTCGGCAGGTTGTGGATAGACTGCCTGTTCTGTTTCACGCGAATGTGAAACAAATGAAACACGTGAAACACGATTTCGACTTAAATAATTGACAGTAAACAGCTTACAAAAAACGAGTGAAACAAAATGAAACAAGATTTTGATTTAATGAATTGACTATCAATTTGTTAAAAAAGGAAATAAAACAAAGGTCAGCATTTATATAAATAAAGGTATTCCAAACAAAATTGCGTTACATTTTTTATAAGTTTAGAACATGAAAATAGCTACCTACAATGTTAACGGCGTTAATGGCCGCCTGCCGGTATTGCTTCGCTGGCTGGAAGAAACCCAGCCCGATGTGGTTTGCCTGCAGGAACTTAAAGCACCACAGGAAAAATTTCCCGAACAAGCTATTATTGACGCCGGCTACAACGCTATTTGGCACGGCCAAAAAAGCTGGAACGGGGTAGCTATACTGGCTAAGGGCGAGCTACAGGAACTTAAACGCGGCCTGCCCGGCGACCCGGAGGACCTGCACAGCCGCTATATTGAAGCTTTTGTAAACGGCGTGGTAGTAGGTTGCTTATACTTACCCAACGGCAACCCCGCACCGGGGCCCAAATTTGATTATAAGCTGCAATGGTTCGAGCGGTTTATAAGCCATGCCGCAGGCTTACTGGCACGTGGTATCCCTGTGGTACTAACCGGCGACTACAACGTTATGCCTACTGAGCAGGACGTGTACAAACCCGAACGTTGGCTTGACGATGCCCTATTCAGGCCCGAAACACGCGAAGCTTTTCACCGCCTGTTAGCCCAAGGCTGGACCGATGCCATCCGCAAGCTATATCCTACCGAAACCATCTATACCTTTTGGGACTACTTCAGAAACGCCTACGGCCGAAACGCAGGTTTACGGATAGATCATTTTTTATTGAGCCCTGAAATTGAAGGGAGTTTGCTGGCTGCAGGCGTTGACAAACACGTACGCGGCTGGGAAAAATCAAGCGACCATGCGCCGGTTTGGGTGGAGTTGGGGGATGTGTAGGTAATATTAAAAAAAGCAACGGCCCGAGCGATTCTCTATTCTGCACTTGTTTAACTTTTTCATAATGCTCAACCACCGGGAACGGATCATAATAATGATGGAATAACTTTTCCACTCCACGTACGCAGCAGAGATAAAGTTAGTGTACTAATTTGTAATTAAGTAAAAATTACTACCTTGTATTACCTATACTAAACCGATGGCAATCAGAAAATTATTTACCAGTTTATTTGTGCTTTTCAGCGTCACTTGCTTTGCACAATCAAAAAATACCGCTAAAATTTCGGGCAAAATTCCTAAAATGGCGGGCGACTCTATTTTACTGGGCAATGCAAACCATTTCTCTGTTAAAATACCTGTAGACTATTCCGGAAATTTTAGCAAGATAATTCCAATAGATAGCGCCAATTACTACAGTTTTAATGGTACAGCAATTTATCTTGAACCCCAAATGAACCTTGTAATTAATAAAATAGATTCGGTTTATATATTCACAGGCAAAGGGAGTAAAGAGAACAATATATTTAACCAGATAAATGAGTCTGTAAAACAATACTTGCCTTTTCAATATAGTGCTTTATTTGATAAGCCGTTAGACACGGAGCCCGCTGTTTTTATGAAACAGATGGATGATTACACTGCAAAAGCATCAGCATTATTGGCAGATAACAGCTTGGACAAGTTTTTTGTAAGAACACAGCAAACCAATATAGATTATTTGGTTAGATACAGTGTAGATGTGTATAGCAGGAAATATGGCGTCGACCCGCAGATGGAAAGAGAGTCGCGTGCAGTTTCAAGAACTGTTACCAGGGAAAATATCAAAGAAGTAACTACCAAGATGATAGACTTGATGACCAAAATGCATGTTAAAAGAATGGATGCACAAGGCCGTGACCTGACTCAAAAAAGAATATGGAAGGATTTTGATATTAATAATGGGGAATTATATCAATTCTCAACAACATATCGAGAACTGGTAGAAAAAAGATTAGCTCAGCTTATAAGTGCCGACAGGACCAGGAATCCTTACAGTGATGGCAAAAACGCGAATGAAATACGCTTTGATATTATCAACAAAGAGATCAGCAATGATTACATTAAACAGCGATTATTATACGTGATAATGATGTCGCTGATGAGGCCAGGCGATAAACTTGAAGCAACTTATACCAAATATATGGCCGTTGTTACAGACCCTTACTACAAAACGCAAATAACCAGGGGATATAATAATCTGAAGTTAACTGCGCCGGGTACCTTGTCGCCGCAATTTGTTTATAAGGACGCACATGATAAACCAGTAGATCTGAGCAGCTTAAAAGGTAAATATGTTTATATGGATATTTGGGCTACCTGGTGCGGCCCTTGTAAAGCAGAGATACCATCACTTAAAACGGTGGAGCAAAAATATGAGCATGACAACATCAAGTTTGTAAGTGTCTCTATTGATGAAAAGAAGGATATGACAAAATGGAAAAACTTTGTAAAAGATAACGCCTTAGGCGGCATACAGGTTTTTGCCGACAATGACTGGCATTCGGCCTTTATAACCAGTTATGACATACATAGCATCCCCCGGTTTATATTACTTGACCCTGATGGCAAGATCGTTTCGGCAGATGCGTTTAGACCCTCAAACCCGGCATTGCAGGCACAATTAGATACGTTGTTAAAGAAAAATTAATTAGTTTAAGCTTTCCAATACGGAAAGTCTTTATCCTTAAAAATCGATTTAGGCCTGCTATTTATATATACGCCTGCACGTTAGGATCTATCTTACCTTCAAAAACATCGGGCTGGATAATTACGAACCTAATGCGCTTAAACTCTGATTTTATTTGTTCGCGGATACGGTCAATAGCGTCATTTATTTCGCCTGTATTCAGGTCGGGTTTAAAAGCGATGATGATCATCACCAAAATTTCCTCTGGCGATTGATAGGTTGACATAAGGTGCATCAGTTTCAGCACCGCTTTGTCACCTTCGGCTATTTGCCTGATGCGTTTTTTGGTGTTCATTTTTATGCCTTCGCCCATTAAAAGGCTCCGGCTTTCGCGGGCCAGTATCAGCGATACAAAAATCAGTATCAGCCCCACCAAGAGCGATGCTATGCCATCTATAAAAGGTTGATGTAAATGATGGCTTAGCCACAGGCATATGGCTACTATAAACAGGCCTACAACGGCAGCGCTGTCTTCAAACAGCACTAAAAAGGTTGATGGGTCCTTGCTTTTTATGATGGCGTTCCACCAGGTCTGTCCATCGCGCAGCTTATTAAACTCTTTGGCAGCTATGATAAGCGAAGCGCCTTCAAATATAACGGAGGCAGCTAATACCACATAGCTCCAGGTAGGGTCGCCTAATGCTTCGGGGTGAATAATGTGTGTAACACCCTGGTAAACAGATACGCCGCCGCCCAACCCAAATATCAGTATAGATACCACAAACGACCAGAAATATAATTCTTTACCATACCCAAGCGGGTGGTATCTGTCGGCTTTCTTTTTACTAAGCTTTAACCCCAATAACAGCAGTAACTGGTTTATAGTGTCAACTACCGAGTGGATCCCCTCGGCAATCATAGAAGCGCTGTTGCCTATAGCCCCTGCAATAAATTTGGTAACAGCTATAAGCAGGTTTGCAAAAAGTGCCGCGTAAATTGATTTACTTGATCCTGTCATATTTATAGTAGTGTAATAAAAAGCAGCCTATTATGTTTTGAGTAATGCTAAATTTAATTGTGCGGCTTTGTAATAGATCGTAAATTGGAGCGGGATTTAAGTATAAAATTAACTTAAAGAATAATTTTTAAAACCAGAAGCTAAGGTTTATGGTTATTTCATGTCTCTATTATTATAATATAGAAACATTTACACCATTTATATTTCGAGCCATTGATCGGGCATTACAACGGTTGGTGTTAAAGCAACCGTATTGTTACAGAAATAATAACAGATGATATTCACAGAAAATGCCCCGGATATTTCGCGGCATTTTTTTATAGTCAACAATTATTGCTTACTTAGCTATATTATGAAACTGGTTTATATCGCCGTTATTTTTATAGCAATTATTATGTTTATACGCACTATACGGCGATAGAATACACCGGTTATGGCAAATTATTTTTTCTTGTAATTTTTAATAAACCATTTTAAAGCGGCATTTAAATTTGATTGCTTATAAGCCAAAACTACTTCGGTACTTACGGGGATATCGCGCAATTCGATAAACGATAACTGTAACTTGGCATATTGCTGCTTTAAAGAGAGGGGTAGTATTGAAACACCTAAACCGGCCTCAACTAATTGCACTATGGAATGAACATTATTTACTTCATGTGTAATATCGGGTTTAAACCCCAACCTGTGGCAAATTTCAACCAGTTTATCATAATAATGGGGCGCATATTCCTTATTAAAAAATATAAAGGGTTTATCCTTTATAAAATCTGCAAGCACATCGGCCTTGGCAAATTTCATCCCGGCAGATGGCACAACTACCATAAATGGGTCGAAGAACAGGGTTTGCACCGTTAACTTGTCCGATTGTACCGGCGCCCTTAATATACCTACATCAAGCTTCCCCTGCTCCAACGCCTCTATTTGTTTAATGGTGGGGCGTTCATACAAACTGGTTTTTATATAAGGGAAAACCTGCCGTAAAGCTTTTAATACTTCGGCCAGGTGCGGTTGGTAAACAGAACTGATATAACCAATTTTCAGTTCGCCGGTACCTGCGGCCTGATGAATTTGCCGGGCAATATTTTTACTTTCTTCCAGCTGCGCAAAAATTGAATCGACGGTTGCCGCAAAATACTTTCCGGCTTCAGTTAAAACTACGCGCTTGTTGTTACGTAAAAATAATTGCACGCCCAACTCTTCTTCCAGCTCCTTTATCTGCCGGCTTAATGGCGGTTGCGAAATAAACAAACTGGCAGCCGCGTTTCTAAAATGCAGGTGCTGCGCTACGGCTTTAAAATATTGCAGGTGTCTTAATTCCATTTTCAATGATACCTTTTAAATATCAATAATTGACAAAATTGATATTTTACAAATATCATTAAAACGAATAGCTTTGTCAAACCACAATTTCAAACAGCTAATAATATGAATATAAATTATGCCGGTAAAGCCACCAATGAGGAGATAAGAAACCGTTTTGATAATGACGTTGAGCGTTTCTCAAACTTAGACACCGGCCAGGCAACAACTATCGACGCCCCGTTAACCATGGAGCTTTGCACCGAAGCGGCAAAGTATATAAGCCCAAATGCTAAAAACCTGTTAGATATAGGTTGCGGCGCAGGTAACTACACGTTAAAGATGCTAAGCAAAACAGGCAATCTTAATTGCACACTTAATGATTTGAGCTTACCCATGCTTGAACGGGCCAAAGATCGTGTATCGGCGCAAACAAACGGTGAGGTTACGATTATACAGGATGATATGCGCAACCTTGATCTGCCCGATAACCACTTTGATATTATACTGGCTGCGGCAACCTTGCACCATTTGCGTGATGATGCCGACTGGGAAAACGTTTTCAGCAAGCTATACAAGGCTTTAAAACCGGGCGGCAGTATCTGGATCTCGGATCTTATTGCACATGACGCCGAGCCGCTGAACAGGTTGTTCCAGCAACGCTACAGCGATTACCTGGACACACTTGGCGGACCAGAATACCGCCAAAAGGTATTGGACTATGTTGCGCATGAGGATACCCCGCGGTCTGTAAATTACCAAATGGCCCTTTTAAAAAAAGTAGGTTTTACAGATGTAGAGATATTACATAAAAACTCCTACTTCGCAGCCTTTGGAGGAATAAAGTAGAATTAGTTGCAGGATAGTTTTACCAGAAAATTCCTGTTATCGCTACTGCAACTGCCACTTTAAAATATTTTGCGATATTCGGCCATAAATAAAGACTATGATAAACGTAAACGAATATTTTGATGGCGCGGTAAAATCGTTAGCCTATACTGCTATCGACGGCAAATCGACTATTGGGGTTATTGAAAGCGGCGAATATGAATTTGGCACATCAACCAACGAAACCATGACGGTTATTGAGGGCGAACTGGTGGCTTTATTACCTGGTGAAGCAAATTGGGAGACTTTTACCAACGGTCAATCTTTCGAGGTTCCGGCCAATACATCTTTCAAAGTTAAATCTAAAAACCAAACTTCGTATTTATGTAAATACCGGTAACAATACCGGTTTATGAATGTCGTATATTTGATTAATAACTTCAATTTATCAACTATGGATCATTCATTAATTACAACCAGCACCGGATTAGAAGGTTATCGGGTAGTTAAACATTTAGGCGTGGTACGCGGTATTACCGTACGCAGCCGCAGTGTTGCAGGCAATATAGCAGGCGGTTTTCAGTCGTTGTTTGGCGGCAGGCTTTCTATTTATGTAGAGCTTTGCGAAAACGCCCGCGAAGAAGCTTACCAGCTATTGATACAACACGCTCAGGTATTAGGCGCAAATGCCATAATTAACATGCGATATGATGCCAACGAAGTAATGCAGGGCATAACCGAAGTGCTGGCCTACGGCACCGCGGTTGTAGTAGAAAAAATATAATTTAGGATTACACCGATGGCATTTTGATTACACCGATTTTTAAAGAAAATCGGTGTAATTATCGTTCAAAATCTGATGAATCATATCTATCTAAAATAGGTCAATGGTATCTCCCTCCACATACCGTGTGCAAGGCCACCTGTAAGCAATTCATAAATCAGATAAATCGGCCAGAATATATAGCAAAGTATCAGCATTATTATAGAGTGGTTATAATACCAGTTTATCATTAAAGCATACAAGCCCAACAACAGGTATAATATGCTTGTGTCCCTCTTTTTCATTTATTATTTATAATAATAGTACATACTAAGTTAAAAAATACGCCGGTTATTTTATCCGGAAATCACTTTTCAGGCAAGTTTGCTGTGCTTAAAAGTCCAAATTTTGCGTGGCCGAAGCAACAAGTTTTCCACAAATCAACAAAATAGGTTAAAAATTGGCACTTATCCACATTTTTGGTGATAAAAAATATCAAGAATTATATACTACTTAACAAAAGTAAACTATGTTTGTGAAAACAATTCACACCTAACAAGGTTAACTTTTAAACAATTAAAAACTTATTTATGGCAACATCAGGCATCACAGCTTATTCAGTGAAAACCAAAACCAAAAACGTACCAATGATCAACCCTACTATTGATGTAAAATCAGGTAGATACATTGCTACAGGCGCAGACGCTGCAGGTAACAAAATGGCTGCAATCATGAGCAAAGCTACGGCTGAAGGTCATATCGCAAGCGGCGCTGCAAAAAAAGGTAGCGGCTGGTAAGCGGCATAACCGGTATACCGGTTTGCAAAAAATAAAAAGGCAGGATTTTCTACGTAAAATGCTGCCTTTTTATTTTACCAGTTTTTAAACGGGTGTACGGATAAACTTGAGTTATAATATTTTTCTTCGCCGCTTACCTCTACCGTAACCCAAGGCGGATGGACAAAGTATTCGTCTTCATGCCCCAACTCAATTTCGGCTATAACCAGGCCATGATTATCACCTTCAAAAACATCAATCTCCCATAGGTTACCTTCATGGGTTATACAATAGCGCGTTTTCTCTAAACCTGTTTTAACAAATTGGGCAAACAATTGGGTGGCATCGTTAACCGGTATTTCATATTCATACTCGTTACGGCTTATACCTGCTGTGCCACTTTTAAACGTAATGTACGCCTGTTTATCTGTAATGCGTAATCTTATGGTTCTGTCATCCTCATTAACCATATAGCCTTGCTGCATTTTAGTGCCTGCAGGTTTAGGCAGTTGCTGCCATTGTTTATGATCAACTAAAAACTTCCTTTCTATTTCAATACCCATGTTAAATTTGTTTCCGTATTACCAACAGTATTTATTTATGTTGGTTTAAGTTTATTTACGCCCCGTTATACTTCGAAGTGTAAAAAAATGTTAAAGTACAATAGTATTAGCCATACTATTGCATAAATAGATATATTTATCCATCTTTTTAATACGCAAAGCATACTAATGAATTCAAAAAAAATTGCTGCTACATTATTATTCTTACTTGTTATCTGCTTATCGGCTTTTGCCCAAACTGATACCATAAGCATAAATACAATTGTTACCAAAGCTGTAAAATATAACGCCGACTATCCGTTCGAAAAAGTTTACCTGCATTTTGATAAACCCTACTATGCTGTTGGCGATACCATTTGGTTTAAAGCATACTTAACAAATGATATAACTGTTAATGATGATATGACCAAAAACAAACACCTGCCATCATCAATCAGCAAGGTTTTGTATGTAGATGTTTTAACCAGTAAAGATTCAACCATACAACGTTTGAAACTACCGGTTACCGATGGGACGGCTATTGGCGATATACTGCTGCTAAAAGGTAATTATAAAGAGGGTAATTACCATATAAAAGCCTACACTAACTGGATGCGTAATTTTGACCCGGTTTATTTCTTTAGTAAAACAATACCGGTTGGTACGCTTGTAGATAAAAACGTTTTTAGCAATATAACCCTATCCGGACAATTTAAAAACAACACCGCAAAAGTTGACGCGGAAATACATTATTATACGGCTGATGGCCGCGACTATGCAGGCCGGAAAGTTAGCTGGAAAGTACAAAACACCGATGACGAAAGTATAAGCAAAGGCAAGGGCACAACTGATGCTCAGGGAAATATCAACATTAGTTTCACCACAAATAAAACAGAAGGCTTAGGCAAAGCTAACCTGATAGCAGGCATTGATATCAATAACAACACTTTTGTAAATACTTATTCGTTAAAAAATGTTGCTGCACCAATTGACGTTCAATTTTTCCCCGAAGGTGGCGACCTGGTAGCCGGCATTAAATCTAAAGTGGCCTTTAAGGCTGTTAAACCTGATGGATTAGGTACAGATGTTAAAGGAACTATAATAGATAACAGCGGCACCGTAGTAGCAACCGTTTCGGCGCTACATTTAGGCATGGGGGTGTTTGAATTAGAGCCGCAAACCGGTAAAACGTATAAGGCAACTTTAACTTTCCCGGATGGATCACAAAACACCTATGACCTGCCAAAACCCAAAGACTCGGGCATAACCGTTTCTGTAAATACTACCGATCCCGACAAACTGACGCTTACAATCTCGGCAAATGATGCCTATTTCCTGGCTAACAAATACAAAAAGATCTCAGTTTTGGGGCAATCGGGTCAGGTTATCTGTTATGGCGGGCAATCAGCACTTGTAACTAAAACCTATTCGGCTGCGATAGCTAAATCCAAATTCCCTTCCGGCGTTGCCCAGTTTACAATTTTTGCCGCAAACGGAGACCCGCTGGCAGAACGTATTGTATTTATACAACGTAATGATCAATTAAAAATAGGTTTAAGTACCGCCAAAACAACTTATGGGGTGCGTGACCCGGTGACTTTTAACGTTACGGCTAAAACAGCGGCCAACCAGCCTGCCTTAGCTAACTTATCGGTAACTGTATTGGACGATAAAAAAGTTCCGTTTGATGAAAATTCAGAAACTACCATTTTAACCAACCAATTGCTTACCTCGGACCTGAAGGGCTATATCGAAAAGCCTAACTATTATTTTAATAAGATAAGTGATAAAACTGCTGCCGATTTGGATGTTTTAATGCTTACCCAAGGTTACAGGCGCATTATTTATAAGGATGTATTTGCAAATAAACAACCTGCTATAAAGTTTTGGCCGGAAGATGGTATAGAAATTACAGGCTCATTGCGTACAAGCCAAGGTATGCCAATGCCACGCGGAACTTTAAACTTTTATATTAAAAACATGAAAGTTTCTGCAACGGTTAACACCGGCCCTGAAGGGGAATTTAAGATCTCTAAGCTATTTTTTCCCGATTCGGTTAAAGCCGTTATTAATGCCAAAGGCTCATTAAACGCTAATAACCTGATGATAATGCTCAATAATCCATCGCCACAGGCACCAACACCCAATCTTAATGCTGCGGATGAAGTGATCAACATTGATACAGTACTTAATGCCTATTTACAGAACGATAAGAGGCAGGCAGCCAATTCGCATGTAATTAAAGAAGTTGTTATTAAAGAGCAAAAGGTCGAAAAAAAGGTCAGCCACCAGGATTTTACCTCGTTGGTAGGGTTAAGCAGCATACCAGACCACGTAGTGGATGGTAAACGCCTTACTGATTGCGGTTCGTTATACGAGTGTATAAAAGCCACATTACCCGGAATTACCTACTATCAGGATAAGCTATATATAACGCGCGACTATAATGCCGGCAAAAAAGTGGAAGCGTCAATATACCTGGACGGTGCGATTGTCGATTTTCCGAATCTTTTCGGTATCCCCGCCGAGAGTATAGATCAGATAGAAATATTTAACAGCGAGGGTTTAAGCGGCGTAAACCGTATGAATAACACAAACGGGGTTATTGTTATAAGCAGTAAAAAAACTACAAAACCAAAATTAGATAGAGAGTTGCTTGCCCAGTTAACAACATCGCAATACAGTGCCGTTAACTTCACTCCTAAAGGCTATTATATGGCGCGTTCATTTTATTCGCCTAAATATGATGCTGCAAAAAACGGCTCATTTGGCGGTGATTTGAGGACAACCATTTACTGGAACCCAAAAGTACTGACTGATAAGGACGGCAATGCCACATTTGACTTTTTTAATGCTGATGGCACCGGCACCTACCGTGCCATAATTGAAGGCATTGACAGTAATGGAAATATCGGGCGCACACTTTACCGGTATACGGTAAAATAAATCCCATTATAAATAACAACAAAGGTTGGCTCAATGGGTCAACTTTTGCTTTTTTAGGGCTTTTTTAAATATGACAATCAGCCCACCATATTTAAGAACAATCAGCCTAAATTCATTGTTTATTTACCACACTATAAAAACATTATCATGGCTGATACAGCGAACTTGTACAACAAGATATTTACAATAGGCGGCGACCTTATTGTAAGCCGGTTAGGTTACGGCGCAATGCGGATAACCGGCAAAGGCATTTGGGGCCCGCCCAATAATCATGACGAATCAATCAGTGTATTAAAACGCGCGGTTGAATTAGGCGTAAACTTTATTGATACGGCAGATAGTTACGGCCCGTATGTATCGGAAGAGTTAATAGCCGAGGCACTATACCCCTATCCTAAAGGATTGGTAATTGCCACTAAGGGAGGTTTAGAACGTACCGGCCCCGATCAATGGCCAGTTAACGCGCATCCTGATCATTTAAAGGAAGCGCTGGAAGGAAGTTTAAAACGCCTGAAGCTTGACCGGATAGATCTATATCAACTACACCGGATAGACCCTAAAGTACCGGCCGAAGATACCTTTAACTTTTTAAAACAGGCACAGCAGGATGGCAAGATCAAACACATAGGGCTATCAGAAGTTAGTGTTGATGACATTAAAAAGGCGCAGCAATATTTCGAAGTGGTATCGGTTCAAAACATGTACAGCGTGGATAACCGTAAATGGGAAGCGGTATTGAACTACTGCAAAGAGCAAAACATTGCTTTCATCCCCTGGTTCCCGCTTAATGCCGGCAATGTAGCCGCGCAGGATAAGCTAAAAACCATTGCCGAAAAATACGGTGCTACTGTACACCAGGTAGCTTTAAGCTGGTTGTTAAACCATGCTGATAATATCTTGTTGATTCCCGGCACATCAAGCGTTGAGCATTTGGAAGAAAACATGAAGACAATAAATATTGAGTTGACGGCTGAAGATATCGCAGATCTCAACACTATATCTCCTGCCTTATAAGCTGTAATAAAATTAAATTTGTAATGAAAGGGCTTTGTATTATACGCAAAGCCCTTTTTTCTTTTATCAATCCGCTTACCAAAAAATTTATTAACATTTTATTAAATTGTCATAATAATGTCTATTTTTAGAAATTAAAATTGATTAAATAATAGACAAAAAGTTTTTATGAAGTACCCCCTTATATTCATAATTGCTGTTAGTTTTATGGGCATTACCGCCTGTAAAAAATTACAGGTTAAAACAGATGGCACCCCCATCAGCAATGAAGAATCGGCATTGATGATAGCTGGTTCATTGGCATCAGGCTCAAACGGCCTTGCTGCAATATCAAATGATATTTCTTTAAGCTCGCAGACGCTATATACCAATGCAACAGGTTGTGGCGCAACGCATGTTGATACGATAGTACGTCAAAATCAGCCGGGATCTGTAATACTTTGTAGCTTTAAACAAAAGATCACCAATAAGCTTAATTGTAACGCCAACAAACAGGCAGACAATGTTAGCAGCACATTAACATTCAGCGGTAATTACAATGGGCCCAAAATATCGGCGAATGGCAACGGCAGCTCAACTGTAACCGTGGCGGGTTTAACACCTGCGGCACAGGCATATGTAATTAATGGCCAGTTTAAAACCATGGGGACTTTTAAATTAAAAGCCGATACAGCAAGGGCCGGAACAATTTCAATTGATATAACGGTTAAAAATCTGCTTGTTAATAAGGCTACTGCCTCAAACCTTTCAATGATTTCAAGCGGTACAGCCACTTGCACAATAACCGGCAATTCGCCTAAAGGCGCATTTTTATTTGAGGGGACAATAGCATTCCCGGGATATAATGAAGCTATACTAACCTTGGGTACTAATACTTATTCTATAAACCTTTCATCAGGCACGGTAGAAAAGAAGAAGTAAAAGTTAATTTATAAAAAGACCCCTTGATTGGGGTCTTTTCGTTTTAGCTATTACACATTAGCCACTTTAAACGGTTTTATATCAACCGATTCCCATATCTTTTGGGTGATATACGGTTCGCCTTGTTTCCAGGCCTCCAGCTCTTCTTCATTCTCAAACTGGAGGATCATAGTCGAGCCAATCATTTTACCTTCTTCATTCAGCATCGCTCCTCCTATAACATAGTTACCTTTGGCTTTAAGGTCCTTAGCGCCATCTAAATGATGCGGCCTTACGCCCATTCTTCTTTCAAATGCGCCTTCGTCGGTGTAATCGTATGCGGTTATTAAGTATTGATCCATGGTTTATAATTTTAGTTGTTACAAATATAACACTGAGCAGACCGATTCATAACCTGTTTAATTATTTACAATTATTAATGGCGGCAGTAATACTAATAGTGTAATATTTACAATATTTGCCAAACCAATAATATAGCTTAAAATGAAATACGGTTTAGCACAAAAATTTTCTGAAATATACCATAAAGAGGCCCAACACGCTTACTTCTCGCCGGGAAGGGTAAACTTAATAGGCGAGCACATTGATTACAATGGCGGGCTTGTAATGCCGGCTGCAATTACTTTTGGCACCTACTTATTAATAAGTACCAACCAGGATAACGTGTTCCGCTTTAAGAGCCTGAATTTTGATGAGAACCCGGAGATCACTTTAAAAGACGGCTATGAAAAAGATGGCGATGGCTGGTACAATTTCCCTTTAGGGGTAATCAACCATTTTCTGAAAGACGGCCATAAACTGGGAGGACTTGATCTGTTATTTTTTGGCGATATACCTATTGGCGCAGGTTTATCATCATCTGCATCAATTGAGGTGGTAATGGCCTATGCTTTAAACGATCTGTTTAATGGTGGTTATACTAAACTGGAGCTGGTGAAGATTGCCAAGTCGGTAGAGAATAACTTTATAGGCATGAACTGTGGTATTATGGACCAGTTTGCTGTTGCCTTTGGCGAAAAGGACAAAGCTATTGTATTAAACTGCGACACGCTTAAATATGATATTGTACCAAGCAACTTAGGCGATTATGTGCTGGCTATCATCAATACCAATAAATCGCGTAAACTGGTCGAGTCGAAATACAATGAGCGTGTTGAAGAGTGCCAGGCAGCGTTAAAAGCGCTTAACCAGGAGCTCAGTATTAATTACTTATGCGATATTGATACCGCTACTTTTAATCTGCATAAAAATTTAATAGCTGATGAGGTGGTGCGCAAACGTGCCCAACACGTTGTTGAAGAGAACGACAGGGTAAAATTAGCCGCCGATACGCTTGCGGCAAACGATCTAATCGGTTTTGGCAAACTGATGTATGCCTCGCACGACTCATTACGTGACCTGTACGAAGTTAGCGGCAAAGAGCTTGATACAGTAGTAGAATATGCTAAAACTAACCCACACGTAGCCGGAGCACGCATGACAGGCGCAGGATTTGGCGGCTGTGCCATAGCTTTAGTTAAACATGACGAATTTGAAAACTTCAGCCAGGAATTAAATACTTATTATACAGCTAAAATTGGTTACGCCCCATCTGTATATCAATCATTGATTGGTATAGGTGTTGGGACATTGTCATTAAACAGCGAAGCATAACTAAAGTGCGAAAATTAAAATTAGACGAGCTTAACCGCGCCACCATATCTGAATTTAAAGATCAGCAGAAACTACCCCTAGCAGTGGTACTGGACAGCGTACGCAGTATGCATAATATTGGGTCGATATTTCGTACGTCGGATGGGTTTGCGGTGGAGCAGATCTGTTTATGCGGGATAACGGCGCAGCCCCCGCATCGCGAGATAGAGAAAACGGCACTTGGGGCAACCCAGTCTGTTAACTGGACGTACCATGAGGACGCTGTAGCAGCTGTTAAACAATTACGCGCAGAGGGTTACCAGATCATAGCAATTGAGCAGGCCGAAAACAGCGTGATGCTTAACGAATTTATCCCCAACAAAACCACCAAATACGCGTTAATATTTGGTAATGAGGTAAATGGCGTTAGCGATGAAGTGATGCAAATAATTGATACCTGTATAGAAATACCGCAGTTTGGCACCAAGCATTCGTTCAATATCGTGGTATCGGCAGGTATTGTATTGTGGGATTTCTTTGCTAAATTGAATTTGTAAATATTGGCGTATGAGCGCATTAGCTAAAAAACTATTCATAAAACCCAGTAAAAACTGGTTGTTTTATAATGCTCCCAAAAGCTACTTCGCCATACTTGAACCTTTACCCGAAGGTGTTACCTTATTTTTCAACCCCAGCAGGCAATTTGACGGGGTGCAGCTATTTGTTAAAGATGCCGCTGAACTGGCTGAATCTTTAAAGATAATTGTACCGGTATTAAAACCCGATACCATTTTCTGGATAACCTACCCCAAAAAGAGTTCGGGTATTAAAAGCGACCTGGAAATGATGGGCAGCTGGGACGAAGTGGCCAAATATGATCTCCGAATCGTAGCCTCGGCAGCTATTGATGATACCTGGACCGCATTACGTTTCAGGCCGCTTGGGCAGGCAAGAGAGCCAGAAGGGAACAAGGAAAACATCCGCCAAAACGAGTACAGCGCCTATATCGATGTGGATAACAAGCAGATAAAGCTCCCACCCATCATAGCCGATGCCCTGAAAACCGAACCCCGGGCTATGGATTTTTACCAGCAGCTCTCCTACTCCAACAAAAAAGAATACGTCCTCTGGATCCTTACCGCCAAACAGGAAAAGACCCGCGACGAGCGATTGGTTAGACTGGCAGAGAAATTAAATGACGGCAAAAAGAACCCATCAGAAAAGTAAATATTTTTATTTGTTTTTATTTATGGACAAAAATTAGCCGTTTATGCATAAAAAGTAGCCATTTATGCACCATTTAGATACTCCTAATCACCCGCTTTTACCCAGATAAGCACCAAAATTTACCACTGGTATTGCGCACTCATCAAAAAAATTATGGGTTATAAAAAATATCCTCTCCCGCACACGCGAAAGAGGATCTCCAATATTATTCCCCCTTCAGGGGGTTAGGTGGCCTACGAATCAAACACCTGGTCGAACTGGTTAACAGAATCCTTGCTCTCTAATACAGAGTGTCCCATTAAAAACTCATCAACCTTGCGGGCGCATTCGCGGCCTTCTGATATCGCCCAAACAACCAATGATTGTCCGCGGCGCATATCGCCTGCTGTAAATACTTTACTTACGTTGGTACGGTAAACGCCTTCTTTAGCATTTACGTTTTTGCGGCCGTCTAATTCAACACCAAGGCTCTGCAACATACCTGCGTATTGCGGGTTTAAGAAACCCATTGCCAGGAACACTCTTTGGCAAGGTATCTCGCGCTCTGATCCTTCAACTTCGCTAAACTTAATAGGGCGGCCCATTACATCAACTTCCCAGCTAACGTCTGTTACGCGCAGCGCTCTAAGGTTGCCGTTCTCATCGCCTAAGAACTCTTTGGTATTTACACCCCAATGGCGCTCAACACCTTCTTCGTGCGAACTGGTGATCTTTAACACCATAGGGTAAGTTGGCCATGGCATGTGTTGTGTGCGCTGCTCAGGCGGTTGAAACATCACCTCAAATTGTTTAATAGATGCCGCACCCTGGCGGTTTGATGTACCAACACAGTCTGATCCGGTATCACCACCACCAATAACTACTACATCTTTACCGGTAGCTAAAATATCTTCGGCTGTAATGGGCGAGTTGCCAACACGTTTGTTTTGTTGCTTTAAAAAGTCCATCGCAAAATGGATGCCTTTCAGTTCACGGCCTGGGATAGGTAGATCGCGCGGAATGGTTGAACCGCCCGATAAAACCACCGCGTCATTACTACGCACCAGTTCATCGGCAGCTATATCCTTACCTATTTCGGTATTGGTTTTAAATATAACGCCGTCTTTCTCCATCACCTCCATACGGCGGTCGATGATCCATTTTTCCATTTTGAAATCAGGGATACCATAACGTAATAAGCCGCCAATTTTATCATCGCGCTCATATAGCGTAACCTCGTGGCCGGCTTTGCTTAATTGCGCGGCGGCAGCTAATCCGGCAGGACCAGAACCAACAACGGCAATTTTTTTACCGGTTTTAACCAATGGCGCTACCGGTTTTACCAGGTTTTTCTGGTAAGCAATTTCTATAATGTGTTTTTCTATCTCTTCAATTGCAACCGGCGGTTTGTTTATGCCCAATACACATGCAGATTCGCACGGTGCCGGGCAAATGCGGCCGGTAAATTCAGGGAAGTTATTGGTTGATGCAAGGATCTGGTAAGCCTCTTCCCATTTTTTATTATAAACCGCGTCGTTAAACTCAGGGATGATATTACCCAGCGGGCAGCCCGAATGGCAAAACGGAATACCACAGTCCATGCAGCGCGCCGATTGTTTATTTAACTCTTCGTCTGTATATAAGCTCTCAAATTCGTTATAGTTTTTTACACGTTCTGCAGGCGATAATTTTTCAGGCATCTTCCTGTCGTATTCCTGAAATCCTGTTACTTTTCCCATCTGTGAATTATTTGCTTACAGTTTGATATTCTAATTTCTCTACTACTTTTTTATACTCCTTAGGGAACACTTTCACAAAATCTGTAGAAGCCTTGTTCCAGTTTTTGATGATCGATTGCGCCAGCTTGCTGCCGGTTAAGCTAACATGCTTACGCAATAAAGTAAGGATCTGCTCCTCGTCTTTAAGCGTCAGCGGGTCAAGGTCAACCATTTCCATATTGCAGTTTTCGGCAAAATCGCCATCCGGATTATAAACCCAGGCGATACCGCCGCTCATGCCTGCGGCAAAGTTACGGCCCGTTTTCCCAAGGATAAGCGCCAAGCCGCCGGTCATGTACTCGCAACCATGGTCGCCAATACCTTCAACAACTGTTGTAGCGCCCGAGTTACGTACCGCGAAACGCTCGCCGGCCATGCCGCCAATAAAGGCTTCGCCCGATGTTGCACCGTATAAGGCAACATTACCTATGATAATATTTTCTTCGGCCAGGTAAGTGGCGTCAGCCGATGAATAAACCGCCAGTTGCGCACCGGATAAACCTTTACCTACATAATCATTAGCTTCGCCTTCCAGCTCAAACGATACGCCTTTGGTTGCAAAAGCGCCAAAGCTTTGCCCGGCTGATCCTTTAAATTTATAGTTGATGGTATTATCAGGCAAACCGGCCGAGCCGTAGATCTTCGAGATCTCGTTTGATAACAACGCGCCAATGGTACGGTCGGTGTTCTTCACATCATAAGTACCAAATACCGGTGTTTTATCAGCTAATGCAGGTTTTGCGTCTTCCCATAATTTCCAGTCGATGATCTCGGCCATGCCATGATCCTGCGATTCGCTGTTGTACAGCGTAACATCTTTTGGATTATTTACCGGGTGCAGGATACCTGAAAGATCAACTTTCTTAGCCTTCCAACTCTTAATATTATCTCTTACCTTCAGGAACTGAACGCGGCCCACCATTTCGTTAATGGTACGGAAACCTAACTCGGCCATGATCTCTCGCAGCTCCTCGGTCATAAATTTAAATAAGTTTACAACGTGCTCCGGCTTGCCAGAGAATAATTTTCTTAATTCCGGATCTTGTGTAGCAACACCAACCGGGCAGGTATTTAAATGACACTTACGCATCATGATACAACCACCGGCAACTAACGCCGCGGTTGCAACACCCCACTCCTCTGCACCCATTAAGGCTGCAATAGCTAAATCGCGGCCTGTTTTAAGCTGACCATCTGTTTGTAACACCACGCGGCTGCGTAGTTTATTGCGTACCAGTGTCTGGTGTGCTTCGGCTAAGCCGAGCTCCCATGGTAAACCTGCGTGTTTTACCGAGCTTATTGGCGATGCACCGGTACCACCGTCATAGCCGGCTATCAGGATAACATCGGCATGTGCTTTGGCAACACCTGCGGCTATAGTGCCCACACCTGCTTTTGATACCAGCTTAACGTTGATACGGGCAGTGCGGTTAGCATTTTTTAAGTCGAATATCAGCTGCGCCAAATCCTCAATCGAATAAATATCGTGGTGCGGCGGCGGCGATATCAAACCAACGCCCGGGGTTGAGTGACGGGTTTTTGCTATCCAGTCGTCAACCTTATGGCCCGGTAACTGCCCCCCTTCGCCGGGTTTTGCACCTTGCGCCATTTTAATTTGTAGTTCGTCGGCGTTAGTCAGGTAGTTTGAGGTAACCCCAAAACGACCAGATGCTACCTGCTTGATAGACGAACGCATAGAATCGCCGTTAGGCAATGGTTCGTAACGCATTTCGTCCTCGCCACCTTCGCCGGTATTGCTGCGGCCGCCAATACGGTTCATGGCAATTGCCATGGTGCTGTGTGCCTCGTGCGATATCGAGCCAAATGACATTGCACCGGTAGCGAAACGCTTCATGATGTTTTCTGCCGGCTCAACCTCGTCTATCGAGATCGCTTCGCGGTGATGTGCAAAATCTAATAAACCACGAATGGTGTAATGTTTCTCGCTTTGCTCGTTAATAGCTTTAGCGTAGTTTTTATAAACCTCATAGTTATTGCTGCGGGTAGCATGTTGCAATAAGTGTACGGTAGTGGGGTTAAATAAGTGTTCTTCGCCACGGCGTTTCCACTGGTAAATACCACCTTCAGGTAATAAACGGCTTTCGTTTTTAGCGCCAAAGCCTATGCGGTGTTTGCAAAGCGATTCGCGTGCGATCTCATCCAAACCTAAACCGCCGATACGGGTAACCGCTCCGCAGAAATATTTATTTACTACGTCTTTGTTCAATCCCAGGATCTCGAACACCTGCGATCCATGGTATGACTGCAGGGTAGAGATACCCATTTTCGAGAAGATCTTTAACAGACCGTCGTTAATGGATTTTACATAGTTCTTTAACAGATATTTAGTGTCCAGGTTGGTTTCTAATGCACCGCTTTCTTTTAAGTTCTCGATAGTTGCCTGTGCCAGGTATGGGTTAATGGCAGTCGCGCCAAATGCTAATAAACAGGCAAAGTGGTGTACTTCCCAAACGTCACCGGTCTCAACTACGATACCTACAGCGCCACGCAAGCCTTTTTTTATCAGGTGGTGATGCACGGCAGATACCGCTAATAACGATGGTATAGGCGCGTGCTCAGAGTCGACCGCGCGGTCAGATAATATCAATACTTCAAATCCATCGGCAACAGCATCCTCCGCATAGCGGCAAACACGCTCGATACCTTTTTGTAACGAACCCGGGTTACCATCAGCGTTAAAATAGGTTTGTAGCGTTTTAGCATGGAACATGCCGGTATCAATACTGCGAAGTTTTTCTAACTGGTGATTTTTTAAGATCGGGTGTTTAAGCGTTACGCAATGGCAATGCATTTTATCCTCGTCCAATAAATTACCGTTGTTACCTATAAAGGTAGCCAGGCTCATTACCAAACGCTCGCGGATAGGGTCTATCGGCGGGTTGGTTACCTGCGCAAAAAACTGCTTAAAGTAGCTTGATAAATGCTGCGGCTTGTCTGACAGGATAGCCAAAGGCACATCAGTACCCATTGATCCTATCGGCTCTTTACCATCAAGCGCCATTGGTTTGATAATGGTATCGATATCCTCGCGGCTATAGCCAAATACCTGCTGGTAGCGGAAAACCGAATCGGCGCTTAGGTTAGCAAAAGCTAAACGCGGCTCGGTAAGGTCCTCCATCTTTATTTTATAGTTCTCTAACCAGCGGCCGTAAGGCTGGCGAGACGCTATTTGTTGTTTTATCTCTTCGTCGGTAATGATCTTGCCGTGCTCGGTATCGATCAATAACATTTTACCCGGCTGTAAACGGCCTTTACGTAAAACTGTTTTCTCGTCTATTTTAAGTACACCTGTTTCAGAGGCTGCTATAACACGGCCATCATTAGTTATGGTATAACGTAATGGGCGCAGGCCGTTACGGTCAAGCACCGCGCCTACCAGTTTACCATCGGTAAAGCTGATTGCTGCCGGTCCATCCCATGGCTCCATTAACGTAGCGTGGAACTCGTAGAAAGCTTTCTTTATCGGGTCCATCTGCTCGTTACCGTCCCATGCTTCGGGTATCAGCATCATCATTACGTGTGGTAATGAGCGGCCGGTATGTTGCAGGATCTCGATGATGTTATCTAAACAGGCCGAATCCGACTGGTTATTATCAACCACCGGTAACAGCATCTCCATCTCCTCGTTAGTGAAGTAGGCAGACGCGTATGATTTCAGGCCTGAGTAAAACCAGTTTAAGTTACCGGTTAATGTATTGATCTCGCCATTATGCGCTATCATACGGAACGGCTGGGCCAGTTTCCACGATGGGAACGTATTGGTTGAGAAACGCGAGTGAACCACCGCCAAAGCTGATGCCATACGCGGATCGGTAAGATCAGCATAATACTGGCGCAACTGGTAAGTAGTTAACTGGCCTTTATATACAATGGTTTTGCAGGATAACGACGGGAAATAAAAGTCATTCCTTGCACTGGGTATAGTTTCGGTAACTGTTTTGTTGATGTATCTTCTTAATACGTATAGCTTACGTTCAAAATCTTCGGTATTGGTAATATGGAGCGGCCTTGAAATAAACACCTGCTCAACATCCGGTTCGGCGCTGCGTGCTGTTTCGCCTATTACTGACGAGTTTACCGTTAATTTACGATAGCCTAATTTATGAAGTCCTAACTTATCAATTGCATTATCAATTACCGTGCGGCAGGCTTTTTTAAGTACCGATTCCTTCGGTAAAAATATCATACCTACACCATACTCGCCCGGTTCGGGCAGGCTGATCTCCAGGTATGAGCATTCTTCCATGAAAAACTCATGGGGCAGTTGTATCAATATACCCGCGCCATCGCCCGAATCGGGATCGCAGCCGCAGGCACCTCTATGTTCCATGTTTTCTAACATGGTAAGCGCATTATCAATTATCTGGTTGTCTTTATGACCATTAATATTGGTGATAAAGCCTGTACCGCAAGAGTCGTGTTCAAATTCTGGCCTGTAAAGACCCTGTCGTGTGCTATCGTTCTGATCCATCGCTATACAAACGGGTTTATAAGTGTTCGTAACCACGAAAATACAGAATGCAAAACGTTTTTACGATATAAATATTAATTTTTGGTATTCTCTTAAAAATTGGCAGATAATATAGGCGATAATTTAAAATTTAATAAAAAATTAACAAATCATATTAAATTATCGCAAATTATATGACTTAAATTATATGGATCGGCAATAAGTAGTTCTATTGATTTGATAGTCGAACTTTAATTTTATTTAAAGATTTATAGCAAAATGTAATTGGGGAGAATGTTTTTAAACCTTATTTAATTTTTTAAATGAAGGAAATCAACAGCGATAATCGGCGACAACTCACCCGCTCTACGCTTCGCTGGAGCACCCTCTCTTCGCCTTCGGCGGAAAGAGGGTAATTTAGGCATGGTTATATAAAACAACCCTCTTTACCGCTTGCGGAAGAGAGGGTGACCGAGCGAAGCAAAGGTCGGGTGAATCTACGCGATAGGTAAGCCGCATTAAAATCCTTTTAGTATTTTTGCCAAAATTTTAATTAATGTCTGCAAAAAATAAAGCTGTTTTTTTAGATCGCGATGGTGTGTTGAACCATGAACAAGGCGATTACATTCGCCGGGTAGAAGATTTTATTATTCTTGATAATTATGACGCGTTAAAGACTTTACAGGATAAAGGGTACCTGTTAATTGTAGCCACCAACCAGGGCGGCCTTGCCAAAGGCTGGTATACCGAAGAAGAGCTTGCCAAGATGCATACCAAGCTGCGCGAAGCCTACCATGAACACGGCGTGGAGTTTACCGATATGTTTTACTGCCCGCACCACCCCAACTTTACCGGCGACTGTGATTGCCGCAAACCCAAACCGGGCCTGCTGCTGCAAGGCATTGAAAAATATAACATCGATCCGTCAAAATCATATTTTATTGGCGACCGCGAACGCGATGTAGAAGCCGGAACCGCCGCGGGTGTTAAAGGTATTTTGATTGATAGCGACCAGCCGATAAGTACGGTGCTGGATATGATAGCTTAGTTACAACATGACAAAATACACCGCTTACTTAAAACATATCGATACCCTGATAGCCGCCATTATAGGCTACATCGTGATTTATATTTTTACAAGTTACAGCGGTGTTGGTATCTCCCCGGATTCTATCATGTATGCCAGTACGGCTAATAGCATACAGGCACATTGGTCGCTCTTAACATTTAACGGCACACCACTTACGTTTTTCCCGGTATTTTATCCCTTTTTTTTAGGGGTGATACAGTTTGTTACCGGGGTTAACGGTTTTATAGCGGGCTCTGTTATTAACTCGTGCCTTTTTGCAGCGGTGATATTTGTTACCGGCTGGATGATGGAACGGTTCATTACCCATGCCAGGATCTATAAAATATTGGTACTGACGGCTATTATACTAAGCCCGGCGCTGATAGAGATCTACAGTTTTTTATGGTCTGAGACGTTGTTTATACTGGAGGTAATGCTGTTTATACTGTCCTATCACCATTATATGCGCCTGCATAGTACCTTCTCCTTAGTAATGGTGGTGATCATTACCGCCATTGCCTGTATAACGCGTTATGCCGGTATTACCCTGATTGGCGCAGGCGGGTTAATGTTATTACTGGACGACCAGCTTACCATCCGCAGAAAAATAAAACATATCCTCATTTTAGGTTTTGGGTCGATATCCTTACTGGCCGGCAACCTGTTTTTGAACAGCCTTAACACCGGTTTAAGTACAGGTAAACGCCTGCCTTCTGTTACCTCTTTCAGCGAAAACCTGCACTATGCCGGCACCGTATTTTGCGACTGGGCCAGCTTCCATGAAAGTGCCGACAACTATGCCACAGCATTTGCTGCATTGGTATTAATAACGCTGATAGCCATTTTGGGCTGGAAAGCGCTTACGGGCCGCATTAACAGTTACGAGAACATAGTGATAGCTTATACACTGGTTTATGGTTTATTTATTGTCCTGCTGGCTACGTTTTCGCGGTTCGAGCGGTTAAACAGCAGGTTACTGTCGCCTATGTTTATACCATTATTAATGTCATGTACCAGTTGGGTGCCCGATGTATTGGTTACGCTGAAAAAGAAGGCCAAATACGTGTTAGCAGGCGTTGCTATATTACTAATGCTGGCTTTTGATTATTCGACCTTGCAGGTTGACCTTGAACGCTACGATGATGAACTGGATTATGGCGTACCTGGCTACTCGGACGACAGTTGGAACACCTCTCCTTTTGTAGCGTTTTTACGGTCACACAAGCATATTTTTAAACCGGGCGAGCCTGTGGTGTCCAATGCGGATGAGGCTGTTTATTTCTTTACCGGGATGTCGTCCACCCTGGTGCCGCACCGTTATTTTAAAAAGGATGTTGCGAAGTTTTATGAGCGGCAGCATTATTACTATATCTGGTTTAAAAGTTTGGATAATGTCGAGTTGATCAATATCCACGATATTGAAAAAGAACATAAATTAAAGCATCTGTACGATTTAAAGGATGGGACGATTTTTGAATACAATGGCGAAGAGATCAAATAAAAAAAGTCGACCATTTTACTATTTATTTTGATTTTAAAAACAACTGCCTATATTTGCAGCGCTTATCTATAGTTTTACTATATAAAAATGGGACTAAATAACATACATCAATTGCATCTGCACCATCACCACTTTGTGGTGATTAGATAATGTATGTTTCTACGCGAAATAACAACCCCCGTTTATAATTTTTATAGTAGTACCCTTAAATACACTCAGTGAAAACACTTAAAATAGCGATCCAGAAATCGGGTCGGCTCAACGAAAAATCTGTTGAATTATTAAAAAATTGCGGCTTAAATTTTGAAAATTATAAGAGCTCGCTTATCTCTCCTGTCTCTAATTTCCCGCTGGAAATTTTGTTCCTGCGCGATGATGATATCCCGGAATATGTACAGGACGGCATTGCTGATCTGGGCATAGTTGGCGAAAACGTTATTGAAGAAACCGAAGTATCTGTAAGCTACTTACAGCGCTTAGGCTTTGGTAAATGTTCGTTAAAAATTGCCATCACCAACAATAGCGATATTACCGAACTAAACCACCTTGAAGGCAGATCAATAGCTACCACCTACCCTGTTATATTAGGTAAGTTCCTGCAAAAGCAAAATATTCATGCAGATATCCGTACCATTTCGGGTTCGGTTGAAATTTCTCCGGGCCTGGGATTGAGCGATGCTATCTGCGACCTGGTATCAACCGGCGGCACATTAAAAAGCAATGGCTTAAAACCTTTTGCTGATGTAATGGCGTCCGAGGCAGTATTAATAGGATCGAAAGGCAGCGAAACGAATGACCTGGTACAAGAATTGATGCAACGCATCCAATCGGTATTACGTGCCAAGGAAACTAAATACGTGGTGCTGAATGTATTAAAATCTAATCTTGAAGGCGTATTGGCATTGTTACCGGGTGTAAAAAGCCCATCAGTACTACCACTGGCCGAAGAAGGCTGGGTTGCGGTACATACCGTAATACCCGAGCGCGATTTTTGGGACCGCATAAGCCAGCTAAAACAAGCCGGCTCACAGGGCATTGTGGTAATGCCGATTGAGAAGATAATACTTTAGCCCCCCTAACTCCCTACAGGGGGAACAATTAGTTGGGCACATAAATAAAACATTAAAAACTCCCCCTTTAGGGGGCAGGGCGGCTAATGAAGCAGTTTAATTATTCAGACTTAAGTAAACAGGATATCACCAGGCTGGTGCAGCGTAATGTTGACCCGGCTAATGAGATACGCGCTATTGTTGAGGAGGTTTTAGCCGCCGTGCAGCAAAATGGTGACCGTGCTTTGTTTGACTATGCTGATAAGTTTGACAAGGTTACTTTAAGCAAGCTGTACCTTGATAAAGCCGGGCTGGAAGAGATGGCGGCAACCATATCGCCCGACCAGAAAGCTGCTTTAGATATTGCTTATAATAACATCTATAAGTTCCACCAAACACAGTTAAAGGCCGAGGACAAGGTTGAAACCATGCCCGGCGTTACCTGCTGGCGCGAGTTACGGCCGATTGAAAAAGTTGGCTTATACATCCCCGGCGGCACAGCAGTTTTGCCAAGTACTTTTTTAATGCTGGGCATCCCGGCACGCATTGCGGGTTGCCATGAAATAGTAGTTTGCTCGCCGCCGCAAAAAAATGGTAAGGTTAATGCTTTTATTGCTTACGTGGCGCTATTATTAGGCATTGATAAGATCTATATGGCAGGCGGCGCACAAGCTATAGCGGCTATGGCTTACGGCACCGAGACAATTAGCAGGGTTGATAAGATCTTTGGACCGGGTAACCAGTTTGTAACCAAGGCTAAAACCATTATCCAGTCGACCACTACCACGGCTATAGATATGCCTGCCGGCCCATCGGAAGTATTGGTGATTGCCGATGAAACCGCTACGCCTGAGTTTATTGCCGCCGACCTTTTAGCGCAGGCTGAGCATGGTATTGATAGTCAATCCATATTGGTCACCACATCGGCAGCAATAGCTAACGCGACCTTAGCCGAAGTTGAGAAACAAACAGCCGTTTTACCGCGTGCCGAGATTGTTAAACAGGCGCTGGATAATTCATACATCGTTATAACAAAAACGTTGGATGAAGCCATGCAGTTCAGCAATGAATATGCGCCGGAACACTTAATACTCGCCACAGAGCACTGGTCACAGATCACTGGTCAAATCATCAATGCCGGCTCGGTGTTCCTAGGTAATTTAACACCCGAGAGTGTGGGCGATTATGCATCGGGCACTAACCACACGTTGCCCACAAGCTCATACGCAAGGGCATATTCGGGTGTATCGGTTGACTCGTTTGTGAAGAAAATTACGTTCCAGCATATTACGCCCGATGGCATAAAAAACATCGGGCCATCAGTAGAAATACTGGCAGATTTAGAAGGTTTGCACGCGCATAAAAATGCGGTAAGTGTGAGGATGAAGAAATAGAATATCAATAATTGTCATTCTGAGCATAGCGAAGAATCTCAAAACTATGCTTACGCCGCGCGGCAGATGCTTCGCCATGCTCAGCATGACAAATTACTTAAGACCATGTTTAATTTAAACAACATACTCAGAGAAAACATAAAAAACCTAACCCCCTATTCATCCGCACGAGATGAGTTCCAGGGTGAGGCCAGCGTGTATTTGGATGCGAATGAGAACGCTTTTGGTTCGCCGCTGGAAGATCAGTACAACCGCTATCCCGATCCATTGCAATACAACGTTAAAAAGCGTTTAAGCGAAATTAAGGGACTGCCTGTCCGCAATATATTTTTAGGTAATGGTAGCGATGAGGCTATTGATATCTTGTTCCGTAGCTTTTGTAACCCGGGTGTTGATAATGTAATTTTAGTACCACCTACCTATGGTATGTATGAGGTGTCAGCTAATATCAACGATATCCAAACTAAAAAGGTCTCGCTCACCGAAGAGTTCCAGCTGAATTTAGAAGGTATTGCCGAAGCTATAGATCAAAACACCAAGTTGATCTTTATCTGCTCGCCAAATAACCCTACCGGCAATTCCATTAATCGTGATAATGTAGAAACCCTGCTGAATAACTTTGACGGTATTGTGGTGGTTGATGAGGCTTATATCAACTTCAGCCGCCAAAAAACATTTATACAGGAATTGACCGAATATTCAAACCTGGTAGTGCTACAAACCCTCTCAAAAGCCTGGGGATTAGCCGGCCTGCGTGTAGGTATGGCCTTTGCCAGCGAAGAGATCATAGAGGTGATGAATAAGGTTAAACCACCATATAACATCAACGAATCATCACAACAGCTGGCTTTAAAAGCTTTGGCTAATGTTGAGCAGGTAAACGGCTGGATAAAGGAAACATTATTACAGCGCGATAAGCTGGTACTGGCTTTAAAAGCGTTTGATTTTGTGCTGGATATTTACCCAAGCGACGCCAATTTTATCCTGGTTAAAACAACCGACCCCAAGGGGATTTATAACTTCCTGGTACAAAAGGGTATTATTGTACGCGATCGTTCAAAAATTGATCTTTGCGAGGGCAGCCTGCGGATAACTGTGGGTACGCCGGCCGAGAATGAAACATTGATCGACACTTTAAAAAACTTTAAATGAGCAAGCTACAGAAACTACTTTTTGTCGACCGCGACGGCACCATGATCAAGGAGCCTGTTGATGAACAAATAGACTCGTTTGAAAAACTGGAGTTTTATCCCGGTGCTATCGAGTACCTGTCGAAAATTGCAACCGAACTGGAGTATGAATTGGTTATGATAACCAACCAGGATGGTTTAGGAACAGCCGCTTATCCCGAAGATACTTTTTGGCCGGTGCATAACTTCATCATCAAAACTTTTGCAAATGAAGGGGTAAACTTCTCGGCTGTTTATATAGATAAAACCTGGCCGGCAGATAATGCGCCTACCCGCAAACCGGGCACAGCGCTATTAACGCAGTATTTTGATACAACTAAATACGACCTGGCAAACTCCTACACCATAGGCGACCGCCGAAATGATGTTTTACTGGCGAAGAACTTAGGTGCAAAAGCAATCTGGCTAAATAATCAATCAAACTTAGGGGGTAACGAAGCGCAGAACAATACTGATATAAAAGATGTGGTTGCGTTAGAAACGACAGACTGGAAAAAAATATATGAGTTTTTAAAACTGGGCGAGCGTGTTTTTGAAAGCAAACGCATTACCAAAGAGACCGACATCTACGTAAAAATAAATTTGGACGGTACCGGCGAAGCCAAGGTATCAACCGGCTTGCATTTCTTTGATCATATGCTTGATCAGATCGCGCGTCACGGTAGTATCGATCTGGAAATAATCGCCAAAGGCGACTTACATATTGATGAGCACCACACCATTGAAGATACCGGCATCGCTTTAGGCGAAGTTTTTGCTGCCGCTTTGGGCAATAAAAAAGGTATTGAGCGTTACGGTTTTTGCCTGCCTATGGACGATTGCCTGGCGCAAGCCGCTATTGATTTTGGCGGGCGCAACTGGCTGGTTTGGGAAGCAGATTTTAAACGCGAAAAAGTTGGCGACGTACCAACGGAGATGTTTTATCATTTCTTTAAATCGTTTAGCGATGCTGCAAAAGCTAACCTAAACATTAAAGCCGAGGGCCAGAACGAACATCATAAAATTGAGGCTATTTTTAAAGTATTTGCCAAGGCAATAAAAATGGCCGTAAAGCGTGATGTAAATAACATGGTTTTACCATCAACAAAGGGGATACTTTAGGTCTCGCCCCCCTGCCCCCTAAAGGGGGAGAAATGTAACGCGAATAATGAATAAATATGTCTTCAATAGATAAAGAAAATATAACATCAAACATTACTCCCCCTTTAGGGGGGCGGGATGACTTGCGCGAAGGAGGGGGGCTTACTCCCCCTTCAGAGGGGAGCGACGGCCAACGCGGTGGCGGGGGGCTCGGAATAATTAGATACGGTGCCGGCAACATATTTTCGCTTACAGCAGCTTTAGAGCGATTGGGGATCCAGTATGGTATGGTACATACCGAGGCTGATATGGCACAGTTTGACCGGTTTATCATTCCGGGTGTTGGCCATGCGGGGGCAGCTATGGATAAGCTGACCAACTCTGGCCTGGTACCAGCTATAAAAGCATTGAAAAAACCAACGTTGGGCATATGTGTGGGTATGCAGTTATTAACTGATTATTCAGAAGAAGGTAATTCTGACCTGCTGGGCCTTTTCCCTATCAAAACGTTAAAATTTACTGCCGACCCAGAGCATAAAGTACCGCATACCGGTTGGAACAGGGTGTATGCCGAAAAGGAAAATCCACTTTTTAAAGATATTCCTGTTGGTTCACATTTTTACTTTGTACATTCATACTTTATTGAGTATGATAATAGTTATACTTTAGCCGCGACTGATTATAATATTAAATTTTCGGCATCAATTTGGCGCGACAACTTTTACGCTGTCCAGTTTCACCCGGAAAAATCGGGTGTTTATGGCGAAACATTATTAACTAACTTTTCAAAATTATAAAGACATGTATATAATCCCTGCTATTGATATTTTGAATAAAAAGGTTGTTCGCCTGCGTGAGGGAGACTATGAGCAAGTAACCAGTTATGATGTTACTTTAGAGGAGATGATTGAAAAATATCAGTCAAACGGCACTAATTTGATCCATATTATAGACCTTAACGGTGCTAAAAACGATTTTTCCAACCAGGAATATTTGTTTGACGTGATCCGTAAAACAGATATGCAGGTGCAATATGGCGGTGGTATCCGCAGTATTGAAAAAGTAAAAGAGCTGGTAGGCGCCGGCGTGCACCGGGTTATCGTGGGTACGCAAGCCTTAACTAATCCGATGTTTTTAGATGAACTAAGCAAAGCCCTTTGCGGTCGCGACAGATGCGCCGATAACGTGGTAGTTGCTATTGATGTATTGGACGAAGTAATCAAATATTCAGGCTGGATGGAAAGTTCGCCCATTAAATTAATGGATTATGTTGACAGGTGCTTGGCACTGGGCTTCTTCCGCTTTTTATGCACCGATATTAGCAAGGACGGCAAATTAGGCGGTGCCGGAGTTGATCTTTATGAAAAGCTGCTTGACCATTCGCCATTCATCAAACTAATCGCTTCCGGCGGTGTAAGCTCTATGGCTGACATCGAACAATTAAACCGCTTAAAAGTTGAATCGGTAGTGGTTGGTAAAGCCATCTATGAAGGTAAGATCAGCATTGAAGAAGTAAAGAACTGGAATTTAGAATCACTCATCTCAATATAAATATAATAAAGCGTCATTGCGAGGAACGAAGCAATCTCTACACATGCAAATTAAAATGCAGAGTTAAGAGATTGCTTCGTTCCTCGCAATGACGGTCGCTTTTAAACCCATGCTTAGTAAAAGGATCATACCCTGTCTCGACGTTAAAGACGGCCGTACCGTAAAAGGCGTAAACTTTGTCGACTTGCGCGATGCAGGCGATCCGGTTGAACTGGCCTGGAACTATTCGCGCCAGGGCGCCGATGAGCTGGTATTTTTAGATATTACTGCCACGCACGAGCGTCGTAAAACAATGGTGGAGCTTGTAAAGGCAGTAGCAAGGCAAATCAATATCCCGTTTACAATAGGTGGTGGTATTAATGAAATTGCTGATGCTGACGCGTTGTTAAATGCAGGTGCAGATAAGATCTCCATCAACTCGGCAGCGGTGCGTAACCCTGCATTGATAGACGAACTGGCTAAAGCTTTTGGTGTACAATTCGTAGTTATTGCGGTTGATACCCGTGTAAACAATGGCAAAAATATAGTCCACCTAAATGGCGGCCGCATCCCAACAGAAAAAGAAACTTTAGACTGGATAATAGAAGCCGCAAATCGTGGTGCAGGCGAGATACTGCTAACATCGATGGATCATGACGGCACCAAGGCCGGTTTTGATAATGGGCTGTTAAAGAAAGTGAATGACGCGGTGAATATCCCCGTTATAGCATCGGGTGGCGCAGGCTCGGTACAGCATTTTGTTGATGTGTTTGAGCAAACTAATGTTGATGCGGCTTTAGCAGCGTCGGTGTTTCACTATGGAGAGATATTAATACCTGATCTTAAAAATATTTTAAGGGACAGGAATATTGAAGTAAGATAAATATAAATGAATATAGATTTTAACAAAACAGACGGGCTGGTACCGGTTGTAATACAAGACGAACAAACCCTTGAAGTGCTGATGCTGGGCTACATGAACCAGGAAGCCTATGATAAAACCGTGCGGGAAAATATTGTTACGTTCTTCTCGCGCAGCAAACAGCGCTTATGGACAAAAGGCGAAACCAGCAACAACTTCTTGCATGTTAAAAGCATTCATTTAGATTGCGATAACGATACGCTGCTGATAAAGGTTAAGGCCGATGGCCCTACCTGCCACACCGGCGATAGGACCTGTTTTAAAACAGACTACAACCAAAATTTTATCCTGCAATTGGAGCAGATAGTAGCCGACCGGTATGAGAACCCGGTAGAAGGATCGTACGTAAATAAACTGCGCCAAAAAGGTTTAAATAAAATAGCGCAAAAAGTTGGCGAAGAGGGGGTTGAGACCGTAATTGCCGCCTTAGCCGAAACCGAAACAGACCTGATAAATGAAGCATCAGACCTGATGTTCCATTTAATAGTATTACTTCGCGAAAAAGGGCTAACCCTTGAAACCATCGCCAAAAATTTAGAGCAAAGACATAAATAGTGAGTAGAGGTTAGAGATCAGTGATTGGTTTTCACTACTCATTACCCACAACTCACCACCCACCAAATGATCACCGTACAAAAAGCCACCGAACTTACCGGGCACAGCAACCCCATTTTTGCGTTAACCTTATCGCAAAAGCCGGGTATTTTATTTACTGGCGGCAATGATAAAGGTGTGGTTGAGTGGAGCTTAAAAACCAACAGTTTTATTAAAGGAATGTTCCCGGTGGCGGCTTCAGTATATGCCATTCATTGCCCTGTGGGTTACCCGCTAATGTTTACCGGTTTACGCAGCGGCGAAGTGCTGGTATTTGATTTTATTAAACAACAACTGCTTCCGGGCCTCAGGCACCATCGCAAACCTGTATTTGATATCAAGTCGGTTAATAACAAAAAAGAGTTGTTGGTGGTTTCTGAGGATGGCACCGTATCCATTTGGAGCCTGGAAACCCTGCAGCTTGTTCATACCATAAAAGTTTCTGCGGATACGGTACGGTGCATCAGTATATCGCCTGACGAAAAACAGGTGGCTTTTGGCTGCCGAGATAATGACATTAAAATTTACGATCTGATTGACTATACACCAATAGCTACCTTAAAAGGCCATACCATGGCGGTGTTTTCGCTTCAGTACTCGTCGGACGGCAGTTACCTGGTATCAGGATCACGGGATGCGCAGGTTAAGATCTGGAATACTACCACTTTTGAATTAATGGAAAGCATTCCTGCTCATTTGTTTGCTGTGAACCACATTGCCTTCCACCCTGCCCAACCCTATTTTGCTACCGCCAGTATGGACAAAAGTATCAAGCTCTGGGGATCAGACGATTTTAAGCTCTACAAAGTCATTAGCCGTGAAAAAGGGTATGACACCCACCGTTTGTCTATAAACAAAATGGCATGGCATGATGGACAACTACTGTCGGCCAGTGATGATAAGAAGGTTATTATCTGGGATATTAATTTTTAATAAATCCGCCTAATAGCAGCCAGTTTATGTGTATAGCGACTTTGCTCTTCAGAAAAGATGCCTTTCTCGTCCAGGGCATCGATCTTAACTTTTCCTGATGCATGGATAATGTTTTCGCGGTTAAGCAGCATGCCAACGTGCGTTATCTTGCCGTCGGTATTTTCAAAAAATGCCAGGTCGCCAATAAGCGCGTCTGATAATGATTTGATTGGTGTGCCCTGTTCTGCCTGCATACTGGCATCGCGTTTTAATTGCATGCCTTTTAACTTAAATACCATTTGTACAAAGCCCGAGCAGTCAATACCAAAATGTGTACGGCCACCCCATAGGTAAGGTGTGTTTATAAATGATTTGGCAACAAGGTCAATGCTGTCGCTTTGTCCTATCTGGCCTATTATTTCAAATTTTTCTTTCTCCAGGTAGCAGGTAGTTCCGTTTAAGAACGAAAGCGAACTGCCGGCAGGTAAATACAATACGCTGTTGTCACGGATCTTCCAGGCCTGGGTTATAGCTTTATAAGTTAGCTTTGGCGGGGTTTGCAATAATTGCTGATAGTTTAAGTGCCCAAGCATGGTAAATTGCAGCCTGCTTACCCAACCCGGATAGTTATCGGTTGCAGTAACTATTTGTGCCCACCCCTCCTTCCATTCCAGGATCTCGAAGGCCTCACCAAATAACACCTGAGATACCATTTCGCTGCGCTCGCTGGGTTCGGCACGCATAGGCATTACAGCTAAATTGCAAATTCCGTATTCCATTGTAAATATCAGTTTGCTTGTACGTTAACTAAAATTAAATGTTTCACTCACAAAAAAGGGAACACATCTTATTGTATTCCCTCTTTAATATAGTATGTACTTATATTTATTTGTTATCCGTTTATGTGCAGCCAATCTTTCTTAGCTAACAATTCTTCACGGGTTTCGCGTACATTTTCATCATCCACACAGCAATCAACCGGGCAAACTGCCGCGCATTGGGGCTCGTCATGGAAACCAACACATTCTGTACATTTATCGGGTACAATGTAGTATATATCGTCTGATAAAGCTGCTTGTGTTTCTTCTGCATTTAATGTAACACCATCGCCAAAATCAATAACGCCTTTAAGGTCTGTACCGTCACTAAAACGCCAGGCAGCACCAGCATCATAAATAGCATTATTTGGGCACTCAGGTTCGCAAGCTCCGCAGTTTATGCATTCATCGGTGATTATAATCGCCATATTTTTAAAATAATCTTATATTCTCAATTACCTTTGTCCAAATAACAAAGTATGCAAATATAACAAAAAAAGAATTTGAGAGTTTGATTACTTACCATATATATGTCAAAAAACATCATTCAAGACCTAATTAATACATTTTCTGTACTTGGGCAACAATTATCTGCCCCCGATGAAGAACTGACCCAACTTATAAATACCGAACATATTTACAACGCCTGGTTCACACCCGAAAGCGTTACCAGTGCTGTAACATCCATAAGCAAAATGCTTAATGCGGATGACCTGTTTGCGTGGTTAAATAAATATGATCTAAGGAAAAACACTTCGCCAAAAAAAGTGGGGCTTATATTGGCAGGCAATATCCCATTGGTTGGCTTTCATGATGTATTGTGCGTGTTGGTTACAGGTAATCATGCATTAATAAAAGCATCAACACAGGATGCAAGATTGATTAAACATGTTTTACAAATGTTAGTAGCTATTGATGGCAGCTTTGCCGGCAAGTTTAGCTTTGTTGAACGCCTGGTAGATTTTGATGCGGTTATAGCTACCGGCAGTAATAATTCGTCACGCTATTTTGACTACTATTTTGGCAAGGTGCCAAACATTATCCGCAAAAACCGCAACAGCGTAGCCGTAATTACCGGCAATGAAACCAAAGAGCAGCTATATAACCTGGGCCATGATATATTTGATTATTTTGGTTTAGGCTGCCGTAATGTATCTAAATTATTTATCCCGAAGGGCTATGACCTGGCTACTTTTTTTGAGGCGATAGAGCCTTATAACGACATCATCAACCATAATAAGTACAATAATAACTATGGCTATAACCGGTCGATATTTTTGGTGGGTAGCGAGCAGCATCTGGATAACAACTTCCTGATATTAAAAGAAGATGAACGTTTGACATCGCCTTTGGCAGTATTATATTATAGTTATTATGATGATCTGGCATCAGTAGAAAAACAGCTTAATACCGACGCCGAAAATATCCAATGCGTAGTTAGCACCGCACCTTTACAGGTTAAAAGCCAGGTGGTTGATTTTGGCCAAAGCCAGCAACCCAAATTATGGGATTATGCCGATGGGATTGATACAATGGATTTCCTAACTTTAAGCTGAAAGCTAAAAGACTAAAGCTGAAAGCTAAAAGACTGAAGCTGAAAGCTTATTTTATAATATCATATAGCTTTCAACTAAAAAAGATAAATTTGATGCAGAAAGTAAAAGAAGCTTTTAGCTTTGTGCTTTCGGCTTACAGCTAATAAAATGTATGTAATAAAAGTTAAAGGCGTTGCCAAAATACCGGATTATGTACAGCTGCGCGACGACGAGTTTACCCTGCTGGCTTATTTCAGGGTTGACAGGCCCGAAAAATCGTTAGACAAAGTTGGCCTGGCTGATAAAGCCGAGTATATAATGAATATTGTTAAGGACCTGCCCTTTGGACAGATCTTAAAATTAGAACTATAAAGCAATGATAGGAAACACCATTATTAAGTTAAATAATGTTGATATATTTCAACAAAAACACCTGGTATTATCAAACGTTAACCTGCATATTGATAAAGGTGATTTTGTATGGCTGATAGGCCAAACCGGCTCGGGTAAAAGCAGCTTGTTAAAAGTTATTTACGGCGACCTGGCTGTTAAAGTGGGCACCGGCCATGCCTGCGGTTATGACCTGGATAAAATTACCGACAAGGATATCCCCTTCCTGCGCCGTAAGCTGGGTATAGTTTTCCAGGATTTTCAATTATTGACCGACCGCACGATTGAGCAAAACTTACAATTTGTAATGCGCGCCACCGGCTGGACAGACCCCAAACTAATTGCCGACCGTACATTGGATGTATTAGAAAAAGTGGGACTGCGCTCAAAGCTTAAAAAAATGCCGCATGAGCTGTCAGGCGGTGAGCAACAACGTGTGGTAATTGCACGTGCCTTGTTAAATGACCCGGAAATTATTTTGGCTGATGAGCCTACCGGCAACCTTGATCCGGATACATCAGAAGAAATTGTGTTGCTGTTAAAACAGATCAGCCAATCGGGCACCGCGGTAGTTATAGCTACGCACGATTACCATATCATCCGCACTTTCCCGTCGCGTATTATTAAATGCGAGAATGGTAAAGTGTTAGAGGACGCGCAGATAGCATAAGTCGATTTATTTTTACTTTGTACTTGCTTTAAACTTAACCTGGTTTGCCAGGTAAGCGGCAACCAAAATAATTACCATACCAATAATTTGGCTGGTATTTATTTGTTCGTCTGCTACAAGGAATCCTAATATAACGGCTATAACCGGGTTTACATAAGCGTAGGTGCCAACAACGGGCGCCGGTCTTCTTTCCAACAAAAAAAACATAGCGGTAAAGGCAACTATTGATCCGGCAATAGCCAGGTACAATACCGCACCCCACGAGCGCAACGTCACCTCGAAAAAACTAAATTCTTTCCACTCGCCTGTTACCAGGCCTACCAATAAACAAGCAATTGCGCCGCCTAATAATTGCCAGCCAATATTTTTATATAACGCCCCCGGCGCGTGGTTGTATTTATAATATAACGATCCGATTACCCAGCAAAAGCAAGCAGCTATGATTACTAAGGCTGCAATAACTGTCATTTGTGTTGAACCACCGCCAGTTATGGTTTGATTCTTAAATAATATCAGCACGCCTGCAAGCCCCAAAGCTATACTAAACAAGGTAAGCTTACTTCTAAAATAATCCCGCCAGTTTCTCCTGTCGGCAATTATATACCATATTGGCGCGGTTGATATCAGCACTGCCGTTAGTCCCGAAGGAACATATTTTTCTGCCCAAAATACGGCACCCTGCCCGCATGTCTGCATAAAGGAGCCAAGCATCAGGTTATTTATAACTGTCTTATCAAAAACAGGGGTACCTTTTATTTGAACAAATGCCAACATCAATGTAGCGGCAATTAAATAGCGTAGGCTTGCCATTATAAACGGCGGCATGCTTTCTATACCTATCCGGATAGCCAGGTAAGTTGTGCCCCATATAATATATACCGCGGCAAAAGCCAGCACTATTTTCCAGTCTGTTTTTGATGATGCCGCGCCCATGGCGGCAAAATATAAAAATGTGCTGAATAATCAGCGATTTTGACAATTACAAACTGACACAGCTGCGTAAAAAATAAAATTCGCTGTCAGCTTGTCGGTTTTACACTAATGGCAAGGTACTTGATTGGCACTATCAGCTATGAATTTTAACGATATGTTGAAGAAAAAAAAGACGGATACTTCAGAAACATCTGAAGCTATAAACGAGACTATTGACAATACTGCAGCCGCGCCGCAAACAGATGCGCCTGCGGAAAAATCTGCAGAAGATCTTTTAAAAGAAGAACTGTCATTAGCCAACGATAAATACCTGCGCTTATATGCCGAGTTTGACAACTTTAGGCGCCGCACTGTAAAAGAGCGTGAAGATGCACGCAAAATGGAAGGTAAAGATTTAATTACCAATTTATTACCGGTATTAGATGATTTTGAACGCGCTTTAAAAGCCACCGAAAACGCAACTGAAGTTGCACCGGTGAGAGAAGGCGTTTTACTGATCCAAAACAAGTTAAAAAACACGCTTACCCAAAAAGGGTTGTTGCCGATGGAAGCAATAGGCCAGCCTTTTGATGCCGACCTGCACGAAGCGATAACCAACATCCCTTCACCTACAGATGACCTGAAGGGAAAGGTTATTGACGAGATGGAAAAAGGTTATTATCTTAACGATAAAGTTATCCGCTTTGCTAAAGTTATAGTTGGAGCGTAAGTGACAATTATTGAATTATTGAGGGATTGAATTATTGATTTGATCAATCCTCACCCTCAAAAAAATTCAGTAATTCAATAATTCGATAATTCAATAAATAAAAATGTCAAAAAGAGATTATTACGATGTACTGGGCGTGTCCAAAGGTGCGGATGCTGATGAGATAAAGAAAGCTTATCGTAAGATGGCTATTAAATATCACCCTGATAAAAACGAAGGTGATAAAGCGGCCGAAGAAAAATTTAAGGAAGCGGCCGAAGCTTACGAAGTTTTAAGCAACCCCGAAAAGCGCCAGCGTTATAACCAGTTTGGCCATTCTGCTAATGCACAATCGGCAAATGGCGGCGGCTATGGCGGCCAGGGCATGAATATGGAAGACATATTTAGCCAGTTTGGCGATATTTTTGGCGGCGGCAGCCCCTTCGAAGGTTTCTTTGGTGGTGGTGGCGGTGGCAGGCAGCAAGGCGGCAGGCGTGTGGCCCGTGGCAGTAACCTGCGTATTAAAGTAAGGTTGACATTAGAAGAAATTGCCAACGGTACCGAAAAGAAAATAAAAGTAAACAAACAGATCATCTGCAAAACCTGCGAGGGTACTGGCGCTAAGGACAAATCGTCTTTCCAAACCTGTAAAACCTGCGGTGGCCAGGGCGCTGTAAGGCGGGTAACCAACACTATACTGGGCCAGATGCAAACTACCAGCACCTGCCCTACCTGTAACGGAGAAGGGTCTGTTATAACTTCAAAATGTAATGTTTGCCATGGCGATGGTGTTGTACGCGGCGAAGAAACCATCAGCTTAAATGTACCTGCCGGCGTTAGCGAAGGCATGCAGTTAAGCATGAGCGGTAAAGGTAATTTTGCCCCGCGCGGCGGTGTACCCGGCGACCTCATCATATTGATAGAAGAGATCCCGCATGAAACTTTAAAACGTGACGGTAACAATGTCATCTACGACCTGCACATCACCTTTATTGATGCGGCCTTAGGTACCAGCATTGAAGTACCAACCATCGACGGCAAAGCCAAGATCAAGATTGATCCGGGAACCCAGGGTGGTAAAATATTACGCTTAAAAGGTAAAGGTGTGCCGGAAGTTAATTCCTATCACCGCGGCGACCAGCTGATCCACATCAATATCTGGACACCGAAAGCGCTAAGCAATGAAGAGCGCGCGCTGTTAGAGAAACTGCAAAACTCGCCTAACTTTAAACCCAACCCGGGCAAAAACGAAAAGAGTTTCTTTGAACGGATGAAAGAATATTTTGAATAAAGGTAAAAGCTGAAAGGCAAAACGTTAAAGGCTTGGAATTTTAGGATTCTGAGCCTTTTTTGCGTTTTGATGTTTTTTATTGATGCAGGTAAAACTTTAATTCTATTTTTAACTTTATATCTAAGCCTATTTAACCAATATGGATGATAAAAAGCCGGTCCCTGTAATTTCTGTACAACAACGTGTCGCCGTAATGGACCTCGGCACCAATACCTTTCACTTATTAATTGCCGAAGGCAGCGCTGCTGATTATAAAGAGGTCGTACATGAACACGACCCGGTTAAACTGGGCGAAGGCGGTATAAACAAAGGCATTATCCAGCCGGCGGCTTATGAGCGTGGTATCAATACCATGCAAAAATTCAGAGATAATATTGAAAACCATGGTGTAAAAGATGTTAAAGCAATAGCTACCTCCGCTTTGCGAAACGCCTCGAACGGCCAACAATTTATTGCTGATGTAGCTGATAAAACCGGCATTCAAATAGAACTGATTGATGGAGAACAGGAAGCAGAATATATTTACAAGGGTGTAAAACTGGCCGGTGGCCTATCCGATAAAACCTCGCTCATAATGGATATTGGAGGCGGCAGTGTAGAGTTTATATTATGCAACGCAAACACCATCCTCTGGAAACAAAGCTTTGAGATAGGCGCCGCAAGGCTGATGGATAAATTCCATCGCACTGATCCCATTCCTGCCGAGTCGATCAATTCCCTTCATCTTTACCTGGAAGAACAGCTGACCACCCTTATCGCGGTAGCATCAAAATACCCGGTCGAGGCGCTCATCGGTTCCTCAGGTGCGTTTGAAACTTTTGTTGAATTAACAGCCTTAGAAAAAGGCAACTCTTTTGATCTCGCTATAAAAAATCACGACTTTGACTTACCAGACATCATTAACACTACCGACAAACTGATAGCCTCATCGCACGATGAACGCAAAAGTATGAAAGGGATTATCCCGATCCGTGTAGATATGATTGTTGTAGCTTCGCTGATGACGCGCTTTATTATCGAAAAGTTGGGCATCACTAATGTCTGCATGTCCACCTATTCTTTAAAAGAAGGTGTATTGGCTGAGATGATGAACGGGTAGGTTTTATTTTCTGCACTATCATGTGTATCTTGCTGTCCTTAACTGATACACATGAAATTAAAATTTACGCTGCTGGGCGTCGCCCTTTTATCCACTATTGCATCACAGGCACAAAGAAAGCCCCGTAACACCAGTAACGATACCATCAATTCAAACTATTATCCGGCCAGCCTATTTGCGCCGGGTTTTTATACCGAGAAGGGAAATGAAGTTCATTCGCCAAACGGCGACCCGGGCCCAAAGTACTGGCAAAACCGTGCCGACTATAAATTAAAAGCTAATATTGATACGGTTAGCAAAACGTTAACCGGCGATGCTACCATCACCTATACCAATAACAGCCCGGATGCGCTGCAATTTTTATGGCTGCAGATGGATCAGAACACCTATAAAAAGAATGCACGCTCAAACTTTGTAACGGGTAATCAGCCGGCTGCAACAGCACATACCAGCGGGTACCAGGTTGAATCCATATTGATCTCGCTAAACGGCAAGACAGAAAAAGCCTATTACGTAATTAATGACAGCCGCATGCAAATACGCCTGCCAGGTGCGTTGGCTGCTAAAGGCGGTAAGATTACCCTGTCAATAAAATATCACTATACTATACCCGGCGCTTTTGGCGGCCGTACCGATTATTGCGATACCAAAAACGGCAAGATCTATGAAATAGCGCAATGGTTCCCGCGGATGTGTGTATACGATGATACGCAGGGTTGGGACACCCTACCCTTTTTAGGAAGCGGCGAGTTTTATTGCGAGTATGGCGATATTGACTACAATGTCACCGTTCCATGGGATATGATCGTGGCCGGATCGGGCGAATTGATGAACCCTGCTGAAGTATTGACAGCTACACAGCTGGCCCGCTACAACCAGGCCCATAACAGCGATAAAACCATTATGATACGCAGTGCTGCCGAAGTTACCGACCCGGCATCGCGCCCGGTTAACAGGGGAACCCTTACCTGGCACTTTAAAATGATGAACACCCGCGATGTGGCGTTTGGGGCCTCTAAAGCCTTTATGTGGGATGCCGCAAGGATCAACCTTCCCGGTGGCAAAAAGTCGCTCTCCATGTCTGTATACCCTGTAGAGAGTGCGGGTAATGATGCCTGGGGAAGATCGACCGAATACCTGAAAGGCGCTATCGAATACTTCTCGGCCAAATGGTTTGTCTATCCGTATCCCTGTGCTGTTAACGAGGCCGGTATTGCCGGCGGCATGGAGTACCCGGGTATTCTGTTTGATGGCATTGGAGACAAGGGCAAGGATCTGTTCTGGGTAACAGCGCATGAGATAGGCCACAACTGGTTCCCCATGATAGTTGGCAGCAATGAGCGCCGCCATGCGTGGATGGATGAAGGTTTTAATACCTTTATTGATGTATACGCGTCTGACGTATTTAATAAAGGCGAATATGCGCCTAAACGCGATGGCGAATACGCTCCCGGCGGCGGTAACCCCGCCGATGAGATCATCCCGGCTATAACCGATCCTGAATCGCCAACCATTATGACCAACCCGGATGCGATACCCGAGAAATATCGCCATCCCCTAACCTATTTTAAACCTGCTTTTGGCCTGATATTGCTGCGCGAGCAAATTTTAGGCAAGGACAGGTTTGATTATGCTTTTAAAAACTATATCCAAAAATGGGCCTTTAAACATCCGCAGCCAAACGACTTCTTCCGATCAATGGAGAACGGTGCCGGCGAGGACCTTGCCTGGTTTTGGCGCGGCTGGTTCTATAATAATTATAGCCTTGACCTGGCGTTAATCAGCACCAAATATGTTGATGGTAAAGCACAAAACGGCATCCAGGTAACCATAGCCAACAAGCAACCAATGGCTATGCCTTTTACGGTTGAGGTTAAATTGAAGAATGGCAGTACAGAGCGCATTTACTTACCTGTTGAAACCTGGATTCAGAATAAAGCTACTACGTTTACTATACCAACTACAACCGAAGCCGAATCAGTAACTATTGATCCGGATAACGCGCTGCCTGATGTGAACAGGAAGAATAATGTTTTGAAGGTGAAGTAAGTTAACGAATTCACATCCGGGTGATCCACTTTAAAAAGTGGATCACCCGGATCACTATTTCTGTCTAACCTGTTGTAAATAAATGTTTTAACTTTTTGAGCGGATCACTTTGGATCACTCTTATTCGTCAGGACTATTGAGCTTAAATTTTACTTAATTTACTGGAAATCAAACAATTGTACAACCAGCATTTTTAGCCACTTTTTGATTAGTGGATCGCCCAAAGTGGATCACACCTATTTATAGTTTCACTAACGCCTGGTAGAGCTTTTCTGTAGGTAAACCAACCACATTGGTGTACGATCCGTCAATCTTTACAATAGCTGTAACCCCTACCCATTCCTGTATGCCGTATGATCCGGCTTTATCCATTGGTTTGTATTTAGTTACATAATTGATGATCTCGTCATTCGTAAGCGTACGAAACGTAACATCAGATACATCATAAAAACTATGGTATTGCTGTTTATAAAACAGGCAAACACCGGTAATAACCTGGTGCACTTTGCCCGAGAGCATCTGCAGCATTTCGATGGCATGTTGTTCGGTTTCGGGCTTTCCTAATATGTGGCCGTCAATGCTTACTATGGTGTCAGCAGTAAGCACCAGTTCATCGCCTACTGTTTCGTCAAACGCGGTAGCTTTTTTTTGAGCGATATATAAGGCAATCTCTTCGGGCGTAAGGTTATCAGGGTATGATTCGTCAACCTCTTTTAACACGATGCGGAAATCAAGGTCCATTAATTTTAACAGTTCTTGCCGGCGTGGCGATTTAGAGGCTAATATGATAGGTGGAAATTTATTCATAGTTTTTTTTACGGTGTAAAGTTAAGCTGTTTCACCGGCATGATGAAACAAATGAAACCGGCATAATATATTATTGGCTTAACCAATTGAACATAAATTGATTGTAAACATTCTATCAAATAAAATTCCTGACTTATAAGTACGTAAATAATTCATAAATTACAAATAGCTTAGTGGCATGATACGCCTAAACTATCGTTACATTTTACTGTTGTTAAATTTCTTACCAGCATTTTGCTTTGGGCAGGCTGTATACCAGGGGCAAGTTATAAACGCTATAACAGAAACCCCCGTTGGCGATGTTAACGTAACTTTAATAAAAGCGAAATCGACCACTAAAACTAATGAGCACGGTTACTTTAGGTTAATTGTTGATCATAACATAGCTAATGATACGCTGGCTTTTACCTACGTTGGCTATAAAACTTTTCTGTTGCCGTTATCGCTTTACCAAAACCAGATATTTATTCCGCTTACCCCGGCAAATAACCAATTGGCGCAGGTAAACATCCGCAGCGGCGAGCTTAAAACTGAAACGTTGGACAGGTTTGGTGTATCGGACATTAAAGATCTGATGAACGACTATTACGCGATCTATAGAACTGCCCCTTTTTATACGCCTGGCACTTTTGCCAAACTTTTTACAGCCCCGGCCCCTAACGCGCTGCTTACTACAATAGCACTGGGCAGGCGCGACCTGGATATCCCCGACAAATTGGTAAACTTCCCTTTAGCTACATCAAATAAGTATGCGCGCTTTTTAATACATGTTATGACGTGTGATACAATAAGCGGACAACCCGATCAAAAGATCTTCACAAAAGAGATAGTATTAAACGATAATTCTTTAAAAGTGACGATAGACCTGAAAGACGAAAAAATAGTAATACCTGCCGACAAATTTTTCATAGCGGTTGAGTGGCTAAAAGTAATACGTAACGAGGTTATTAAGCTGGATGTAGAAAATAAAGTAAGGCGGACAACAAAAAAAGGCAAACAATTGTTGCAGGACGCTTCTGAATACACCATCATGTATCAACCGTTCCTTACGTTATTTCCCGGCTCTAAACGCACCTATGGCTGGATATCAAAAGATAATGTTAAATGGCAACCAATGTCTACGAACTGGCAGCTTGCTTTATCTGCGACAGTAAGATATTAAAATATGAAAAAAGCGCTTTTAATAATAGCCTGCATTTTTTCTTTATACGCAAACGCGCAAGAAAAAATAAATACTTTTCATTTGATTGACGAGGATACACGCAAGCCGGTTCCATCAGTGTCTGTAGCCATTATAAGGGCCGGCCTATCTATCACTACCGAAAAAGATGGGGTGTTCGCCATACCCGGCGACCTGGATAAAATGCGGGATACCGTTATATTGTATGTACAAAATTATGCGGAACGCAAAATTCAGCTGCATCTGCTAAATGGATTGGATACCCTATGGCTAAAAAAATTGCCGGGCCCAACAGTAAGTAATATAAGGGTGAATGTAAAAGCTGATACCTTGTTAAACGACTACAGGAAAGAGGATGTTGGGTATTATACCGGCTTGCATAGCGGCGATAGCCCGTTTGGGTATTTGCAGCTGGCCCAACAATTTACTGTTGCAAAGGAAGGTACCATATTGAAAAATGTGACTATACACCGGCTGGCTTTTAACCTTAATTATGACTGGGCCGGAGGTAGGGACCGAGACCCTTACCAAAATAGGTATACAGAACTGGAGCACACCAAATTCAGAATCAGAGTATATGATATTGACCCTGCAACGGGTGCGCCGGGTAAGGACCTTTGTAATGAAACAATAGAAATTAAGGACCGGGATGAGAGTGGGGTGGGTACAAATTTAAAAACTTACAATATCATTATCCCCCATAAAACATTTTTTATAGCGGTAGAATGGCTGCGCGATTATTATAACATGACCTATACACGCGTGTATAACGCCGACTACAGGAAAATAAAAAAACTAACCAATTACAGGCCATCAATAGGCATATCGCCCATAAAAGGAGATAAATTAAATATATGGGCACTTAATTTAAAACATGAATGGAAACCTTTTACCGATTACTCGCCCGATTTTACAGATCTTGCTATAAAGGCGGTGATTAAATATTAATAACTTTAGTAACATGGCAAGCCTAAATCGCTATCGTATTTTATTACTGGTACTATGCTCCTTACCTATAATTTGCCTGGGGCAAAGTGTATACGATGGACAGGTTATTAACAGTATAACAGATATTGCTATACCCAGTGTAACCGTAAAACTATTAAGAGAGCGGGCAGCAACCCAAACTAACGAGCGTGGCTACTTCAGCTTAATGTATGAAAGCCATGAAAAAAATGACACACTGCTATTTACATGCGTAGGTTATAAACCATTTAAATTACCGGTATCGGCCTATCTGCCACATGTGCTAATTGCGCTGGAGGCCGCAAACACAGAGCTTAATGAGGTTTTTATCAACAATAAAAAAGTTAAACAGATTATATTGGGCCGTTTTTTAAATTATGATTTAAAAAACAGTGGCAGAAGTAACTTATACTATCACGCAACCCAGGTTATTGTTCAACGTGTACCATTAGCTAAACTTTTTACAGCACCGCGAGCCAATGCAATTTTAACCAGCATTGCATTGGGCCGGCAGGACCTACCTACAAGCCCTACTTATGCTGTACGTAATAAGTATACTAAATTTTTAATACATGTTATGGCGGAAGCTGACGTTGGCGGCCCCGGCGATGTACTATTTACCAAAACTGTTTCTTTATCAGATAATTCCGCACGGGTTGATATTGATCTGAGTAAAGAGTACGTCGTTATTCCAAGCGAAAAATTCTATGTAGCTATTGAATGGCTAATAACACCTTACAATGAGATATTTGAAGTGTCTAACTCGCCTAAGCTCGACTGGACTACAAAGCATGGCTACCAAATGCTTAAAGATGCATCAGAATACCGGGTATCTTATCAACCTTTTTTGATAGGCTATATGAATGAAAAAACATTGCAACCTGCCGTACTTTATACTAAAGTTGGCCGCGGCTGGCAAGCTACCCAGGGATATGATCCGTGGGACGTGGCCTTATCAGCCACTGTACATTATTAATGTTTGGTTATGAAAAAGATATTTACGCTAATAGCCTGCACATTTACCCTGGTAGCAAACGCCCAGCAAAAAATGAATACGTTTTATGTAGTTGATAGTTTAAGCGGTAAGCCGGTGGCATCAACAGCAGTAACTATAGTTAGAGCCAAACTATCCATAACTACCGAACAGGACGGTATATTTAAAATCCCGGGCGATTTAAGCCGTATGCTTGACACCGTAATTTTAAATACGCAAACCTATATACCTTTTAAAATACCGTTAAACGCGTTAAGCAACATGGATACGATACGCCTAACCAGGTACACCATCGAAATTAATAACCAAAAAGTAAAATATAAGGATGATACCTTGCTGAATGATTACCGTAAACAAGACATAGTACATTATGCGGGTATTAACACCGAAACTGCAAATTTTGAATACCTGCAGCTGGCCCAGCAATTTTATACCAGCAAGCCCGGTGTTTTTTTAAAAGAAATAACCTTAAACCGGCTTGCTTTTGGGCTTGACCTGTCAGACCATACCTGGACGGGGCTGGTATATCTTGATCGTACCAAATTCAGGGTCCGGATCTATGATATTGATCCGATAACCCACGGCCCCGGTCGCGACCTTTGTACTAAAATAATTGAAGAGAAAAAAAGCAGCGGCAGCCAGGTATCTATCAACCTAAAAAAATACAACATCGTCATACCCGGTACCACCTTTTTTGTAGCGGTTGAGTGGCTGCGCGATTTTTATAATGCAGGCTACTCTATAACTTATAATCCGAAGGAAAAAAAGATGACAAGGATGCCTAACTACCACCCCGCCATAGGTATATCGGCAGCTACCGGCGAGAAGGTGAACATATGGGCGCTAAATTTTAAACACGAGTGGAAACCCTTTAGTTATTTTATGCCATTTGGAACGGATTTGGCCATGAGCGCGGTAATAAAATACTGATTAAATATAATTAAGCAGGTCATTCATATTCTTGCCCATGCCGTCGGGAGTAACCTGGAGTTCTTCGGCAGGCGCGCTTTGCCTGTTTACCCAGAAGGTTGGATATCCAAACCATTTACCACCGCATGCATCCCATCCCGCGAATGCGGCGAACAAAATTTCTTCTTTTTTTAGTTTCAAATGGTCTATGCCTAACTGGTAGGCAGCCTTCGCTGGTTTATATGTTTTAACCTGGTCGGTACTTATCATTGTTTCAAAGTATTCACTGATCTGTGCATTCCGGCTGTTAGCTCTAAGCATCTTACCGGTCATGTTCGATAAAAACATCAAGCGTATCCCGCGCTCGCGCAGTTTTTTCAACGCAGGTAACACATCCGGCCAGGCTTCAAGTTTAGTGTATTGAGCCATGAGTTGAGCCTTATCTGCCGCGTTTAAGCTAATGCCTATTTTGGCGGCGGCAAATAGCAGTGCGTCTTCTGTCACCTTCCAGAAATCTGTATATTGACCTGCAGAGGTTTGGATCCAGGTGTATTCAAATTGTTTAGTGCGCCAGGTGTCTGCCAGTTAATTACCCTTATCCGGAAACAGTTGGTTAACTAACTTAAACACGGGCCGGGGATCAAATATTACAAATGCATCAAATGCAATAGCTTTTATTTTTTTTTGTGCGATAATTGCCGGGGCAAGGGCTATACTTGCTAATCCACCTGTGGTAATAGCTATAAAGATTCGCCGGCTGACGGTTGATTTGGTTGTATAATTTCCGGGTTTTGGGTCAAGTTCATTCATATCTTAGTATTCAAAATATTTGCAATACTAAAAAATATCCCGCGGTTTAGGCAACACTTTACACCAAACCCAATAAATCCTTGATGAAATAGCCTACCAGCTATATGATTCTTCGCTCATCCATTTATCCTGGATCTTGAGCACTTTTTCAATCACATCGCGGGCGCAGCCTTTGCCGCCACCAAGCGGTGATATATACTGGCTTGCTGCTTTTATTTCCTCGCAGGCATCTGCAGGGCAAACAGGCAGGCCGGCTAACTTCATTACACCCAAATCAGGGATATCATCACCCATATACAGCACATTAGTTGGCAGGATATGCTTTGACTCGAGGTAGTTTTTAAATTTATCTGTTTTTACGTGGGCGCCTATAAATACATCGGTAATACCCAGGCTGTTTAAACGGTAGATAGCAGTTTTAGAACGGCTACCCGATATGGCGCAAACATTATAACCACACTTAACTGCTAACTGTAAAGCATAACCGTCCTTAATGTTAAAAGAGCGGCTTTGCTCGCCGGTTTCGGTAACAAATACAGAACCATCGGTTAATACACCATCCACATCAAAAATAAAAGTGGTAATGTCTTTTAGCTTATTTAAAAATGATTCCATTGGAAAGGATTACACTGATTAGAGGATGTGATTGCACAGATTATTATGGGAATACTTTATAGATATCTTTTTGGTGCGGTCATTTATGAAGCCAGTTTTTTCATAACTTCTTCGCGCGATACCCTATCAGTCATATCAGCTTCTTTCATCATCATTAGCAGTCCCATATCTTCCTTTTCTTCGTCGCTAATAACTTTTGAAGAGATATTCATCTTTTCCAATAAGTCAGTAATAAGTTTGGCCTCATCTTTTGTTTTTGGGTTAATTACGATGCTTTCCATGTAACAAATTTAATTAACTATTTTAAGATTACAGCTATTATAAAGATTATTGATTATCGCGCCACTCATAAACCCAGGCCGACTGGATCTGTTCCAAATGTCCCTCGGATGACTCTTCGCGGGTACCTGCAAAATTAGGCAACGACAGCACCCACTCTAACAGGTCGGTAAAACGGATGCGGTATATTCTTGATTCGTTAAAGTCATCTCCAAACTTTTCATAAAGCGACATCGCGATGTCTTCATGATCGTTCCAGTGTATCGGCAGGGCAAATTTATCGTCTGTCATTTGTTTTTTGTTATACGTGGTACGTTATACGTAGTACGTTTTATTTTCTGTTGTATGTGATACGTTGTACGTAGTACGTCTTTATCTTTATAACCGCCACGTATAACGTCAAACGTAATACGTACAACCTTATCAGTGTCCTAAAAACTGCGATTGATTGGGCAGGGTAACTTCAATATCTCCGTCTATCATTACGCACTGGCAGCCTAATCTTGAAGTAATACGCGGGTTAACGGCACGGTCAATAAAATCCTCTTCCTTATCAGAAATCTCCTGAACGTTGTCTGCACCCTTATTAACGTAGATATGGCAAGTGCTGCAACCGCATACGCCACCACAATTATGCTGTAACTCTATGCCATTTTCCAGGCAAACATCTAACACAGATTCTCCCTCGGCAATAGGCAGCTCAACTGTTTCATGGCCCGCCTCCTCAAAGTTTATCTTTACTTTAAAAATATTCATTTTGGCAAAAGTAACAAAATTACTTATCCCCGTGCCGGTCAATGTCCATTTTGATAATGCCCTGACTTAATAAAGTATATAATTGCTGTAACCCGGGCATGTCTTTTAACAATTGCAGGTGGTTATTCATTGTAGTTTCGTCGTTACGTACAGCCGGGCCGGTTTGCACAGCAGCAGGTAAGTTATTTTGCACCTTCTCTGCAGTCTCCAATATTAACGGGCGAATAAGATCAAAATTAAGATCATGCTGTGCCAAAATTTGCTGCGCGATGTTATACAGGTAATTAGGGAAATTGCAGGCAAATACAGCTGCCAGGTGCAATGTTTTCCGCTGCGCGCTATTGATATCATAAACACTGTTACTAATGCCCTGCGCAAGCTCTTTTAACTGTTTACCGATAGCCTGATCAGCGCCTTCAATACAAAGCGGTACGGTACGGAAGTTAACTTCCTTAGCCTTGCTAAAAGTTTGCAGTGGGTAAAAAACACCAACGTTATCACTGAATGCAAGTAAGGCATATAGGTCAGTAGCGCCCGAGGTATGCACCATTAGTTTTTGGTAAGGTGCCAGCTGCTCGGCTATTAAGCCAATAGCGTCATCTTTAACAGCTATGATAAAGATATCTGTTTCAGGATCGATAAGGATCAGATCATCAACTGGCTCAGCTTTAACATGGTAAGCCAGTAACGCGGCGTTCTGCATATCGCGGCTGTAAACCTGAACAATGCGGTGCCCGGCGTTTTTAAACGCCGCTGCCAAATGTGTGGCTACATTGCCCGAACCGATGATGGTGATACGCATAAGCCCCTCTAAATCTTCCCTTCGGGGAGACTTTTATATCTTGTTAATTAATAATGCTATTCAAAGCCCTCTTCTTTGGGGAGGGCTGGGAGGGGTTGATTATGTATTCTTCAACTCCTTATTTCTTCTAAAAATAGAAATCAAAATACCAATAACCATAATTATAGTACCCGACCACAGGAAGTTAATATACGGGAATTCGATGGCACGCATTACTATCCATTTCTTAGCGCTTTCCGGTTGCTGGTAAAGGGTTATTTCTACCTTACCTTTTTGCGGCAGTACTTTAGTGAAACGTAATTTTATACCAGCCTCTTCAACCTTGCGGGCAAAATCAAACGCGTTGTTGTTACGGATCATGTACACCGGCTCGGCAACGTAATTTTTGCCGTTAGCAACAACCTGTAACTTGGCGCCTATGGCAACATCTTTATCGGTAAGTGTAATATCCTGCACTTTATCAATCCGGCCAATGCTGCTTAATATAGCATAGCCATCTCTAAAACGGATAGTATCTCCCGGTGCAACCTCGCGGGTGAAAGGGGCTTCGTATTTTTTATCGTCGTTAGCTTCGTCGTGGCCCGCCGCTTCTGTACCCTCGCCTATTTCCATAGCGTTGGTATAAGTAACATGCGTATAAAGGTCGCTAAATAAATAGTGCCTCGTATCCGGCGATGCGATCAAACCCATCTTGGCATTTGCCTGTGCGTTGGGTTTTAATATAAACTCTTCGGTAACCTTACCATTAGCATCAATCACCTTATAACTCATTTTAAAATAATGGTTAGGTGGGGCTATAGAATCGCCGAAATAGGTAACGGTATACTTGCCCATCACGACAGGCTGATTTTTATACAGGGTGATGTTTTCGCGCGGGTTATTTTTTGCTTTAACAAACTCTTCGGTGATCTGCCCGCCGCCGGTTGTATTTTCTGATATTACCTTGCTGGTGCCTGCAGATATTAAAGCGCCTATCATTATCAGCCCAAAACCAATGTGCGCTACTGCCGAACCGGCCAGCTTAAATTTACCTTTTAATGCATCTGCCAATACCTTTCCGTTAGCTAAAACCGAATAAATGGCGCCTACCATTATCAATATAAATACAAAGTTTAGTTTGTTAGCGCCGGTAAAATAAACAACCGGCAGGGTAAGTAAACCTGCTATCACCAAATAAACTGCGCTGGTGATAACAAACTTGGTGGTATCGGTTTTTTTATATTTTAAAAATTGGGTAAAGCCGGTTAGTAACGTAACTACCACGGCAAACGATGCCTGTATAATATTGTAATGCTTTATCGGATCGGCCGGCGGGGCCAGTTTGGTGCCAAACATGGCGTTCCATACCGGAATAGATGATACCACCACCAGGTGGAAGCACGACAGGCATAAAAATATCGCCCCGACAAACATCCAGAATTCGCGCGAATAGGTTTCTTCGTCCTTGCTTGTGCGCGGTAATTCTTTCCAGCGGATAGCCAGTAAAGCTATGGCGATCAACAGGAAGATCACTACATCAGCCACTAAGTGCCAGAACATGCCTGCATCAGTAAACGAGTGTACCGAAGTTGTACCCAGAATACCGCTGCGTGTTAAGAACGATGCGTACAATACCAAAACAAAGCTCATCAGCACCAAAATGGCCGCGGTAATATAAGAGTGGCCGGTGTTTTTGTAAACGATCATAACGTGTACTGCGCCAACCAATATTAACCATGGGATGATGGAAGCATTTTCTACCGGGTCCCAGGCCCAAAAACCACCGAACGATAAAGACTCATACGCCCAGAACGCGCCCATAATAATACCGGTACCCAATATCATCATGGCAAACAAAGCATACGGGATAGCTGCATGCACCCAATCCTTATAACGCTTTTGCCAAAGGCCCGCTATTGCGTAAGCGAAAGGCACAACCATTGACGCAAAACCTAAAAACAACGTCGGCGGGTGGATAACCATCCAATAATTTTGCAATAACGGGTTCATGCCGTTACCGTCTTTTATGTAGGTTAAATAATTGTGATAATACTCTGGATTGGTTGCATATATTGGTACCTGCTCTTTAAGGTTAATAGCTTCGCGAAGCAAAATGAACGGAGAGGTACCTATACGGCTGCCAAATATATCAACGCCGATAAGCATAGTTGCCAGTATTGCCTGCGATAACGAAACTACGGCCATCACCGGGGTTTCCCATGATTTGGCTTTCCAGATCAGGATATTTCCTAATACTGCCTGCCAGAAGGTCCATAGCCAGAAGCTGCCCTCCTGCCCGTCCCAAAAACTCGAGATGATATAATGGGTTGGTAACGCTCTTGAGGAGTGCTCCCAGGCATAATAATACTCAAAAAGGTGATTTAAGATGATGTAGTATAAACAAACGCCAATACCTATAACAGCTATGGTATTGATATAAGCGCCCAAACGGCCCAGGCGTTTCCATGAAGTATCAACAGGGTTGGTAGTTGCAAAATAGTAGCTTATTGCCGCAAACAGGGCCGAGCCAAATGCCAAAATAGTAAAGAACTGGCCCAGGTGGCCCGGTAAAAGGTGTTCGCCTTTAAAAGCTGTATCCATTAAAAAATAATATATGTTATATGTTGGCTTGTTTTGCTTTGACCTCGGTAACTTCTACCTGATCCTGCTTATATTTAGACGGGCACTTCATCAATATATGTTTGGCATGAAACTCATTACCTTGCATTTGACCCGTTAAAACAATTTGTTCAGAACGTTCAAAATCTTGTGGCTTACTACCTGTGAATATTACTTTACATTCTTCGCCCTTGTTATCCTTCATATAAAATGAAAAGTAATTGGCATCCTTTGTAGCGTCGTAATATAGTTGCTTTTGCTTATTTAGATGGCCTACAACATGCAATTCTGTGTCTGTACTTTTTGCATCCTTAAACGAGCCATAGGTACTTGAGGTAGAATAAACGCTGATGATCACGGCAATAGCTATGGCTATTACAACAAGACCAAATATGGAAGACTTTTTCATTTACGGTTTATTTCTTTTAATTAAAGGTCACAAAAATACAAAACGTACAGGTAATAATGTTTATTACTAAGGATATATATTATTTAGAATTTATCTAAATAAATTATCGAATGATAGAGATGGAGCCACTTTCTTTGATCTTGTTATTGTAATAGGTATCTAACCCATCAAAGATCCAGTAATAGGTACCGGCCGGCAGGTCCTTACCTTTAAAATTACCGTCCCAAAAGGCTGCCTGTGATTTTGTGGAATACATTAACTGCCCATTTCGGTTAAAAATATCCAGGTTGCCAAATTTTACATAACCTTCTATATGCAGCGCGAAAAAATCATTCACGCCATCGTTATTTGGGGTAAAAACATTGGGTGCAGTTACAACATAGGGTAACGGCGGTAACACAGTTACCCGCACCGGCATTATCTGTTCGCAGCCAAAAGCGCTTTGCACTTTGATAAAATACATTCCGCTTTTATCTATTGCTGTATAATTGGTTAACGGTATGGTGGCGTGTATATCCGCATAATAACCATACGTATTGCCGGGCTGCTTTACAAATGTCCTTGTAACATCCACTGTTGCCGGGTATCTGGCGGGCTCGGGGTCGGTAACCTGTACGACGGGTGGGGTAAGCTTAACATGAATGGGTTTTGCGTCAGAGCAGCCGTTCTCGCCTATCCCTTGTATATAATAAGTTCCGGGCAGCACCACGTGTGTCGAGTCGCGCAAATGGGTGGATAGTGAAGCATCCTCATAATAATAATAAGTTAATCTGTTACTGCTGCCCTCCGTTACAAATTTACCTGTTAAATCAACCCCGCTTTCCGGGCAGCCGTATACGGTATCTACTAATTGCAGCTTAAAATCGGTTTCTACTTTTGTTACCATAGTATATAAAACGTCTTCGCAGCCCAATCCGGAGTAAGGTGTAACTTTTAACGCATACCTGGTTAGGTTTGGCGGCGGCGGGTATAACTCAAAATTTTGCCCGGTACTGAGCTTTTGCGACATATCCTCATTATACCATTCATAGCCGGCAAATCCTTCGGGGCCTTTTAACATAATTGATTTTTGCCCGGGGCAATAAGTAGCGCCCTGAATTGGCTGTGCCGATTTACCTTCGTCCACATCAATATAAGCATAGCCAAAGTGCCTGTTATAAACGCAATCGTTGGTAGTAAATTCAATCCGCATCAATTTACCCAGGTATTTGTGCAGATCGAGTGTGGCTGTCGACCAATCTTTATAATATACCGGCGATACCAAACCATCACTATCTTTTAATACTTGAGGCGCCTGTTTAAAATCGGGCAGCGACCCCGCTATAAAATCAAAAGATGGGCAGCTAACATATTTCCCGTCTGATACATCATAAACACGCGCGGTAAACCGAGGCTGTTCAAAATCCTTGTGCGGCGGGTTTTGCAAAACCACGGCATAATTAAAAGTTATGGCATAAGCTAAGCTCGATTCGGTAGGTACAAAAAAAGTGTAATTAATACTTTCGGCTTCGTGTTTTACATCGTCATTTCCTAACCTTACAGAGTAATTGCTGCCATTGGGGCAAACAACAGGAAACTTACCATAGGGATCAACCCGCTGCGCATCTGCCTGCTTATTAAAAATAGTATGCCGTCCCTGAATAGGCGCACTTGTGCCCATACTAATTACTCCTTGTCCGTTTATTGTGCCTGCGCCACAATTCCAATTATTAAACGAACCGTCTTCAAAGCCTATGTTAGCAGGCAAGCTTTGAGCAAACGATGTTACGCTTAATAATAAGAATATTATAACCAAGTTTTTAAACACGGGGCATTTGTCTTAAAAAGTGAATTTAAGAAACATTAGGTATTATAGCTAATTAGATATTAGCTATTACGTTAGCATGTAGCTAAGCGTTGCTTGAAGTTGTAGATTGAATTTCGCGGCCCGATTTAAGCCCTATAGATTTTTTTTTGGGGAGGGATAATTACGATCTATCGGATAATAGCAACCGACCCACTTTTGGTTATTTTGGTATTGTAAAAAGTATCCGTACCATCAAACAGCCAGTAATAGGTACCGGCAGGTAAGTTTTTACCATTAAAGCTGCCATCCCATGATGTGTCCGAAGATTTGGCTGTATATACCAAATTGCCGTAACGATTGAATACATCGAGTTTATTAAACTTTACATATCCTTCAATATGTAAATTAAAATAATCATTCACGCCATCATTGTTAGGTGTAAAAGCGTTTACCGCTGATATAATATAAGGGGGTGGCGGTAAAATTGTGACATCAACGCTTGCTATAGCACTACACCCATAAGTATTTATAGCTTTGACATAAAATTTGCCTGTATGATCTATAGCCCTATAATTTGTTAAAGGGATTGTGGCGGTGGCATCCGTATAATAGCTATAGGATAAACCACTTTGTTTTACGTAGGTGGTTGACAAGTCTACCGTTGCTGGAAAAGTAACCGGTTCAGGTTTACTAAGCTTTAAAACGGGGGGTTCTATCTTAACATATATAGGTAATGTACTCTCGCACCCCTCATTGTTTATACCTTTTATATAATAAATGCCTGAGGTTACAATTGCTTTAGGATTGTTTACCTGCGCTTTTTCCTCCCCATCAAGAAAGTAGGTGTATTTCATCCCGGGACTACTGCCATCGGTTACATATGCGGTAGTAAGATCGACCCCGGTATTGGCGCAACCGTGTACGGTATCAACCAGTTTTAATCTAAACCCATTATCAATTTTATTAATAACGGTGTTTAGCGTATCAACACAGCCCACACCGTCATATGGTAATATCCTTAAAGCATATTTAGCAAGATTAGGCGGGGCGGGTGATATTTTAAGCACTTGCCCACTGCCAATAAACTTTGAAAAATCATCATTATACCATAAGTACTCTGAATAACCGATGGGGCCTTTTAATGTAACAGACGTTTGGGTTGCACAATAAGCATTTCCTGTAATGGGGGGCCTGGTGCCCTCGTCGCCTACATCAAGATATGCATAACCAAAATGACCACCTTTAGTACAATCATTTGTTGCAAACTCAATGCGCATTTGTTTTCCTATATAACTGCGCAAGTCTATCGTTGCTGTCGACCAATCTTTATAATAAATGTCTATTGCTGCGCCCCGGCCTCCGGTCGCCTTTTTTGATGACAAATTAAATCCCGGTAATGAAGTTCCGGCTACGAAGTCAAATGACGGACAATCAACATATTTATCGTCGGTAATATCATACACCTTCGCAGTAAATTTAGGTTGTTCATTTGCGCCATGAGGAGGATTTTGCAAAACAACAGCGTAATTAAATGTTATACTTGACTGGCTAAGGCTGGGCACCGTAAAAGTGTAACTTATACCTTCGGCTTGTGCTCCGGTTTGTTCATTACCTAATCGTATAGAATAATTGCTTCCGTTTGGACACACAACCGGGAAATCGCCATAAGGGTCTAATCCATTACCATCATTTAATCTTCTAAAAAGAGTGTGCTGCCCCGGAATTGGGTCTACGATTCTTAAATTTATCGTCCCATCGGTTGTTATAACACCTGCAGCACATACCCAACCAGCAAACGATCCATCCTCAAAACCAATATTAAATGGCAAGGTCTGAGCGAGTGATTTAACACTAATAAACAGGAATAGTATAAATATCTTTTTGAACACAGGGGTAACTGAAAAAAATAAATTTAAGAAACATTGTTTACTTATATGTAAATCATTTTAATTATTACATTAAGATATTGTAAACCTTTATTTATACGAGAAAGGGCCCCGAACTATCGGGGCCCTTTCTCGTTAAATTAAAAAACATTATTACGGCCAGATACCCAAATTTTGGTAAGACACCGCTATTTTATTAATAACGCCTACCAATGCTGCGGTACGCATACCGTCAATTTTATCATTGGCTTTATATGTTTCTCTTATTTCATGATACGAGCGGATCATGGTATCCTCTAAACCAGAGTTTACCAATTCCAGCTCGGACGCGCCTTTAACAATGGTCGCGCGTTGTAGGGGAGTTAAAGAAGTACCGGTGATACCTTCAACCATGTTTACCAGGTTAAGGTTGGTAGTTTCTTCAAACCTGCGGTTGATACGGCCAAAAGCTACGTGCGAAAGGTTTTTTAACCATTCGAAGTAGGATACCGTAACACCACCGGCGTTGGCATACATATCAGGCACTACAATACCACCCATTTGGTAAAATATATCTTCGGCTTCGGGGCTGGTTGGGCCGTTAGCGCCTTCAACTATAATTTTAGCTTTAATGTTGCGGATATTGTCAACAGTAAGCTGATTCTCTAACGCAGCAGGTATTAAGATATCACATGGCTGCTCCAGGCCTTCCATGGTGTTCTTAAATTCTTTTTTGGCACCAGCGTAGCCCAGGATAGATCCGGTGGCTTTACGGTGCTGAAACACGGCCTCAACATCTAATCCATCCTCGTTATAGACAGCTCCCTCAAATTCGCATAAGCCAACTATCAGCGCGCCAAATTCAGACATAAACTTAGCCGAGTAATAACCCACATTACCTAAACCTTGTACAATAACCTTTTTACCGGCTACGCCAGGCGTTAAACCTAACTTTTGCATATCCTCGGCAACGCTTACACATTCGCGGGCAGCAATAGCCACTCCCCTGCCTGTTGCTTCGCGGCGGCCTGCTATGCCATGCAAGGCAATTGGTTTGCCGGTAACAGCGCCCATAGCATCCAGCTGGCCCGGGTTCATGGTAGCATAGGTGTCGGCTATCCAGCTCATTTCGCGTTCGCCGCTTCCGTAATCGGGTGCAGGTACGTCAATGCTGGGGCCAATAAAGTTTTTCTTGATTAGTTCCACCGTATAACGGCGGGTTATATTCTCTAACTCCTGTACGGTGTAGTTTTTAGGGTTGATCTTAATACCACCTTTAGCGCCACCAAACGGAACGTTTACGATAGCGCATTTGTAGGTCATTAAGGCGGCAAGCGCCATTACTTCGTCCTCGTTAACCATTTCGCTGTAGCGGATACCGCCTTTTGTTGGCGACTGGTGGTGCGAGTGCTCAACGCGCCAGGCGTCAATTACCTCAAAGCTATTGCCACGGCGAATAGGGAAACGAAAACGATAGACACTATTACATGATTTTATTTGGTCTAACAGACCGGCATCGTGCTTGGTAAATTGTGCTGCATAATCAAAGTTACCGCACACGTCGGCAAAGAAGTGTGTTTCCTGATTAGCGGCTGGATTATTTGTAGCCATAATTTGTTGTTATAAATATGATTTTCTTAATAAAGGATGCAAATTTGATACAAATTTTAACAAATTCGCAATTTATTATGTCATTATACTGTATACTTCTGGTAACAATAGTATAAAAACTATGTTTAAACAATTATAGCGTATTTTTTGGACTACTTTTCTTTTTCGATTTTTTTTAATCGCCTGTCTATCGAGAACAGATAAATGGCCAAACCGAGAAAAATTATAACAATTGTGGCTATTACCACATATATTTTACCCGAGCTGCGAAACGCGTCGGCCATTTCAACAGATTGTGTTTGCTGGGCAAATGCCGTTACAAAAGATAAAAGGAATATTAATAAGGATATAGATCTTTTCATGTTAGTATATGCTGTTTCTTTTGTTTTCAATTAAACGGATACGGTAACGCAGGGTAGCTATCCATATGGCCAAAAAACTCCAGCCTAACATGGCGGGATAAAATGCCACTTTCATACCACTATCCAAGTCGTATTTACCAAAGGCAGGGTTACCACCGCTGCCGGGGTGCAATGAATCTGTCATCCTTGGCAACACAAATATTAACACAATCATTATTGGGAAAGCAAAAATATTATATATTGACGAGATCTTAGCTCGTTTTTGCTCTTCATCAATCGAATTACGTAATACGATATACGCGCAATACAGTAAGAAAGCGATGGCTGCGCTGTTCTGTTTAGGATCGCCGCTCCAAAATTCGCCCCAGGTAAACTTTGCCCATATCATACCCGTTATTAATCCAAGGGTATAAAAAAGAAGGCCGGTATTTACACACTCAACCGATGCAAGGTCGTACTCTTCCTTACCCGTGCTTAAATACTTGATACTAAAAAATACCGATATAGAAAATACAGCTAACATCCCCATCCACATAGGCACATGGAAATACAGGTTGCGTATGGTTTCATGAAGGATGTTTAACCGGGGTACCGGAAGTATCAAGCCGGTTATAAATGTAGAAAGTATGAGTATTACTACTATTACTTTCCACCATGTTTGATATATAAATTTCATGTTTAAATGTGAGACAGCAAATGTAATAATTATTTATGTTGACCGCTTATTTATGTTGAAGTGCCTCGAAGCTTTGCGTAGGTACATAATCAACCGGCAATAGTTCAGACAAGCGGGCTTTGCTCCAGGCACCTTCATATAGAGGGTCGCCGTTTATTACAATGCCATTCTTATCAAATAAAGCGTATGGCGGGTTATTAAACAAGGTAACCACACTTATTTCGTAATTAGGCATGTCCAACGGGCGGTAAATATCTTTATAATTATTCTCATCGCGCTTCCGGGTATACATTACATATAGGTAATTTGGGAACGTAATAGCATAAATACCCGCCTGCTGGGTGGTTCGTAATAACTCGACCGAATACCAGGGGACAGTTGATATCCTTTCATGGGTGTATTTTGAAAAGTTGGCAATATCTATCCAATGGTTAAGCGAATCGGGACGGGCGAAGGTTTTATACCTTGTCATTCTTTGATGAATTATTTCGTCGGTTGGACGCTCAGGGTTTAAATAGCGTGTAAGGCGACGCACTTCAAATCCTTCCTGGGTTAACTGGTCTGTATAAAGCGCGCGGTAAAAATGCATGGGCGAACCATAGTAAGCCATATCCCTGTTTTCATCCCATTTCTTTTTTTGTGATTTTGATCCGGGTAATTCTTCAAATAAACGTTGCCCGCCATAGCTAACTATGTTATTTATCCCATCGCTTTTAAAATCTTTAAGCAAAAATTTAACCCGATAACCTAATCCACGGTTTTCAATCACCAGGAAGTTGTCGGTCTCGGCCCCTAACAATAACTTCTTTTTACTATAGGTAAAATACAATACGTCGGGGTTAAGTACCTGGCATAGTTTTGCATTTGCATCTGTACCAATAAATTCTCTTTTAAATTGCTCGAAGTTTCTTTTCCAGTCGGCTTTGGCCGTTGTCGAAATCACCACCTCTCTCAACTGAATTACTTTTGGTTCCAGCTCAACGTTTAAGGTAATCGGGTCATCACCTACCTGTACCTTTTGTGTAAAGTCGCTAAAGCCTACCGAGGTTACCACCAACGTATACTGGCCCGGCCTAAGCCTGTTTAGGCTATAAGTACCGTCGTTTGCGGTGCTGGTACCAAATGATGAGTTGCTTAAAAAAACACTGGCCCGTTGCACCGGCGAATGGGTTTCTTTTGATGTAACCTTACCGGTTATGCTCACGGTTTGCGCCATGGTAAAAACCGGGTAAAGAAAACACAACACTATAAACCGGGCAAACCGCATACTTAATTTAACACTGGGTGTTTTAAACCGCTAAATAAAACATTTAGAACTAAAATATTAAGGAGAACAAGCGTAAATATAAATATTCTAATCTTGTTTTAATTTGCCGGGACACAGTTGTTATGGTTGTTTTTCGTAAGGCGTATAATCAACCGGCAATAAGGTTGACAGACGGGCCTGCGACCAGGTGCCTTCATATAACGGGCTATCGCCTATAATGGAGCCATTTTTATCAAACAGTAACACATGGTTATCGCCTGTATAACTAACTATTGTGGTGGCATAGTTCAAATCATGGGGCACACGGTATACATCTCTAAAATAAGTTGTCTCCCATTTTTTTGTGTAGACTACATATAAATGATCCTGGAACATAAGGGCCGACAACCCTTGCCTATCTGTTAGTTGCACTATACTGTTTACAGCCACTTGCGCCCTGCCTATCAGCTTTTGCCTGGTGTAATGCGAGCTATTTTTAACGCCCATCCAGTAAAAAGTAGAGTCCATGCTGGAGTGCCTGTACTTTTCTATATTTTCATCAATAACATTCTCCGGAGGGCGCCTTGTATTAAACTGGCGTGTTAATCGATAGATCTTAAACCCGGCAGCGGCCAAACTATCTTTACCTAAGGCTCTGTAAAAATGCCTCGCCGAGCCATAATAAGCCTCATCTCGTCTTTTATGCCATCTTTTCTTTTTCGAATCGCCGCCGTCCATCTCTTCAAAAACCTGGCTGCCGGCATAAGTAACATCACCTGTATTTAAATCGCTCTTAAAATTTTTAAGCATATATTTAATACGATAGCCCAAAGCGTTATTTTCGATAACTAAAAACTCATTGGTCGATGCCTCTAAAACGCGTTTATCTTCATAGAAGGCAAAGTTCAATACTTCTGGGTTTATAATTTTACAATCGCCTGCGTTTTTATCGGTACCGATAAACTCTTCTTTAAACCGTTTAAGGGCCGCTTTTTTATCAGACTTTGATATACCGGTTATTTTAACTTCTTTAAGTTGGGTAACTTTTATAGACAAGCCTATATCCAGCTTAACAGGCTCCGTATTTAATAATATGGTTTCTGTATTACTTTCGTATCCTACCGCGGTAACCACCAGGATGTACTGCCCGGCCCTGAGCCCGTGTAATGCAAATGCCCCATCTGCACCCGTTGAAGTACCGAAGGATGAACTGCTTAAAAATACGCTGGCACCGGGTACGGGCGCTTTAGTATCTGCATCAAAAACTTTACCTGTAATGGCTACACTTTGTGCCCGGACGATTACAGGCAATAGTACGAGTAGTAATAATATCCTTAATAATTTCATGTAGTAGCTATACGCGTATTGTAAAATGATAATAGAAACGGATTTTAAGTATTAGTATTGTTAATCGCGCCATAAATATGGGAAGAGTAACAAAGCTGTTGCCATAACTATAGCGTTTATAGCACAAAGCACGCCAATATCGCCATAACTAACGCTGCGGTCTATGCCATCCATCGCGTTTTTACTCAGGCGGATCAATATTAAAATAACGGGGATAATAACCGGGAAGCTCAGTATCGCCATTAATGTGCCGTTATTACCCGCTTTTGATGCAATGGCTGATATCATTGTAAAAACAGTAGAGAAGCTGAAGCTGCCCAATACCACTACTAAAAAGTAAAATAAGGGGTCGCCAATGGTATTGGTGAAGAAGACAAGGTAAACCAGTAATGCCAGTATGCTAAGTAATGACATCAGCAAAATATTATAAATGGTTTTTGACAGGATAATAGCGTGCGGACTGGCGATACCATAATAGTAAAGCAGCCTGCTTTTGCTTTCCTGCATAAAACTTTTGGCGATGGCATTTACTGATGCAAACAGGATGATGATCCAGAACAAAACGTTCCACACCACCTTGTATCCCTGGCTTTTATCAAACCCCGGGGTAAGGTTAAAAGAGATATAGCATACAAACACTGTTGAAACCACATACAGCAGCACACCATTAAAAGCATACTTAGAGCGCCATTCCAACACAATTTCTTTTTTAAACAACTCCCACGTTTGATCTACGAGTTTCATCGGGGTAAAAATAGTGATTGTTGATTAGTTAATTGGCGATTAGTGAAAAAGAGCTAAATTTACCTTATGCCAGTAATGTATTATAAAACCCCGGTGGGTATAGTCCAGATAACTGAAGAAGATGGTTTCATCAGCCGGATCCATATATTGGATGGTGAACATGAGGCTACTCCTGCCGATACGCCTTTACTTAAAGAAACGGCAAAGCAGTTTGATGAATATTTTGCAGGTACGCGGAAAGACTTTGATCTGCCGATAAAACAAGATGGTACAGAATTCCAGCAGCAGGTTTGGGATGAATTGCTTAAGATAGAATATGGCAAAACCATAAGCTACAACCAGCAATCGCAACGAATGAACAGCCCTTTGGCTATCCGCGCCATAGCATCAGCCAACGGCAAAAATAATTTGTGGGTAGTTGTGCCCTGCCACAGGGTTATTGGATCTAACGGAAGCCTAACCGGCTACGCCGGTGGCTTATGGCGCAAACAATGGCTCCTTGAGCACGAGGCAAAAGTTATGGGTGTAGGGCAAACTAAGCTTGAGCTTTAGCCGCCCTTTCGTTTAATAATTTCTCCATTTTTTCGTGCAGCTGGCCCGGCAAAAATGGCTTGGACAGCACATCGTTCATCCCGGATAGTAAAGCTTCCTGCTGCTCATGATCAAATGATGCGGCTGATAGTGAAATGATAGGGATACTCCGTTTAGGCTCATCAAAATCTATCCTTATTTTTCTTGCTGCCTGGTAACCATTCAATTCCGGCATGTGGGTGTCCATCAATATGATATCGTAATCATTCTCTTTTAACTTATCAATAGCTTTAAGCCCGTTGTTTACCATATCTACTTTCACCTTCCAGTCGGCCAATATTTTTGCTAACATAAATTGGTTAACCAAATTATCCTCGGCCACCAGCACGGTTATGTTATTAAATGGCTTAAGCAAATGTTCGGGCTTCTTGGCCAATAAGTCCTTTGGTTTGGCGGCTATAGTATACCTATTGGTAAAAGTAAAAATGCTGCCTTTGCCTATGCGGCTGTCAACAGTAAGGTCGCCCCCTTTTAGTTCTACCAGTTTTTTAACAATAGCAAGGCCCAGGCCGGTACCACCAAATTTATTTGTTGTTTCATCATCAGCCTGCTCAAACGACTCAAAGATATCCGCCAACCTGTGTTTGGGGATACCTATACCTGTATCCTCTACCGCAAATTGTAGTCTAACTTTATCGCTTTCTTTTTTTAATAACGATACGGTTAACTTAACATGCCCCCTTTTAGTGAACTTAATAGCATTGCTTAGCAAGTTCATCAGGATCTGGTTCATTCTTAATGAATCTATCATTAAGTACTCCGGTATCTCCGGATCAACATGCATAAAAAACTCTATATGCTCTTCATCAGCCTTAAATTTAAGCAGGCGATAAACAGACTGTATCAAATCCTTCAAATTATGTGGCGACCTTATGATGCTGAACTTACCGGCATCTATCTTTGAAATATCCAGCACATCATTAATAACTCCTAATAATGATTGCGATGAAACCTCCAGCAGGTCAAGCATACTGCTTTGCTGGTCGTTAACCTCGGTTTTGCGCAATAACGCGGTTAAGCCTATGATGCCATTTATGGGTGTACGCAACTCATGGCTCATGTTTGCCAAAAAGCTTTCTTTGGCTTTTTTACCAATCTCGGCAGCTTCTTTTGATTTGATCAGCTGGCTCTCGTAGCTTTTTTGAGGGGTAACATCATTGATGTTAAAAAACAATGTTTTATTGCGATATGATACCCGGCACTCTGCCGATATGGGGTTTTTAGCGAAGGTAGCAAACTGGTAATCTAACACTGCCAGGGTTATGTTATCTTTAATAATGTCGCCTAACCGCTTACGGAAAGCGGCTTTATCTTCATCTATCACACGGTCTACAATACTTTTGCCAATGAGCTCTACCTGTTTAAAGCCCAGGATAGTTTCTACAGCAGGGTTAATGCTTTTTATGCGAAAAGTTTCGGCATCAACAACACAAATAATATCCGCCGAATTTTTTACTACCAGGGCAAAATCCTGCAACTCATCATTTTTTTGTTTTACCTCGGCCTGCGCCCGGGCCAATTGTATAAATGAATCAACTTTGGCCGATGTTATATATGGATCAAGTGGCTTGTATAGGTAGTCGACAGCGCCTACGCCCAATCCTTTAACAGCGTATTTGGTTTCTTTGGATATAGCAGTCACAAAAATCACCAGTATATCCCGGGTCTTTGGGTTTGATTTTAACACTTCAACAAACTCAAAGCCATCCATCTCTGGCATTTGCACGTCAACCAGTGCTATGGCAATATTATTTTCCCAGGCAATTTTAAGGGCCTCGTTTGGCGAGGTGGTTGAAAAAAGCTTAATATCACTCCGGCTCAACAAAGCTTCAAGCGCCACAATGTTATCTATCCTATCATCAACAATAAGAATATTTACGGGGATCGGCATAATTATTATAAGGGTCTGTACTACTATTTATCGTTGAAAAAGATCAAATATATCTTGTGTTTTTAAAATGTATTCGGCTGCATTCATCTTAACAGCCGCTTGCGGCATTTCGCTCATCTCAGCTTCATCCGGATCCTGCACTATGGTTAGCGCGCCGTTGTTGCGAAGTTTTAACAAGCCTTCTGCTCCATCGGCGTTTGCGCCGGAAAATAAAACCGCAGTGCAACGCTCCTTATATATTTCAGACGCGCTCTCAAAGGTCACATCAATTGATGGCTTTGAGTACCATACCGCCTCAGATACATCCAAACTAAAAGACTTATCTTTTTCAATTAGGGTATGATAGTTTGCAGGCGCAATATAAATAGTGTTATTATTTAGTATGTCCTTGTCACTAACTTCGCGCATCAACATACGGCTGCTTTCGGCAAACAGTTTTTCAATTTCGCTAAAAAAGTTTTTTTTTCGGTGAATAACAACGATCACCGTTTTATTAAGATTGGCTGGGAAAATTTTTACCGAATTATAGATGGGCTTAAACGACCCTGCCGAACCACCTAACAAAAGGAGGTCGGTATTGCGCCAGCGTTTTACTATATTATCGTCAAGAGCCAATTTTCTGATATATATTTTCTTTTTGATTAATTACCTTAAATTTTTTCCTGAAGCTGTCGGATCGTATGGTTTCCTTAGCACCCAAACACAAAAAGCCAAGTGGTGCCAGGCTCTTGTAAAACAGGTCAAGGATGCGCTCCTGCAACACTACCTCAAAATAAATAAACACGTTGCGGCAAGTGATCAGTTGAAACTCATTAAACACATTATCAGACACTAAATTGTGTACGGAAAATAATGTATTTTGTTTCAACTCGCTATGGATGCTTGCCGCGTCATATAATATGGTAAAATGATCTGTTATTGAACCCTCAAGGCCGGCAAGCTGGTAATTTTCGGCATAGCTTTTAATTTTGCGCAGGCTAAAAATGCCTTTTTTTGCTTCTTTAAGACATTCGGTATTAATATCAGTACCGTATATGAATGATTTTTTTCGCAGTCCGGCCTGTTGCATCAATATAGCCAGTGAGTAAGCCTCCTCGCCAGTTGAGCAGCCAGCACACCATATTTTACTATGCTGATAAGATGCCAGGTAAGGTATAACCTGCTGGTTAAATGCTTTGTAAAATGATGGATCGCGAAACATTTCGGTAACATTTACCGTGATCTCTTCTAAAAAATCCTGGAAGAACGCCCGGTCATTTACCAACACATGTTTCAAATCGTAAAACTGCAGCTTTCTCAACTGCATTATACGGGTCATTCTCCTTTTTAAAGATGCCTTGGTATAGCTGCCAAAATCAAATCCATATATTCTTTTTACAAGCTCAATGATCTCGATAACCTGGGGTGCAGATATTGTTTCGACAGCGTTTGGCATATTATTTATCCAACCATAATTGCATTAAAGCTATTAACCTATCCATATCAACGGGCTTGGTTATATAATCGTTAGCGCCTGCCTCAATACATTTCTCGCGATCGTCCTTCATAGCTTTTGCTGTTAATGCTATCACCGGCAGCCTTGCCCATTTGCTTTGCTTGCGGATGTAGCGTGTAGCCTCATAACCATCCATCTTAGGCATCATAATATCCATCAGCACAATATCAATATCCTCCATATCTTCCAACTTGGCAATTGCCTCTTCGCCATCGCCGGCTATCTCAACCTTCATATCATAGCCTTGTAAAGCACTGCTTAACGCGAAGATATTACGCATGTCGTCGTCAACAATTAACACTTTTTTACCTTTAACGCCGTCTTTAGCCGCACTATTAGCCGCTGCTTTAGCAGCATAGCTGCCGGCCACCGGCGCATTGCTTATTTTGTTCAAGAACAGGTTCACTTCATCTATCAGCCTGTCTGACGATTTATTGGTTTTAACAACCATCGCGTTAGCGTACTTCATCAGGCGGCTTACCGATGTTTTATCCAACTCCATTGCGGTATTTACAATTACCGGTAATGACGAGAAACGGTCGACTTCCTTTATTTTGTCTAAGAGGTCAAGGCCTGAAATATCAGGCAGGTTCAAATCGAGTATCACACATTGATAATCACTATCATGCAGCATCTGGAACGCAGACGCGCCATCAAATGCCTGATCGACCGTTATGCCGTTATTCTGCATCATTTCTTTTAACGCCTGGCTTTGTGCCTTATGGTCTTCAACCAACAGGATCTGTTTAAACTTGGTACCCGTATTAGTCATTATATCGCCAAACAGCTTATCAAGTGTGCCGGTATCTATCGGCTTTTTAAGGAAGCTTATAGCGCCTTCTTTACGCACCCTTGTTTCAGCAGCATCACCCGCCGACATCAAATGCACCGGGATACCGGCTGTTTCGGGGTCCTGTTTAAGTTCTTTCAGGATCTGCCAGCCATCTTTACCGGGCAGCATAATATCTAATATAACAGCGTCGGGCTTGTGGTCTTTAATGGTCTGTACCGCATTGGTTCCTTCATTTACCACCACAGATTTATAACCATGATCGCGCGAGTAATCCTGCAATATATTGGCGAAGTTTTTATCATCCTCAACAATAACCACAAGCGGGTCCCTGCCCGGCTGGCTTGCAGGCCTGGTAATTGGCCTTAAAAACTCTTTCTCGGGCGCAAAAGTCTCAACCGTTTGTACGTCGCCTTCATCCTCAGTAATGGCTACCGCTTTAGCTTGTACAGGTATGGTTAATGTAAACTCGCTGCCCTCACCCTGCTTGCTTTGCAACGTAATAGCACCGCCTAACAGGGATGCTAATTCGCGGCTGATAGATAGCCCCAAACCGGTACCTCCATATTTACGGCTGGTTGAACCATCGGCCTGCTGAAATGCTTCAAATATGATCTTTTGCTTATCAGCCGGGATACCAATGCCCGAATCTTTAATACTAAAGCTTACTGTTTGCGGCGACTTGCCTGCATTAACATTTATAGCTATAGCCCCATCCTCAGGCGTAAATTTAAAAGCGTTAGACAATAGGTTTTTAATAACCTGCTCAACCCTAATCTTATCTGTAAATATGATAGGCTCAACGTTTGTAATGCTTGTTGTAAACCTGATCTTTTTACTGGATGCAACCTCGGCAAAAAGGCTCTCCATATCTGCCAGGATCCCGGTTATTTTGGTATCCTCATTTTGCATATCCAACTTGCCCGATTCAATTTTTGAAAGATCAAGGATATCATTTATAAGCGTTAACAGGTCATTACCGGCATTAAATATTACACTGGCATATTTTATCTGGTCTTCTGACAGGTTAGCCGGTTTATTATCTTTTAAGATCCGCGCCAGCACCAATATACTATTTAACGGCGTGCGCAGCTCATGGCTCATGTTAGCCAAAAATTCCGACTTGTATTTGCCGGTAGTTTCCAACTCTTCAACTTTAATGTTGATGGCGGCGCGTGCTTCTTCAATAGCCTGGTTCTTTTCTTCCAGCAAACTGGCTTTCTCTTCCAGCTCAGCATTAATGGTGCGCAGTTCTTCCTGTTGCACACGCAACTCTTCTTCTGATGCTTCTAACATTTCTGTTTTATTCATCAGCTCTTCGTTGGTTACGCGCATTTCTTCCTGCTGTGCGCCCAGTTCCTCGGCTTGTTGTTGCGTTTCTTCAAACAAATCATGCATTATGGTGCGCGCCTGGGCGGTGTTTACGGCTATGCCGATATCGTTTGTTATAGCAGTTAAATAATCCCGGTCGTTACCTTTAAGCTCGTGATTATAAGCAAGCTCAATAACTCCCTTTAATTTTTTATCAAAGAAGAAAGGCACTACATACGCTTCTGTAAGCTCATTTAACAATACAGATGATTGCAGTTCTATCTTGTTATTCAGCTTACCTTTTACAACAGTAGCCTTACCGCTCCTGGCAACCTCGCCTATCCAGCCTTCGCCTAAGGCAACGGTTTGTTTTATAGCGGTAAAATTTGAGAACGCGTAGGTTGAGTATAGGTCAAGCCTGGTTTCTGTTTCGTTATATAAATAAATGGTGCCGGTTAAAGCTTGTGTATACTCGCACACTTCAGCCAATACATTGCCGGTTAATTCCTTTTCGCTTTGCTGGCCAGACATTTTCTCGTTCAGCGCTCCGGTACCGGTAAGCAACCAGTTCTTAGCTTCGTTTTCGCCCAATACTTTCTCCAGCTCGATATTGGTTATCGATATTTCTTCTTCAATTTTCTTTTGCTTCGCGAAAGTGGCTTGTATGTAGTAGAATAACACAATAATTATCAACAGGAATATTAATGAGCCAACCATGATGAACACAATGGCGTTTGTTGATGCGGCTTTTGAGCTGGCTTTACGTTCGGCAAGTAATTTATTTTCGGTATCAATAACCTGAGCAATAATTCTACGGACACTATCCATACTTTGCTTGCCGGTAACAAACATATTGTTTTGAACCATAAAGGCTAAGCCTTTGGGCTCTAAGGTTTCAATATTAGTTTTTAAAATATTTAGCTGGAAATTTACCAGCGTATTCAGTGAATCAAGCCTTTTAACCTGGATAGGATTGTCAGCGATTAAGGTTTTTAGATCTTCCAGATCAGCATGTATAACGGGGATAGCAGCATTATATGGTTCAAGAAATACTTTTTTATTAGTAGCGCAATAACCGCGCATAGCTGTTTCACCGTCTATCAGTTGTTGCAGTAAATTGGTTGATGTTTTAATCACCTTTTGAGTGTGATCAACCATTTCGGTATCACGCTCTAATTGATTAATGCTATTATAAGATAGAATACCAACAATAAAAACAAGTAGGATAGAGACAGCAAAACCGGCCAGAACCTGGTTACGGAAAGATAATTTTAGCATTATAAATAGTTTGGAATTACAAATATGTAAAAAAAACTTGTTTGCATTTACGCAACGCAACAGTTAACAGTTGTGTTTGATATTTGTTGCAAATATTTAATACTCCTATCTGGAGTATTTTGAAGTTTTCAACATAGAACCTGCCAGTGCCAGCAAAGGGCCGGTAAATAATATGTACCATCCCCATTTAAATTTTATCTGACTGGCTAAAAATCCGGCGAGTGATTTGAACGGGATAAAGCTAAAGCTGGTGTGTACTTTCATGTATGCTGCTATAAACAACAGTAATACCAGCACCAATGATAGCCACGACACTATACGTACCAGTTTAATTTTGTTTAACCCTATGCCTAAGATCCCAATTACAGCTACCAGCAAAATAACCAGGCCATAAGGTTGGTTAAGTGCATAAACATTCATATTAAATAAGTGGAACGGGCGCAATAGCGGGCACCAGGTACCTGCCATTAACAGTACAAAACCTATAAATGATACAAGTGAAGGGATTCTCATGGGTAGTTTATTTTTTAGCTATTTCCATTTTTTCGGCAAAGTGCGCGCAGTAGTCGCGCAGGTCTTCAATGATGTTGGTTTCGCCGGTGGCGCGTAAAAAGCTGTCGCCCATGGTCATCAGCGTTTGGTAGAAGAAGATCTTCATTTCGTCAACCGGCATATCTTTTGTCCAAAGGTCGATACGTAACGCGTTTTGATAATTTTGATCCCATAGCGCCAGCATTACCGACTTTACAGGCACAGCCTCTTTATTGGTCGAATCGGTAGATTCCCATAAAATATTTTCAGGGACATTATTATCATCAAGCTGTACGGTAACTTTTATTTCAGCAGTCTTCATTTAAATTATTTAACAAGTAAAAATATAATAGTGGCCAAAGTTATAAAGCTTAGCTCAATCAGCCATAATTTTTTAAGATCGGGGAAGAAATTACGGAACATAATATCCATAAATGACACTACAAAAGCAAACAGCAAAAATATAAGGCTTATTGCGCCACCCAGGTGGGTAAATTTCATGCCGGTAATAGCGGCCCCGTTTATCCAGATATAAACAGACAGGATAAGGAAAAATGCAGTGGCAAAATTTAAGGGTGTTATTTTGATCTTCATTTACTAATGCTTCTTTTTAAAATTTTTTGGCTTGCCTTTTTTTGGCGGGCCACCGGCGCCGGTACGTTTGGCCTTTTCGGCATCAAACTTCTTGCGCTGGTTCATTGTTTTCTTTTCGTGGAAGGCTCCTTTAAAATCAGGATCTTCCTTACGCTTTTGCAGATCTATTTCGCGGTTCTGATCCTGGCGCTCCTCGTAAGGCGTTTCTTCAATAAAAACTTCGGGAGGCATAGGTTCAACCGGGATAGTTTGCTTTATCAGTTTTTGAATCTTGCCTACATAATATTCCTCGGTAGGGTTACAAAACGTTATAGCAACGCCCGATTGCAGGGCCCTGCCCGTACGGCCGATACGGTGCACATAATCTTCAAAAACAACCGGTACATCAAAGTTAATAACGTGGCTCACGTCGCTCACATCAATCCCCCGCGAAGCTACATCTGTGGCCACCAATATCTTCACCTCATCGTTCTTAAACGCGTTCATGGAGTTAATGCGGGTGTTTTGCCCTTTGTTGGCATGCAGCACTCTCACCTGCCCCTCGCCGTACTTACGCAACAGGAATTTATATACATCCTCTGCAACTGTACGGGTTTTACAGAAAACCATCAGCTTGGTAATATCGCCTTCGTCTTTCAGCAACTCGCGCAGCAGGTTGATCTTGGTTTTCATGTTGGGCACATGATACAGCTTTTGTGTCACTGTTTCGGCCGGTGTAGCCTGCGGACTAACTTCGATAACCGTAGGGAACTCCAGGAAATTACCTGATAGCTCCTGGATCTTATCAGACATCGTAGCCGAGAACAACAGGTTCTGCCGTTTTACAGGCACAACTTCCAATATGCGGTTTATCTGGGGCATAAAGCCCATATCCATCATTTTATCAGCTTCGTCCAATACCAATACCTGCAAGGTTTTGGTTACGATATGGCCGGCTAAATAAATATCCATGAATCTACCCGGGGTGGCTACTATAATATCAACACCCTTATTAATAATTTCTATCTGGGTTTTGGGGCCAAGGCCGCCATAAACAGATACGATCCGCAGATCAGTATATTTAGAATATGCCTTTACGTTTTCCTCTATCTGCATAGCCAGCTCGCGCGTTGGGGCAATGATAAGCGCACGCGCATGGTCGCCCTGCGCGTATTTAAGGCGCATAATGATGGGCAAAACATAGGCGGCGGTTTTACCGGTACCTGTTTGCGCTATACCCATTACATCCTGTCCGTTCAATATTGGCGGAATGGCTTTTTGCTGCACAGGCGTAGCCTCGGTATAACCGGCATCGGCAATTGCGTTTAAAATTTGCCGGTTAAATTTAAAATCTTCAAAGCTTGCACCCATGCGGCAAAGATAGGTTTTTCTTTTAGGTGAAAGGATAAAGGTTGAAGTTGGTTTAGGCTAACAGTTACCTGTCCTTTAGCTAAGTAAAAAAAATATGTTTTTATATAAGATAATTACCACTAAGAACAATATAATTAGTTATTTTGGTTTAAATTTAAATACCCAATGTCTGAAAATAAAAAACAATGGCAGAAGCCTGAAATCTATCTCCTATCTTCAAACCCGGTTCAAAATGGTATCCATGTAGGAACTCATGAACATTTGATCACACACTCATCACCCGGTGCGTCTACTTTTCCCGGAAAATTTATATTATTTACAGCTCCAGGCAAGGGGCATATCCGTAACCATACTAAAAATTATTACGCGTCTTAAAATCGGCTGATTTTAAGATTCTATTTATAGCACCATGCAGCCAGATAAAGAAATACAAAAATGGACAGTATTAAGCGAACATGACGTATCGCCCAGCCCGTGGTTCCCGTTGCTTAAGCATAAGGTAAAGCTGGCTAACGGCAATATTGTCGACGATTATTATTTTTCGCCGTTAGGGGATGTGGTGCAGGTGCTACCTGTTACTAAAAACAACGAAGTGGTGCTGGTTAAACAATATAAGCACGGTATGGGCGAGATATTGCTTGAACTGCCCGGAGGGATGCAACAAAAAAATACGTCGGTTATCCAATCTGCCTTAAATGAGCTGGAGGAAGAAACCGGCATTAAAACTACTGCCGACAAATTGATATCATTAGGAAAGATAGCTAATAACCCCACCAAGCTAAAACAGGTAACCTACGGCTTTATATTGTTTGATGCGGAATTTAACGCCGTGCAAAAGCTTGACGCTACCGAGGATATCCAGGTAATAACCCTACCAGCGGCGCAAGTACTGCAAATGGCTATAAATAACGAAATATGGGTAACTGATTCGCTTAATTTTATCTTAAAAGCAGCCTTGGCTTATCCGGGTATTTTTGGGTTGAAAAATTAATCGTTTAATTCAAATTCTACAATAAATTCTGTACCTATATTTTCTTCACTTGTAACGTTGATCTTGCCGCCAAGCATTTCTACCTGGGTTTTTACCATGTACAAACCCATGCCCTTGCCCTCGGTGTTTTCATGAAAACGTTTGTAAAGGCCAAAAACCTGGTCGCCATTTTTTGTCATGTCAATACCCAGGCCGTTATCTTTAAATATCAATTGAAGCGTGTTTTTTACTACCGTGCTTTTTATTTCTATGCTGCATGGAATATCCGGCCGGCAATATTTTATGCTGTTTGATATCAGGTTATAAAATATACTGTATAGGTAAGGTTTTATAGTTAGCAGTTCGTTTTTATCGGCAAAATCGTAATTAATATCAGCATCATGCTTAACTAAATTTTGGATGCTGTTTTTAATATCGTCCACCAACTCAGAAAATATTACGATTTCGCGGGTTTCATTAGCGCTGCTTTTTACCTGTAAAATATGGTTAAGATCCTGTACTACATCATCAAGTTTCATAACAGAGGTGTTAATGGCCCGCTTAAGGATACTTTTCTCTTCTTCTGTAACGTCAACATCGTTTAACGCGCTTGATGCGCCAATAATATTTGCCACAGGTGCACGCAGGTTGTGAGATATGATATAGGCAAACTGCTCCAGGTCGCTATTGCGGGTCATCAGGTCGTTCAATATTTTTTTACGCTCAATCTCTGCAAGCTTTCGCTCGGTAACATCCTGTATAATACCGTATATTCTTATCAGTTCCTTATCGCTGTTCCAGTCAAACCGTGCTTCGATATATCCATAGCGTAGGGCATCATCATTTCTTATAAATCTAAATTCGGCAGCAAAGGCGTTAAATGATTTGGTAGACTTCTTCATAGCCTCTCTCACTTCCACCAGATCATCGGGGTGAATAAATGAGAATAATAACTCCTTCGAAGGCGTTGCATTCGTTTTTGTAATCCCATAAATATTGTACATTTCGTCCGACCATACTTCAATTTCCTTTATTACATCAACTTCAAAGTTGCCCACTTTAGCCAGGGCCTGCGCCTCTTTTAACCGCGACTCGCTTTGCGATAAATTTTTTTCGGCCATCTTTCTCACATCATTCTGAAAAATCAGTTCTTCATTGGCAAAAGCAAGCTCAACTGCGCGCATTTCCCTTTCCTTATTTTGGTAAATAAGTTCTTTATTGGCTATTGCTAATTCGGCCGCCCTTTGCTCCTTCTGACTATTTTGAAATAACAATTCCTCGTTTGCAATTGCCAATTCGTCCGCACGTGCTTGCTTTTCCTTATTTTGATAAAATAATTCAACATTAGCAATTACTAATTCAGCAGCTCGTTTTTCTTTTTCCTCATTTTGAAAAGATAATTCAACATTCGCAACAGCTAATTCAGCAGCTCGTTTTTCTTTTTCCTCATTTTGAAAAGATAATTCAACATTCGCAACAGCTAATTCAGCAGCTCGCTTTTCTTTTTCTTCGTTTTGAAAAGATAATTCAACATTCGCAACAGCTAATTCAGCAGCCCGCTTTTCTTTCTCATTGTTCTGAAATAATAATTCTTTATTGGCGATGATCAATTCTTCGGCGCGCTTCTCTTTTTCATCATTTTGAAAAGATAGTTCCTTATTGGCCACTACCAATTCTTCTGCACGCTTACTTTTCTCGCCGGTTTGATACAAAAGCTCTTCGTCCGCAATTATCAATTCGGCGGCACGCTTCTCTTTTTCATCATTTTGAAAAGACAGTTCCTTATTGGCCACCACCAATTCGCCGGCACGTTTTTTCTTTTCGCCTTTTTGGTACGAAAGCTCTTTATTTGCGACTACCAGTTCATTGGCACGTTTCTCTTTTTCCACATTTTGGAAAGATAATTCAGCATTAGCCGCACTCAACGCTGTTGCTTGCTGCTCTCTTTCTTTGTTTTGAAGCAAGTAATAACCCGCCATCATTAATACCACAATAGTAAAGCCCACCATCAAAACAAAAATCAATATCGCAAATTGGTAAAACACACTTAGCGTGCGTAAATTCGCGTCATTTCGCTGTTTTAATAATGTTTCCTCCTGTTGCTGTAGGGAGTTAATAACCCTGCGGATAGTGACCGAGTAATAGCTATCGCTTTGGTTAGATAAAAAATCTATAGCAGCCCGCAAACCAAGCTGTTTTCTTACCGCGACCACCTCAAGAGCGAACGCAAAACTTTTATGTACATATATATCAAGCGAATCTACACGTTGTTGTTGCAGTAGATTATCACGGGTAAGGCTTTTTAGTTTTTTTATATCGGTAAACAGCTTACCTGCAGTAAGCTTCATTGAATCAACAAAGGCACTATTATTAGTAAGTATAAAATCCCGCGAATTTATCTTAAGATCCTTACTATCTGAAAAAATGGCAACTGATTGCTTAATGACCTGTTTGGTATGATCAACCCATTTCTCTGACGCTAATAATTTTTGATTGCTACTGTATAGTGCGAAACCCAGGAAGAAAACACCAATCAGAGTAAAAAGCGAAATTATCAGGAATTTTTGTCGGTAAATAAATTTCATTGTGATATGATATACGCGATCGGTTATATTTTAGACTTACTACATCGTAAACAGGTGTATTGTTTCATATTTCTAATTGTTAATCAAAGGTTTATAAACCCATATCGCAGTGTATTAATAATTATAGTTTAAGCTAAATAACTTTCAATACCGGTTACTTTTCCGTCTTTTCAACTATAAAACTATCTTTGCTATATGAGCACCATCCTGATCAAAGCAGCCACCATAGTAAATGAGAACAAGCAATACGTTGCTGATATTTTAGTAAAGGATGGCCTGATAGATAAAATAGCTGCACAAATTGATGTGCCCGCCGACAAAGTGATCAATGCCGAAGGCCTGCATTTGTTACCCGGCGCTATTGACGACCAGGTACATTTCCGCGAGCCGGGGTTAACACACAAGGCTGATATTCGTTCAGAATCGCGCGCGGCTGTTGCCGGTGGTATTACATCTTTTATGGAGATGCCCAATACCGTACCCAATACATTAACGCAGGAATTACTGGCAGACAAATATGCCATTGCGGCCAATAACTCGTTAGCCAACTATTCGTTTTTCATGGGCGCTTCTAACGATAACCTGGACCAGGTTTTGCGCACCGATGTTAAAAACGTTTGTGGTATTAAAGTTTTTATGGGATCATCAACCGGGAATATGCTGGTTGACAACCCGGTTACTTTAGAGCATTTGTTCATGCAATCGCCCATGTTGATAGCTACCCATTGCGAGGATGAGGCTACCATACAAAGTAACCTGGCTCATTATAAACAATTATTGGGCGACAACATCCCCGTTAGGCTGCACCCAAAGATCCGCAGCGAGGAAGCCTGCTATTTATCGTCGTCAATGGCTGTGGCCCTGGCTAAAAAACATAATACAAGACTGCATATCCTCCATATCTCAACCGAAAAAGAAACACACCTGTTTGATAATACCACGCCATTAAAAGACAAACGCATTACCGCCGAGGCTTGCGTGCATCACCTATGGTTCAGCAATAAAGATTACGAAGAAAAGGGCAACCTGGTAAAATGGAACCCTGCCGTAAAAACTGAGGCCGACCGCGACGGTATTTTAGCCGCGGTGTTAGATGGCCGCATAGATGTAATAGCTACCGACCACGCTCCGCATACCATTGAGGAAAAAGCACTACCCTACCTGCAAGCCCCATCGGGCGGGCCACTGGTACAACACGCGCTGCCGGCTATGTTAGAGCTTTATCATCACGGCAAAATAACTTTAGAACAAGTTGCCGAAAAAATGGCACATAATGTTGCCATCTGTTTCCAGATAGAAAAACGCGGCTTTATCCGCGAAGGTTATCACGCCGACCTGGTACTTGTTAATCTTAACAAACCCTGGCAGGTAAATAAAGCCAATATCCTGTACAAATGTAACTGGAGCCCGTTTGAGGGAACCACATTCAGATCGAAGGTAATACACACTATTGTTTCAGGTAATCTGGCCTGGAGCGAGAGTGGTTTTGTTAGCGAGATGAGTGGTAAGCGGTTAAGCTTTAACAGATAGATCTGTCATTCTGAGCATAGCGAAGAATCTGTCGATCGGCGATTGCAAACTCGCAGATTCTTCGCTATGCTCAGAATGACAAATAATATTAATACTATACCTCCCCATTCTCCACCATCTTTTTCATCGCTCCAAAAATGTATTGCCAGTTTGTTTCAGAGTGCTCTTTGGCGGCCTCGTCTTTAACATTGTCCTGGCTTATAGTTAATGTGGTTACGCCGTCTGTCTCAGACAGGTCATAAGTTACTACCTGGTAATTTTCGGGGATGTCGGGCAAATTGCTCATACTGCTCCAATAGCTGTATTGCAGGTAGCTACCCAGTACAATATCCAATATTTTGCCATGGTCGCGATAGGTTTTGCCGTCCCATTCGCCGGTCCATACAATATCGCTCCCTTTTTGCCAGTCGCTTATTTGCTCGGTGCCAAAAAAGTATTGCTTAACAATTTCCGGATTTGTAAGGGCTTTCCAAACCAATGCCGCAGGTGCGTTGATGGTGATTGCTGTGTTTAAATTGATGCTTGTCATGATGATTGTTTTAGTAATTGTTTAACAGTTAGTAATGCTATCTGTTCACAAATAAACAAGCGTGCAGTGACAGCAGTATGTCAGTAGGAAAAAAATGCCTGCATCGAAGTCCTCTCCTTTGGAGAGGATTTAGGTGAGGCTAAAATTCCGCTGTAATAACTTCTCCGCCAACACCCTCACTCTATCTTTCAAGCTATCCGGGGTTATGATCTCGGCCTTCTCGCCATACATCATATACCAGCGTGCAAAACCTTCCAGCGAAGCGGTTAAAAAAGTCATTTCAATACTATTACCAATGTGTTTTTCAGATATAAAGCCGCTGTAATACTTCTGGTTCTCTAAATGGCTGTGGATGCTTTTATCAACTAAAATAACTACGGCCTCCAGGTCCTTTTCTTTGGCGGTTTGGGCTATATACTCTTTTAGTGCCGGATGTTCGTCGGTATAATGGTCGTCGGTAACGGTAAGGTTTTTAATTCTATCAGTCCTAAAATCTCGGTAATCTTTGCGTAAACGGCAGTAGGCTATTAAATGCCAATAGCCCGACAGGTAAAATATCCCGATAGGCTCCACATATCTTTTGGTATGCTCCTGGCTATGCTGGGCAAAATAATTAAGCGCCAAAACCTTTTTTTGAGCAATGCTATGCAATACCGTTTGGATATGATCTGTATTGGCGGTCTCGGGTATGGCTACCGATTTAAAAACGGCTATGCGGTCGTCCATGCTTTCCAGCAAATCCTTCTCGGTTGTTTTTAATATGGCGCGCACTTTGTACATGGCCGACTTATAATTGGCCATAGTTGATGCATCCGTCAGCTTCTCTACAAACTTTTCGGCAGTTAAAAAGGCGGTGGCTTCTTCTTTGGTAAACATTACGGGCGGCAGGCGGTAGCCGTCCATAATGGAATAACCCACGCCGGCTTCGCCAATTAATGGGATCCCCGCTTCTTCCAGTGTTTTAACATCGCGGTAAACGGTACGCAGGCTGATGTTAAAACGTTCGGCAATATCCGCAGCTTTTACCACCCTGCGCGATTGCAACTGTATTAAAATGGCGGATATACGGTCGATGCGGTTCATTACTGCCAAATTAAAAAAAATCCTGCTACATTAGGGTAAATATTGGTGTTTTATGACAGATAAAATTGTAACGCTGCGTTCCTATTATGATGCGATGGAAGCCGAGATTGTACGGGGGCGATTGGAAGCTAACGAGATCTCTTGTTTTATTGCTGATGATAATATGCTTGCAGCCAACCCTTTTTATAACCAGGCAATGGGCGGTATCAAGATAAAGGTATTTGAACATGACCTTGAAAAATGCCGCGACATATTAGCAGAAGATGTGGTACTGCAAACTGGTGATAAGCTAATGACCTGCCCTTACTGTAAATCAACCCATGTGCATTTTAGTGCAGCACCTGTTAAACGCAATTGGTTCTCTATTATTTTGGCTGTTCTCATTTCTACATTTCCCATTTATCTTTACCGCACCTGGATCTGTATGGATTGCGGAGCCAGTTTTGAGCCTACTAAAAAATAATACACATACATCATATATAAAACAACCTACTATGGAAGATAAAATTGTAACGCTGGCAACGTATATAGATTTAATGCAAGCCGAAATAGCGCTTGGCATATTACAGGCTGCCGGTATATCCTGCTTTATTGACGAAAACGCCATGGGCATTTATCCGCTTTATAGCGAATCGTTGGGCGCCTTTAAATTAAAAGTATTTGAGCACGACCTTGAAAAATGCCGTGAAATACTGGCGCATTCTGACGAGCAGGAACTGGATAACGAATAAGACACATTTTTTTTATATTGCATTATGTATAACCGCCGAAAATTCATTAAAATATCATCAATAAGCGCTTCTTTAACAGCGCTTTCTGCATCCGCAATAGCTAAGTCTGTTTTAAATGCAGCGCCCGCTAACTATCCCATTGTTATATCAACCTGGGATTTTGGCGTTGCAGCTAACAAAGAAGCATGGAAAACACTTTCAAAAGGCGGCCGGGCGCTGGATGCTGTTGAAGCCGGTGCAAAAATACCCGAGGCTGATATGAAAAACCATAGTGTTGGCCGGGCGGGTTATCCCGACCGCGACGGGCACGTTACGCTGGATGCCTGCATTATGGATGAGCAGGGTAATTGCGGCGCGGTAGCAGGAATTGAAGATATTGCACATCCTATATCGGTGGCACGTTTGGTGATGGAGAAAACCCCGCACGTTTTACTGGTTGGCGATGGTGCCCGCCAGTTTGCTATTGAGCAGGGGTTTAAAGCCGAAAAGCTATTGACGCCCGAGTCTGAAAAAGCCTGGAAAAAATGGCTGGTAAAACACGAGTACAAACCCATAATGAACAGCGAGAACCGGCGTCCGGGCGATAAATACAACCACGATACTATCGGCATGCTGGCTATTGATGCCAAAGGCAATATATCGGGCGCGTGTACTACCAGTGGTATGGCATGGAAAATGCATGGCCGTGTAGGCGACAGCCCCATAATTGGCGCCGGTTTATATGTTGATAACGAGGTGGGCGGTGCAACATCAACCGGTGTGGGCGAAGAAGTGATACGTAACGTAGGCAGCTTTTTAGTGGTTGAACTGATGCGCCAGGGTTACAGCCCCGAGGATGCCTGCAAAGAAGCTTGTCACCGGATCATGAAAAGAAAACCTGAAACAGCTAAAGAGATCCAGGTTGGCTTTTTAGCCATCAATAAAAAAGGCGAGCATGGTGCTTATGCCCTGCATAAAGGTTTTACCTATGCCGTTTGCGACAGCAAAAAGCAGGACCTGATCATCCCAGGCAAGTTCTATTACGCCGATGTTAAAGATTAATATATAAACATGATATCGTTAGAGGTTTGTGCCAATTCAATCACTTCGGCATTAGCAGCGCAGGAAGGCGGGGCGGTACGGGTTGAATTATGCGGCAATCTTGAAGCAGGCGGTACCACGCCGTCGCCGGGCCACATAACCGTTGCCCGCAAACTGCTCAACATTAAACTATATGTATTGATACGCCCGCGCGGCGCGGATTTTTTATATACCGATGCAGAGTTTGAAACCATGCTTGAAGATGTTAAATTTTGCGTAAGGGCGGGTTGTGATGGCATAGTAACCGGCATATTAGAAGCTGATGGCACGATAGATAAAGAGCGCTGCACGCGGTTGATACAATTAGCCAAAAAAGGTGGCTTAGGCGCTACATTCCACCGGGCCTTTGATATGTGTAACGACCAGCAGCAGGCACTTGAAGATATTATTGATATGGGCTTTGAGCGGATCCTGACCTCGGGCGGAAAAAGCACGGCGATAGAAGGATCGCGTGTTATTGCCGAACTGGTTAAACAAGCTGATGGGCGGATAACTATTATGGCCGGCAGCGGCATTACCGAAATTAACGTGGCCGACCTGGTACTTTTCACCGGGGTAACAGAAGTACACGGCACGCTAATGGGACGCATACAAAGCCAAATGCAATACAACAACGACCACATTATTATGGGCAGCAGCTACGGCGACGAATACGCGATAGATGTTACCAGTGTTGATAGGGTACGAAAGGTGATAGAAAATGCTAACAAAGTTTAATAAGTAATACCTAAGATTCTTGGGCATGATCCACGTTAGGTGATTCACTCGTCAAAAAAGGACAAAAAACACCCATTTTTCAATTGCCTGATTATTAATAAGTTTAATAAAATTTACGTTTAAACATCCTGACGAATAAGAGCGATCCAAAGTGATCCGCTCGAAAATATAAATACTTTATTTTCAATACTTTAATTAAAAAAGGTGATCCAGATGATCCACATTTTCAAATGGATCACCACTCTATAATTCACTCAATCAATAATTCAATAATTAATAAAAGCTCACAGGCAACACCAGCTCTACAAAGTCAGGCCCCACTCCTCCAAAAACATCCTTATCCAGCAATCGGCTGTAGCGTATGCCCAGGGTTAATGGCTCCTGGTTAAACCACTTGGTATCGAAATATAACTCGGCCCCGGTTGATCTGAAATTACTGGTGGCCATAGTTTTGTTGGTATAGAAGTAAGTGCCCTCAGTATAGTCGTAAAACAGGTTACCCCGTATCCGTAAAAAGTAAACCGTATTGGCTATCCCGGCATCCGGGTAGGCAATCGGGAAATGATAGTTAACGCCCACCTTATTCATTTTGAGCAGGTTTTCGGCCGTGTACCCCCGGCTAAAGGGGAAGTTGTTGGAGAAGCTAACCACATTGTCCTGCCCGCTATGCTGGTAAGCCCCGGTAACAACAAGGTTATGGTTAATGAACAGCCCGGGCAGGTACAGGCTGCCTGTCGCCAAAAACTGGTTGGCGCTTAACCCGCTTATCGCCCTTTTATAATTAAAGGCGATGCTTTGCCCCCAGCGCGGGTATATATTTTGCCTGGCCTGTTGGATCCGGTTGGTAAAGCTAATGCCACTGTTAACATAGGTATAAGCCTTATTTAATATCGCCTGGTAAGTTTGCTGAAACGAGGTAGTACTATAGTGCAATGAGCTGGTTAGGTTTAAACCTGTTAAGTGTTTACCGCTGCTTAAATTAAGCGGTACCTGCAGGCCCGCATGCAGGTCGCTCTCATTCCAATACACACTGATGCCCTGGTAACGCGCGCGCCTGTCCAACGTATAATCAAACCCGGCTGATATAAAGGGGAACAACGCACCATATACAGCGTCGAAACCAAACTCTTTATACCCTTCATTACTGTTATAGCTAAACAGCAGCTGCGATTGGAAGGTGTTTAATATATTGTCTCCCTGTAAAGAAACGGTGTAATTAGGGTCGTTAAAATCAGGTATCAGGCTATGGAAGTTAAACAGGTGATGCGCCTTGCTGTACCTGGTTACGGCTAACGGTTTATACTCTACCGTTGGCAACAGGTCGGTTGCCGAATCTCTTTTTAAAGCTGATATTTTGAAGTCAGGCAGCTCACCCGGCACCTTGTTATCAGGTATAACCCGCCACTTGGAAAGGTTATTTTCGGCCTCCTGCAACCGGTAGCCAAAGGCGGTAAACTCTACCCAGGCCAGTTTGTTGGCCATGGCTGTTGGCTGGTATTTATTAATACCTTCTCTATCAATTTCAAACAACTTACCACTGCTTATATTAACCGCGAACAGCCGATCAGTTACACCGGCTGTTGCCGAAAAGTATATAAAGCTGCCTTGTATAAAAGGCACCCCGATTGGCTGATAAGAATAGGCTAATAAATACCGGGCATCACCCGTCCTGATATCTATTACGGCCAGCGACATCTGGCCCGCCGCATTACGTACCGCAGCTACCAGTTGCCGGTCGTTATAAAACTTAGGATAAGTATAAAACAGGTTAGCCTTATTAGGCACAACCGATAAGACCTTCCCGTTAACCGCGTTTAAAATATGCAGCTCGTTTTTGCCCGACGCTGCAACCTGCACCGCCACTATGCGCTTACCGTCATCATTAAAAGCCGGCGAGAAGTATTTGGTTCGTTTTGTTAAACGGCGTTCTTCGCCGGTGGTAACGTCTAATACGCGCAGCTCGTTATAGTCCCGGTAGCTCCAGCGTTCGTCGGGTTTTAGTGCGGCATATACTATTTTATCCTTGTTATAATTAAAGTAATTATCTAATGATAATGACCTTACGCTTATTTTCCTTTCCTGCCCGTTGGTATTGATGGTGAATTGCGGCAGGCGGTTATAGGTGCTTTTCATATAAATAACCGTATTAGGGTTTACATAAGCCGGGTATTCCTCACTTGCAATAAAGTGGCGGTTTTGGGTGGCAGGCAGGTTGGTTGAATTATAGGCAACCTGCTCTTTAAAATAGTTTAAACCATTGCTATGGAATTGCTTAAAGTCCTCGCCCGAATACTTCTTTATTGCCCGCTGCATAGGATAAAACAAACCGTGGTACGAAGCCGCATCATGGGTTACTTTCCGCCAAAAGTCATCGCCATATTTCTCGCGTCCGTAAGCTACCATCATGTAGCCCATAGGGTACCAATCGGGCACGTAATCAATTAACGATCCGTTGCGCAACTTCATCCAACTGTAATTCTTATTGGCAGTCCAAAGGGCACGATAACCGTTAAAGAAATACGGCAGCCTGCCCCTGCCCTGCTGGCTTACGTGGGTTTCGTTAAAAACGGCATCGCCCTCAAAAAACCAGTTGGGTATGGCCAGGTCATTGCCAAATGCCTGCCCTGCATCGCCAAATAAAAACCGCAAGCCGCGCGATAGGCCAACGTTAAAATTATTGTATTGCTGTACGTGCCTAAACTCATGGATAGCTAACTGGTCGGCCCAGGGCAGGGTGCCAATCTCAAAACTATTTTGGTCGGGGGTTAAATAAAACTCACTTCTGAACGGCGCCAGGCCCACGTAAGCATTTGATATGGTGGTTTGATTTTGTAATACGATGCTGATCTGCTTTTGCTTGAAACCGATAGTAGGTTTTGTAGCACCGTCCATACGGTTAATAATATCGGCAACGCGGGTAGCTATCGAGTCCATCCCGGCAGGGAAGATAACCTTAGCGGCAGGTACGTTTACCTGTTTCCATTTAAGCGATGGCGGGTTACCGCCAAACTCCTGGGCATGGACAGTCATTGGGCCTGCAAAAAGCAGTACTGTCGCATAAAGAACAAGGAGTATTACATTAAACTTAGATTTTATCATAATAGGGTAATGCAAATTGCAAATAATTAAGTCAATTCACAATAACATGACATAGCATCAGCCAAAACTACCTACATTTGCGGTTTGTTAAAAATACGCAATGGCTAAAGTTTCTATTAACCTGGCAACAGGCTCTATACAAAAAGAAGAGATCATAGTAGGTATTGACCTGGGTACAACCAACTCGCTGGTGGCCTTTATTAATCCCGAAAAGAACGCGCAGGTAATAAACGATACCGGCAAAGGCGTTTTGGTACCTTCTATTGTACACTTTGGCCAAACCGGCGATGTTGTGGTAGGTAACGAAGCAAAAGAGTTTTTAATAACCGACCCGCAAAACACCATATTTTCTGTTAAACGTTTGCTGGGCCGCAGCTATAAAGACATTGCAAACTATAAAGACTTTTTTAGCTATAAAGTTATTGACGATGATAGCGAGAGCCTGGTAAAAATAAACGTAGGCGATAAGTTTTATACCCCGATAGAGCTATCGGGACTGATATTAAAAGAATTAAAGGCCCGTGCAGAACATGCCTTAAAAACCCCGGTTAACCGTGCGGTTATAACCGTACCAGCTTATTTTAACGACTCGCAGCGCCAGGCAACCCGCGATGCAGGCAAACTGGCCGGGCTTGACGTTTTACGCATTGTAAATGAGCCTACTGCTGCAAGCCTGGCTTATGGCATCGGCCTAAATCCTGAGGAAACAAAAACAATTGCTGTGTACGATTTAGGTGGCGGTACTTTTGATGTATCCATCCTTCAAATCCAAAACGGCATTTTCGAAGTGCTATCAACCAATGGCGATACCTTTTTAGGGGGTGATGATTTTGACCGCGCCATAGTTGATTACTGGATAGAGAAGAATCAGCTAAACAAAGCCAACCTGATAGCTAACCATGAGCTGGCACAGGAGCTGCGTTTAAAAGCTGAGGAAGCCAAGAAAGCATTGAGCCACCAAAGCATATTTAATGAAAAGATCGGCGAGATCTGGTGCACACTGGATAAAAACACATTCGACGAATTAATACTGCCTAAAGTACAGCAAACCATCACGGCCTGCGAAAACGCTTTACGCGATGCAAAACTAACCATCGATCAGATTGACGAGGTGGTAATGGTTGGCGGGTCCACCCGTACCGCGTTGGTTAAAAAGATGGTGGGCGACTTTTTTAAACGCCCCGTGCATGATGAGGTTAACCCTGACGAAGTTGTTGCTTTAGGCGCGGCTATACAGGCCGATATTTTGGCCGGTAACCGTAAAGATATTTTATTGCTGGATGTTACCCCGTTATCCTTAGGCATTGAAACTATGGGTGGTTTAATGGATGTCATCATCCCGCGTAATAGTAAAGTACCGACTAAGGCAGGCAGGCAATACACCACATCAAAAGATGGCCAGGTAAACATGAAAATTGCGGTTTACCAGGGCGAACGCGACCTGATAAAAGAAAACCGCAAGCTTGCCGAATTTGAATTAAGAGGTATACCATCCATGCCGGCAGGCTTCCCTAAAGTTGATATTAATTTTTTATTGAATGCGGATGGCATCTTGAAAATACAGGCGATCGAATTGCGATCGGGAGTTAAACAGGAGGTTGATGTTAAACCAACCTACGGCATTACCGACGACCAGGTTGAACAGATGTTAATGGACAGCATTACGCACGCTAAAGACGATGTTAATCAACGCATGTTGATAGAGGCCCGTACCGAAGGCGAACAAATGATATATACCGTTGAACGTTTTGTGCAAAAGAACGGCAGCTTCTTATCAGCCGAAGAACTAAGTTCTACCGAAAAATATATATCCGATTTAAAATTGATCTTAACTACCGGCGATAAAGACGCTATCCATAAACAAATTGACCTGGTTAATGAGTTTACCCGGCCATTTGCAGAGCGTTTGATGGATCATGCTATAGGCACAGCTATGAAGGGCAAGAGTATAGAATAATTATTCGATACAGATTACTGTTCCTTCTTTTAAACCACCCCGTGTTTTTGTATTATAAATAATACTAAACATTTTAAAACAGATAGTTAGCTGTATTGTAGTTAATACAATTACATTTTATTAACGCTAATATCTAAAAAAATGAAACGCATATTCTTTCTAATATTAAGCATAGTAAGCATCAATATTGCTAACGCTCAGGCCCAGCAACAACCGGCTACAGGTCTCAAAAAAATGGCCGATGATAAAAAATTTAAGTTTACAGCTACCGCTGCTACTTTTAGTCCAACCGTAGAACGTGCCGGGGCGTCTATTAGTTCCGCTGGTACACCTGATAATCATTTTACACTAAACGCCGCTTATTACACGACAGTAACGCCGGACTCTTTAGTATCATACCTGCCCTATTACGGTAAAAGCAAAACGGTATCAGACGGAGGAACAGGGAGTGTAACATCGTTTGAAGATGACCCGCACAAAAATTCAGTCGCAGCGTATGACTATGAGGTAAAAGAGAAGAAAAACGGCAGTGTAGTAATAAACATCAAGCCTAAAGGCAGCAGCCAGATTACCAAATACAACTTTGATCTGTCGCCCAACGGTACTGCCAAGCTCGAGGCCATCATCGGAAACATGATCATAACATACGACGGTACCTATACCGCTTTATAGAAATAAAAAAGGCTCCGATATCGGAGCCTTTTTTATTAAGTTACTTATTTACTTATAAGTTGCTTATCGCTTCCTGTTCTTTTAAAGCGGTAACGTTGTTCTTACTGCTGAACATACTGGTTTGATTAGCAAAATCTTCTAACAAACCAGCTACTGCATCCAGGTTATCAGCAACACGTTGGTGCATATCCGGCAAAACTTTTTCTAAACCTTTATCGCCAAGTTCCATATTATCAACTTCTATTTTAGTAAGCTTTGTAATAATTGCCTGTTGGCTATTTTTTAGATCTTCCAATTCGTGGACTATCTTTTCCATTAATCCAAATTTCTTTAACGTATCCATATGTTGTTTTCTTAATTTAAGTTCATTTACATTACTACCTAACCAAAAATCGTTCCGAATTTGGATTTATCATTTATAACTAATAATTTAGTTAAATGAAATATCTATCGATTTCCCTCGTGTTCCTGGTAATTTTTGCTACAGAAAGCCGTGCGCAAGAAACCAGAAAAACAGATGATGCACTCCTTTTAGAATATTATCAAAACCAGCGTTTTGCCGAAGCACTGTCCTATTTAAAAAGCATTTATACCGAACCTGTGACCGACGCGAAAGAATTAACACGCCTGGCTTACACCGCTGCAATGGCTAAGTTACTGCCAGACGCAGCCGATTATTATCAACGAGTTTATGATCGCGATTCTACCAATCAATCAGTTTTATATAATCTTGCCAATATAAACCAGCGCCGGGGGAACAATAACAAGGCTGAGTTTTATTTTAAAAAGTTGGTGGTTTTAGATACCCTTAACTTTAACGCTTACAACCGGCTTGGCCAGATAAACAGGGATAAGGCTGATTTAAAAAATGAAGTTTATTATTTCGAAAAAGCAAATAAGCTTAATCCGACCGATGCGGATGTAGCGGTTGATTTGACCGAAGCTTATATTATACAAGATCAGGATCAAAAAGCCGAAAAAATATTGGCCATAGCTATAAATGCAGATCCCGACCATATCATTTTGCAGCAAACACTGCTAAGGTTGAGTTATGTACAAAGTAAATGGAAAGAAACGGTTAAAACCGGCGAGCAGTTGTTGTTATTAGGCGATAGCACTGCTGCAACTATGGCTAAATTAGGCCGGGCTTATTTCCAGACAAAAAGTTATGACTGCGGGATAGCTACGCTTTTAAAAATTCCGGATGATAATCAAACCGAAAACACCGCTTATTATACCGCAGGCTGTTATAAGATGCTTAAAGATCAAAAAAAAGCTATACTATATTTTAACAAGGCCATTACCTTAAGCATATCTACAAGCACCGGCACTTATTATAATGAGATAGCCGACAGCTACGAAACTCAAAAATCATTTAAAAAAGCTAAGGACAATTACCTGAAAGGATTACTGTACGATGAGCAGCCAATAGCCTATTACTATTTGGCAACTATGTTTGACAGCGAATTAAAGGATAAAAAGAGCGCGTTAAAATATTATAAGAAATACGTAGGGGCAAAGCCCGATGAGAAACAAAAAAAATATAAAGATTTTAGTGTAGCGCGGATAGCTACCTTATCGGTTCATTAACCGGGCTACGTATTTGCCTATAATATCAAACTCCAGGTTTACTACCGACCCTACGTTCACATTGTGCAAGTTGGTATGCTCGAAAGTGTAAGGGATAATGGCTACCGAAAAGCTATTGGCCTGCGAGTTAACTACCGTCAGGCTAATACCATTAACGCAAATAGAGCCTTTCTCTACCGTTACATTGCCTATGGCAGCGTTATATTCAAATGTGTACTCCCAACTGCCGTCAAGGGCTTTAAACTGGGTGCAAACAGCTGTTTGGTCTACGTGACCCTGTACAATGTGACCGTCCAAGCGGGCGTTCATTTGCATACAGCGTTCCAGGTTTACCGGTTCGCCTACTTTAAGGTGTCCCAAGCTGGTTTTGTTCAGGGTTTCTTCAATTGCGGTTACCGTATGTTTACCATCTTCAACAGCTACCACAGTAAGGCATACCCCGTTATGTGCTACAGATTGATCTATCTTTAATTCGTTAGAAATTGCCGACTCGACCGTAATATGCAAATTACCCTGATCCGCACGCAGATGGGTTATTTTCCCTAAAGTTTCTATAATACCTGTGAACATACAGCAAAACTAATTATATTAATTTAGGTTTATCAAACACGTATGCATATCTCTAACCAAAGCGCTGGAATTTTACTGTACCGCAACATTCGTAGTCAACTGGAAGTTTTCCTGGTGCATCCGGGCGGGCCATTTTTTAAGAATAAGGATGAAGGCGCATGGTCAATACCAAAAGGCGAATTTTTACCTGACGAGGATCCGTTATTAGCCGCTAACCGCGAGTTTTTTGAAGAGACAGGGTTGCAACTTATCGGCGATGAGTACATTGAACTTACGCCTATCAAACAAAAAAGCGGCAAAACAGTACATGCCTGGGCCATAGCAGGTGATATTGATCCGGCAACATTAGTAAGCAACCTGTTTGAAATAGAATGGCCTCCCCGATCTGGTAAAAAAGCCAGCTTTGCCGAGATTGACCGCGGCGACTGGTTTACAGTTGAGGTAGCTAAAACAAAGATCAACCCGGCGCAGGTAGCTTTAATTACCGAGTTACAATCGCTTCTTTAATAATATTGCTATAATTGCAGCGGCACCATGAAGAAGATAAAAGCTTTTTTAAGAGACACCGCAAAACAAAGCATACCATTGTTGGCAAGCCTGTTTGGCGCTAAAATATTAAGCAAACCGGCTACGCTAAAAAAGCTGGCAGCATACCAGATCTTCTCAGACCCTGGTGAAGAACTAACGCTGCCGCCTTCCGGCGATACCGGGTTACCCGTTGACGATAGTTATGCTAAAAGCCAGTCTGTAGCAACATCAGCAGTGGCGGTATATCGCGTTAGCGATAACCTGACAATTTACCCTTATGGTGGTGTAAAACTGGGCCGCGATGTATTGGACCTGGATTTTGGATCGGCGCTGTTTGTTAAAACATTATTAAAAAGTGATAAGCGCCCGGTTGTTAAATGCGATACCTGTATTGTGCTTTGGTCGCACGAATGGGGGGATGGTTATTTTGATTATACCTATTTTATATACGCTAAATTACTACGCATAAAAAGCGCGATGCCCGACGCTGAGTTTAAAAAGGCTAAAATTATTTACCCACTGGTACATACCGCTTTCGAGCAGGAACTACTATCATATGCAGGTGTAGCAGCAGACCAGGTGCTGGATAGCAAAACGCATAATGTACAGGCAACTCATTATTACCTGGGCAATAACGATAGCTGGTACTATCCTAATAAAAGCGATCTGAATTTATTACGAGAAACTTTAGTGCCAAAAGCAAGTGTCGGTAAAACAGGCGAACGGATCTACGTTCAGCGCAAATCAAGGCGTAAGCTCATCAATGAGAATGAGGTGATAAAAGTTTTAAAGGAGTTTGATTTTGATATTATTGAAGACACGCCCAAAACCGTTGCCGAGCAAATTACGCTGTACAAAAATGCTAAGATTATCATTGGCCCGCATGGCGCTTCATACACCAATATCATCAATTGTGCGCCTGGTACGATATTGATTGAACTATTTCCCAGCGGCTATTACCCTGATTATTTCAGGAGTTTATCATCGGCTTTAGGATTGCAATACTACGCCATTTTTGAAGACAATACCGGCGAAACACATTATCGTAACCTGGCAGACGACCTGACCATTGATCCTGAAAAAATTAGAACTGCACTACAAAATATTTTATCCTGAGACGTAATCTATTGCGTATCTACAGTTCCCGGCGGTTTTTTACCCAGTTTGACGGTTGATTAGCGCTTTCTTCAACCGTGTTTTTAGTACCACTTAGTAACTGCTCCATTATAAGGGCGGCTATTAGTGCTTCCTGCTCATTACCGGTTTGCAATACTTCGGGCGTAAAATATTTCTTTACAAAGTGCGTATCAAAATTACCCGATGTAAAAGCTTCGTGCTGCATAACAAATCTGCCGAAACCTAAAGTGGTGGTAATACCGGTTATCTGGTATTCGTTTATGGCACGTACCATTCGTTCTATGGCCTCTGTGCGGTCTTTGCCATAGGCTATCAGCTTGGCTATCATCGGGTCATAATAGATGGGGATCTCCATCCCCTGCTCAAAACCATCATCAACACGGATGCCGGGCCCTTTAGGTGTTACATAAGTTTGCAGTGTGCCAATATCCGGCAGGAAATTATTGGCGGGGTCTTCGGCATATACCCGCAATTCGACTGCGTGGCCGTTAATCTTCAGCTCTTCCTGTTTAAAGCTGATGGCTTCGCCCCTTGCAATCTTTATTTGTTCTTTTACCAGGTCAATCCCTGTTATCAACTCGGTTACAGGGTGCTCAACCTGCAGGCGGGTATTCATTTCCAGGAAGTAAAAGTTAAGCTGATCGTCCATTATAAACTCAACCGTACCTGCGCCGGTATAGTTAACAGACCGGGCCACATCAACCGCACACTTACCCATTGCTTCGCGGATTTGGGGCGTTAAAATGCCCGACGGTGCTTCTTCAATTACTTTTTGGTGCCTGCGCTGTACCGAGCAATCGCGTTCAAACAGGTGCACTATATTACCATGCGTGTCGCCCAGCACCTGTATTTCAATATGTTTGGGCGATGATACATATCGCTCAATAAAAACAGAACCGTCCCCAAAAGCCGAAGTAGCTTCTGATACAGCAAGTTGCATTTGTTCTTCAAAATCGGCCACGGTATCTACTATCCGCATACCCTTACCACCGCCACCGGCAGCGGCTTTTATCAGGATGGGAAAACCAACCTCAACCGCGCGTTTCTTTGCTTCATTAACATCGGTTATGGCTTCTTCGGTACCGGGCACCATGGGGATATTGTATTTCATGGCCGCTGCTTTTGCCGACAGTTTGTTACCCATAATCTCCATAGCCTCGGGCGAAGGGCCTATCAGTATCAACCCGGCCTCGCGAACCTGGCGGGCAAATGTTGCATTCTCACTTAAAAAGCCATAGCCTGGATGAATCCCTTTTGCACCGGTTTGCCGGCAGGCGTCAATAATTTTATCGCCCACCAAATAGGATTGGTTAGATGGCGCTTCGCCAATAAATACGGCTTCATCAGCATAACGTACATGGAGGGCGTCCCTATCGGCGGCAGAATAAACAGCCACTGTTTTAATACCCATTTCGCGTGCAGAACGCATTACTCTTAAGGCTATTTCGCCCCGGTTGGCAACCAATATTTTTTGCATAACTAACAAATGTAACAGATTTGTTTAAATCAGGAACCTGTATGTTACATTCTTACAATCATCGTAATATTTATGTCATCATAAATTATTTTACGCCGCAGTTAAAACTTTATCAATATTCAAGCGTTTTATATACGACTAACTGAGAAGAATATGTACAGAACCCCCAAACCATGGTCTTGGTTCAACAATAAAATAAGAACCAAGGACGACCTTCAATTTATGCTGATGGTAATATTTATAGTTTTTATATTATTCATTAAGTGCTACATGCTGATGTTTGGGCCCGCAAAAGATAAACAGCCTGCAAATGCTACAATACCTCAATATACTACCACAAATAGTGGCTAGACTATATAGCGGGTTCTTTTATAGCTAAATAACATACCATATCTAACAAAAATGCCCCCGGCAAACCGGGGGCATTTTATATTTTGTTTATTTTCATTTTAACGGCCACCTTGTGGTTTTGGCTGAACACCCGGAGGCACACCCGGGCCACCAGCACCAGGACCACCACCACCACGTTTTGGCCAGGTTGCTTCTTCTAAATGCGCAACACCGCGGTGACAGGTATAGCAATTAACACTGCTTAATTTGGCTACGCCGATAGAATCTTTACCACCGCTTTTGAAATATTTTTTATTGATCTTGGTTGCCATTAAATACATTTCGCGGGCCATTTTTTTCTCTGGTTTGGCATCGCTGGCAAAATCCATCTTTTTGGTTTCATCGTTACGTGCATGGCAAAAATTACATCTAACACCTAATGATGACGCCCACTGACCCATTACTTTTTCAAGGTCTTTATGAGAGATATTTTTTGGCAATACTTTAAGGTTTACTGCTTTTTCATCCTCTTCCTTTTGTTGTATCAAGGTCATTGACGCTAAGAGGATCACACCAGAAAGCAAACATATAGGAATTAATAACTTTTTATTGAAACGCATAATTGTCATGTTTAAGTCATCGAAAATAACTCATTATTTTGAATGTTGCAACATTATTAATATAGTAATACTAATATTACACATAAAAGGATTTAACTAATTCTTCGCTTAAAGCCCAAAGGTTATTACGCGCATTGGTATCATTTGCTATGGCGGCAGGTTTCTTTACCTTTTTCTTGTAAAAGTACTGGCCGCTTTTTGTTTCCAGCTTAGGTGCAGTAGCCAGGTAAACAGAGGTTTCCGCACCTTTTTCGGGGCTGATCATAAATGGGGTAGCCAGCGAAAAAAAGAATTTTATAAAGCCGGTAAGTTTTGAATTAAAGCTGGTTTTAACTACCCCCGGATGCAGCGCATAGCTTGTAATTCCTTTGTCCTTATACCTTTCGGCTAATGATTTGGTAAAGTAAATGTTAAACAGTTTGCTATTGCCATAAGCTTTTATCGCCGAGTACGTAGCCGGATTTTTAAAATTATCCAGGTCAGGCTTGCCTGACTTATGCAGATCAGAGCTTAGGTTGATAATGCGCGCATGGCCTTTTTCTAACAAAGGCATCAGGCGTTTGGTCAGCAAAAAATGCCCCAGGTGATTGGAAGCAAAAGTCAGCTCAAAGCCATCCTTCGTTAATGTAAAATTATTAAACATACCGCCGGCGTTATTTATGAGCACGTTTATGTTAAATAGTTTGGCGGTTAATTCGTCGGCGGCTTTCACAACGGTGGCTAAATCAGTAAGGTCGCAATAAATAATATGGATCTCTTTGTTCCCTGTTTCGGCTACCAGTTGCTTTTTAAGTACCTCACCTTTAGCAACATCGCGTACCAATAAATACAAACCATGCCCTTTTTTTGCTAACGCGATGGCCGTTGCCTCGCCAATACCCGATGTTGCCCCTGTTATTACCGTTGTAGTTGTTGCCATGTTGTTAAATTATGTTAAAGTAACCGGTTTATTGAAGTATTTTGAAAATAAATTTGTATAATTACGAATAAATCGTAGATTTACGAAGTAATCGTACAGCAATGGAAAAATTATCAATACAAGAAGAAGAAGCTATGCAGGCGGTATGGCAGCATGGCGAAGGTTTTATTAAAGATTTCCTTGACGCGATAGCCGAGCCAAAGCCCCCTTACACTACCCTGGCATCAACCATAAAAAACCTGGAACGCAAGGGATTTGTAACGGCCGAAAAAATGGGTAACTCGTTCCGCTACAAAGCAGCTATTAAAGAAGAAGAGTATAAAAAACGCTTTATGAGTGGCTTTGTGAACGATTATTTTGAAAACTCCTACAAAGACCTGGTTACCTTTTTCGCTAAAAATAAAAAGATAAGCGCTACCGAATTAAAAGAGATAATTAACCTGATTGAAAACCCTAAATCATGATAGCTATGCCAGAATTATTTATTTTCCTGCTTAAAGTAAATATAGCGCTCATCATATTTTGCCTGGGCTATTACCTGGTGCTGCGTAAGCTTACTTTTTATACGCTTAACCGGGTATATTTAGGTTTGGGGATTATCTTCTCGTCTATTTATCCGCTTATTAACATAAACGATTTCTTACTGCGCCACCAGCAAATTGCCAAACCTGTACAGCAGGTAGTTCTTAACTGGAAAGCCCCCGAGCAATTTATACAGCAGCCGGGCTATTGGTATTGGGCCACAATTATTTTTTGGTTTGGCGCCACCGTTTTTGCTGCGCGATTATTGGTACAGCTGTTCTCTTTATACAAGCTATACCTAAACTCAAAACCGGTAACTATACTGGACCATGATGTACGGGTTACTACTGCCAATATCAGTCCGTTTTCTTTCTGGCAGAACATTTATATTAACCCGGATAACCTGGACGCTGCTGACCTTAAAAGCATCCTCCAGCACGAGCAGGTACACGTTAAAGAATGGCATACCCTTGATATTTTACTGGCCGAAATAAGCCTGGTGTTTTACTGGTTCAACCCCGGTGTTTGGCTGATGAAGAAAGCCGTACGCGAAAATATTGAGTTTCTTACCGACCGTAAGATCCTGCAGGCAGGCATCGATACCAAAGCTTACCAGTACAGCTTATTAAATGTAAGCATTGCCGCCACGGCATCGGCGGGTATCACCAATCATTTTAACTTTTCGACACTAAAGAAACGTATTAAGATGATGAACGCTAAAAGGTCGTCAAACGCGAACCTGACGCGCTACGCGTTTTTAGTGCCGGTTGTTCTAATATGCCTATGTGTATTTAGCGCGTCGAAAGCCGAGCTGGTTAAAAATAGTAAAGTTGCCTATAGATCTATTACGGCATCTATTAATAAATTAATAACTATTACCACACCAAAAAACCTTAATAATGATAAACCGGCCTTAAAAAAGGTTGTGGCAATTGATACGATAAAGCCTAAAAAAGTAACCCGCATAATTGTCATGACTGATAGCGGCGTTAATAAGAACTTTAATTATACAATTAAAACAGACGAGCGCGGAGACAGCACAAAAAACTATATCATTAAAATGGTTGGCGGTAAAGGTGGCGAGCCGGATAGCTATATTGTAAATGGTGTGAAAGTAACCAAAGAAGAATTTGAAAAAGTGGCACCTAAAGATCTGCAAACTATAGACATTGTTGGCGGCCAATTTAAAGCGCTTCCGGGTGGTACAACCCGCATCAGGATAAATGGTAAAGAATCAGGTTTTGAACCTACACAGCCAAGATCGGTTACTTTTATAAAACGCGACACCGCCAGAAACTTCGTTTTTGTAACAAGCGATGACCTTGTTAAAATAACAGGCAAGGACGGTACTAAAATTACCACATCAAAATTTGAATACAATACCAATGAAAAACCCACAACCACCGAATTTACCAGCGTGTTGATAATGATAGATGGAAAAGAGGCTTCTGAAAAAGAGATGAAAAAACTACCCGTGTCTGAAATAGAAAAGATAAGTGTAAATAAAGACAAAGACATGTTGGATAAATATGGCGATAAGGCCAAAAATGGCGTACTATTTATCACCACCAAAAAAGCAAAATAGTTAGATCAATTAATATCAGTTGAGAGCCATGCCGGATTGCGACATGGCTTTTTTGTTAACTCGCCTCAGCCAGCTTCTCTTTATCTAATATCTCTAACAGTACCTTTTCGGCAATATTAAGCTCGGAGGCTTTTACATCTTTATCCTCATCTAATTGCTTGATGTAGCGGAATAGTCTGCCCTCTTCGTAGCTCTTAATTACCGTTGGGTGCACATAGTATTTTTTACAAACCGTACGGGTGTTGCCCAGGTTAATAGCTACCTCGTCAAGCACGCTAACTATTTTCTTTTTACACTCGGTTACAGTTTCAAACTCGCCGGCTTCTTTAAAGGCATACAGTGCGCTAACACTGCCGGCCCATGTCCTGAAGTCTTTAGCGGTGAAATCCTCGCCGCTAATATCTTTTAAATAAGTATTGATATCTCCGGATCCGATAGAACACCGCGTGCCATCTTCTTTATAATATTGAAAAAGTTCTTTCCCCGGTATATCCCGGCATTGTTTTACCAGTTTAGCCAGCTTACGGCTTTGCAAGGCGACTTTATGGAACACGCCTTTCTTGCCCTTAAATTCAAATTTAAGATTAGTGCCGTCTATCTTAACGTGCCTGTCCTGCAGGGTTGTTAAACCAAATGATCCATACAATTTTTTATACGACTCGTTACCTACCCTGATGCTGGTTAGCTCCATTAATCGTACTACCAAAGCCACCACTTTATCATGATCCAAGCTGGTACGGGCAAGGTCCTTATCTACCTGCTTACGGATCTCGGGCAAATGCGACGCGAAGGTTTGCAGCTTATAATATTTAGATTGATTACGGATCTTGTTCCAGTCGGCATGGTAACGGTATTGTTTGCGGCCAGCGGCATCCGTACCGGTAAATTGCAGGTGCCCGTTCTCATACGGCGAGATCCAGACATTGGCATATGCCGGCGGGATAACCAGTTTATTGAACCGGGTAATTAACTCCTTGTCCTTAATCGTTTTGCCATCAGCATCTTGATAGCTCCACCCCTCGCCTGCCTTTTTGCGGGTATAGCCGGGGGTTGAGTCGGCGGCATAGCGCAGGCCTACAGCTTTAGCAGTTGTTTTAGGGTCGCGGCCAATCTTTTCGAGTTTTTTTACCAATCTGTTCATCGGTGTAATAACAAGAGGATTTATTATAAGTTTGATAGCTTGATCGTATTTTGGAAATTATAGCGTACGCTCTCTTCAGCAAGCGGTAAAGGTGGCTTTTTTACCCTCGCCTGACCATTTTATTTAAACACAAACCGCAACTTTATACTTTATCTCACAACAAAACCACAACAACTTATGAAATACAATTTTTTAGGAAATACCGGCGTACTGGTATCCGAGATCTGTTTCGGCACCATGACGTTTGGCGGCAGCGAAGAAGGCATTTGGGGCAACATTGGCCGCGTGCAGCAGGAAGAGGTTAACCAGATGATGAAAACCGTTGTAGATGCCGGCATTAACTTTATTGATACAGCTAATGTTTACTCGTTTGGTAAATCAGAAGAATTATTGGGGCAGTCAATTATCGATCTTGGTTTAAACCGCAACAGCCTTGTTATAGCTACCAAAGTACGCGGGCGCATGAGCAAGGATGTTAATGATGTTGGCCTGAGCCGTTTAAATATTTTTCAATCTGTCGATGCCAGTTTAAAACGCTTACAGCTGGACCATATAGATCTGCTCTACGCTCACGGGGTTGATCTTTTTACACCCATAGAAGAAACTGTTCGCGCTTTAAATGATATTGTGTTAACCGGCAAGGTACGCTACATAGCAATTTGCAACTGGCCCGCCTGGATGGTGATGAAAGCACAGGGCATTGCCGATAAAAATGGCTGGAACAAATTTGTAGGCTTGCAATATTTCTATTCCTTGTCGGGACGTGATATTGAGCGCGAGATTGTTCCGCTGGCTGCCGATCAGAACCTGGCGATATTGCCATGGAGCCCGCTGGCAGGTGGTTTCCTGTCGGGAAAATATACCCGTAATAACGAGACTCCCGGAGATTCGCGTCGTGAAAAGTTTGATTTCCCGCCTATAAATAAGGAGAAGGCTTATGATATTATTGATGTGTTAGGTGATATCAGCAAGGCACACAATGTTTCTGTAGCACAAGTGGCATTGGCCTGGGTGCGTTTGCAAAAAGGTGTAACCAGCACCATCATTGGCGCTAAAACGATTGATCAGTTAAATGATAATTTAAAATCTATAGCGATCACCTTATCAGCAGATGAACTGAAAAAGATAGATGAAGTAAGCGCACTGCCAAAAGAGTACCCGGGCTGGATGGTTGAACGCCAAATGGGTGACCGGTTGGTTAAATAGTTCACTGGTTTATTGGTTGAACGGAGGGAGATCGCTTTTGAGAATAGGAGGCTCCGCTGGAGCCGTTAAAGATTGTTGGTATTTGCTATAAACAGGTAGTTCCGCCGGAACTCTCTGTTTTTAAGCTCCGGAGGAGTAACCTGTTTATAGTAATAAAAAACACAATGGAAGGCTCCGGAGGTGCCTTCTTAAAAGATTTTAATTTTTAAAAGGGATTTCCCCCGGTTGAACGCGTGCCGGATTAACTTGTTCTGAAATAGGTTTATAAGTGTTTCACTTTAGATGTTTCACTCCAATTAGTCAAAAAGTCAAAAATAATTATAACACGTTTATTAACAGCTAATTAATGCTTCCGGCTAAAGTATTTGTACTGTTTCAAAGTGTTTCACTCCTGTTTTGTAAGACACTTATTTACAGATGGTTATTGGCAAAAAGTGTTTCAGGTGTTTCACTATTTGTGAAACACTTACCGGCCCAATAATTCAATAACTTTAACCACATGCTCCACCTGTTCCGGGTGCACATCCAGGTGCAATACAAAACGGATGCGGTGTTTATCGGTTGACATTGCCCGGATGCCTTGTGCAGCTAATTTCTGTAACACTGCATCTGCCGGCTCAACGGTATCAAACAAAACGATATTGGTTTCGGCAGGCAGTACGTTGGTTACTGCGGATGAATTTCTTAGCGCCCCGGCCAGGATCTGCGCATGGGCATGATCTATCTTTAAACGCTCCACATGATGATCCAAAGCGTAAATACCTGTAGCAGCTAAAAAGCCGGCCTGGCGCATGCCGCCACCCAGTACCTTACGGATCCGGCGGGCGTACCTGATGGTATCCCTATCAGCCAGTAAAACCGAGCCCACCGGCGCCCCTAATCCCTTAGATAAACAAACCGAGATCCCGTTAAAGTATTTACCGTAATCAACAGCTTTATCGCCGGTATGGGCCAGCGCGTTAAATATGCGTGCGCCGTCTAAATGCAGCTTCAGGTCTTTGGCTTTGCAAAGCTCTGCAATAGGTTTGATCTGATCTAAAGTATAACAGCTACCGCCGCCTTTGTTAACCGTATTTTCTAACACTACCAGGCTGGTGTGCGGGTAATGAATATTGTCTGCATTGATCTCAGGCTCTATCATTTCGGATGTCAATATCCCACGGTAACCATTCAACAAACGCGTTGACACACCCGAATTGAATGCTATTCCCCCACCCTCGTAACGGTAAACGTGCGCGGTTTGGTCCGCAATCAATTCGTCCAGCGGCTGTGTGAAGCATTTTATGGCTATCTGGTTAGTCATGGTGCCTGATGGGCAATAGATGCCAGCCTCCATACCAAATATATCAGCGGCTTTTTGCTCTAAGTGGTTTATGGTTTCATCCTCGCCAAAAACATCATCGCCTACTTTGGCATTAAACATGGCCTCCAGCATGCCGGCCGTGGGTTTGGTTACAGTATCGCTGCGTAAATCAACAGTAATCATATTAAATTTGCTAAAAATGCGTTATTTTTATTTTTATATCTTATGCGCACAATTTTAATCAATTTATGCTTCATGTTGTTATTTCTAACAGCAAAATCGCAAAGCTGGCAGACCGGCCGTTTTTATGACGTTAAAGGCAACCTAAGCACAGGCTTAATCCGCCTGGGTGCCGGCGGAAAAGGCCCTATAAGGGACGAAGCCTTCATCGAATATAAAGAAGACGCCAAAGCCGACGCCATTAAGCTAAGTGCCAGCGACCTGCGCTCGTTTGTAGCAGGTAGGGACAGCTTTATAGTTGCGGCACCTGTAGGATGGTCGGCCTATCAATTGGATTTTGTGCAGGTGGTAGTTGATGGCCCGGAACGTTTGTTTCTTGTACGAGGCGGTGGCAGCGGCGGCGGTGGCTCCGGCTTTAGACCGGGCATTAGCCTTGGTGCCGGCGGTGGTACAGGTGGTGGTGGCGGTTTCGGCGGCGGTGTGGGTGGAGGTATTTCCATCCCTATCTTCGGGAGTGGCGGAGGTGGTGGCGGACGTGGCGGCAAAGCCACATACTTTTACGGTGAAAACACAGCCTCAATGAAACCCATAACTGATGAGAATTTTATTGATGTAATGAGCGAAGTTATGGGCGACGAGCCTGACGTGGTTGAAAAGATCAAAACCAAAAAATTCAGCCCGAAGAGTATGGATAAGCTGATTACTTATTTCAGGCAGGTGCAGGGGGGTGGGATAAAATAAGATTGGTGATTGACGATCAGCGGGATTTTATTGAGATCCTTTTCGTCAAAACTCATAGGCTACCCGTATATTTATAGGCAGGCTTAATGTGAATTCATTGCCTGCTTTATTTGTTTCGGTCCAGATATTAACATCTACAGGTGTATTTTCATAGGCGTTTGGGTTCTCAAGTCCGCTGCGAATAGCAAGTCTGTGTTTTAAACCTATACCAGCCACAAAATCAAAAATAAAATGCTTTACAGGGATTTGGATACCAATTTTAGCGTTGACAGAAAAATTAGATTTATCAATATGAAAATTGTCACTGTACGTAGGCGCATTTTTGGCTGTATCGGTTGCAAAAGTTGAATTGCTATCATAGTTTACTTTCAAATACATCGCGTCAACAGCAAGGTATGGCCGGTTAGTATTAAATGTTGGTAAAAAGTATTTTTGTTCTGCCTGTAAACGCCAACCTTTGTAATTACTGATATTCCGAGGATCATCTGGTAAATGAGCTATCACTAAATCAATCATACGTGCTATTGAAACTGCTGTTGCCAAATTTTTTCCATAGGCACGCTGATAGCCAATTTCAATACCGGGGTTAGCCAAGTCAATTATCCTTAACGGCGATATAAAGATTTGATTGGGATGGCCGATGCTATTGTTTTGCGCCGATGCTATTTGATAGCTTAAACAGATAAAAGTGATGACGATAAACTGAAAAAATTTAGGTTGCATTACGAATATATTTAATAGCAATATAGTTATTTTATAAACGCTATTGATAAGTTTGACAGAGTATTTGGACAACATTAATACCGAGAGGATATATTGTCAAGATGTAAGCTATAGTGATCAACTAATCTTCATTAACCAATCTTTACCCTTAAACCGATCGAATTGCTGGTCAATCTTTGATTTCTGTTTTACAAAATCATTAAACAGCAATTCATAAACAATTTTTCCCCAGATGATGATTACCGGCCAGGCCTTTATAGAGTAGCGAGCGATATATGGTTGGCGAATAAACTTAGGTACGGCGTCTGTCAGGCCCAACCCTGTTATTACCAATACCAATACCAGGAATATAATATTGGTGGTACTATAAGGCTTATCCTGTATCAGCATCCAGATAAATACTCCGGTTACAGCTATAATATAGGTGGGATGCTCGGCGCCGGTGCTAAATATCACTATAAATATTAATGCCGATGCCAGCGTTTGGATACGATATTTAAATGATTTATACTGGCTGAATCTTAGTAAAGGCAGCAAGAACAATAAGGCACCTGCGGCAATAAACGGCGGGTTAGGGATGTTAATATTGCCTGTAACGCGCCTTACAACCCCCATTACACAAATATCCTGCGGCGAATCAAAATAGGCGTTTAGTCCTACCTTTCCATGCAACGCGCTCAACCATTGCGGGTACGAGTTCAATACATAAGCCGGGCTGCTTATCAACATCGGCAACGCCAAAAACACCACCGACCATATTGCCGACCATAACACAAACCTGCCCTTGTTTTTCGAGAATAAAAAGAAAGTAAGGCCGATTATTGGATAGAGTTTAATTAAAGTCCCCAACACAATAAACAATGTTGCCCATTGCTCGCGCCCACGCTCAACCAAAATAAAACTGAGCAATATCATGGCCGTTATAGCCGGGTTAAACTGCATGTAAAATATGGAGTTGGCGTATTCTATAGCACAGAGCAGCAGTAGTTGATTTTTCTGCCGTTGAGTAAAAGGCAGCAAATGTATGGCCATTAAAATAGCTATGGCGTTGGCAACCTCCCATAATAAAAAACCCCAGCCATGCGGCAATAATGCCGAGGGCGCTATGATAGCCGGGAAAACGGGTCCGTAAAAATACTCGTCGCCGTACTCCAGCGGATAAAAGCCGTACAAGGTTTTTTCTTCGCGCGCGTGATAGTATGATGCACGGAAGATCTTGTAATTGTTATCAATATTACGGGTGTATTTAAACAAGGTGGTATAAGCAGCCACAGCAATGTACAATACCCAAAGCCATTGATAACCGTTTAAATATAGAACCCGCTTATTGCTCATGGCGACAAATATAATATTTTAGTGGTGAGTAGCGGGTTGTGAGTTTTGAGTGTAATTTGAATTCGGCTTAGCCATTAAATCTATAGGTTCTGTGCGATGACAAACCCGCTGGCCCAGGCCCATTGAAAATTATAGCCACCCAGCCAGCCGGTAACATCAACACACTCGCCGCCAAAAAACAGGCCGGGTATTTTTTTTGCTTCTAATGATTTTGAAGAAAGTTCATCTGTTGATACGCCACCACGCATAACCTCGGCCTTATCATACCCCTTATCGCCGGCAGGCTTTACTTTAAAGTTATGGATAAGATCAGCTATTGTTTCCAGGTCGGCTTTGCTTAGCGATGCCAGGTTCTTCTCTATCGGCAAATAACCATCTAATGCTTCGGCAAACTTGCGGGTGTATATGGTCGATAAGAAATTCAGTAATATCTTCTTGCCATTCACTTCGCGCTCTTCATTTATAAGCTCAATAATATTTTCGTTTGGCAATAGGTCGATGTAGATAAACTCGCCTGCTTTCCAATAAGATGAGATCTGTAATATCGCCGGTCCGCTAAGTCCCCAATGAGTAAACAGGATATTCTCTTCAAAACTGGCCCTGTCGTTCCAAACCCTGCAAAAAATACTGTTGCCCGAGAGTTGTTCATACCATTGTTGATCTTTGCCTGTAATGGTAAGCGGCACCAACGCGGGCGCCGTGTCCACTATTTTCATATCGAATTTACGGGCGGTGCGCAAGCCAAAATCAGTAGCACCCATTTTTTGTATAGGCAGGCCGCCGGCAGTTATCACAACTTTAAAAGTTTGTAATTTCACCTCGCGTCCGTGCTTTTCATAAATCACTTCAAAACCGTTGGCGGTTTGCTCAATACTTTTAACATCAGCCTCACAGCGGACCTCCTGCCCCAGGTCATCACACAGATCAGTAAAAACTTTTACAATATCGCGTGCCTTATCACTGGTGGGGAATAGCTGTCCCAATGTTTTTTCCTTCCCTTCAATACCATAGGTTTCAAAAAAGCTGATGGTATCATCAACTGTCCATTGCGCAAAAGCCGATTTACTAAAATGCTCATTCTGAGATATAAATTGCTTTGATGATGCGTACAGGTTAGTATAATTACAGCGCCCGCCTCCGCTTATCAATATCTTCGCGCCTACCTTGTCGTTCTTTTCTAATACCAGCGTGCGCTTGCCTAAAAATCCGGCCTGCACAGCACACATTAACCCACACGCGCCACCGCCAATAATTATAGCATCAAAATCTGTTTGTTTTATTAAATTTGCCGGCATGGTTGAAGTTTCGCAAATATCAGAATTTGGAAAGATACTTATCTTTTTAATTACAGGAATAATCCTGGTGGGCCTGATGTTTTTTGCAAACCGCTTAATTGCCCCCCATAACCCCACACCCGAAAAGCTAACATCGTACGAGTGCGGCGAAGAACCAACCGGCAATGCCTGGCTACCTTTTAACTCGCGTTTCTATGTAATTGCCCTTATATTTTTATTGTTTGATGTGGAGATGGTGTTCGTTTTCCCTTGGGCAACGGTATTTGGGAACCACGAAATTATTGCTGCCGACGCGCGCTGGGGCTGGTTCTCTTTAGCAGAGATGTTTATTTTCCTGGGGATATTGATACTGGGCCTGGTGTATGTATGGTGCAAAGGCGACTTGGACTGGATAAAACCCAAACCCGAAACACCTGTAACAAACACCAATATCCCGGCATCATTATATGATCAGTTAAACATTGAACAAAGTGTTTTTAAAATTAGAGAATTTGCTTTAGAGCCAACACCAACAGCTGCTGCAATTGCTACTCCAGCCGCTGCTACAACAGCGCCTGCTCCTATCCGCAAACCTATGTTTAAGCCTACCTTTAAAAAATCAACCGATGAGTAACTATATTAACAGCGAGGGCGGCGGCGTAATAGTCACCAAGTTAAACGATCTGCTAAACTGGTCGCGGCTATCATCGCTTTGGCCAATGGGTTTTGGTATAGCTTGCTGCGCTATCGAAATGATGGGGTCGTACGCTTCTACGTATGATTTGGATAGATTAGGTGTTTTCCCGCGTCCATCTGCACGCCAGGCTGATGTTATCATCATAGCCGGCACCGTAACTTTTAAAATGGCCGAGCGCATTAAACGTCTGTACGAGCAAATGCCCGAGCCGCGTTATGTTATCTCCATGGGATCATGCTCCAATTGCGGTGGCCCTTACTGGCAACACGGTTATCATGTTGTAAAAGGTGTCGACAAGGTTATACCTGTTGATGTTTATGTACAAGGCTGCCCACCACGCCCTGAAGCTTTGATAGGCGCCATTATCGAGCTGCAAAAAAAGATAGAGGGCGAACAGTTGATAAATGGCTGATCAAATTATATTTTTGATACATGCCAACTAAAACATTCTACAACAACGCTTTAAAAACCATCCTTTGGTTAGGATTAGTAACCGGAACACTTGATGCGGCCTGGGCCATAATGTTTAATTTAAACCTTGGCCCCGAAGTTATTTTCAGGTACATTGCCAGCGGCATGTTTGGCAAAGCCGCCTTTGCAGGCGGGCCCGAAATGATTGTTGCCGGTGTGGTATTTCATTATTTGACAGCCTATTTATTTACCACTGCGTTTTATGTTTGGTATCCCGCCTTCCTGACTGGGTTAAAAAATAAATATATCGTGGCTATTGTTTATGGTGCCTTTGCATGGATGATCATGAACCTGGCGGTAATTCCGCTAAGTAAAATAGGTACGTTCCCTGCTCATCCACTTCCAATTATAAAAGGGGTGTTGGCATTGATAATATGTATTGGATTGCCTGTTGTTTTGGTAGCGGATAAACACAATAAGCAATCGTAAATCATAGCGACGGGTTTTAAACCCATCGCTATCATGTGCACAATCCCAAAATTCCTCATCAATTTTTGAAAGATTAACGGTAAACTTGCATTATCAATGAAAGCATTTTACGGAGATCTGAAACTGGGCATTTTAGGCGGCGGACAATTGGGCCGCATGCTGATACAACAAGCTATTAATTATAACGTAACGGTTAAAATTTTGGACCCCGACCACGAGGCTCCCTGCCGCAAGCTATGTGATGAATTTGTGGTTGGATCGTTGGGCGATTATGAAACCGTTTATAAATTCGGCAAAAAGGTTGATCTGCTTACCATCGAGATTGAGAAGGTAAATGTAGACGCGCTGGAGCAACTCGAAAAAGAAGGGATATTAGTTTATCCCCAGCCAAGAATTATTCGCCTGATACAGGATAAGGGCTTGCAAAAGCAATTTTTCAAAGAGAATGGAATCCCTACTGCCGAATTTAAGCTGATAACAGCTGTTAATGATCTGCAGCAAGTTGAGTTCCCTTACCCCTACATTCAAAAATTAAGGCGTGATGGCTATGACGGCCGCGGCGTTTATAAAGTGGTTGACAAAAGTTACCTGGCCAACGCTTTTACCGAGCCGAGCATAGTAGAACGTTTAATTGATTTTGAAAAAGAAATAGGTGTAATTGTGGCCCGTAACGAAAGCGGCCAGGTTAGCACTTTCCCGTTGGTCGAAATGGAATTTAACCCCGAAGTTAATTTGGTTGAATTCCTGATATCTCCATCTACCCTATCCGCAGAGATCCAGGAGGAGGCCGAACGTATCGCCAAAAAAATAGCCGAGGATCTTAAAATAGTTGGCTTGCTGGCTGTCGAGATGTTTTTAACTAAGGATGGTACGATCTTGGTAAACGAACTTGCCCCACGCCCGCATAACAGCGGCCATCAAAGTATTGAGGGGAATGTAGTTTCGCAGTTCGAGCAGCATTTACGCGCTATATTTAACCAGCCGTTAGGCGATACCACCTGCCTAAGCAATGCCGTAATGATAAACGTTTTGGGCGAACCCGGCTTTGAAGGCCCGGCCGTTTACCAGGGAATAGAAAAAATATTAAAATGCCCGGGCGTATATGTACATTTATATGGCAAAGCATTAACAAAGCCATTTAGAAAAATGGGGCATGTTACCATTGTAGATGCCGACAGGGCGAAAGCGATCGAAACGGCGAGGTTCGTTCAAAAAACTTTGAAAGTTATTAGTTAGTTATACAATTATGTCGTTGCGAGCGTAGCATTGCAATCTTAAGGAGAAAATTAGAAGATTAGCATAGTTCGCGATTGCTTCGCCGTTGCTCCTCGCAATAAGAATGAAAATAAAATATGAACCAACCAATCATCGGAATAATAATGGGCAGCAAATCGGATCTACCGGTTATGCAGGACGCTGCCGACGTATTAGCAGAATTAGGCGTTGCCTATGAAATTACGGTAGTATCGGCTCACCGCACGCCTGATCGTATGTTTACTTACGCCCGCGAGGCTGCCGGTCGTGGCTTGAAAGTTATTATTGCGGGTGCAGGCGGCGCGGCGCATTTGCCGGGTATGGTGGCATCGTTAACGCATTTGCCGGTTATTGGTGTACCGGTTAAATCAAGCAATTCTATTGATGGCTGGGATTCTATCCTCTCTATCCTGCAAATGCCAAACGGCATCCCGGTTGCAACTGTAGCTTTAAACGCTGCTAAAAATGCGGGGATCCTGGCAGCCCAGATCATATCAACGGCTGATGAAGCTGTAGTTAAAAACCTGATCGCCTACAAAGAGGCTTTGAAGAAAAAAGTTGAGGAATCGGCGGAGGAAATGAAAACAAACAACTAATCAAACACCACAGTATTATCTCCGGACTCTTTATTCACATGGCAATTACAACCGCCCGAGATCTTTAACGTCACTGTTTTGGTTTGGCCTGTAGTTGGGCTGGTGCCTGATACTACTACATCATCGCCTTCATTAGAAAACTTGCTTCGCATATTATCATCTGCTACAGCATAAGTACCCGGGTACGCATCTAACTGAGCTGTCGGAAGTAATTTTTCGTGCGTACGTTGATTAACGGCACTATAATTTTGGACGCTTACGCCCTGGCCATTTCTATCTGCAAAATGCACAGTAATTATAGCAAACAGGTATGTACATACCTGCGTACCACAGGCTTGTTGGTTACTTTTATGGCAGCTAATGCAGTTGATAATTAATAACAGGGCGCCTAATTTCTTGAACATAATACTTTGATTTTATGCTGAAACGTAAAATATTGCTTAGGCGCTACATTGCATGAAATTATTGAGAGAATTTTTAATGCGCCATCAAATTGACCTGAGTGAGTTATAACACAAACAGCCCATAAACGGACAGTTTTAAATGCGTACAACCCTGAGCACTCTAATTAAACACAATAGTAGTCTCGCCCGATATTTTCTCTACATGGCAATTACATCCACCTGATATTTTATAAGTTACTGTTTTGGTTTGGCCTGTAGTCGGGCTGGTTCCTGATACTACTACATCATCGCCTTCGGTCGAAAAATCTTTTTTTCCATTATCATCAGCAACAATATAATACCCTGGTTCGGCGGGGCCACCGGTAGGGCTGGCCGGTACTGTACTTTGTTTGGTACGCTGGTTAATGGCACTAAAATTTAGCACCGATGCAGGGCTGCCATTAAAATCTGCAAAATGCACACCTATCTGCGCAAAAACAAGAGTACATGTTTGGGTACCACAAGCAGCTTGTTGCTGGGCTTTATGGCAGCTAAAAAAGCCGGCAATTAGTATAAATACAGCTATTTTCTTAACTATCATGATACGAGTTCTTTAATTTAAAACTACTGATTCCTTAATTCAATTGTGGGTTTTCAGGGAAATTAGCAATGTGAGCATACCTGCTGCCCAGGCTTATCACTACTTCCTTCCACATATTTTCTTCTGAAACGTTAAAAAGAGTATCCGCGCTACACTTCTCTGCAATTATCCAGCTATTTTCTTTTAGCTCTTCGTCTAGCTGGCTTGGGGTCCAGCCCGAGTAGCCCATAAAAAATTTTATTTCAGTTTGGTTTAGTTGATAACTTGATATCAATTCTTTTATAATTTCAAAATCGCCGCCCCAAAATATACCATCGCAAATTTCAATGCCGCCTTCAATTTTATCAGGTACGCAATGTATAAAGTGCAGGGTATTGGCAGCAACCGGCCCGCCAATATAAACCGGGATTTCAGAGTAGGAAGTATCGGGCAAAACATCCCCCAGCAAATACTCGCTTTGATGATTTAAAATAAAGCCCATGGCGCCGCTCTCGGCATATTCTGTCAATATAATAACTGATCTTTTAAAGTTTGGATCCAGCATAAATGGTTCCGAAATTAACAAGCGCCCAGCGGCGGCTGTGATAGTATTTAGCATAGGCTTATTTTTATATTACGACTAAATTAACAAGGTAACGTAAAATATGTTCGGCATGTATACAATATTAACTATTTACGGTATAATTAATTTGTAAGTTTGCAGTAAATGAATAAAGAAGAATTACAGAATTTAAGACAGGATTACAGCGCTGCAACTTTATCAGAAACCAGCATAAATGTAAACCCGATAAAACAGTTTGATATATGGTTTAATGAGACTGTTGCAGCCGAAATACCTGAACCGAACGCCATGACACTGGCCACCGCCACTCCTGATGGCCGCCCGTCTGCCCGTATAGTTTTGCTAAAGGGTTTTGACATGAATGGTTTTGCTTTTTACACCAACTACCTAAGCCGTAAAGGAAAAGAGCTGACCAAGAACCCAAATGCTGCAATTGTATTTTTTTGGGGAGAGCTGGAAAGGCAGGTGCGTATTGAAGGCACTATAGAGAAATTGAGCAAAGAGCAATCTGAAAAATACTTTCAATCGCGGCCTAAACTAAGCCAGATAGGTGCTTTAGCATCGCCGCAAAGCCAGGAGGTCCCTAACCGTGAACAACTGGAGGCTAAAATGAGCCAGCTGGAAGCCGAGTATGGCGATAACGAAATACCAAAACCATCTTTTTGGGGCGGTTATATTTTAAAGCCACGCTTGATAGAGTTTTGGCAGGGACGGCCAAGCCGCCTGCATGACCGTATCGCTTATAAAAAGATCGATAACAAAAACTGGAAAAAAGTACGCCTTGCCCCATGATTTTTGAGGATATTAAACTTTTACTTACAGAGAAGTTTGGTGCCGAAATAATTGTTGGCGAGGAACTTACCGGCCTGCAGCCTGCGCTGCTGATTGACCCCGACCGGATTGATGCCGTATGTTTGGAGTTACGCAATAATCCAAAAACATACTTTGATTTTCTTTCCTGCCTTACCGGGATTGATTATGGTGTTGAGGCAGGCAAGTTTGGTGTGGTTTATCAATTAGCTTCCATCCCTTATAAGTTACAGCTTACGCTTAAAGTTACTCAGGAAAACAACCGCGATGGCGATGAACTGCCAACGTTTAAAAGCCTGACATCAGTTTATAAAACTGCCGACTGGCATGAGCGTGAAGCTTATGACCTGACAGGTATATTTTTTGAAGGACATCCCGACCTTCGCCGTATTTTATTGCCTGATGATTGGGAAGGTTTCCCCTTAAGAAAGGATTATAAAGCCGCCCATTATTATAAAGGTATAGAGATCGGCTATCCCCCGGCGCCAACAGACCCGAATATAAAAATAGAATATCCCAATTTCAAGCCACTGGCTGCCAAATACAACCAGTCGATAATAAACTACAATCAAAAAATAGTTGCAGCATCCGTTGAGGACATGGTGCTTAACATGGGGCCGCAGCACCCGTCGACACACGGGGTTTTACGATTGGAGCTGATAACAGACGGCGAGATAGTTAAAGAAGTTATCCCGCATATGGGTTACCTGCACCGTTGTTTCGAGAAACATGCCGAGGCACTAACCTATCAGCAAACTATTCCGTTTACCGACAGGTTAGATTACCTGGCATCAATGAATAACAGCCACGCCTGGGTAATGGGTGTCGAACGGATGTTGGGCATTGATAAAGATATCCCCAAACGTGTCGAATATATCCGCGTGCTGGTTTGCGAGATGAACCGCATCGCATCGCACCTGATAGCGGTGGGTACTTACGGTATTGATATCGGGGCCTTCACCCCTTTCCTGTGGTTATTTAAGGACCGTGAGCATATTATGGGCATGCTGGAATGGGCATCAGGCTCGCGCATGTTGTATAACTATATTTGGGTAGGTGGTTTGTTTTATGACCTGCCGGTAGGTTTTGAAGAGCGCTGCCGTGAGTTCATTGATTACTTCAGGCCCAAAATGGTACAGCTTAACCAGCTTTTAACTGATAACCAGATCTTTATCAGTCGCACAGCAAATGTTGGTGTATTGCCCCGCGATGTAGCCATTAGCTATGGCTGCTCGGGCCCTATGCTGCGTGGCTCAGGTTTAAAATGGGATCTGCGCCGTATTGACGGTTATTCTGTTTACTCTGAACTTGATTTTGAGATCCCGATAGGAACAGGTCAGATGGGTACCGTAGGCGATTGCTGGGACCGCTATAAAGTGCGTATAGACGAAATAGAACAATCCTTACGCATTATGGAGCAATGTCTTGACCGCCTGCAAAAGGAGTTAAAGCGCACCCCGGATTTTGATCCGCGTGCTAAACTACCCCGCAAGCTCACCCCAAAACCACAAGATTATTATGTAAGATGCGAAGGCGCCAAAGGCGAGCTTGGCTTTTACTTTATGCATACCGATCCACGATCGGAAGTGCCGTTTCGCGCCAAGGTGCGTGCACCAAGTTTTAATAATTTATCGGTACTGCCAGAAATTTCGAAAGGTGTTATGATCGCTGACCTGATAGCTATCTTTGGTTCAATCGATATTGTTTTGGGGGAAGTGGATAGGTAAGTTTTTCTTCTCTCAATCGTTTAAATGACAATTATTAAAATTATTTATATACAAGAAAGGCGCTATAAAAGCGCCTTTTCCCGTTCATAGGTAAATGGTGTATTTATTGATTATAAACCTTAACCATAAATACAAAGTTCTTAACTTTCGCTGTTTTCTGCGCTTCGGTTAAACCAGTTAGCATATTCTTTTTACTTAAAACAATTTTGTTATCTAAAGAATCAGCAGGGATGTTTTTGATAGCATCCAATAAGTATTTTGTTTTGATAGCGAAGTGCACGCCCTCAAACGTTGATTGTTTTGAATCGGTAATACCAATTACGTTGCCTCTGCTATCCCATAACGGGCCGCCGCTATTACCCGGGTTAATGGCCATGCTAATTTTATAATGTAAGGTATCACCGTTTTGTCCGTATAGTGATGATAAGTAACCTTGGTTATAATTCTCTATACCCTCAGGATAACCATACGTCGAGATCTGCTCGGCTATACTTCCTTCGGCTCTTTTAAAAGTGTATGGTACTGTAGGCAAGTGCTTGAAAGTACTATCAGTTATTTTTAAGATAGCGATATCATGCTCCGGCTCAGTGTATATCACATCAGCTTTAAAAGTAATACCATCAGCATTTTGTAACGATACAGCAGAAGCGTCGCGCACAACATGGTAGTTAGTGGCAATTAACCCATCAGATGTGATGGCAAAACCGGTACCTGTGGCGCTATATCTTTCAACAGCCGGAGCGCCTTTACCCGATTTAATGTCATTTATAGATTTGATAGCGCTATTGGTAGATTTATGCAACAGGTTAACCTCGCTCTTTAACTGCTCTATATTGCTATCGCTGTTAAATTTACCGGTAACCAGCATAAAGGTTAAAATACCAAATATAGCTACCGATGCCGCTACAGATATTTTTGAATGATGGTTGCGCCACATTTGTACGATCCACACGGGGTGAATCATCAGGCTCTCTTTAAGTGTATGCACATCAATCTCATCATGGATAGCATCTAAACGGCTCTCCAGCTCAACACGCTCGCCATATTGCTTAAGCAGGTTGGTGAAAAATTTATGTTCAACAACTTTACTGTCCAGCTCGGCATCTTCTTTACGCAGCAATTCAAATTTCTTACGCTCATCGGCTTTCATTTCGCCGTTAAGGTAACGTTCAATTGTTTCTAAAAGTTGATTTTCACTCATATCTTACTCCTCCTTATTTCTGCTGAAAAAATAATTTTTTCAGCCTTTGCAGGCATTTATATTTTTGTGTTTTGGCGTTGTCTGCATTAGTATAGCCAAAACGTTCGCAGATATCCTGCATTGATTTATTGTTAATGTAAAAGTCTTCCATTATGGTTTTGCAGGGCTCACCCAATAATTTAAGCGCGCCTTCCATTTTAGTAAACTGTATGTTACGGTCGTTATGTTGTTCCTCATCTTCTTCCTCAATCGGCAAAAACTCCTGGAAATCTCTTATATCACCACCATAACGGTTAAGCTGGCTCAGTCTTTTTAACCAAAGCCTGCGGCAGATAGAATAAATGTAAGTTTTAAGTTTACTGCTTAACTCAAAATCGCCGGCCTTAACCTTATTATAAAGAACTATTATAGCTTCCTGGTAAATATCCTTTGCATCGTCCTCGTTGCCATTGTTGTTGATGATTAGCTGTAATACCATCGGGAAGTAAGCCGTATACAATCGTTTTAAAGCGCTTTCCGAATTATTTAGTATCCCAAGAATAACCTCGCTGTCTGTTGGCGCTGAATCTTTTAAGTGTTTATTCACAAGTTATATACATTACTTAATACTATTTATACCAAATGGTAACCCAATACCGGTAATAAAAATCTAAATTAAAATAAAAATCGCGGTTAGCGCCCTAAAAAATCTGCCAGGCGCGCATCAACCCATTAACCTTTTAGTTTGCAAACAGTTAAATACCGCTTATAAATTATTTGGCATGTTTAATGTATAGGGGTTATCATATATTTTAACCGCTACTTTAAATTAAAACGAATAACCATGAAAAGCACATTAAAAAACGGCCTTTTAGCTTTAGTTGTCACTGCATCATTTGCAGCCTGCAAGGGCAAGAACACCTCGACTGTCGATTCCGTAAAAACTGATTCATCTACAGTTGTCACCAACACTGATACCACTTTGAAAGACACCAACACCATGATGCCCGACTCTTTAAGGAAAGACACTACTATAAGCACACAAAAAACTGAGGTTAAAACCAAAACTACCGAGGTGCATAAAAAACCTTAAGGGGCTATCTGATATTTATTCGCAAAGGCGGACTAATTGGCGCGCCTTTGTTTTTCTAATCTAATTCTAATCTCGTTCTAATGTGGCGTTAAAAACTATTAGCTAACATTGAAAAATTGCAACCTATTTAGATTGCTGTTAGTTAATACTCACTTTAAAACCAAAAACAAGATGAAAAATTCATTCAAAATTGCAGCTATCGCTTTAGTTATGGCTTCTTTCGTTGCTTGCAAAGGCAAATCAACTACCACTACAGATTCAGTAAAAACTGATTCAGTAAAAACTGATACTACTGTTAAAGTTGACACTGCGAAAAAAGACACTACTAAAAAAGATACTACTAAAAAGATGTAGTCTTTGTTAAAATTTTAAAGTCGATTATTTAGTTTTTTTTAAGGGAGCCATTGTGTATACAGTGGCTCCCTTTTTTGTTGGTAAATTTTTCATGCAGTTATACATAGGGTTACCTTTCGGTATTTATCGTATTAAACTATACAAACCATTTAAACATTTACATCATGAAAAATTTATTGAAGATTGCCGCCATAGCTTTGGCCATTACCTCATTTGCTTCTTGCGGAGGCAGCACAACTGTTAAACAAGTTGATTCAGTTAAAAAAGACACCACAATTGTGGGCGATTCGACGCATAAAGACACTACTACGGTAACAACAAGCGTTAAAAAAGATTCGGTTAAAAAATAAATTTTTCACTTTTTATACTTGATTATTAGTTTTTTAGCAAAGGGTAGCACATTATTTTACAAATAGTGGGTTACCTTTTGTTGTTTATTGTATTAATATCAAAACTATATAGTCACTTTAAAAAATTTTAACATGAAAAATTCATTCAAAATCGCAGCATTAGCATTAGTTGTTTCTGCTTTCGTTGCTTGCAAAGGTTCAAGCACTGCTACTACAGATTCAGTAAAAACTGATTCAGTTAAAACTGACACTACAGTTGTTGATACTGCTAAAGTTGACACTGCTAAAGTTGATACAGCTAAAAAAATGTAATTCTTTTAGTTACAACAAAAAAGCCTCCCGGTTTACCGTGGAGGCTTTTTTTGTTTAATAGTGTTTCTTGAAATTAATTCGCTACTGAATCGCGCAGGGCTTTGATCTCATCATGTGATTGATCAAGGATCATTTTTTGATCGTTCAATATATCCCTTATATAAGCCGGCAAATGCTCTCCGTCTAAAGCTGATTGGTAAGCTTTTTTAATCGCATCCTCGCCAAACTCGCAATCCTCTAAAATACTGTGGCTGCTATGACCGGTAAATTTGGCCTTAAGCTCTAACCAGGTACGGTGTATAGTACCGCTTACGCTGGTGCTGGTATCGCCATCGGCACCCAAAACCTGTACTTCTTCTGTCAGGGTTGATCTAAACTGCTGGCTCTCCAGTATCTTGTTATTAAAAACAGATACCAATTCTGCGTCTTCAGTTTCTTTAACGGCATTTTCGTACCCTTTAATACGGTCGTTGTTAATTTGAACCAGGTCGTTCAAAGTTTCGATTGTTGCTTTATTGTTTTCCATTTTTATTGGTATTTATGTAACTTGATATAACCAAAAGCGGGCCAAAAATTAACTTTAAACTAATTTATTTTCCACCACCTGTAAACATCGAGAACAGCCATATAATTACAGCAACCACAACTACTATAGCCAATATGCCTACAAAAACACCGGCTTTAAAAATACCTGTTATAACAGAGCAGCCACTTAGGGCAATCATTGCCAAAAGGATTAGAGAAATGTTTAATTTTTTCATGGTTTAAATTATTTCTGTTTTACATACAATAACTAAGCCTATCGTTTAAACTTTAAAATTAGCTTAGTATTACCTTGGCTGTGCGCTGCATAATGTATAGCAATGGGTACACCCTATCCTTTATTTAGAAATTAGCCGAATTATTGCCCGGTATATATTTATTTTTACCGCCTATGGCACCTCCTGTTTTTTCTGCGCGGCAAATTACCGTACGGTCTGTAAATGGATTATTATTTAGCAATTTAACCTTCACTATAAATAAAGGTAAGAACTGGGCGCTGGTTGGCGAAAGCGGATCGGGCAAAAGCGCTTTGCTGCAAACCATTGCCGGTAATTTTAATGTAACCGGCGGCGAGGTTCGTTATCATTTTTTTGAAGATTACCTGCAACAACATCCCGGCAGCCCTGAACACCTAACGCATCATAAACTGGTGGCCATGGTTGAGGCTAAACATCATTTTAAGAACCTGAGCAATACCGGCGATTTTTATTACCAGCAACGCTATAACTCGATGGATAGCGAGGATGCCCTAACAGTTGCCCAGTACCTGCATACCATAAAACCGGCGTCGCAGCCAAACTTGTACTGGCATTTTGATAAGATCATTACCACGCTAAAGCTGGACAGGCTAAGCCATAAGCAACTCATCAAACTATCAAACGGCGAAACCAAAAGGTTAAGGATAGCTGCCGCCTTGTTAAAGAACCCTGCATTGTTGTTGCTGGATAGCCCGCTAACCGGCCTTGATGTGCAAACGCGGCAGGAGTTTAATGCGATAATTAAGGAGATAACTGCGTCCGGAATTTCCATTGTCATGGCTACATCGCCTTATGAAATACCGGATGCGATAACCAACATAGCTGTATTAAAAAAGGGCGCCATCATAAATACGTTTAGCAAAGCTGATTTTAAACCTGAACTGGTTGCTCCGCATGACGATGATGTGATAGATAGGGCCGAGCTAAGATCGCTGTTAAATACCCATGAGGCTGAGACCTATCGGCATATCATCAGCATGAATAAAGTGCATGTTAAATATGGCGACAATGTGATTTTAAATGATGTAGACTGGGAGGTAAGCGCCGGCGACCGCTGGGCATTGCTTGGCCGTAACGGGGCGGGTAAATCAACCCTGTTAAGCTTAATAAACGGCGATAACCCGCAGGCATATGCCAACGACATGATTTTATTTGACAAACAACGCGGCACCGGCGAAAGCATCTGGGATATTAAAAAAAAGATAGGTTTTGTATCGCCCGAGCTGCACCAGTATTTCCCTACCGATAATAGTTGTTTGCAGGTGATCGAGTCGGGTTATTATGATACTTTAGGTTTATTCAGACCCAGCAATAAACAAAAAGCCGAAACCGCGCTGCGCTGGATGAAGGCCCTGGAGATAGATCAATATGCCCGCACCTTATTAAAAAACATACCCGCCAGCGCACAGCGCCTTTGCCTGCTGGCCCGGGCATTAATAAAGAACCCACCCCTGCTGATATTTGACGAACCCTGCCAGGGGATGGACACTCACCAACAGCAGCATTTTAAAAATTTGGTTGATACTATTTGCAGCCTGAGTAAGGTAACATTAATATATGTTACGCATTATCAGCACGAGATACCGGAGAGTGTGGATAAAGTTTTAAAGTTGGAGAAAGGTTGTGTGATTTAGTTAGATTGTACCATTTTTTGAACGATAAACGTATAAGCTCAAATTATTAAATATTTAATCTTGATAACACTAAAAAGCATTTTTACAACAAAATGAAATATTAATGGTTTATTTGTTTAATGGATAAAAACATGCCCAGCCAATCTCCTCCGTTGTCAGATCATATCAGTTTAACAGACCAAAAGCAGGCCATACTTGCCTCTATTATAGCTACTTCTGATGACGCCATTATTAGTAAAACGCTCGATGGCATTATTAATAGTTGGAACCCGGCGGCCGAGCGTATGTTTGGCTATACCGAAGCAGAAGCCGTGGGTAAGCATATTTCGCTCATCATTCCGCCCGATAGACTTAGTGAAGAAGATGTCATAATTGGTAACATCTCAAAAGGTAATAAAATAGACCATTTTGAAACCATGAGGATGGCGAAGAACGGCAGTCTTATTCCCATATCAGTTACCGTTTCACCAATTACCGACCCTTCGGGCAGGGTGATTGGAGCTTCTAAAATAGCACGCGATATCAGTATCTATAAACAAAACAATGAGAAACAGGGTATGCTGGCTGCTATCGTCGATAGCTCGGACGATACCATCCTGAGTAAAACGCTTGAAGGTATTATAACCAGTTGGAATAAAGCAGCCGAAAAAATGTTTGGCTATACAGAGCAAGAGATCGTCGGTAAGCATATTTCAACAATTATCCCTCCGGAACGGCTCCAGGAAGAATCTTTTATCATCGGCGAGATCACTAATGGCCGAAAAGTAGATCATTTTCAAACTGTTCGCCAGGCTAAGGATGGCCGGCAAATCTCACTGTCGCTTTCTGTATCTCCTATTATTGATGATAACGGCAAGGTCATTGGTGCATCAAAAATAGCACGCGACATTAGCGAACACATAAACGCTCAGGAAGAAAAAGCCCGGCTATTTGAGCAGGTTAAAGCGCTTAATGACAAAAAAGACGAATTTATAGGATTGGCCAGTCATGAACTTAAAACACCCTTAACCAGCATCAGCGGTTACCTGCAGTTATTGGGTACTATTGTAACCGATGAAAAAGGTAAGCGGTTTGTAGCCAAAACCATTCTCCAGGTTAAAAAGTTGAACGCATTGGTATCAGACTTGCTGGATGTATCGAGTATTGAAGCCGGAAAATTGCGGTTTAACATAGAGCGCTTTGATATTCGCCAGGTTATTGAAAACGTGATCGAACTTTTTGCACATGGCAATAACAAACACAAAATTACCCTTGAAACCGACATCTCAGAATTATATGTTAACGGCGACGCACACCGGATTGAGCAGGTGATTAATAACCTGCTTACCAATGCCATCCGTTACGCACCCGGTTCTAACCAGATCATTATATCACTCAGGCGTGAAAAAAATAACATTAAAGTAGGTGTCCGAGATTTTGGCGTAGGTATTCCACCGGAAAAATTGAAACAAATATTCTCACGGTTTTATCGCGTGGAGGAAGGTAGTCCAAACATATCAGGCTTAGGTATTGGCCTTTTTCTTTCTGAAGAGATAATAACCCGGCATAACGGCGAAATTTGGGCCGAGAGTGAGCCAGGTAAGGGCAGTACTTTTTGGTTTACGCTTCCATTGGAAGACACAATTACCAAATAACAAGCGTCGGGATTTGCCCCTGTCATCGCTTCGCTTAATCACACGGATATAAATATTTTTTTTATATTTATTGTTTATCAATAAAATATTATTGATATTTGATTTTTATTTAGCTAAAATCAATAAACAAAATATGAAAACAAGAACCGAACAAATTCTTAAAGTAATGAACGTACTGGCGTGGATAGCGTTCATCGGCCTGATGATAGAAGCCGGCGCAGTGCTGGTTTGCTATGGTATAAGTTATTTTAACCCGGATGCCGCTAAAAACCTGTATAGGGGGTGGAATTTATACCACTTGAAGCAGTTTAGTGGTTTTCATTACACTGTATCCGTTTTCTTTGACATCGCATTATCAACTTCAAGAGCATTTTTGTGTTTCCTGGTGATTAAAACGCTATCGAAGGTAAAACTTGCAAACCCTTTTACACTTGAAATAACGGCAATAATTGAGCAGATCAGTTATATATTAGTAGTAGTAGGACTGCTTGCCGGCCTTAATGATTTACACGCACATTATGTATTAAGTGTAACAGGCATAATTGAAATGAAGGTAGATGCAGGTGGCCATATATTTGTTGCAGGTTTGGTGTTTATAATTGCACAGATATTTAAACGCGGCATAGAACTTCAAACAGAAAACGACTTAACCGTATAATCATGGCTATCATTGTAAATTTAGATGTAATGATGGCAAAGCGAAAAATGTCGTTAAATGAGCTATCGGAAAAAGTAGATCTGACGCTGGCTAACCTCTCCATTCTTAAAACCGGCAAAGCAAAAGCTATCCGGTTTAGTACGCTGGAGTCGATATGTAATGCATTGGATTGCCAGCCGGGAGATCTGCTGGAGTTTGTGAAAGAGTGATATCGTTTAGCCTGTCGCGTAGACTCACCCGGTCTACGCTTCGCTGGACCACCCTCTCTTCCGCAAGCGGGAGAGAGGGTGGTTTTTACTATCGAACTTTTGCCCTCTTTCCCGCTTGAGGAAGAGAGGGCAGCGCTCGAAGAGTCGCGGGGTGAGTCCACGCTGACAGGTAAACGCTTAGCAGTACTTTTTTTTACACCCTACAGATATCCAACAACCAATCGTTACCTACAATATCCTTATATTTGTTGCATGAATACTGCCGATCTGTTACAGCGTGCTTCGCGGTTTGAATTTTTAAGTATCGAGGAAGGTGTTTACCTGCATCATAATGCATCAACCGCCGACCTGATGTACGTAGCTAACGAGCTGCGTAAAAAGCAAGTGCCACACGGTAAAGTAACCTGGCAGATAGATCGTAATGTTAATACCACCAATGTTTGTATAGCTAATTGCAAGTTTTGCAATTTCTTCCGCCGCCCTGGCCACGAGGATAGCTACATTACCGATATTGAGACTTATAAACAAAAGATAGAAGAAACCTTCCGCCTGGGCGGCGACCAGCTTTTACTGCAAGGCGGCCACCACCCTGATCTGGGATTGAGTTTTTATACAGACCTGTTCAGCAAACTAAAAGAGCTATACCCTACCCTTAAACTACACTCGTTAGGCCCGCCTGAGATTGCGCACGTTGCCAAGCTGGAGAACATGAGCCATATTGATGTGTTAAGGGCTATGAAGGAATCGGGCCTTGACTCATTACCCGGTGCAGGTGCAGAAATTTTAAACGACCGTGTACGCCGGCTGATATCAAAAGGCAAGTGCGGCGGTAAAGAGTGGCTGGATGTGATGCGTGCGGCTCACCAGTTAAACCTGCCAAGTTCGGCTACCATGATGTTTGGCCATGTGGAGACTATCGAGGAGCGTTTTGAGCACCTGGTTTGGATCCGCGAGGTACAAGCCGAAAAACCTGAGGGAAACTATGGCTTTATTGCTTTTATCCCCTGGCCGTTCCAGGATGACGGCACGTTGTTACGCAAGGTGCGCGGCATAACCAACAATGTAACCGGCGACGAGTATATCCGTATGATAGCCTTAAGCCGCATCATGCTGCCAAATATTAAAAACATACAAGCCTCATGGCTAACTGTAGGCAAACAAGTTGCCCAGATCTGCTTAAATGCCGGTGCTAATGATTTTGGTTCGATAATGATCGAGGAAAATGTAGTATCTGCCGCAGGCGCACCGCATAGGTTTACTGCCAAAGGTATCCAGGATTCTATAATAGCTGCCGGTTTTGAACCCCAGCTGCGTAACCAAAAATACGAGTGGCGCGATGTGCCTGCACAATTAGAAGAGCAGGTAATAAATTATTAAAAAAACGCCCCAACAAAAGTAAGGGCGTTTTTAAAACATAGATATTTAATATTAATTACTTCACACCAAAAGGAGCTACCAACGCAACTACCTGTGCAGAAGTTAAAGGTTCATCAAAGCTTTCGGTCGCAGCTAAAGTTGCGACGTTTCCGTTAACACCGGCTAAAGTGGTTATAGTTACGCCACCTTGTACCAGGTTATCCTCGCCCGCATAGTTGCCATTTACTGCAGCTATACCGGTATCATTTGCACCACTTATCCATGGTTTGGTAGTAGTTGCACCTCTTGATCTGCGGATCTGGCGTATTGCCGATGCGTGACGCGCCTCAACCGAATGAATATCCAACGCAGCGGTTAATACTACTTGATTACCTGCTAAAAAGCCGGCCTGGCCCTTATAGGCACGTACCCCGGTATCTTCAAAAGCTTGCGCTACTGCAAAATAAGTATCAACATTGCTTAATACAGTTGGGAAGGTACCACCGGCAGTAAAATCATACGTGCCGTTATTCCCTTGCGTATTTTGCGCCACAGCAGCTGATCCTAAAACACTTTTTAAAAATGCAACGTGCGCATTTTCATGTCCCTGTATAGTTACCAGGTAAGATTTTTCGGCTGCTGAAAAGCCTAAACTTGAAGCTACACCCGCATTATAAAAAGCTGCTTCAAGGTATTCCAGTTTTAAAGCGTAGTTTAATACATCGTTTACAGTTGGTGTAGCTGTTTGGCCATAAGCCTTTTTAAACAAGGTGCTAAAAGCAAATGGTAAAGCGGCTACTGCTACTTTCGATCCAAAGCTTGTTATGTTTTTTATCGCGTCGCGACGTGGGCTGATCCTGTCCTGAAACTCAGGGTCTGCTTTTTCTATTTCTTCTATTAATCCAAATAAATTCATGACTTTTCTGTTTTTAAGATGCTACATAACCATAATTAGACGCACTTACTTTAGTTGTAAGGTAAGTGTTTGCAATTGCCAATACCTGTGCAATAGTTTGCGGTTTGTCCATTCCGCTTGCATCCAGTATAGTACTGTCAGCAAAACTACCCGGGCTAACCAGGTTGCGGATGTATGCAGCATGGCGTGCTTCAACAGATACGATCTTACCGGCTAATAGCAAATACTCGGTGTTTTGGATAAGGTAACCTGCGCCGTTATATGCACTAACACCGGTATCTTCAAAAGCTTTGGCTGCTGCCAGCACCTGTGTACGGCTGCTAAAGTCAATAGCACTAAAGTTTGGAGTTAATGATACAATTGCGTTAGCACCTAATGCTGCCTTAAAAAACTGTCTGTGTGCAACTTCGTGGTCACGAATGTCAGTTAGTAACGCAATTTCATCTGCCGAAGCACCTGTGTACATGTGTGCGGCAACGTTAATATAAAAAGCGGCTTCAAGTTGTTCAAGCGCATAGGCGTAGTTTAATATTGCCAAATCGCCTTTAGCGCCGATATCAATACCGGTGTTTTTTGGCGGATCAACGGGCATACCCATGTTATTGTCAGTACCTTTGGTACAAGACGCTGCAGCAAGTACGCCAACAGCGGCGGCCCCGGCTCCGGCATAACGTAAAAACGACCTCCGGGCCATGTTCACGTCAGCATTTTCAATTAGTGTTTCTGTTTTCATAAGGAAGTAATTGATTGTTGTTTCAGATATGTTTTTAGTTGTTTGTTTACTGATGTTCCTTTTTTAGATACGCTTAATGTATTTGATGCGGTTTTCATATTTTCAATATCTTATCACTCCTTTCAGGAATTATTGATATTTTATTAAAAAAATGGTAAATAATTGCATTTTTTCTAATTTTCGTCCAAAATGGACGAGCCAATAACTATGCCACGTTTTATACCCAAGGCGACAATCAATTAACCTGCAATTAAAAAAATGTCAATTATTATATTTCCAGCTATATAGTGCCGTTTTTTTAAAAATAAACTTGTCACACCTGCGGGGAATACTAATTTTACTGAATAATGGAAAATCCTGAATTGTATATAGAGGCTCTTGTTTTTGCTTCGGAACAAAGCATACGTGTTGAAGAGATAGTGTATTGTTTGCAGGCGACTTTTGAACGCGATTTTTTGCTTGATGAGGTAACCGGCAGTATTGAAAATATAAAAACTAAATACTCGGCAGAAAACTTTGCCATCGAGTTGGTTAACCTGAGCAATGGTTACCAGTTTTTAACTAAAAAAACCTACCACCCGGTTATCAGCCTTTTACAATTACAACGATCAAAAAAGAAACTGAGCCAGGCCGCTTTAGAGACGTTGGCTATTATTGCTTACAAGCAGCCGGTAACTAAAACCGAAGTTGAGCAGATTCGCGGGGTAAACTGCGATTATTCGATACAAAAGTTGTTAGAAAAGGAGTTGATCGCAATAAACGGGAAGTCGGAAGCCTTAGGAAAACCAATTTTATATGGCACCAGCGCACTATTTATGGACTATTTTGGGATAAATAATATTCAAGAATTACCTAATATTAAAGAACTTATAGATAACTCTACATCAATTGGCGAACAACAAGAATAAATTTTAAATGTTTTTTCTTTCAAATTGATTTTTCGTTATTTTTACTAATAAATAACAACAACGTATCAGCATAGATTTTTGTAAATTCGTATAAGCTTATCCAATTTTATTTATAATAAACAATTACCGCATGGGAACGCCAAAAAAAATTGCAGACAAGAACATTCCAAGGGACACGGATGCAGAAGATGATGACGACGATTTGGAAACAACGCCTAAGAAAAAGGTAGTTGATGAAGACGAAGACTTTGATGGCCCTTTAGATGACCTGGGCTTTGAAGAGTTCGGCGACGATGACGATGACGACGATTATTAATAATTTATTACATAACGTATTTTAAAGCATCCCTTTCGGATGCTTTTTTTATATTTTTATAATCCTGCATGATCCTAACCGAAGTTAAAGACAAAGCCACTAAAAAAGATTTTTTAAACACAGCCCGCGTAATTTATAAAAATGACGACAACTGGGTTTGCCCGCTTGATAATGATATTGAAGCAGTGTTTGATCCGCTTAAAAATAATTTTCATCAATACGGCAAATGCACCCGTTGGATCTTAAAAAATGACAAAGGCGAATTGATTGGCAGGGTTGCCGCGTTTATCAACGAAAAGAAAGCTTATAACTATGAGCAGCCAACGGGCGGCATGGGCTTTTTTGAATGCATAAACGACCAACAAGCCGCCTTTATGTTATTTGATGCAGCTAAAAACTGGTTGCATGAAAACGGCATGCAAGCTATGGATGGCCCTATTAATTTTGGCGAAAACGATACCTTTTGGGGATTGCTGGTAGAGGGGTTTTCGCCGCCATCATACGGTATGAATTATAACCCGCCCTATTATCAGGCGTTTTTTGAAAACTACGGGTTTAAAAAAATGTACGAGCAGATAACCAACCATTTGGATGTAAATAAGCCCTTCCCCGAACGTTTTTATAAAATAGCTAAATGGGTTAGCCAAAAACCGGGGTATGAATTTAAACACCTGGAAGCAAAACAAATAAAAAAATTTGCTGCTGATTTTATTGAAATATACAACGATGCCTGGGTGGGATTTGAAAACTTTGTCCCTATTACTTACAACACTATATTAGAAAGCTTCACCAAAATGAAGCCAATTATGGATGAGAATTTAATTTGGTTTGCTTATGTCAATGGCGAACCAGCATCATTTAACATCGTATTGCCTGATGCCAACCAAATGCTAAAACCATTACACGGCAAGCTTGATTTAGTAGGTAAGCTTAAATTTTTATATTATAAATGGAAAGGCGTTACACGCATGCGGGCTATTGTAATGGGTACTAAACAAAAGTTTCAAAACCATGGCCTTGAATCGGCGCTATTTATAAAATTAGGCGAGTATGTGTTACCGCTTAAACAATATAACGTGTTGGAACTATCATGGGTAGGCGATTTTAACGAAAAGATGGTAGCCTTACACAAATCTATGGAAGCTACGTTTGCCAACAAGCATTTAACTATGCGTTATATATTTAATTAATTTACGGCAAAAAGAAAGGCTCATACATGCATAATGTAGCCTGTATAAGCCTTAATATATTAGATAAGCGTTACGCTAATTAAGCGGTAGCTTTATTATGCCTTAATTCCTCAAAAAGTTCAATAACTTTTTTCTGCAATTCTATAATTTCAACTTCCCTGTCGGTCAATTTTTTATTAACCAAATCCAGTTCGTTAACAAATTTCTGCTCTTGCTCCATGTCATTAAAAGTTAATAACTGGACTACCGACATCTCAAATAAATTGGAGATCTGTTCAAGACGAGATAAGTTAATATCAGTTATGCCTGTTTCAATTTTTGAAAAAGCAGGAATAGAAATATCTAACCTCTTTGCAACATCTTCCTGGCTCCATGCCTTCTGGTGACGTAATAGTCTGATTTTTTTTCCTAGTGACTTCATTTAGGGTCTGTAATAATAGGGTAAGGGTTTCTCAATAGTTAATAAAGTTACTAATATTTTTTTATTTAAAACAATTATTGTAATATTTTATTTTTAAGTTGAATCAGATCAATTCCACCAAAGTTTCCCGAACTCATCATTAACAGGTTGGCATCAACCAACTTAAGCTGTTGTAAATCAGTTAATAATAGTTGAGGATCATTAAAAAAAGTCAAATCATTTTTAGCAAAAGCAGCCTGTACCGTTTCGGCGGGATAGGGTTCCATCTTTTTTTGTTCGAAAGTTTTCTTATCAATAAAAACAATAGCAACATCGGCCTCATCCATGGTGCCGGCATATTGGGCTAAAAAATCTTTATTTAAACTACTAAACGTGTGCAGTTCAATGCAGGCTATTAGCTTCCTGTCCGGGAACTGGGTTTTAACGGCATGTATCGTTGCTTCTAATTTTGACGGCGAGTGGGCAAAATCTTTAAAAACGGTAGCGTTATCACTCTTACCAACCAGTTCTAACCTACGCGCCGCGCCTTTAAAGGTTGTAATATATCTATAAAAATCAGCTTTGCTGATGCCTAAGCCTTCGCATACCAAACGGGCCGCCTGCATGTTTAACAGGTTATGTTCGCCAAATACTTCAAGCGGATACTTTTCGCCATCAGACAAAATAGTGGTAATTCCATTTTCGATGCTGTACACAGGCAAATCGTAGGGTTGTTTGCTTACATGTGATTCATCCCCGGCAACCACTTCATTTAAAACCGCATCTGTCTCGCTGTAAATTAAAGTACCGCCGGGCTGTATAGTCTCAATAAAGATCTTAAACTGATCTATATAACTCTGGAAAGTAGGAAAAACGTTAATATGATCCCAGGCTATCCCGCTTATCACACCAATATTTGCTTTGTATAAATGAAACTTCGGCCGCCTGTCTATCGGCGAAGCCAAATATTCATCGCCCTCAATTACAATAATGGGTGCTTCTTTGGTTAGCTTCACCATTGTTTCAAAGCCTTCCAGCTGTGCACCAACCAGGTAATCAAAATCTTTACCTGCAGCTTGAAGGGCGTGTAAGATCATGGATGTAATGGTGGTTTTGCCGTGGCTACCCCCTATTACAACACGTAATTTATCTTTTGATTGTTCGTAAATGTATTCGGGGTAAGAGTAAACCTTAATACCCAGTTCCTGCGCTTTTAGTAGTTCAGGATTATCAATACGGGCATGCATGCCTAAAATAATGGCGTCCAGATCTGTAGTGATCTTTTCAGGATACCAGCCATTTTCCGCAGGTAATATGCCATACTTCGCCAGGCGCGATACAGAGGGCTCAAATAACACATCGTCTGATCCCGTTACTTCAAATCCTTTTTTATGCAGTGCAATGGCCAGGTTGTGCATAGCACTGCCGCCTATGGCTATAAAATGTACCCTCATGTATTTTTCGCAGGTTATGCTTGTAAACAGGTGCAAATTAACACAAAAACCATTGGCTTAACAAAGCATTTATCATTTCAATAACAGCACCGGCACCGCCGAGCTTGCTGCCAGTTGCTGCGACACACTATCATGCAGCAGCGACTGAAAAAAGCTGTATTTATGCGGTAGTGCTATTACCAATTGCGCGTCATTATCGGTAGCAAACTGCAATATCCCGTTTATTACATCCGGGCTGTTAACATAGCTATATTTGGGCTTATAAGGGGCAAGCATATCATACCAGGCGCTTCCTTCGGCTATACGTTCGGCATCACCCGCCTGGTGCTTGCTTTCTTTGTCGACATTAACCACCAGTAACTCAAACTTCTTCTTGTCAAGCAGGCGTGTTAGTGACGCTAACGGAACGGTATCCTTAACCTTTTCAAAATCGCAGGCTACAACTACCCTTTTAATGTCATTAAAACTATAGCCCGGCGGCACCACAACTACAGGCACCGGGCTGGCTTTTGATATGCTGACAACGTGGCTCCCTATATCCGAGTCGCTCCGGCTGCTGTTGCCCTTACTGCCTAAAATTACCAGGTCGGCATTTTTTGTAAATACGTTTTCGACCACAGCGCGTAATAAATGCGACCGGTTTAAATGGATACTGACCTGTACCCCTGCCCTTACCTTTTTGCTTAGCTTATCGCGTAAATGAGTAAGCTTTGTTATCCTGTCCGCCGCGTTTTGTTCTACCTCCTCTTCAAACACCTGCACCATATCCGGATTGGGTAACAACGTTTCAATAGGCGATACGTAATAAGCGTTTAGTAAAATGATGCTTTCAACATTGGTTTGTTTACTCAGTTCGGCAGCAAACCCGGCAGCGTTTATTGATGCGGGCGAAAAATCGATAGGTACAAGATAGGTCTTCATGACAGTGAAATTTAGATATATGTCTTTTTGACTTTTTTAGTCTAAAAGTTAATTACGGTACAAAGTTAATTGGTGCAGCAGTTTACTCTGTCAAATAAAACACATAAATGTAAATTGGGTTTGCTGCAGTTAAGTTTAATACTACTTCACAGTTGCCTCCGGGTCTCTCAATGAGGACCCTGAGGGGACAATTAAAAATGTAAATTGGGTTTTACTCAGATTGTCATCCTGAGCGATAGCGAAGGATCTTGTAAGTGCGATGAGTAAAGCGTATAAGATTCTTCGCTATAGCTCAGAATGACAAGGAGAAAAACATTACTTCACAAACTTAGCAGCTACCCATTCTTTGTCTTTTTTATGGGTGATGTAGTTCATGCCGTATTTACCGGCCTCGGCTTTGATAATATCCAGATCGGGCGATTCATAAAAACCGCTGAAATAGATTTCGCCACCGGGCTTTAAAGCTTCCGAGTAACGCGACATCTGGTCGATCAATATATTGCGGTTGATATTAGCCAGGATGGTATCGTATTGCTCGTTAGGTATAGCTTCCTTCGAGCCGCAAAGGGCGGTAATATTATTGATATGGTTTAGCTGTGAGTTTTCGACGGTACTTTCATAGCATACCGGGTCGTAATCAATAGCTGCGATATCAGTGGCGCCCAATTTGGATGCCATGATGGCCAATATACCTGTACCGCAGCCCATATCCAGTACTTTTTTACCAGCAAAATCATTCTCCAGCATCAACTGTAAAACCATAGCGGTAGTTTGGTGATGCCCGGTACCGAAAGCCATTTTAGGGTCGATAACGATCTCGTACTTAAACTCGGGGCGTGGGTCGTGGAAAGTAGCCCGAACAAATACCGCATTGCCTATGGCTATCGGTTCAAAATTACTTTCCCATACCTCGTTCCAGTTTTTTTGGGGAATGAGCGTTACTTGGTAACTAAAATCAAACATATCCCGGTAAGGCATTAGTGCTTCTGTTATAGCATCCTCCTTAAAATCCGTTTCCGGGATATAAGCTTTAAAGCCCGATTCGATCTCTTCAAATGTATCGAAACCCCCTTCGCCCAAAGCATTAATTAAAAGGTCCTGCTGGTAAGCTTCGGTGGTTTGGGTAGTGAAAGTAAGTTCGTAGTAATTCATAGTTATTCTTCAGTTTCGGCTTCGGGCTTAGCCTTTTTAAATGATTTAAAATCCAACAGGTACAGCGATAAAAAGTTTATCACCCAGTAAAACACCTGTACCCCTGTCATAAACAGGCCAATCTGGATCAAATAACCGACAGCAGTAGCGGGATCCCAAATGATATATGCCAGTCCAAATGCGCAAACTGTGCAAACAAACAGCATCAAACTAAAAATAAGTATAGCTGCTTTAGGTTTCGCCAATATCTTCTTCCAAAGCGGCATGGCTATGAGCCATTGGGTTAGTAAGGCAATTAGTATCTGGCCCGGTGCGAATATTTTATAGTATGCTATCAGGCCGGGTACTGTGTAGTCGCCCAGGTTTTCTAAGCCGTTAATCCGATGAAGATCAGGCGTAAGCTTTACAAATAAAGCAAACGCAAAAAAGGCAATTAAAGGGGGCAGTATGATTTTGATTAGATACTTCAACATCTACTTACTTTATTTCAAATGGTTGAATTAGATTTTTCTAAAGCAAAGAGAACAAAAAAATTGATAGTCCAATATAACAGTTGGATTACTGTCACTATTGAAATAGCCATAATCAAATCCTTTAGGGCAAATTGCCTTGCCCAACTTAGATAGCCCAAAAAAACACCAAAGGAGATACTTAGAGTCAATACAGTAACCAGACAGGACAATAGAAAAGATTTAGATTGAACAATTATCCTGTTCCAAATAAAAGCGACAATCGGCCATTGTATTAATGAGAGTAACGGATAAACGATTAAAGCAATTATCCACACCAATGACCAACTATCTATACCACCGTCCTCGGCTGGATTAAACCGTGAATAAATTTGATAGATAAACATTGAAAGAATCAAACCAGCCAAAACAGGTAAAAACACCTTCGATGCTATACCAAACTTCAGCTGGTCTGATTTCTCAATTATTATCATTCCTAACGTCTAATTAAACGCTTTTACAATATCCGTAAAATCGCGTGATTTTAGAGACGCGCCGCCAATTAAACCGCCGTCAATATCTGCGCAGGCAAATAGTTCGGCAGCATTTTTCGGGTTACAGCTTCCGCCGTATAAAATGGTGGTAGCATCCGCTACACCCTGATCATATTTACCAGCAATTTCTTTACGAATAAAAGCGTGGATCTCCTGCGCCTGGTCTGACGTTGCAGTAACACCGGTACCAATGGCCCAAACAGGCTCATAAGCTAAAACCAATTTGCTAAATGCAGCAGCATCTAAATGGAATACGCCTTCAACCAACTGGCCTTTGATGATATCAAAATGCACGTTAGCTTCGCGCTCTGCCAATGTTTCGCCAATGCAGAATATCGGTTTAAGGTCATTAGCTAACGCCGTATCGGTTTTTTTAGCTAAAAGCTCATTAGTCTCGCCAAAATACTGGCGACGCTCTGAGTGGCCTAAAATTACGTAAGCAGCGCCGGTAGATTTTACTTGTTTGGCCGAGATCTCGCCGGTATAAGCGCCGCTCTCTGCCTGGTGGGCATTTTGCGCGCCGATAGCAACCTTTGCCGAACCTTTAGCCAATTGCACCAGGCTGTGTAAATGAATAAAAGGGCTGCAAACTACTACTTCCTGTGATCCGGTAGCTTCGTCATTTACCATATTTACAACTTCGCTGAACAAGGATAAACCTTCGTTATAATCTAAGTTCATTTTCCAGTTTCCGGCTACGATTTTTTTTCTCATGATTGGTTTTAATGTTATATGTAATTAGCATTAATAGTGAGGGATTTGAAACCCATCGCTACGTTATACAGCTATATGTTAAAATACTTGTCTGTAACTCTCCGTCAATTCAAAAACGGTTTTTAATATCTCCTGCTCCTTTTCATCAAACTCCATTTCGCGGCGTTCGAAAACCAAGTGAGCGGTTTCAAACATTTTTTTGATAGTATATACCTCGAAACCCTGCGCGCCGCCCCAGGCAAAATCAGGCACAAAGTTACGCGGATAGCCCGTTCCAAAAACGTTGGCGCTAACCCCTACTACTGTACCGGTATTAAACATAGTATTGATACCGCATTTGGCATGGTCGGCCATAATTAAGCCGCAAAATTGCAGGCCCGTTTTACGGAAGCGTCCGGTAGTATAATCCCACAGTTTTACCTCGGCGTAATTGTTTTTAAGGTTCGAGTTATTGCTGTCAGCACCGATATTGCACCATTGGCCCATCACGGCGTTGCCCAAATAGCCTTCATGGCCCTTAGACGAATAACCCCATATAACCGCGTTATTGATCTCGCCGCCTACTCTTGAATACGGCCCAATAGTAGTAGCGCCATAGATCTTCGCGCCCATCTTAATCTGCGAATTATTGCATAACGCCAAAGCCCCGCGGATGTTGGTACCTTCCCAAACACTGCTGTCTTTACCTAAATAAATAGGGCCGTTTGTAGTATTAAAGGTCGAGCACTCGGCAGTAGCGCCTTTCTCGGCAAAAAAATCTGTACCGATAATGATATTAGTATTGCTTATCTCTGCGCTTGTTCTGCCTTTTGTAAGCAGCTTAAAATCCTTGCGCAGCTCAATATCGTTTTTGCTAAAAATATGTTCAGGATATTTTATGCTGATGAAAAACGGATCATAATTAACAACCCGGCTAAAATCCGCATCAGTGGCTGCTTTAGCCGCGATCAAAAAATCGCCTTGCTTTAACGCCTCGCCGGTTTTTAGCTGGCTTATGGCTTCAACTAAACCTTCGTCCGGGCAAACAGAGCCGTTGATGTACAGATCATCAACTCCTAATTTTATCGGGAATTTAGCTTGCAGGTAAGGTTGTGTTTGAAAAGAATACGTGGTATCCAGGTATTTGGCCCACTTTTCGGCAATGGTTAAAATACCAATGCGCAGGTCGGCAACCGGGCGGGTATAAGTTAAGGGCAGAAGCGATAGGTGTGCGCTATCGTCAAACAGGATAATTGCCATAGCGCAAAAATAAAAAAAGTCCCGACTGCAAAGCCGGGACCGGTAAATATTTTATTAACAAGTTGATATTACTTGTTATAACGTGTACGGAATTTATCAATACGACCAGCAGTATCAACCAGTTTCATTTTACCGGTATAGAAAGGGTGCGATGTATGAGAAATCTCTAATTTTACTAATGGATATTCGTTACCGTCTTCCCACTTTACAGTTTCACGGGTGTCGATACATGATTTAGTGATAAAAGAATAGTCGTTTGACATATCTTTAAATACAACTAATCTATAGTTTGATGGATGCAGATCTTTTTTCATTGTTTAATCTTCTTATAAAAGAGGTGCAAATGTAGTATTTTAATTGTAAACTAGAAAGGGGAAATAAAAAAATTATTAACAGGGTGTTGAAGATTAGTTATTCAAGATTAAAGATTGGTGATTTTAATTACGTTGTTCGGAGTTTTACCTTAAAACAAGGGATAATATTAAATCAATTTTATACCAGGTATAAAATTAAAATCTTTAGTGTTGTAAGTAAAAAGAGCGATTTGACAAATTACAGCGGTGGCACCGATAATTGCATCAGGTATCTGTAAATTATGACTTAACCTAAAATCTTCGATTAACGTAGCGGCCATTTTAGATATTTCTGCATCTATCTCAACAATATCATAGTATTTTATCTTTCGTTTCATTTGGGCCAGCTCAATCTTATTACTCATTCCCTGGTAAAGTTCCATGACTGTTATAACCGAAAGTGCAACGTTTTCTAAACCAACTTCTGTTAGTCTATCAATAGTATCCTGCCTGCCATTAAAAGCGTGAATAAAGACGTTAGTATCACACAAAACCATTACAAATACTTAATTTCTTTGCCAGCCGGCTTTACGAATATCTTCTAACGATTTTGGTTTTTTTACCCAGATACTAAACAAAGATTTTGGATCAATTTTCTTATCACCTTTAATTATGGGCATAATAGGTTCATCGGACGATACAACCGTAACCGTATTAAATGTTTTAAACAAAGCAGATAACTTTTCTAACTCACTCTTACTATCTATATCAATTGTTATTCTCATAATAAGTTCCTCCGTTGCTTCTTATATTCAAAGTTATGATTTTTATTATGAACTTAAAATCATTGTGATTACTTCCTCACCCTACTTACCTCACCTCCTGCACCAACTCCACCAACACCCCACCCGCACTTTTAGGATGCACAAAACAAACCAGCTTATTATCTGCACCTGGCTTAGGTTCATCGCTTAACAAAATAAAACCTTCACTTTTAAGGCGGGCCATTTCTGCTTTAATATCATCAACCTCAAACGCGATATGATGGATTCCCTCCCCTTTTTTGGCTATAAATTTGGCAATGGGGCTATCGGCAAAAGATGCCTCAAGCAGTTCGATCTTATTAGGTCCACTTTGCAGGAACGCGGTTTTTACGCCTTCGGTGGCTACGTCTTCTATCTTATAAACGGTGGTATTTAATAGCTTTTCATACAGGTCGCCGGCAGCTTGTAGGTCGGTCACGGCAATGCCAATATGCTCTATTTTGTTCATGTACAAATATGCCGAAATAAATGACTTTAGCTATAAATTTCTTGTTTACCGGCTTATAAGTCGCTTTATTCTTGTTTCACCAACTTTTCGCAAAGCGCTTATTAACAATAACTTAACTTAAAATCTTGTTTCATTTTGTTTCACTTCTTTTTCACAAAACACTCATTAACAATTAGATAAGTCAAAATATTGTTTCACTTGTTTCATCTGTTTCATATACCCGTGAAACAAAACACGTCGAAAATTAAGGATTACTTCGTAGCAATTCGTCCGTTTTAGCCGGCTCGCCAGTTGCAGGGTCAACAGCACAAGGGTAGCCAAACAGGCAGCGTTCCTTTATCATCTTGGCAACTTCGGGTGGTACAAATTGCTCCCAGCCATCCGCCCCTTGTTTGATCAATTGCAATACAATATCAGTTTGTACATGCAGGTTATTCTCGTTGTAGTTGCGGATGTCTTCTATCTTGTTATTCGCTATCAGGTAGCGGTACAGGTCGATTAAATGCGGCGGCGGGTAAAAGCGCAGGCAGTTCATGATAACGCCGTTACGCAGCGTTGGGTATATAAACAACTTCACCTTACGGCTAAACAACGTAGCGAATGACTCCAGGATCCCGCCGGGCAGGTCCTTATAATGCTCTTCACCAAAAATATATTCCAGGTTAGGATAGCCCAGTACCACACCCAACTTTAAGCTGGTGATCTTTGACAAATACGACACCAGTTTATAATATTCGTGGAAGTTGGATATCAACACCGTTTGCCCTAACGAGCACAGGATATCCACCCGGTCAAGGAAGTCTTTTTCGTCAATCTCCGTGTTAGGGTCGGCATCCCGCTCAACCAGCGATTGCAGGGTAAGCTCGGTAACCACCACCACATTCTTCTTATCAACATCGGGCTCCTGCATAAACTGCTTAACGCCGGTGTTCAGCATATCCAGGTGCACGTTAATTATCGGGCGGAAACGGCCCCTTATAACCACAACATGTTTCTTATATAAAGCTTCTGATGGTTGCTCGTTCTCGCCATCCGGCCCAAACAGCGCCGCGTCAGAGAAACCGTATTTAACCAGGTGCAGGCTCATCAGGCGGTTGTCCACCTTCTCGAAATTTGGCCCCTCAAACTGGATCATATCTATCTGGATACGGTCGCGGCTTAATTCGTCCATCAGCGACAGCAAAAACGCCGGCGCTACTTCGTTATAGTAAAAGCAGGCATATAACAGGTTGACACCTAATACACCTACGGCTTGCTGCTGCAGGTTATTGTCGGTATCCAGCAGTTTAACGTGTAGTATCACGTCGTTAAACGGCCCGTTTGGCTCTAACTGGAAACGCACACCCATCCAGCCATGGGCCTCGTTGGTTTTATGATAGTTAAGGGTTGATACGGTATCAGAGAAAGCAAAGAAAGTTGTGTTATCACCGCGCTGTTCGGCCAGCCGCTCAATCAGCAGATTATACTCGTGGTTAAGCATCGCCATCAGGCGCGACTCGCTCACATATCGTTTAACTTTTAATGCACCGTAAATAGCGTCAGAAACAGTCATATCATAGGCCGACATGGTTTTGGCAATGGTACCTGATGAAGCGCCGGCTTTGAAAAAATTGGCGGCAACGTCCTGCCCTGCGCCTATCTCTGCAAATGAGCCGTAAATTTTGGGGTCGAGGTTAATAGCAAGGGCCTTTTGTTTGGTACCGATATCTTTATTGTGAATGATACTCATCAATGTAGTTATTAGAATTTGCGGTTGCCATTATGATTAGTAACAACACTTAAAATTACAAAAATTTTAAGGATTTGGCGAACCGCTTGTTAAAAAAGCAAAGGTCTTAAATTTTAAATAGATTAACCAACACTTTTAAATAACTATACGTTATAAGTGACCTAAAGTTTAAATTATTAGTTTAATATGACGGTTTTCCCTTATATTGAATGATTTTAAATAAAAATGTTTGCATATCTTTGTACTATTAATTATTTAGATATGAATATCCCAATTTACCTTGATAACAATGCTACCACACCTATGGACCCAAGAGTGCTGGAAGCAATGATACCATACTTCACTACAAAGTTTGGTAACGCTGCCAGCCGCAACCATCCGTTTGGCTGGGTAGCAGAAGAAGGTGTTGATTATGCACGTGAGCAAGTGGCCAAATTAATTGGTGCAAGCGAGAAAGAGATCATCTTCACATCAGGAGCAACAGAATCAGACAACCTTGCTATTAAGGGTGTTTTTGAAATGTATAAAGAAAAAGGCAACCACATTATTACTACGGTTACCGAACATAAAGCTGTATTAGACGCTTGTAAACACGTTGAAAAACTGGGCGGTAGGGTTACTTACCTGCCTGTTAAAGAAGACGGTTTGCTTGACCTTGCCGTATTAGAAGCCGCCATGACGCCCGAAACTATCTTAGTTTCTGTTATGTATGGTAACAACGAGATAGGTGTTATACAACCTATAAAAGAAATATCAGCTATAGCACATAAATACGGCGCATTGTTTATGACTGATGCAGTACAGGCGGTTGGTAAAATACCTGTTGATGTAAACAGAGACGGTATTGACCTTTTAGCCTTATCGGCACATAAATTTTACGGACCTAAAGGCGTAGGTGCATTATACGTACGCCGTAAAGGGCCGCGTGTTAAAGTTACCGCACAAATGGACGGTGGCGGCCACGAACGCGGTATGCGCTCAGGCACATTAAACGTACCGGGTATTGTTGGCTTGGGTAAAGCTGCAGAACTGTGCGGACTTGAAATGGAAAGCGAAGCAATACGTTTATCAGCTTTGCGCGATAAATTACAAAACGCATTAACCGTATTAGAAGAAAGCTATGTAAACGGAAACGTTGAGCACCGCTTGCCACATGTTGCAAACATCAGCTTTAAATATGTTGAGGGCGAAGGTTTAATGATGGCAATGAAGGACCTGGCTGTATCTTCAGGATCGGCTTGTACATCAGCGTCTTTAGAGCCATCATACGTATTAAAAAGCTTAGGCTTATCTGATGACCTGGCACACTCTTCGATACGTTTTGGATTGGGAAGATTCACTACCGAAGAAGAGGTTGATTACGCTGTTGAAGTAACCAAAACAGCGGTTACAAACTTACGCAACATGTCGCCGCTTTGGGAAATGTTTAAAGAAGGCATTGACCTTGACTCGATTGAGTGGGCAGAACACTAATTAATGTTAGACGTGGGACGTTTTACGTTTTACGTTAGATGAAAATTTACAATAACAAACACGTAAAACTTACAACGTAATACGTACAACAAACATAAAACACACAAGAAAATGGCATATTCAGATAAAGTAATTGATCATTACACCAACCCGCGCAACGTTGGTACCTTAGACAAAAGCAGTCATAAGGTGGGTACCGGCTTAGTTGGTGCACCAGAGTGCGGCGACGTTATGCGCCTGCAAATTGAGGTAGGTGATGACAACATCATCACTGATGCTAAGTTTAAAACTTTCGGCTGCGGCTCGGCTATAGCTTCATCATCTTTAGCTACCGAGTGGTTAAAAGGAAAATCTATCGACGACGCAATGAAAATTGACAACATGGATATTGTTGAAGAATTAGCATTGCCACCGGTAAAAATTCACTGCTCTGTTTTGGCAGAGGATGCAATTAAAGCAGCTATCAACGACTTCCGCGTTAAAAATGGCATGGAAGCTTTGGAAGTTGAAAAATCGCATCACTAATTAAGTTTTGAGTGATGAGTTTTGAGTAGTGAGTTTAACAGCTCTGCAGCTCAAAACTCATCACTCAAGACTCAATACTAACTAACAAATGGTAACTGTAACTGATAAAGCGAAAAGTAAAGTAGAGGATCTGATGCGTGATTCGGGGCTTGATGCCTCTTATTTCCTGCGGGTTTCTGTACAAGGGGGAGGATGTTCTGGGTTATCTTATAATCTCGATTTTGATAACGAGGAGAAAAAGGGCGACCAGTTTTTCGAAGACAAGGGCGTACGCATGTGCCTGGATATGAAATCGTTTTTATACCTGGCAGGCACCGAGCTTGATTTCTCGGACGGGTTAAACGGTAAAGGTTTTAACTTTCATAACCCTAACGCCAGCCGTACCTGCGGTTGCGGCGAGAGCTTCTCGGTATAACCGTATCCTAACAATATTTAAAAAGCCATCCGTTAATACTGGATGGCTTTTTTGTTACCTGGATTACAACATCCCGTTAGTATGCGGCATAACATCAGGTATTGCCTGTTGCACACTCCAGTGTTCTGCTATTTTTTCGTTTTCAATTCGCAGGATATCATATAAAGCGAACGATTGAGAATCTTTGAGATATTCTGATTGAACAACGACAAAATCGCCCTCGCATATTATACGATGAACCTTAATTGAATGATGATAATAGTCATCCAGGCGTTCGGCTAAATTATGTTCGATATAATCAGTTGTTAGATAGCTATTGAGCAGGCGAGTATCGTGATTTTCAAATACATCCCGATAAAAATTGCTTACCAACAGTTGGTTAGCATCAGTATCTGCATAGCTATTAATGATCAACGCTCCATCTGTCATCAAGTCATTTTCGGCAGCTATCTCCTGCACGGCGTCCCAATGTTCAGCGAGGAGCCCATCCGCCACGCGAAATAAATCTATCACAACCATACGCTTACCCATAAATGAGATATCGAGTTGGATTATCACTAACTCGCCATCGCCTATTAACCGCTTTACCGGCGACTTGGTTTCGGCCGGTGGCGGCAGCGTTTTTAAAAATTCGATCATTTCAAACAAGCTTTCGCGCCCATCCCGGCCCATTGGGCTATGTGGTATATAGTGTTCGTGTACGTATTGGTTGATCAATGAACTATCGCGCTGGCCAACTATGCGTTTATAAAATTCGGCCACTGTTGTTTTATTGGATTTTTGTTCCATTTTGTTTAGATATAGGCATATCAATGCCTGCAAAGCCTTAAAAGCAATAAATAATTGAATAATAAACAGGATTAAGAAAGGATAATACAAAGCCGGCCGCTTTTTAGCGGTGCATGTTATCCTAATTAAGGATTCGGATTTTTAGTGATCCGTTGTTGATATGTAGTGATAGTAATTATGCCATGAAGGTAGTAAAAATATCACGGCTACCGCAATTTGCCAGGCTTTCCGTTTTTGAAAAATAAAATTAGCTTTGTTTCTCTTATAAACCTGATTATAGATAAATGAATTCAGTAACTGAGCGCCCAACCGTACCCAGCCTTATACGCTATTTAGTTAAGCACATCCATCCTGCCACACATACTTTTTTAAGTCATAAAGTGGGCGAAGAATGGGTTGATATTACCTATGGCGAAGCATTAGATAAGATTGACGCTATCTCTGCCTGGTTTTTAGATATCGGCATAAAAAAAGGCGATAAGCTGGCGCTGATCATAGAGAACGGTCCTGATTTTATTTATTATGACCAGGCACTGCAGCAAATTGGTGGCGTAAATACCTCCATCTACCCTACCCTTACTGAGACTGAAATTGAGTACATTTTAAATGATTCGGGTGCGCGTACCATCATTTGCGGCAATCCGTTTTTATTCAGGAAAGTACTTAAAATTGCCAACAACTGCCCCGCGCTCGAACGTATCATCCCGGCATTTGATGATTATGAGAAATACCTGGAAAAACAACGGTTAAACGCGGGTATTATCGGGTTTACAGAATTGATAAGTATTGGTTTAACATTGGTTGAAAAGCATGTATCGGACATTAAAATTGCACGCGAGGCCATTTTACCATCTGATCTTTCATGTTTGATATATACCTCCGGTACTACCGGGATCCCCAAAGGTGTAATGCTAACACATAAAAACCTGGTAGAGAATGTGCGGGTAAGCTTGGTACAGATCCCCATCATCGAAAAAACGGATGTGTTTTTATCCTTCCTCCCCCTATCGCACGTATTTGAGCGTACGGCTACCTATCATGTTTGCTTGTACTCGGGCGCTAAAATAGCCTTCGCGCAAAGCCTGGAGTTATTGGCAAAAAACATGGGCGAGGTTAAGCCAAACGTGATGAATTGCGTACCGCGATTATTAGAACGAATACACGACCGCGCCATGAAAAACGGCACCGGCGCAGGCGGAGTGAAAGCAAAAATATTTTTATGGGCACTGGATATTGGCCGCAAATACCGCATAGCTAACGAGGACGGTAAAAAATCGGGCTTGATATTAAATGGGCAGCATGCCGTAGCCGAAAAATTAGTATTCAGCAAGATAAAAGAGCGTACGGGTGGTAACCTAAAGATCATGCTATCAGGCGGCGGCGCCCTGCCCAAAAACATCGGCGAGTTTTTTGGCGACCTTGGTATAAAAGTACTGGAAGGTTTCGGACTTACAGAGACATCGCCGGTAATGGCTGTTACAGAAGTTCACCGCCAGATTTATGGCACCGTTGGCCGTATTGTACCTGGAATAGAGGTAGCTATACAAAATATTGATACCAGGGAGATCTACACTATACAAACCCACGAATCGTTTAAGGAAGATTTTCAGTCGGAAGAGGGCGAGATCATCGTTCGCGGGCATTGCGTGATGAAGGGCTACCTGAATAAGCCTGAAGAGACCGCTGCTACAATAGACAAAGACAACTGGCTGCATACCGGCGATATCGGCCGTTATTTTAAAGGCAACCTGCAAATTACCGACAGGCTAAAAAACATGCTGGTTAACGCTTACGGCAAAAACGTTTACCCAACACCGGTAGAGAATACCTACCTGAAAAGCCCCAAAATTGAGGGGGTGTTTTTATTGGGTGATAAACAAGAGTACATTACCGCGTTCATCATCCCGGCAAAAGAGGCTTTACAGGAACAGTTTGGGTTGGACGATACCTTCTTTGAAGAACCCGATCCGTTTATTGAGAACAAAGAGATAAAGGACTGGCTAAACCAGGATATTAAAAAACTATCTAACGAGCTGGCAAAATTTGAGCGCATTAAAAACTTCAAGATCAAACGCAAACCTTTCAGCATGGAAGACGGCGAGATCACTCCTACCATGAAAGCCAAGCGTAAAGTGATAGAAAAAAAATATGCTGACGCAATTGAGGAATTGTATACCGGGGATGTGGAGGCTGATTAAAATTTGTCATTGCGAGCGTAGCGTGGCAATCGCACGCTGCAGAGCTGCGCTCCTCGCAGGAAGTTTAAGACCAGTTTTTTGATCCAACTTGATACAAAGTCCTTGATCCAACCCCTAAAAATCGGCAAAATTGCAACAATATAATTATCAGCTATTTACAAATAAATCAGCTATAAAAAACCTGACCTAAAAGGCGATTCATTTTGATCCATCTGATTTTACCAAAATACTGATTGTCAAATAATTAGATAAAATCCTGATCCAGCTTGATCCACTTGATCCACATTCGCGTGGATCATAAAGATCAAACAAAAGCCAACACATCCTTAATACACTCCACGCTTTTAAACATACCGCTATCTATGCTCTGCTCAATTTCTTCGTGGGCCCAGGTAATATGGTAGGGCACATGGATGGCATAACCGCCGATATTCAATACCGGCAGCACATCACTTTTAAGCGAGTTGCCCACCATCAGCAATTCGCTCGGGCGGATATCCAGGTGTTTGATCAGCTTCAAATAATTGGCATCATCCTTTTCAGACATGATCTCAACATGGTGAAAGTAGCTATTCAGGTTTGATTTGCGTAGTTTGCGTTCCTGGTCAAGCAGGTCGCCTTTGGTAGCAACAACCAACCGGTATTTGCCTTTAAGTTCCTTTAATACTTCTTCTACACCATCCAATAGCTCAATAGGCTGGTTAAGCATTTGCTTGCCCAAGTCAATTATCTCGCCGATAGTTTTGGAGCTGATCATATTATTGGTTACGGTCATGGCTGTTTCTATCATCGACAGAATGAAACCTTTTATCCCGTAACCATATAAACCAAGGTTTGCTATTTCTATTTTAAGCAGCTCCCGCTCCAGTTCGTGGCGCGGCAGGTATTCTTCCAGCAAAGTACAAAAAGCTTCCTCAGATTGCCTGAAATAGGGCTCATTTACCCAAAGTGTATCATCAGCATCAAAAGCAATAACCTTAACGTTCATATAACAAAGGTATCGATTAGCGTTCAAAAAAATACATTATTCATAACTCGCACTCTAAGACCGCTACTCACCAAAAAAATCCTATTTTTGCAACTTTAATAAAATATCGTTACAAAACATGAGTATTGCACTATCCGAACAGGAAATTATACGCCGCGAATCATTACAACAATTACGTGCCTTAGGCATTAACCCATATCCTGCCGAAGAATATAAGGTTACTGATTTTGCGCAGGACATTACCGATAATTTCGAGGCTAACCCGGATACTTATAAAAGTGTAACCATTGCAGGGCGGATCATGACCCGCCGTATCATGGGCAGCGCATCGTTTGCCGAGATACAGGATAGCACCGGCCGCATGCAGATCTACCTGAAACGCGACGATATTTGCCCGGGCGAGGACAAAACCTTATACAATACCGTATTTAAAAAGCTATTGGATATCGGCGATTATGTTGGGATTAAAGGCTACGTATTTTTAACGCAAACCGGCGAGATCTCTGTGCACGTACAGGAAATGACCATTCTCTCTAAATCGCTAAAACCATTACCCGTTGTTAAACGCGACGAAGAAGGAAACATGCACGATGGCTTTACCGATGCCGAAATGCGTTACCGCCAGCGCTACGTTGATTTAACGGTTAATCCTGAATATAAACAGATCTTTATCAAACGGTCTAAAGTGATAAGCGCCATGCGTAATTACTTTAATAACCAGGGCTGGATGGAAGTTGAAACCCCTATCCTGCAGCCTGTACATGGTGGTGCGGCGGCGCGGCCGTTTGCTACACATCATAACACGCTGGATATGCCGCTGTTTTTGCGTATAGCTAACGAGTTATATTTAAAACGCCTTATCGTTGCCGGATTTGATGGTGTATATGAGTTTGGTAAAATGTTTCGTAATGAGGGTATGGATCGTACTCACAACCCCGAGTTTACCGCCATGGAAATATATGTAGCCTACAAAGACTATATATGGATGATGGAAATGGTGGAGAACTGCCTGGAAGAAGTTGCACGTGCTGTTCACGGTATTGCAGCCGTACAGGTTGGTGCCAACGAAATAAACTTTGCAGGGCCATACACACGCTTATCGATGTATGATTCGATATTGAAATACACCGGCATTGATGTATCAGAAATGGACGAAGCCGGCTTACGCGAAACCTGTGCCGACCTTAAAATTGAGGTTGACGCGTCAATGGGTAAAGGTAAACTGATAGACGAGATCTTTAGCGCTAAAGTTGAAGCTAACCTGATCCAGCCAACTTATATTACCGATTATCCTATCGAGATGACGCCGCTTGCCAAAAAGCACCGTACCAAAGATGGCTTGGTTGAGCGTTTTGAATTATTTGTAAATGGCAAAGAGATAGCCAACGCTTACTCGGAGTTAAACGACCCGATAGACCAGCGCGAGCGTTTGGAAGAGCAGCTGATATTAGCCGGCCGTGGCGATGATGAAGCTATGGCGATGGACGACGACTTTTTACGCGCGTTAGAGTACGGTATGCCGCCAACATCAGGCCTGGGTATTGGGATTGACCGCTTGGTGATGTTGCTGACTAACCAAAGCACTATACAGGAAGTATTGTTCTTCCCGCAAATGCGGCCCGAGAAAAAGGCTAAAGTTGCCAGCGTGGATGACTTTACAAATATTGGTGTGCCCGCCGAATGGGTACCTGTTTTAAATAAAATGGGCTTCAACACCGTTGAGGAACTAAAAGCCGGCAACCCAAACAAGGTGTTTAATGATCTGGGGGGTATGCGTAAAAAACTGAAACTGGAAATTACTATGCCTGCTAAAGAAGTTGTGATGGCCTGGTTTGAATAGTTTTATTTTGGCCTGCTATATTATATTTAGTGTGGAATTTACATTCTCCACAACTGTTATTAACAATTCTTTAATATAATAGTAAAATCAACGAAACTTTGGAATTCAAAATGTTGTATAACTTTACAAATACACATCTTATACAAAGTTATGACTAACTCAATATTAGAAATTACCGAAAGCGAATATTTGATCAAACTTAACAGATCGAATTTCAACCTGTCATTTATCAGAAGTTTACTAAAACTGGTAGAGGTTGCCGATCCTTCTGATGATAAACTTTCAATCCCTGACAGGAACATCAGCTACAATAAAAATCACTCGTCAGAGCCTGATTATTTCAGTTCGATAGAAGAAAAATAGCCTTTAAACAATATGTTTAAAGGCTATTTTTTTGCAGTTAAAACTGTTGGCGATAACCGCCTTTTACTACCTGCTTGTCCATTTGGGCCATCTGCTGCTTCATCATCTTTATCTGGTCGGTAAGCAATTTATTCTTATCATCCTTAGCCGCTTCCTGCAAATACATCGTTGCCTCGCGCTTGTTACGTTTAGCCATTGATATACCAGCAAGGCTTAATTTAGCCAGGGCTGTATTATGCGACATGGTCATACCCAATGATAATGCCTTCTTGAAATATTTTTCTGATTTCAATGGCGCTTTGCGCGATTCGATCAAACCTAACAAAAGGTTGTGGTAACCATGTTGGTTTTTATGCAATTGCTTTTCGTAATCGGTTACCTTCATCAGCCATACTTCTGCCTTGTCTGATTGCTCTTTACGCAAAAAGTATTGTGCGATGATCATGTTCTCGTTAAAGAAAAACGACAGCAGGATTATACCGCCTAAAAGCAGTACCAATATCCCCCATCCCCAAAATCCGAATACACAAAGTGCGACAGCGGCACCAAAAAAAACGCAGGCTACTATAAGCCGAACTATATTTGACATAATTTGTTATCCTATAATTTAGAAGTGCAAATATCCGTTTATTTGTACTCTTAATCAACACTTCGCGAATATTTATGGCAATTGAATTAGAAGCATCATGGCTTGAAGTTTTAAGTGGCGAATTTGGCAAAGATTACATGCTTAAGCTTAAGGATTTTTTAAAGGAAGAGAAGCAAGCCGGCAAGACAATCTACCCTAAAAGTGCCGATATATTTGCTGCCTTTGCCAAAACCCCATTTAACGAAGTTAAGGTAGTAATATTAGGGCAGGATCCTTATCACGGCCCAAACCAGGCACATGGATTATCATTTTCTGTACAGAAGGGTGTGCGTGTACCACCATCACTGCAAAATATTTACAAAGAATTAGCGACAGACATACCCGGATTCAAAATCCCCGCTACCGGCGACCTAACTGAATGGGCAGAACAAGGCATACTGCTGTTAAACGCCACACTAACCGTGCAGGCTGCTAATGCCGGCTCGCACCAGAAAAAAGGCTGGGAAAAGTTTACCGACATGGTTATTAAAACTATATCTGACCAGAAAGAAGGTGTAGTATTTATACTTTGGGGAGCTTACGCGCAATCAAAAGCCATATTGATTGATGATAACAAACACCTTATCGTCAAATCAACACATCCATCACCGTTAGCGATTAGCCATGGCGGTTTTTTTGGCTCTAAACCATTCTCTAAAACTAATGCTTATTTAGAACAACAGGGCGAGAAGCCGATTGACTGGCAAATACATTAGATATGAATTATTGAATTACAGAATTATTGAATTTACCTAAATCAACAATTCAATAATTCATTAAGTCAATAATTAGTATTCAAGCGGCACTATTGGCTCTTTTTTACTGGTAGACATGATCATCATCGTCTGGAACGTTTTAACCACGCTTATGCGGCTTATCTTTTCCATGATCAGTTGCTCGTATGATTTAATGTCGCGTACGTAAACTTTCAGCAGGAAATCACACTGGCCGGTCACGTGATGGCACTCCGTTACTTCTTTAATAGCTTGTATCTCGTCAATAAAAGTTTGTATGGTGTTTTTTTGGTGAAAATCCAGCGAGATCTGTATAAAAGTTTTAATACCCAAGCCCAGTTTTTCTTCATCAACCAGGGCATGGTAACTTTTAATATATTCGGCATTTTCCAGTTTTCGCACACGCTCCAAAGTCGGCGCCGGCGACAATCCTATTTCTGTTGAAAGCTGAAGATTTGTTATTCTTCCGTTCTCTTGTAAGGTCTTAAGTATTTGTAGGTCTATCTTATCTAATTCTGCAGCCATAACCTTGTCTCTAATTTACAACAAAGTACAAAATTATATTTTTCAATATCAAGATATGTAAAATATAATTTTTTTAACATCCATTTTTAGACAAGTCTAAAAATTTTATTAGATTTGCTTAAATGAATACTTTAGCCGAAGAAAACTATCTAAAAGCAATCTACCATCTCTCGTTAAATGATTTGAACGTGAGTACCAACCAGATAGCTGCAGCTTTAAACACCAAAGCTGCATCGGTTACAGATATGCTTAAAAAACTGGCTGATAAAGAGCTGATTAATTACGAAAAGTACCAAGGGGTGACGCTTAATACTACGGGCGAAAAAATTGCTTTGCATATCATCCGTAAACACCGCCTTTGGGAATATTTTTTGGTGGAGAAGCTAAATTTTAAATGGGACGAGGTGCATGAAATGGCCGAGGAAATGGAACATATTTCATCAGTAGAATTAATAGACCGCCTTGATAAATTTATGGACTATCCCAAGCATGACCCGCATGGCGATCCTATCCCCGACCGTAATGGCAATTTAAAAAAACATGAGCTTAAACCCATTGCCGGCCTAAGTGTGAATGAAGGCGGTGTGATATCAGGTGTACGCGACCACTCATCAAGCTTTTTGCAATATCTTGAAAAACAACAGCTAACCATCGGAAAAAAAATAACAGTGACAGACATTATTGAATACGATAACTCCATGATATTACAGGTTGAAAAAAACACTACACATATAAGCCGTGAAGTGGCTAAAAATTTATTGATCGCTGTATGAACCAAAAACATAACGAATCATTAGGTGAGGTCCATAGTTCGGTTTCGACAGAAAACAAAACCGGCTGGAAAAAAATATTAGCGTTTATAGGCCCTGCTTACCTGGTAAGCGTTGGCTATATGGACCCCGGTAACTGGGCTACAGATATAGCCGGCGGCAGTGCTTTTGGTTATAGGTTGATCTGGGTTTTGTTAGCATCAAACCTTATTGCCCTGCTATTACAGTCGCTTAGCGCGCGGTTAGGTATTGTGCGCGGGCTTGACCTGGCACAGGCATCAAAGATAACCTATCCCCGTTTTGTTAATTTCTGCCTTTATATATTGGCCCAGATAGCCATTATAGCGTGCGACCTGGCCGAGATCATCGGTATGGCCATAGGATTAAACCTGCTATTTCATTTACCATTGATATGGGGCGTATCATTAACTATTACTGATACGTTGCTGATGCTTTTCCTGATGAACAAAGGGATGCGTAAACTAGAGGCCTTTATTGTGTCGATGATATTTATAGTAGGTCTTTCTTTCTTAATTGAGATGTTTATTGTGACGCCCGATGTTAAAGAAGTGGCTTTAGGCTTTATACCCGGTAATTTAACCGGCAGCGCATTATATATCGCCATTGGCATAATTGGCGCTACGGTAATGCCGCATAACTTGTACCTGCATTCGTCATTAGTACAAACCCGGCAAATAACCCGTACAGATGCAGGCATTAAAACAGCTATAAAATTTAACTTGTTTGATACAGTTATTGCACTTAACCTGGCGTTTTTGGTAAACGCGGCTATATTGATATTGGCAGCCAGCGCCTTCTTTAAAAACGGTTACTTCCAGATTGCCGAGATCCAGGATGCTTATAAATTACTCGAGCATATTTTTGGCAAAACCGCGCCTGTATTATTCGCTATTGCTTTAATAGCAGCGGGCCAAAGCTCTACCATTACCGGCACCCTTGCCGGCCAGATCATTATGGAGGGCCATATTAACCTGCGTGTTGAGCCTTGGTTACGCCGTTTGTTAACCCGGATACTGGCTATTGTGCCTGCCATGTTTACCATTATCTATTCTGGCGAGGATGGTTTGGGCAACCTGATCATACTAAGCCAGGTGGTGTTGAGTTTACAGTTAGGTTTCGCGGTTATCCCGCTGATACATTTTACGTCCGATAAAAAGAAGATGGGCAATTTTGCCATCAGCCTTAAAGTTAAAATTGCTGCCTGGGCAAGCGCCATTATTATTGTTGGCTTAAACGCCAAATTGGTTTACGAGCAGATTAATAGCTGGGCGACAGCATCGCCGTCAACCGCTTTTTGGATGTATATCTTGGTAATACCGGTAGTAATAGCCATAGCTTTATTATTAATATATGTAACTATAAGGCCCTGGTTGTTTAAACATAAGGATATACCTATTTATATTCCGCACGGTATTGCTGCTGTAATTGGCGATTTGGGTGCAATAGAATATCATCATATTGGTGTTAGTATTGATTTTTCTGAAAACGACACTAACTCTTTACGTCATGCCATAATGCAGGGGGGTAAAAAGGCTACTTACGCGCTGATCCACGTAGTTGAAACTGCAGGAGCACGTTATTATGGTGGCGACGTGTTGGACCACGAGACACAAAGTGATGTGGATAATCTTAAAAAGTATGTTGATACCCTAAAAAAATTAGGATATAAAGCCGAGGCGCAAATTGGTTATGGCATAGCCGCGCAGGCTATTGCCGACATTGTAAATAGTAACAAGATAGATTTTATAGTGATGGGGTCGCACGGTCATAAAGCGTTTAAGGACCTTATTTTTGGCACCACGGTTAATAAGGTAAGGCATATGGTTAATGTGCCGGTATTGGTAGTTAAACCAACTGTTTAGTATTTGGAGATTGGTTAATTAAAAATTAGTTAGCATATGTTTCCAACTAATGTTTAATCACTAATTAACTAATCACTAATTTCTTTAAGTTTGCAGCGACGAAGTTATGAGTGACGATAAAATATACATAAAGAATAAAAAGGCCTATTTTGAATATATCATCCTGGACAAATATACCGCCGGGATAAAGCTGTTGGGTACCGAGATCAAATCTATCCGCCAGGGAAAGGCAAACATTAATGACGCTTTTTGCACGTTTATTAATGAGCAACTTTATGTACGCAACCTGCATATAGCCGAATACTCTTTCGGATCATTCTATAACCACGAAGCTAAGCGTGACCGTATACTGTTACTCAACAAAAAAGAATTAAAGAAACTTCAAACCCGCGGCGAAGAAAAAGGATTGACTATTATTCCGCTTGCAATGTTTATCAGCGATCGCGGCTTTGCAAAGCTGGAGATTGGATTGGCCCAGGGCAAAAAGACCTTTGATAAACGCGAAACCCTTAAAGAGCGTGATACTAAAGTTGAAATGGACCGGGCCATGAAGAGATAATTCATCAGGCTCAGTCCATATTATATTGTTTTAGGTGTAAATAAGTAGCCTTATTTACTACGGCACTTAATTTTTCAGTCTGGTTGTTAACTCATCCAAAAAGCCATCATACTTTTTTAAAATACGATTAAATGGCCTATACTGCTCATCGGCGTTATAAGGCGTACTACTGCGGCCCGATGATTCTGATACAAATTTTACCCGGTAAATTAGCGGGGTCTCTGAAGACTGTTTAATAATGAGCCTTATCCTTATCGTGTTGGATTTGAAAGAAATCCCCACCCATGAAGTCCTTAAGTAGCCAACCTTTTCATCACTATTTTCTAACACATCAAATTTATCCAGTACCGTGCTCATAATTTGTTTCCAGGCCTCTTCTTTTGTCTTCCCGTTTTTTACGTTTACCTGTATTTCTGTATTGGCGATGTTTGACTCGATAGAAGAAGTAAAAGATTCATCTTCCTGTAATTGTATATAATCTGATTTAGGGGGATCGGCCATACCCTTTTTGTTACAGTAATTTCGCGTTTCCTGTACATAGCCTTCCATTTTCACTTCTACGGTTACACATGAATTTTTCTCAACCTTTATTACAGTCTTTCCGGTACCCATCTGGATACCGTCTACATAAATACGCGCGGTTTGCGGCGAGGTGGTGATTGTTATCTTCTCGGCAGCAGTAGCTTTAAAAGAAAATAAACTTAAAATTACTAAAGCAACAGCACCAGACAGAAAAATGTATAACTTCTTCATATATATAATTTTATGATAAACTTAAATTGGCTTGCAAAGCCTACCATGAAATCAAAACATGATTTGTCTTGTAACTTATATGGGTTTAGTTACCAAGCCTTATCCCCAACCAACGGCACAAATCTAAAAGTATCCAGCACATGCTTTTCATAATCATGCTCCCCGGTTTTTAGTATCGTTACCATTTTTTGCGTATTCTCGTCCCCTACCGGGATAACAAGCGTACCGCCAATATTCAGCTGGCCTAATAGTATTTCGGGCACTGTGGGTGCGCCGGCTGTTACAATTATCTTATCGTAAGGCTCATGACTGGCGATGCCTTTTGAGCCATCGCCTAAAAAGAAACGTGGCTTATAGCCCATTAGTGGCAATACCCGGCGGGTACGTTCATATAGTTTTTCTTGTCGTTCAATAGTATAAACTTTAGCGCCCATTTCTAACAATACGCAGCATTGATAGCCGGAACCCGTACCAATCTCCAATACTTTATCACCTTTTTTTATGTGAAGTAATTCGGTTTGGTAAGCTACGGTGTAGGGTTGCGAAATGGTTTGTCCCTCGCCTATCGGGAAAGCGATATCCTTGTAGGCCTGGTTCCAAAATGTCTCATCAAAAAAATAGTGACGCGTTACTTTACCAATGGCGGCCAGCACCTGCGTGTCCTCAATGCCTTTCTTCCTTAACTCTTCTACCAGTTTTTTCCTTGCTCCCTGCTCGCGGTAATTATCTATGTATTTGTATGCCATTATACGGGTAAAGTTATACAAAAACAGAGTTGTATTTATGATGATAAGCCACCGCGAAAACAAATATTTTGAGTATGCCTGATTGCGAACCGATTAAAAATAAATCAATGTGCATGTAGCGAAATTTTCACAATATCGTTTCATCAAATAAAAACAACTACAGCAGCCACTAATCTTAAAACCTATGAACAAGACTTTAATCTCCGCCTTATTATTGATCATCGCATTATTGATCGTCTTTACATTCTCACTTTGTAAAAAAGACGACGGCATATTTACAGTCGAAGCAAAAATATATGATTCTGGTTCTGTTGCTCTTGATGGCTGCGACTGGTTTGTCCGGGTTGATACAACTAAAGAATACCATGCTACCAACCTTTCTAACGAATTTAAAGAAAACGGCGTAAAAGTGATTATCCGTTACCGCCTTTTAGACACAAAATTTATATGCGGATGGGGTAAAGGTTTGCCAGAAATTAAGCTGATCGACATCAAACGGAAAGATACACAACTGGTAAAAAAAGATGCTACAATAGTAGACATAGGCCCGGTGACAAGTGATGGCTGTGGCTGGATGGTAAAGATAGATACCACTTACTATCACCCTACCAATTTACCTGATACTTATAAAAAGGCTGATCTTAAAGTAAAAGTGTCTTATAACCTGCTTGATAGCAAATACCAATGTGGTATTGCCGCCAATTTAAAATACAACCAAATATTTATAAAGACTATTGAAAGCAGGTAATTAATACGGATCCACATCCGGCTGTACTATACTGCCTTTACTTAGTTTAGTGGTTTGAAACTGGGTTATCACATCCCTTATAGTGGCTTTTACTTTGTTGATAGATACGCCATCCTTCTCAAACTTTAGCATAATAGATTGGATATAATAATTACGAATACGGCTTACCAACGGCACCTGCGGACCAACAACCCTTTCTTCGCCAAAATGGCTACGTAACTGGTTGCCCAGGTAAGTTGCCTGGTTATGCAATATCTCTGGATTTTTATGTTTGATATCAAGGTTGATGATACGATAGAACGGCGGGTAATGAAAAGCCTTACGTTCTTCCATTTCGGTAAAATAAAGCTCGGCGTAATTATTGTCTATAACCTGTTTAATAACCCGATGAGCAGGGTCGTAAGTTTGTATCACTACCTTACCTTGTTTCCCCCTGCGGCCGGCCCTGCCGCTTACTTGTGCCAGCATCTGGTAGCTGCGTTCGTTAGCACGGTAGTCGGGGAATTTTAACAAACTATCTGCACTAATAACGCCTATTACCGTTACACCGGCAAAATCAAGCCCTTTGGCTACCATTTGTGTACCTACCAGTATATCTATCTTTTTCTCCTCCAGATCATTCAGTATGTTTTGTAAAGAGTTGCGTGAACGTGTGGTATCCAGGTCCATACGTGCTATGCGTGCGGCGGGTAATAATAAGCTTAGTTCATCTTCTATCTTCTCGGTACCAAAACCCCGGTATTCTAAATGCGTCGATCCACATGCCGGGCAGATAGAAGGTGTGTCTTCTTTATAACCGCAATAATGGCAATGCAGTTTACCTGTGTGTTTGTGATAAGTAAGGCTCACATCGCAGTTAATACATTTGGGTGTATAAGCACAGATCTTACATAATAAAACAGGCGCATAGCCGCGGCGGTTTTGAAACAATATTACCTGCTCTTTATTAGCCAGCGCGGTCTCAATATCAGCCATCAGCACACTAGTAAAATGCGACTGTATGGTTTTCTTCTTCGTTTCTTCGGCAATGCTTACTACCTCTATTATCGGCATTTCTATGCCGCCGTAACGTTCTGTCAGTTCGGCAAAGCCATATTTATGGGTACGGGCATTAAAATAAGTTTCGAATGACGGCGTTGCCGACCCCAGCAATACTTTACCCTGGTGCATATTAGCCAGGAATATAGCCGCGTCGCGGGCATTATAGCGTGGTGCCGGATCAAACTGTTTATAGGATGTTTCATGCTCCTCATCAACTATTATCAATCCCAGGCCGGCAAATGGCAGGAATACTGATGACCTTGCGCCTAACACAACTTTGTATTCATTATTCAAAACCTTCTGCCAGACCTCCACCCGTTCGTTATCATTAAAACGCGAATGATAAACACCTATACTGGCACCAAAGTATTGGCGCAGGCGCTCTATTACGTGGGTTGTGAGCGCTATTTCGGGCAACAGGTAAAGTACCTGCTTACCCTGCGCAATCATCTGCTCTATCAGCCTTATATAGATCTGTGTTTTGCCTGATGAGGTTACCCCATGCAGTAAAATCACATCCTTTTGCTCAAACTGTTGTTTTATAGCGGCGAATGCTTCCTGCTGTTGGGTGCTTAGTTCAAAATTTGCATCCAGGTCCTCTTCCTCAAAAAACAAACGGCTAACATTTTTTTCCTCGGCAACAAAAACCTCTTTTTCAATTAACGAATTAATGCTTGATGCGCCGGCGCCGCTCTCTTCTATCAATTCGTTTTTTGATATGGTTTTTTGGTGACGTGCCAGCTTAATATAAGCCAGTACAGCATCGGCCTGTTTAGGTGCACGCTTTTCAAGTATAGCGAACAGATCTTTCAAACTATCCTGTGCCTGGTAAGCCGGGTTAAGGGTTAAAAAAGTACGTCTACGTGGTTTGTAACCATCGCTTACTTCTTCAGATATGTTGATGATGTTTTTCTCGAACAGTGCCTTCAGTATAGGCATCACTTTTTTCTGACTTAACAGTTTGGCAATGTCGCTTATGGTAAGTTCAGGCTGGATCTCAAGCGCTTCTACAATTAAAAACTCTTTGTCGTGAAGCATAGCCTTATCGTATTCAAATTCTTTATTAAGCCCGATCTTTGTTTCGCTGGCTAATTTTAAGGCTGATGGTAAAGCGGCGTTCATCACTTCGCCATCGTTACACATATAGTATTCGCCCAGCCATTTCCAAAACTGCAGTTGTTTTGGAGTTACAACCGGGCGGTCGTCTAATATCTCCAGTAAATATTTGGCTTCGTATTTTTCAGGCGGGTTTTCAGTTATAGCCGAAACAATCGCAGTATAAAGTTTGCTCTTACCAAATTGCACCACCACCCGCTTGCCAATAGCTATTATATTATTTAGCTCGAAAGGTACCCTGTAGGTATAATTCTTAGCAATAGCCAGCGGTAAAATCACTTCGACGAAAAGTGTTTTTCGTTCGGTATATGGGCCTTCGGTAAATTCAAGCATAATTATTTACCCTTCGCAGCTGCAATGGCAAGTGACAGCCAACCAATTATAAATAACAAACCGCCTAAAGGCGTTATAGGGCCTATTACTTTTACGCTTCCAATATGCAACAAATCGCGGCAGGCCAATAAGTATAATGATCCTGAAAATAATATTATCCCCATAACAAACAAATAAAAGCTGGCTTTTATCCACCCACTACCATTTTTGGCTATAGTTGACAGGAACAGTAAGGCAAAAACGTGGTAAAAATTATATTCGACGGCGGTATGCCATACCTCTAATTGCGATGGTGTAATTAAGGCTTTTAACCCATGCGCACCAAACGCGCCGGCTATAACGGCCACCATACCAAATATTGCAGCAGTAATTATTATTGATCTGTTCATGAAAATTTAAAAGGCTAAGTTAACCAATTGAAAGTATTACTTGAATGCATGGCTGTAAAAATCTAACTTGCAGCGTAAACTATTACGATGAGACGACTTATTATTATCACAATAATTTTGTTTATGGCTGCCATAGCTATAACAGTTGTCTATTTTGAAAACTTAAACACTACCGGGCTGCATACCAGCCAAACTATGAGTACCATTCCTGATAACACGGCACTGGTTTTTGAGTTTAATAACGATGATGGATTTTACGATATTTTTAAAGGCAACAAACTGTTTGCAGCCGTTATTGGCAAACAACAGGTTAATGAATTAGACACTTTACGTTCGCAGGTATTGGGGAACCGGGCACTTCAAAAGTTCTTTACAGGGCAAAACACTTTTATCTCATTACACCCATTAAAAGATCATACAATAGCATTACTAATAACCATAGCAGCTGCAAAAGGCTTTAAGCCTGAAGTTTTTGATAAACTAACCGGGCAGTCAAACAAAGGGGTATTAGTGACCCCTGTTAATATTGACGGAAAAAAAGGATATACCATCTATTCCGGCTCTCTTAAAAAACGATTTTACTTTATTAATAAAGACCGCGGCATATTTACAGGAAGTTTCTCAAAAGAGCTGATAGGTCAGAGCGCGCGTTACATACCAAATAAAGACAAAAAACAATTTTTAAAATTGCCCGATCAGCAAAACTCAAATTCGCTGGCTAATCTTTATATTAATTACAACCAGTTAAATCCTTTATTTGAGGCGTTGTTTAAAAACAAGAATACTGATATTTTTAAAAGCTTTAAGCTGCTGCCGGCATTAGCCGCATTGAATTTGAATTTTAAAAATGATGCCTTACTATTTACAGGCTTCTCAAACATTGAGCGCGATCAACCTGCCGGATATTTAAATTTATTTGCTAACCAGCAGCCGGTTGTAAACCAGCTTAAAGATATTTTCCCATCAACTACTGCTTATAGTTTAAGTTTTGCCGTTTCTGATCCCAAGAAATTTAAAATCAACTTGTCCGACTGGCATATCAGGGCAAAACTTCAGCATGAAAAGGACTCGATATTTAAAAAAGTTAAAACCGAGACCGGCATTAGTTTAATAACAGAGTTTAACCAGGTATTAAGCAATGAGTTTGCGGTTATTACCACGCGTTATATGGAAAAGTATGCCATTATAGCCTTAACAGATGGACCGGCCTTTAAACCGGTACTAAAGAATATAAGCAGAATGACAACCGATGAGATTGGCCAGTTTAATTACAACAAGCTGCCTTTTTTTCTGTTAGGCGATGCCTTTAGTTTGTTTAATCACCCATGGTTTATGATAGTTGACAATTACTTGATATTAGCCAATAGCGAGTCTGAATTGAAAAGCTATAGCGACACGTATATTAACCATAAATATCAGAGCAAAATACAACAATATAGCCAATTTAATAATTTGGTGGCCGAGCGAAGCAATGTTGCCTGGTACATTAACTTTAAAAATGCACAATCCATATTAAAGCGGGACCTTGGTGATACTTTTTACCATGATTTTGAAACCAATGAAACAGGTTGGAAAAATTTCTACGCCGCGTCATACCAGTTAATTGCTGCCGACAAAAATTTCTACACCAGTTTTTGCATGAATCTTAACCAGCCCGATAACCCGGAATAAAACAAAAACAATTAATAAATTTATTTTACTAATAATAGATTTTGAAATTTTATCTTTAGAAAGTTATTCCCCCTGTTACCGTAATTAAATGAAGAAAGGTTTATTAGTATGGTGTTTTTTCCTGGTCAGCGTTAAGGTTTTTGGGCAACAATTTGCGCAATACAATACCGGCTCATTATATGATTCATTCGAAAACCCTGCTCAAAGGGCTTTTATCCCGGACACCACTAAGCAATTTGCCTTCAACTTTTTTATCCCAAACTTTAGCACCAACTTTTATGTAGCTGGCAATGGCCAGGCAGCATTAAAAACCAGGGCATTCGAGTCATATTATAATACGGCTAATTTAGAAATAGGCAAGGGGGCATATAACCGCATAAATCTGAATGCAAATTCATATTTTATTATGTTTAAATTGTTTGCCAGCGAAGACGGTGACCAGGAAGCTGGCTTTTCATTTAGTACAAAAGCCGAAGCTCGTGGTGTGGCTACAGATGAATCCATTGCACTGTTTAATGGGTTTAAACGGTTAAACAATGCAAATTATACTAATATATTTAATGATCAGTTTTTTTACCAGGCCTATCATCAGATTTCATTCACCTATCGCGAGCAGCTTACAAAGCAATTTGCATTTGGTGCAAAGTTTAGTGCATTATCAGGTCTTAGTTACGGAAAAGTTAATATTTATCAGTCAAGTATATCGCTTGATCAGACTAATGATGCCGCTACATTATCTTTACAGGGTACAACTTATGCCAGCAGCGCTGAAGGGCAATCGAATGCTAAAAAAATATTACCATCGTTTAGAAATCCTGGTGCCGCGATAAGTATAGGTACTTCATACCGCGATGAAAGCGGTTATAAATGGCAACTCAATCTTAAAGATCTTGGTTTTATACACTGGAGCAGTAAATCGTTAATTTCTAATTTTGAAGGCTCCAAAGTCCTCACCGACTTTTCAAGCAGTGAGCGTGAAAAAATTATTACCAACGGGTTAGATAGCCTAACCACAGGCAGCCAGGTTAAAAAAGGTTTTACTTCGCCAACCAATGGTTTGCTTGAACTAAGTATCAATAAAACTTACTGGATTGGGGGAGATCATAACTTTACATTTTCGCCAACTATTATAGGCTCAAAAGAAGTTTTTTATCCCGGATTTACAGCAGCTTTAGTTGCGCCAATACAACACAATAATTTCATCGGAACGGTTACAGCCTCATATAATGACCTGAAATTGTTTAATTTGGGCGTACAGTTCATGGTTAAAAAAGACAACTCTGAGTTTTTTATTGGCAGCGAACGCGTTTTCCAAACAGGGCAACTATTAGGCAATGCGATACACTCTGCCACGGATCCCGATCAAACACAGGTTCTTGTAAACCAGGGAGGTTTTACGGGTATGGATTTTTATATAGGAGTATCCTTTAAATTCGGATCGTTGATTGAGCGCCGGTTAAACTCGAGCTCAATACCTAATGGGGATAAAGGTTTCGTGGGTAAAATATGGGATAGTATCTTTGGCAAAAAAGATAAAAACTATTAAGCCTTTTTTTGGGTAACTAAAAAATCCTTTAGATAGTAAGGTTCAAAGTAAGCTACTTCTTCAAAATCAGCAGCGATAAATTTTTCAGCAGCCTTTTTGGTAAGGTGCGTGGCTGAATTAGCAAAACCAGTTACAAATTGTGCATTAGGGTTAGCACTCAACACTTCGCGGCATTTCTCTGCGCCATCCCCAAAAAACAATATTTTATTATTTTGCAACCGCCCCTTAAAGCTATTTTCATCAATAATTTCTGCAGACGTGGGTTTTATAATCCCGCCGTTAACGTCAAATAACGCCGTGTAAACTTCCATACGTCTCGCGTCAATCATAGGACAAAGCAGGGTATTGGCATCAATATCACCTTCATTAATTATTCCCTGCGCCATTGCAGCTAAAGTTTCTACTGCAATAAGTGGTTTATCCAAAGCAAAACACAAGCCTTTAGCTGTTGATACGCCTATGCGCAATCCTGTATACGATCCCGGGCCACTGCTTACTGCCACAGCATCTATATCACTATATTTCAAACCCGCAGCGTTAATCAGCTCATCGATAAAAAGTGTTATTATTTCTGCGTGGATATTGCGCTCGTCCAACTGCTTAAAGGCTATAACTGCCCCATCTCTGGCCAGGGCGACAGAGCATACAGTAGTAGCAGTTTCAATTTGAAGTATAATCATATTCTGTTTTGAGTATTGGGTTTGAGTACTAATAAACTTATAACTCATCGCTAATTACGGTACTGGGTCATGGCCATGGCCACCCCACGGGTTGCAACTGGCAATACGCTTTAAAGTTAGCCACCCGCCTTTAAAAGCACCATGCTTTTTTATAGCCTCTACCCCATATTGCGAACAAGTGGGCGTATAACGGCATGAGGCGCCTGTAAGCGGCGAAATAAAGTATTGATATATTCTTATCAGCAACACAAAAAAAGCGCCTATAAGGGCTTTAAATATAGCTGCAACGGCTCTCATTTAGCAATTTCGGTATTAAGTTGCGTTAAAAGCTTGAGAATTTTTTTTTCAATAAGCTCATAAGGGGCTATTTCTTTACCAATATAGCCTACAGAAAGTATTATCCGCTTATCGGTATTATTTAACTGCTCATATAATTGCTGTTGCTTGCTTAGCCTGTAAGCTTCGCGCATGCGCCTTTTGATCAGGTTACGGTCAACTGCCCGCTTATAGCGTTTTTTAGAAACCGAAAAAACAATTTGTGCAGGAACCTGCTGAGGCTCTGTCATTAAAAGCCAGGAAGCTTTAAAGGGATAACATAAAAAAGAAGAACCGCTATGAAAAAGCTCATCAATAAGCCTTTTATTACATAACCGTTCTTCTTTTGTAAAGGTGTACATAGTTACTAATTATGAACCGTAATTAAACACAACAGGTTCAAACCCTGGGAACAGAGCAGTAACCTACAATCTATGCTTTATGGCGGCCTTCGCTAGATACAGATAGTTTTTTTCTGCCTTTAGCTCTTCTTGCTGCTAATATTCTTCTACCGTTAGCAGTAGACATGCGCTCACGGAAACCGTGTTTATTTCTTCTTTTTCTTTGAGAAGGCTGGAACGTTCTTTTCATGATTTTTTATTCTATTTGTTTTTTTAAAACAAGAGCGCAAATGTACTGTAATTATTTAATTTTTCAAACATACATTTTGAAAAAAAGTTAACAGCCCGTTGTTGATAATTAATTGTTTGAAAATCAATAACGCTCATTAACGGGCAAAACGACTATTTCTTTGCCAGCAAATCGCGTATTTCGGTAAGCAAAATCTCTTCCTTACTTGGTTCCGGTGGCACTGGCGGTGCTGCTTCCTCCTTCTTTTTAGTAACATTTATTGCTTTTACAATTAAAAACAGCGCTATAGCTACTATTATAAATGAAATAACCTGCGACAAAAAATTGCCATATTTAATACCGGTGCCGGGTATCACCAGTTCGGCCAGGTTAGTTAAGTGTGCAGCTTTTAGCGCAGGAGTAAGTATAGCTGGGGTAATAATATCATCTACCAACGAGCTGACAATTTTACCAAATGCCCCACCTATTACAACGGCAACCGCCAGATCAACTACGTTGCCGCGCATGGCAAACTCTTTAAATTCTTTTACAATAGCCATATTTTTACAAATTATATTTATAAAGTTATCATAAAATTATCACGTCATCCAAACAAATATTGTTTTTAGTCATTTACTGTTAAATCGATTTTGATTTCAAACAAGATTTAAAGTTATAGGTAATTTGATGTAGATTTGCCTTCTCTTATTATGTTAAAACAGAACCTTCAACAAAAGCTACTACAAAAGCTGTCGCCGCAACAAATACAATTTATAAAATTGTTGCAAGTGCCTACTGTATCTTTAGATACACGTATAAAAGAAGAACTGGAAGAGAACCCCGCGTTGGAAGACCTGAGCTTAACAAACCTTAACGAACCCGAAGAACAATACCCTGACCGCGACCCGGATGACGACAACTTTACCAGTGATGAAGAGCGTGGCGAGATGGATGAATTTAACATTGACGATTACCTGCAGGAAGATAATGTAAACGAATACGGATCGCGCTATGACCAAAATGGCGATGATGAGGAGGACCGTAAAGAAATACCTTTTGCGGTACAAAGTTCGTTTTTCGAGCTATTGCAATCGCAGTTGGATATGCTGCCTATGTCTGACAAAGACTTTAAGATAGCCAATCAGATAATTGGCAGCCTGGATGATGACGGCTACCTGCGCAGGCCGATAACATCGCTTACTGATGATTTGGCTTTCTCGCAAAACGTAATGGCCGAGGACGAGGAAGTTGAAGATATGTTGAAGCTGATACAAAGCTTTGATCCCCCGGGAGTTGGGGCACGCAGCCTGCAGGAATGTTTATTAATACAATTACGCCGCAAAGATATTTCCGACGCTATAATTAATAAAGCGATTTTAGTTGTTGAGCATTATTTAGATGAGTTTACCCGCAAGCATTATGATAAGCTGGAGAAATCATTAAACATGACATCGGTTGAGCTGCGGGGTGTGGTTAATGAAATTTTAAAACTTAACCCAAAACCGGGCGACTCAAACGAAGTAAACAGCAAACAAATGCAGGTTATTCCTGATTTTCATATCAAGAATAGCGACGGCGTGCTGATACTCACGCTTAACTCAAAAAACGCCCCCGAACTACGGGTGAGCCGCTCTTACCAGGAAATGTTTCAGCATTATGATAAGTCGTCGCAAAAAGATAAAAAACTAAAAGAAGCTGTACAATTTGTTAAGCAAAAGTTAGACTCGGCCAAGTGGTTTATTGATGCTATAAAACAGCGCCAGCAAACTTTGCTAAAAACTATGAATGCTATAATGCATTACCAATACGATTTCTTTTTAACCGGCGACGATAAGAGTTTAAAACCAATGATATTGAAAGATATTGCCGATAAAATCGGCATGGATATTTCAACCGTATCGCGGGTAGCTAACTCAAAATATGTACAAACGGAACATGGCACCTTCCTGTTAAAATCTTTCTTTTCTGAAGCCATCCAAACCGATAGCGGCGAAGAAGTATCAAACAAAGAGGTTAAAAAGATCCTTGAAGAACATATAGGTAAAGAAGACAAGCGCCACCCACTGGCCGACGAAAAATTGACCGAAATATTAAAAGACGCCGGCTATAACATAGCCCGCCGTACAGTAGCCAAATACCGTGAGCAAATGAATATCCCGGTAGCAAGATTGAGGAAGGAGCTGTAGTTGGTAATTCGTGATTAGGCTTTATAAAAAAAATAGAAAGGCGATATAGGTTTCAAACCTGATCGCCTTTTTGCTAACTTATGGTTAAGATCTTTCTAATCACTAATTAACCAATCTCTAATCTCTCCCCAAAGGGGCTAAAACCCGTGCTGCGGGCAAGTAACCTTATACCTGTTATTAAGCAACAAACCTATCACTATTTCATGCGTACCGTTACTTACCGTGTTTAAGGATGATGTGGTTATATCATAAGAGTAACCAACATTAATGAACGAGCTTAAGTTAAAACCTGCCAGTATGCCAAATGAATCGTTATGGCGATATGAACCACCCAACCAGAATTTATCCTGGAAAGAGGCTTTCAGATTAACATCATAAGTTAATGGTACCGGTTGGATTTGTTTTATTAAAACAGAAGGCAATAAGGTGATATCGTCAGACATATAAAGTTTTGTACCCGCGGTTAAAAAATAATGAGGCACGGTTTTACTAACATCAACAGCGGTATTGGTAGTGCTGAAATAAAGGTTTTGCTTTAATAGCTGTTGTACAGATACGCCAAAATAATAATCGCCAGAGTATAACCATGCTCCTATCCCCAAATCTGGTTTCCATTGGCTGTTATCACCATTTGCAATGGCCGGATCAAGGGCTGTGCCTAATGTGATTTCTGATGTATTTAAGCTAATGCGGTTAAACCCGGCGGCTACCCCGACAGACAAATTTAGCTTTGGTGCCAAACCAAGATGGTACGCATATGTTGCCGCTACATTAGTTTGTGTTATCGGGCCTGCTTTATCGGTTACCAATGTAAAGCCTATGCCATGATGAGGCTCTGAGGCCATATAGTTTTGTGTATATAACCGGCTTGATGGGTTTGTTCCTCCTCCACCGGGAAAAGCTGTAGCATCGCCATTTATAAAATTATTTCCTATTGGTGTATTTACTGTCAAAAAACTGGTTACCGGGGCACCATTCAGGCCCGTCCATTGGCTGCGATAACCTAATTTAACATCAGTATAGTTTTCAATACCCGTAACAGCCGGGTTTAAGAGGTAATTATTAAATACATATTGCGTATACTGTGGTAATTGCTGCGCCTTCGATGCCTGTATAATAAAAGCAAAAAACACCAATATATATAAATATTTCTTCATCAAAAATTTACGCCACATATTTTACGCACAGGTATAATTGGTTGTAATTGCATTCATTACAAGAATAATAAAACAGGTTTATAACTTAATTATTATAAAAAATGATAATTAATTAACGAATATAGCTTTTCTGACATATATGCTATATAGTTGTCGCAACATATTTTTAATTATTTTAACCCGCTACCTGATAATAGTGAGATATCCAGTAAGTGGTTTAATATCACTGGTTAGCTTTATAATATAATAGTACGTCCCTACAGGCAAATTTGCTCCGTTGCTTCTTCCATCCCACGCGTTGGGGTAGCCGGTAGAATAGAAGACCTTATAACCGTAACGATTCATAACCTCGACAGTACAGCCAGGGTACTGACCAATAGCTTTCAGATCCCATGTATCATTAATCCCATCGCCATTAGGTGTAAAAGCTGTGGTTATGGTAACTGGTGTTAATTTAATTGTAAATGTAGCGGGCACATAATTAAATGTATAATTGAGTGCTGCAGCGCCGCTTATTGTAATTGGATATTGCCCTGCCGGTGATGTAAGTACCGCGGCTGTGCTAATTACCGGCAGGCTGGTTAATTGTGCCGTACTTTCATTATTTACAAACCCGCTGTATTTAAAAGTAAGTACCGGGTTGGCTTCACCATAATTTCTTTCCTTATCATCGGCAGTTATAGTTAAGGGTGCTGCCTCCACAATTACATCGCTTTGCGGATAGGCAATTGTATAATTTGCCGATGAAAATGTACCATTTGCAGCTGCAGATGCAGTTACTGCACCTGTATAGGTACCAACAGCATCATTTGCAGCAGCCCCGGCACTGTAATGTATGGTTATACCACCTATTGTTTCATTGTTTTTTAAGCCAACGGCAGTAAACACTGTTGAACGCCCCGCGTCATTTAAAACCTGACCATATTTTTTTGTAATAGGGGCCGTAATAACTAATGGCGCACGCTTTACGGCACTTAAAACCGTTGGCACAGTTGCGTTGGCTGTGCCGCTACTTAATGCGACATTGCCCGAATAACTACCTACCCGGGTCGTCAGCTTTAAACGTACGTAAACCTTGGTAGGCAAAACTTTACCGGGCAATCCAACGGTTAAGTTGCTGCTATATGCTATTCCGTCTATACTTACTTCATAAGCTGCGGGCGGGGTTACCAGGATACCGGCAGGTAAATTTGTACCTGATACCATAAAACTTGTTGATGCTTCCGCAGTACCATAAACTGCATCAACGTTTGCTAATGTGCCGGTAGCAGTAATTACCGGCGGTGGCGGGTTTACTGTTATAGTAAAAGTAACCGGGTTGCCGGTACATGGATCAGCCCCCCTTGATAAAATAAGCGGGTTAACAGGGGCAGACTGAGGGATTGAATCTATAACCTTATTAGTTTTAGTATCTATCACTTGCAAATAAGCGCGCCTTTCGATATTGCCTATAGACACCTGCATAGTCTGGTATAGCAGGCTACCGTCAAAATTTAGCTGTTGTTGCTGGTTCGTTACATTAATACCAACCTGGGCAGACTGCTTAATTGTTTCTACAAGAGCGTCAGTTGTTGTGGAGAACACTTTTATAGTACCTGTTGCATGCTCGGTGAAATATACATACGCGCCGTTTGGATTAAGCATAATACTCGCGTTATACAAAAAACCCAGGTTTGCAGGAGTTACGTTACTGGTTTTAATATCCAAAATATGAATAGGATAGCCATAATCTACTATCGAATTTTGATGAAAATATACTTTCTGGCCATCAAGGCTTATAGCCATAAACGTCATCCCTGCAGGCATGGGGATATCGGCTACATTACCTGTAATTGTATCGTACGACGTTAAAACCTGGTTACTACCTGCAGTACTGCTGGATATGAATAATTTAGTTCCATCCTCAGTTAAAAATATCTGGCCTGCCCTTATTGCCAAATTAGTATTTGAGGCTACGCTATTTGTTACTGTATTTACAATGGTTAAAAAAGATTGGTTTGAGGAATCACCACTTACCAGGTAGATCCGGGTGCCGTCAGGACTCATTTTGATAAGCGGGTTATAACTTGGTCCGGGGGGTAAACTAATCATGTTCTCTACCGCATTTGTTACTGTGTTAATAACCACTACTGCCCTGGCCTGAGCGCTATAAGTATATATTTTCTGCCCGTTGGGGTTAAACAACAAACCGTTTATATTTGAGTACTGAAAGGTATTGTAAAAACCTGCACTTACCGGGATAGTAGCTAATAGCTTATTATTTCTTCCATCAACTTTATACAAGGTATGGTTATCTGTACCGCTCATAAAGTATACCGCACTGCCATCGGGGCTTGTGCCCTGCAGGCTGGCGTTAGCTACTGGTATTGCGGCAACTTGTGTATCATCTGTCAAATCTACAGCATAGGTTGTAGTACCAACGGTTTGGTAGCCAAAAGCAGGTATTATCCTGGCGTTGATAGTTGCGGTAACCGGCGCATAGCCACTGTTCTTAGCAATAAAGGAGGCTATATCGCCGGTGCCTTTAGCCGGCAAACCTATTGATGGATCACTGTTTAACCATTTATAAACACAATCAGTGGCGGGAAAAGTAACCGGGGCAGTATTAGCTCCAGCATTTACCACCTGGTTAACCTGCGCATTAACATTTGCGGGTATAAAAAGAAGACATGACAACGCAGCCGCAAAAAGCAAATAATTTATTACGCGTTTACAGGCACTACACATAGGGGTATATTCAGGATATAATTGGTACCCCCTAAGTTATTAAATTCAATTGATATTGAACTGGTAATAAACTCATTATAATAGCATTAACGTATAATAGCTAAATAACCTGTAAGGGGCTTCATACTGCTGTTTAACTTTATAATATAATAATAAGTACCCGTAGGTAAGTTTGCACCGGCACGCTTTCCGTTCCAGGCTACTGGGTAACCAATAGAATAAAATACTTTTTCGCCATAACGGTTTAAAACTTCTACAGTGCAGTTATTATATTGACCGATCTTATTTATTTCCCAGGTATCGTTTATGCCGTCATCATTGGGCGTAAAAGCGGTATTTACTGTAACTAAGGTAGATTTAACCGTGAGTGCGCCGGGCACATAATTTAAAGTATAATTAGGGGCGACGGCACCACTAATTGTTATAGGGTACTTCCCTATCGCAGCGGTTGGTCCTGCGCTATTGCCAACCGGTAAAGTTGTTAGTTGCGCCACACCTTCATTATTTACAAACCCACTGTATTTAAAAGTGAATACCGGGTTAATATCACCATAAAATCTTTCCTTATCATCAGCTGTTATAGTTAAGGGCGCACCGATAACCTCCAAATTACCGTTAACGTATGTTGGTGTCAGATAGTTTGAGGGTGTATAGGTACCACCCGTTGCAGCTGCTACTTTTACAGCATCTACATAAATAGATACCGGGTCTGTTGCTTTACCGCCGCTTCCGTAGGTTATGGATATGCTGCCTATTGTTTCATTATTTTTCAATCCTGGTGCCAATACATTTGCAGTAGTGATTGAACCGGATAATACAGATCCGTATGTCTTTTTTATAGGTTTTGAGCTGACAGTCAATGGCGCCTTATTGATGGTGCTTGTTGGGATAGCTACGTTAACCGTAGTGGCGGCAGAACTTAAAACCACATTACCACCATAGCTTTTTACCGGCGCAGTGCCTTTAAGCCTGACATATACAGTGGTGTTAGATACAATTGTACCTGCGGCAGGTATAGTCAGATCATCTTTATAGGTTACCTGGTCGGTACTTACTTCAAAGCCGGCGGGCGGCTGTACAAGGATACCCCCATCAAGGTCAGCACCTGAAACAGTAAAACTATTTGGTGGTGATGATGGCGTACCATAAGTTGTGGTCATGGCGCTTAACGTACCGCTGGTATTTATAATAGCCGGCTCCGGGTACACGGTTATGGTATAAGTTACATTTGGAGCATAACAAGAGCCGGTAGTAGTAAATTTGCCATACGTATTTGTAGCAAAACCAATATAATTAAGCGCTTCAAATCTTTTTACCAGGCTATAATCAGTTGTACTGTAAATAGCACTTCCTCCGTGTTCATCTATACAAACTAATCGATCACCACTTAAACCAACAGAAATTCCCTTATGTTTAAAACCCGTTACAAGAGTTTTTACAACTTGTTCAGTAGCGGCATCTATCACTAGTACATCACCGGTTATATAATTATCTACATAGATCCTGCTGCCATCCGGGCTGATAGCTATATTGGCACTGGGTTGGCCGGTAATAATTTTATGATTGGTATTTGTACTTATATCATATACAAACATTGCTGTCGGGCTATTACCAGATATATATAATTTTTTACCATCAGGGCTTATTACCAGGTCATAGTTACCCCCGGTGTTTATTGTTGTTAAAGTTTGGGTTGGGATATCATAAACAGAATTAGTGGTATAAATCTTAGTTCCATCGGGGCTTAAAGCTAAAGAAGCGCTAAAATTCGCGGTTTTGAACGTCCCTATTTTGGTTAAGTTTTTTGTTTCAAGTATTAATCCGCCGGCAACATATAATGTTTTACCATCAGGGCTTACTTTTAATTGCGGCGAAAATACGGGGTATGTTGCTACTACCGTCCGGGTCTGGGTGTCAAATTTAGATATAACATTATTTACAACAGTCCCTATAATTTGTTTAGCACTGCTTATATAAACATATCTATCGTCCGGGCTTATTGCTATACCCCAAACTTCAGAATTTATGGGGATGGTGGCTTCTTCCACATTGGTTACCAGGTTAACTACCGACAAGGTTTGTACTTCTGTTGTACCTATATAAGCATATTGATTTAGTGGTTTAGTTGTAGCCGTAATTGTTACGATTATAGGCGCGGTCCCTTTGTTTTTAGCCGTAAATGAGGGAATATTACCTACCCCACTTGCCGGCAAGCCCATTGTCGTATTATCATTGGTCCAGGTATAACATCCTGCAGGCGGTAGCGGCACAAGGTTTACGACATCGCCATTATTAACATTAACTTTGATATTTGTTTGCGCCGTTAGTTTTTGCGGGACCAAAAAAAACAACAAAGCAGTCCCAATAATAAACAACTTGCTTATTACATAAGAGGGTACGGTATGGCAGATAGTTGATTTCAAGGCTAATTGGGTGATAAATGTACCAAATCTAACTGTACATAAAACAGTTAAATTTAACAAATTAATCGCAGAAGGCAGGTATTATTTTACCTGATAATAGTTAAATACCCTGCAAAAGATTTAATATTAGTATGGGTATTTATAACATAATAATAAGTACCAAAAGGTAAATTAGTACCCATATATTCTCCGTTCCAGGCTACAGCATAACCATTTGAAAAATATACCCGCTCGTTATAACGGTTAAACACCTCAACCGTACAGTTGGGATAGGACGAGGCTAAGTATTTAATTTCCCAGGTATCATTTATGCCGTCATTATTAGGTGTAAATGCATTTGGTACCGTAATAGGCTGTACTACCGGGTTAATGGTAAAAATACCCGGCACATAAGTAATTGTATAATTAATGGCCGATGCGCCGGTAACTGTAATAGCATACTGCCCGGGTAATGAATTAATAGTGGCCGTTGTTGTTGCTACAGGCTGCGTTGTTAATTGTGCTGCACCCTCGTTACTTGCAAAGCCGCTATAAGTAACTGTAAATATAGGGTCAGGCGCCCCAAAGTCTCTTGTTTTATTATCAGCAGTTATTATTAACGGTGCTTTATTCACTGTAAGATCTCCCGCAAATGGATTAACCGTATAGTTACCAACCAAAAAAGTACCGTCGGTAGGGGCAGACGGTGTTATTGAGCCCGGATAAGTACCCAACGCGGCATTAAGCGATCCGCCGGCACCATAAGTTAGCGTTACACTACCAATTGTTTCGCCATTTTGAAGGCCCGACCATGTAAAATTAGTTGAGCCGGTAACAACTGTCAATGGCGTCCCATAGGGTTTATTGGCATTAGTGGCCGTTATATTTAATTGGGCTTTAGCTATCGAGCTGCTGTTTGTTGCTATTGTAGCATTTAAGGCCCCGGGGGTGCTAAGCACCACATCACCAAAATAGGTACCTGCCCCTGCATTTGCTTTCAATCTTATAAAAACTGTTACGGCCGAAACTTTACCGCCAGGGCCCACAGGTATTGTAATTGTATTACCAAATGTAATATCATCAATACTTACTTCAAAGCCGGACGGTGGGGTAACTAAAATGCCTGCTGTTAAAGTAGTTCCCGATACCGTAAATGTAGCCGCTGTTGATGGTGTACCATATACCGTATTTAATGCCGATAAAGAACCATTAGTGGTAATTGTAGCAGTTGTTGGTGTAGGGTTTACTGTTATTGTGAATGTAACTGCCTGACAATCGCCTTTTGGAATAAAATTGCCAAATGATTCGGGCTTATTGTATACATCCACATTTACAGACAGGACATTAGTTGCTGTATTTATTACGGACACAGTCGACGAGCCGCTATTGGCGACGTATACTTTCTTGCCGTCAGGGGTTACAGATACCCCAACGGGATTACTACCAACGGTAATAGTTTTTGTCACGGTATTGGCTGTTGTATTTATTACTGATACGGTATTATCTCCTTTATTAGTAACATACACGAAAGCCCCATCCGGGCTTGAGGCAACACCAACTGGCTGCGTACCTACAGGGATAACCGCTAATAACCCATTATTAGAACCCTTAAATACGGTAACTGTGTTGTTTCCGGAATTAGTTACATAAACTAATTCTTCGTTAGGGGTTTTTGCTATCGCTATACCATAGGGTTTAAAGCCCAAACCTATCGGGATAGTTGCAACCGAATTATTTACCGTATTAACAACCGAAACCGTATTTGAGCCATTATTTGCAACGTACACGCGGCTACCGTCACTGTTTACTGCTACGCCGTAAGGGTTATTGCCAACATTAATTATAGCCGTATTATTTGTAATTGTATTAACTGCAAATAGCGAACTACCGCTACCACTGGTGTAATAATAGGTATTTTCGTCCGGAGCCAAAGCTATGCCGTAGCCTGTTGCAGTATATGGACTCACCGTATTTGTCTCTGTAAGTATTTTTATATTCTTACCAGCGTTTTGATTGGTAGTGTATACCACATCACCGTTTTTACTTACTGTTATCCCTTGCGGATACGCGTTTATAGGTATGGTACGTACTTTTACATCGGTAGTAGTATTAATTACATCTATATATCCGCCTAATGCAGTTCCGTAACAGGCTATATAAGCAAATCCAGATATATCCGGGGTGGCCGTTATGGTAGCTGTTATTGGGCTATTGGTATTATTAATTGCTTTAAAGGCTGCAATATCGCCTGTGCCACTGGCCGCCAGCCCTATAGTTGGATTGCTGTTGGTCCAGTTATACGTGCATCCCGAACCGAAGTTGACGGCTGCAGTATTTGCGCCATTTACTACCGTCTGATTACTTTGTTGTGCCTGTACTTTAAAAAAAGAGCATAATAAAGCTAAAATAATACCTGTAGCAAGGTATGTAGCTATGCGTTTATTATTTGTTCCGGTACTCAAGACCCAGGTATTAAATTAGCTCTAAATTTACCAATATCCACCTAAAGTAAGCTATAAAATCCATTACCTTATAATTGTTAAGTAACCGGTAACAGGCTTACGGCCGCTATTAGGGCTTATAATGTAATAGTACGTGCCCACAGGCAGGTCTGCACCGTTAAAGCGTCCATCCCAGGGCGAGGTGTAACCATATGATAAAAACACCCTATTACCGTAACGGTTAAATATTTCGACTACCGCATTTGGATATGCATTTAAGTATTTAATATCCCACGTATCATTTATACCATCGTTATTGGGTGTAAATGCGTTAGGAATAACAGGCACCTTTAAAACATGTACCATTGTTTGCGCAGATACAGCGCATCCTTTATCAGAGGTAACTGTAATTGTATATTTGGTATCTTCTGATGCCGTTACAACCGGGCTTGCAATTTTATTACTACTTAAACCTGCTGATGGCGACCATTGGTAAGTGAAATTACCGCCTTCCAAAGCAGCTACGGCCCGTATGGTAACCTGGTTACCTTCAAGCACAGTATATTGTGCAGGCAACGATACAACCGGGGTTGGATTAACGGTAATTTTAAAACTGGTGGAATAGGTACAACCTGCAATACCTGCTGTAAACCCATAATTAATTGTAAACGTACCGGTTCCGGCGGTTTTAGGGTTAAATAGCCCGGTTGATGAGATCCCCGGCCCGGTAAATATACCAGTACCTGCATATATGCTTTTATCTTCAACTACCTGAGTAGCCCCCCCTTCATAACATAGCGATATATCAGCCGGAACATTACCATTGTTTGTAATTGGTGTGTTATTAATTAACAAACCAATTACCGGATTAGCATTAACGGAAATAGCTTTATAAACAGTGTTTACACATGTTTGGCCCGAGTAAACATCCATACGCACATTGTATGTTTTTTGCGCCGGCGTATTAAACAAAGTATAATGATGTGTGTATTTTTTGTCGGCATGCATATCAGTTCTTGTATAAGTTTCTGATATACCGGGATTGCCATTATAATCAAAATACCAAACTATTTTTGTGATGTTATATGCATCGACAGTCGACAAATCATCAAAAACAATATCCTCGCCACTACAATTATTTTCCACCCTGAAATCCGCTTTAGGAGTTGACCCATTTACCGTAAAAGATTTTTGTAAAGTGTTAGTACAACCGTTTTGCGAGGTCACTGTTAGCTTTACATTATAAATGCCTACAGCACTGTAAGTATGTTTCGGGTTTTTTAAAGTTGATCTATTATTTGCCGCTGTAGATTGAGGATCACCAAAATCCCATAAATAGGTAAAGCCGGCTTCCGTATGATCAGCTATCGTACTGTTATCAATAAATGGGGCGGCCCCATCAGCCAGGCAAACGTCCGGCACAACAAAATCAACTACAGGCAACGGATTAACTATTAAGGCTTTGGTAAAAGCATCACTCACACAGCCTTTATCAGTATTAACAGTTAATTTAACGTTATAAGTACCTGCCGTAGTGAAAGTATGCGTAACCGGCGCCCCATTAGTAAAAGATACTGTTGTGCTATCGCCAAAATCCCACGTCCATTTGTTAATCACTCCCTCTGCGGTTGTTGATGTATTATTGAATGTAATGGTTTGTCCCGGGCAGTCGGGGTTTGAAACATTAAAGCCCGCCACCGGCCTGGAAGTAATATGTACCGTTTTCGCATTCGATACATTTATGCAGCCATTGTAATCTGTAACTGTTAACCTGATATTATAATTCCCCCCGGCGGCGTATTTATGCACCGGGTTTTGGTCTGTAGAGGTTGTGTTATCACCAAAATCCCATAACCAATTTTTAACGGTATTGCCCGATGCAAGTATAGTTTTATCAGTAAATACGGTTAAATCTCCCAAACAATTGCTGGCAGCAACATCAAAATCAGGACCCGGCGGCTCGGTAATTGTAAACCCGTTTTCTATATCCTGGTTCGACCCGCATACATCAGCAACCGGGTTAAATACAGTAGCAACCACGATGTGAGTAGCTGCAGTAAAATTTATTGGTGCATTATACTCATAGGTATATAGCATTATGTTGTCTTTTACTGTAGTAGATTTAACAACGGGGTTAGTATCAGTAAACGTTGTAACACCATCAATTTTCCAGGATATGTTGGTAGTTTGAAAAGGGATGGTGACCTGGAGATTGTAAGTAATATTGCTGCAGCCTGTTGTTTGCGTAGTTGTGGGATTTTTAGGATCCTTTAAAACTACATATTCATTTAGATCCTGCAAATTAGTCCCGGCGGCATACCCGTATGATTCAAAATTGCCAAAACCATAAGCAATAGCATTAAATGCCACCGAAGCATTAATGGTATGCGTACCCGATGTTATTGATCCTCCCGAACTAGCTTGCGGTCCGGACGTCACCGCGATTTGCGCATATGAATAATTTGAATTGGGTATGGCCCGAAAGTTAGTATAAGGCAGGCCATCAAGTGTAAATGATGATGCGGCAGACGTAGGAATAACTACGTTGATATAACTTTGGCTAATGGCGTAATATCCTGCCGAATATAATGTTACATGATTTAGCCCTTGCTCAATTGGGCTTAAGTAGATCATCTCCGGGTCACCGGTATCGCCGCCTGTTGTAGTACAGTTTAACGCTTGCCCTTGTGTAGGCGAATATTGCACAACCTGTATAGGCTTATCTGCCGATATGATATTAGTTTGTGTCGACGTAAATTCAAAGTATAGTCCATTAACAAAGTTTGCCTGCGGCACAACAGCACCATTAAGTGTGACATTTGTATTTGGTATACTTAAGACTACCCGGTAAACATCAAACGGCCTTGACGCCAGTGGTGCGGTAACATAGTTTTTTCCCCAGGTTGAGGTTGGATAAACCTGTTGAAATAAATTATCAGAACTTGAACTATTACCAACGGTACAACCTATAGCGATGCGGCTGCTGCCTGAGAACACGGCAATTTTTTTACATGTACCGGCACTGGTACTTATAGATTGAATTTTTGTACCGGTTAAATCAGTTAATGCCAGTCCCTGGTATATCTCGCCTTTATTTAAGGTAATAGTAAACGGGACATTAGCAGGCGAACCATCTAACAATTGTGCTGACGGGGTAATTGATACGCTTGTGTTATCTTCTATACCAATTATTGCAAATGTAGAATAAGGCGTGGTGCCAGGCAATGCATTAGCAATTTGGGTGTAATTAAGCGATACGTACTCTTTGCCCATAGCATTAACCGGCAACAATAAAGTTGCCCCAGATACATTATTGGCATAAATATGTGCATAAACGGCTATCGGCTTTACAGAAGTTATATGGATGCCTGAATTGGGGAACTTACCAAACCCGTTTAAGTAAGCGGCAGTAGGTATATCAATAAATGTTACCTGGTTTGCAGTTACCGTAAAATTTTGCAGTATACTACCACCAATTGTAACAGTGCCGGTAGTTGACACGTCTGAGGTGATATATAGCACCATATTACTACCTCTGGCACCTCCCACGCCGTTGTTATGGGCCATAAAGCCGGTCCAAAACTCTGTCCCTTTGTTGCTTTGCGAATAAGCGTTACCCGCAATTAGTAACAGGGGAATTACTAATGCACAAAATGCCTTCTTCAAATAAGTTAAATTATTAAAAATAGTAACGTTTACTAAGCAGTATTGTTATATTAATATACGTACCTTTTTATAAAACAGTTGCCAGTTACGCACGCGGTTTCCCAATGGCATTAAGCTCTGCATGAGCCAGCTGTAGTTTACGGGCAAGGTCTTTATTTTCTTTACGCAGATTATAAATTTCAAGCGCGTTTTCAATATACATTTTTAGTTCATCGTTTTGCCATGGCTTAACCAGGTACTTATAAACCTGGCCCCGGTTAATTGCATCCATAACCGCATTTATATCAGAAAAACCTGTTAACAGTATCCGTATCGTATCAGGGTAAACAGGTAATATCGATTCTAAAAACTCAATCCCTGTCATTCCCGGCATGCGCTGATCTGTTATAATCACCCCTATCTCCTGGGTATCCAGTATCTTACGGCCTTCTTTTGCCGAGCTTGCTATAAATATCTCAAAATCACGCCTAAACGCAGCTTTAAAACTATTCAGATTATTAATCTCGTCATCAACATATAATACACCTATTGCCATGATAAAATTTTAAGGGGTATACCCGGTTTATATTTTAAATTGTAAAAAATGCCTTACTTTTTAATTTTCTGTGCATTTTTATAGTCATTACCAATTGGTAATGTACTGCTTCCGTAAAAATGAAAAAAATATTGTTAATCCTATGCTTCTTCCTACAAAATATTGCCGCATTTGCTGCAAAGCCAGATACTTTAAAAATCCAAAATGATGAAACGCGCTATTTAACAAACAAATATTTTTTAGAACTGGAAGATCCTAATAATGTATTGCTGCCTAAAGACGCCGTAAACAACAGTAAATTTCACAGCATCACTGCAGCCTTCGCCCGATTAACCTACTCCAAATCTGTCACCTGGTTAAAGTTCACAATAAAAAACAACACCACACAATCTTATTTACCTGTTACTATTGGTAAAAGCATTATTGACGATTTTGATATCTATTACATGGATACCATAATCCGTAACGGGCATAAAGAGGCTGCTCTTAAGGGGTTGTCTGCCAAGGACCCCATGTATAATACAAACATGCTAACGCAAAGTATTACGTTGATTAATGCACCAATAACGCCCGACTCTTCCAGGACCTTTTATGCACGGATAAAAAGTAACGCATCTACAGTTATCCCTATAGAAATAAACAGTGCCGACCAATTTATCCATAAACGCAGTATAGATAACCTGATGAACGGTGCCATGGTGGGCATGTTCATAATAATGGCCCTGTATAATTTAATGCTGCTGGTTATTATTGGCGATAAAAACTACCTGTACTATGTTATTTACATTGTATTTTTAGGGATAAACCAATCCTTATTACTGGGCTTTGGCAGTAATTTATTTCCGGACAATCTTCAGTTTCTGAATAATTACGTTACCCCGGTTTTAAGAATATGTTTTGGATTTTCGTTGCTGGTATTTGCCGGGGAGTTTTTACAATTCAAGGAAAACCTTAAGCAGTATTATAAATTTTACCAGTTTTTGTACGTATTGTATTTTATATCGCTTATAGCAACTTTTTTTGATTACACCCATTTCGCCTATTCGTTAATTACCATGGCTACAGTAACTACATCAACCAGTTTATTGGTGTTGGTTACCATACTTTATATACAAGGGTTTAAGCCGGCTAAGTTTTTCATAATAGGCTGGGGCTTTTTTTTAATAGCGCTATTAATATCTATTTCGCGTAATAGCGGTTTGGTTCCTTTTAATAACTTTACGGTTAATGTGGTTATTTATAGCGCGTTAATTGAATTGATATTATTCTCGGTAGCGTTAGCAGATAAAATAAATTTTTACAGGCGCCAGAATACCGAATCGCAGTTAACAGCACTTACTATTGCACGGGAGAATGAGCGTTTAATAACCGAACAAAATATCTTTTTAGAAAACAAGGTAAAAGACCGTACCCAGGAATTAATACAAACCAATCAAAACCTGTCGGTAACTATTGATAACCTGAAATCGGCACAAATACAATTGCTGGAGACGGAGAAAATGGCTTCGCTTGGGCAGCTTACCGCCGGTGTGGCGCACGAGATAAACAACCCGATAAACTTTGTTAGCTCGAACGTTAAACCCCTGCGTGTAGATTTTGATGAGTTGTTTTTATTGCTTACCAAATATGAGGTAGCGGCAAATAATCCTGATAAGCCCTACCTGCTTGAAGATGCTAATGATTTCAACAAAAAAATAGATGCTGAATTTGTTAAGAATGAAGTGTATGTGTTGTTGGATGGTATTGAAGATGGCGCGGTGCGTACTGCAGAGATAGTACAAAGCCTCCGCACCTTTAGCCGGATGGATGAAATGGCATTGGTACCGGCAAATATAAATACAGCTATACTAAGCACATTGGTTATCTTAAGAAGCTCCATACCTTACTTTATCGAAGTAAAACCCATATTTGATGATATAGAACCGTTAAACTGTTATTCGGGTAAGATAAACCAGGCGCTCATTAATTTAATTAACAATAGTATCCAGGCTATAAAAGCAAAACCAAAATATGCTAATGAAAGTATTACTATTTATACCTATGACCATCCCGGCCATATAACAATAAAGATAACAGATACGGGGATAGGCATGACCGAGGCGGTTAAACAACGCATATTTGAACCTTTTTACACCACCAAAAACATTGGCGAAGGCACCGGCCTGGGCCTGTCAATTGTATTTGGAATAATTGAAAAACATAAGGGTAATATACAGGTGCACTCAACACCCGGTTTTGGATCAACTTTTACGGTAACGCTGCCTAAAAACCTGGTGGATGAGGAAGAGGATCATAATTAGTATTGATTCAATATTAACTAACCCTTTTCCCTTTCAGCAACATGTCCATAGCATCGTTTAACGACCCTGCCCTGCTAACCTCGCCCGAGTTTACAAAGTAGATCTCGTCCGCTTTTTCTATAGTATTTAAGCGGTGCGCTATAATTACCCGGGTTGTAGTTTCGGGCAGGTTATTTAAAATATCGCCCAATAGTTTTTCGGTAATGGTATCAATATTGGCGGTAGCTTCATCCAGTATCAACAAGTCGGGATTACGTAAAACGGCGCGCATAAATGCGATCACTTGTTTCTGCCCCAGGCTGATACTGTCACCGCCTGATGTTACCCGGGTATCCAATCCACTCTCAAATATCGCCAATAAACTACCCAGGTTGGCGTCGGCAATTACCTGCTCCATTTGCTGGCTGGTATGATCTTTATACAGCGCGTTACCATATAAAATATTCTCGCGTACGGTGCCGGTAAACAAAAAAGGTTCCTGTAAAATAAAGCCTGTTTTTTGTGAACGCTCTTCGGCATCATAACTTTTTATATCCTTGCCGTTTAATAATACCACGCCTTTGTTTGGATCATACAACCGGGCAATTAATGATGCCGTAGTGGTTTTACCACCACCGGTTGGACCAACTAATGCATAGGTTTTGCCCCGCTCCATTTTAAAGCTGACGTTATGTAATATCTCATGATCATCAGCATAACCAAAATGGACATTTTTAAACTCTAACAGTGCGGCTTCAGGTTCGGCTGTGGCAGCGTCAACATTAACAAGGTTAGATTCTAAACCCAGGATCTGCGAGATCCTGTCCCACGCCGCCATAGCCGTCTGGAAGTTGGCCCATAAGGCTGCCAATTGCCTAAGCGGGTTATAGAACAAGGTGACATATGATAAGTAAGCGATAAGCAAACCAATAGAAAAATCTGTCCCTATCAAATAAATCCCATACACCAATACCGTTAACTGCGCCACGCTGGAAAACAGGCTATATACCGGCATAAAAATATTATTGGCTAACCCTGCGCTTATAGCCGTTTTATAGTTTTGCTGGTTAGCACCATCAAACCGTTTCCTGAAATAATCGCGGCGGTTAAAAGCGATGATCACTTTAAAATTGTTCAGGCTCTCCTGGATCTCGGCGCTCATGCCACCTACACTTTTCAGATTTTTGGCATTGGTACGTTTAACCCATGGCGATACAATAGTAGTAAACAACAGGATTAAAAGCATAGGCGCTATGGCCGCCAATCCTAACTGAACATGGATCAGCAATAAAAATATCCCGGCGCCGGTCATGGTAGCTATACTCCCGATGAACTGAACCAATGATTGCGAGAAAAACTGGTTCAGCTTATCCGTATCATTATTAACCCGCGATATCAGGTCGCCGGCTTTGTTCTGATTAAAAAAATCAACCGGTAATAACTGCAACTTATTAAAAATAGCATTACGCAGGGTAAACAACATCCGCTGCCCCACCCCTCCCATCAGCTTGGTTTGCCCGTAGCTTGTAGCCAAAGCCACCATAAACATGGCCAGCAATATGCCCGCGTTTACCAGCACACCATGGTACTGTTTGGTTTGCACATATTTATCAATAGTATGCCCAATAATAAGCGGGCCCAGCAGGTTAAGCGTTGAGTTAATGAGGATAATAAATGTAGCCAGTATCAGGGTAGGCCTTTCGTGGGCAATTAACTGCAATAGCTTTTTCAGTGCGGCAAGGTTTGATGTCTTTCCGGCTTGCTCCGATAGGTTGTTCAAATTATAATTCATAATTGCTGGTGCTTTGTTGTGAATTAAAAATTTGCACATACTCCGGGCTGGTTTCCATTAAATGAGTGTGCGACCCGCTTGCTATAACCTCGCCCTGCATCAACAATATAACTTGGTCGTAATGTTCAATAGCGGCAATTTTTTGTGTTACTGATAGTAAAGTTATCTCAGGATAATTTACCTGCACATTGGCCAGGATCTTCTTTTCGGTATTGGCATCAACCCGCGCGGTAAAATCATCAAGCAACAAAACTTTGGGATTAACGGCCAATGCCCGCGCCAGCATTATCCGTTGCTTTTGCCCGCCCGATAGGCTTGAGCCACGTTCGGACACTATGGTATTCAACCCTTCAGGCAAACTATCAATAAAGTCTTTCAGTTCGGCCGTATCAATTGCTTTTTGCAGCGATTCATCGGTAACAGTGTCGCTAAACGCGATATTTTCGCGGATGCTCATGTTAAAGATGATACTGTCCTGGAAAACAAAACCAACCTGGCTATGAAAAGCCTCGCTGTTATAGCTGCTGATGGGTTTGCCGTCATATTCTACCTCGCCGCTGTCAGCGGGGATTAAGCCGGTAAGCAGGTATAGTAATTGTGTTTTACCCGCAGCAGTAGGGCCTATAATGGCAATTTTTGATCCGGCCTTTATATCCATCGACACATCTTTCAATGCCGGTTTTTGCCCGTAGCTTATGGTGATGTTTTTAAGCGCTATATCGCCCTTTATAGCGTCGGTAATGGTTCCGCTGTCTTCCATATCAGGCGCGGTCAGTATCATGCTTATACGCGTATATGATGCCGTTGCCTGGGCTATAATATTGCTCATGAACCCGATGATAAGTATCGGGAATATCAGCATAGATAAATAACTGTTAAATGCTGCAAACTGCCCCAGGCTCATGCTGCCGTTTATCACATAATGCCCGCCCAACGCCAGTATGGTTAATGCCGAAAGATTGGCAGTAAACGTAATAACAGGTATTAAACCGGCAAACATGCGTAATATAGACAAGCCAAAATCACGGGCTTTGGTGTTGGCCTCCAAAAACTTAGCGGTTTCCAGGTTTTGCGAATTGATAACCCTTATCAGCGCAGCGCCCAAAATGCTTTCGTTAATGATCTTGTTTAACCAATCAATAACCTGGCGGCTTTCAATAAACAACGCCCTTACCTTTTTTAACACATAAAAAAACGTCCCGCCAATTATAGGAATGATAGCTATAACCGTTAAAGCTAAGCGCGAGTTAATGGTCAGCAATAAAACACTGGCGCCTACAATGATAAATAACGAGGAAGCAATTGATACGATGGCCTGCGATACAAACAGCTTAATCGAATCGGTATCCGCAGTTAAGTTGGTAAGCAATTTTGATGGATTTGCCTTTTCTATAAAAGCATGGCTCTGTTTGGAGATCTTGTCAGACAGCTTGGTCCGCAAGTCGCGCGCTACACGTTCTGACGCATAGGTTTGGATAACGCTTTGCAGATAGCCGAATATAAATATCAGCCCAATCGCAACACTAAACTGCGTAACCAGGTGCTTTACATCAAAAGTTTTATGGGTATAGGCGTCAATGCCACTGGCTATCAGCTTTGGCAGCAAAAGGTTAATGCCGTTACTTAAAAGCGCGAACACCAACAGCAGTGCTACTAAACCGCCATAGGGCTTAAGCAAAGCGAATATACCCGGCGGTTTTTTTTGATCGGTATGAGGTTTTTCTGGCGGCATGTATGTTTATTTGCAAATATTAGCAATTGTTTCAATTCTCAGTATCAAAGTAGACGATTGTTTCAATAAAACATTTTAACAATTATTAAAAAATCAACAAATGGCCCAAAACATCAATAAAAATGCAGATTATACGTTAGAAGATAAGAGCGTATTACTCAGGCCGCTGGTAACTACCGATCTGGAGTATCTATTGCCCTTCGCGTTGAACGAGACTGATACCTGGTATTATTCAGCAAAGAACCCTGCCGGCGAAGACGGCATGCGCGAATATATCGCCGAAGCACAGGAAAACCGCGAAGCAGGTAAGGAATATCCATTTATAGTTTACGATAAAACCACTGGCAGGTATGCAGGCAGCACCCGCTTTTATGATATACAGAATGATAATAGATCCGTACAGTTAGGGTACACCTGGTACGGCAAAGATTTTAGGGGGACAGCAGTAAATAAACATTGCAAGTTTTTACTATTATCCTTTGTATTTGAAACCATGGGCTTTGAGCGTTTAGAGTTTAGGGCCGATGCACGTAACGAACGCAGCATTGCCGCCATGAAAAGCATAGGCTGCACGGTTGAAGGTATATTAAGAAATCATATGTTTTTGTATCATGGCGAACGGCGGTCGTCTATAATTCTGAGTATTTTGAAGGACGAATGGTTTGGCGGTGTTAAAGAAATGCTGAAGGGAAAGTTAAGATAGATTCTGAATAGCACTTAGTGTAAAAACCCTGTCGCCATTAAATTATATTTGCTGCAAACATAATTTATATATGAGCACAAAACTTACCATTAATAATAACGGATCAGTAAAAATCGACGGCGATTTTGAAATTGTTGATATGCAGGGCAATGCCTACGGCTTACAGGGCCGCACTATAGTATCTATTTGCCGTTGCGGCATGTCGCAAAACAAACCTTTTTGCGATGGCTCACACAAAGGCCATTTTGAGCATGAAGCTATCGCTTTTGATTTGCCGCCGAAAAAAGTTTAACCACCCCTCCCAACCCTCCCCAATGGGGAGGGCTTTCAAACATATTTTATAAATTGTACATTTAAAGTCTCCCCTTTGGGGAGATTTAGAGGGTCTATGCGCTATTTCATACACATCGGTTATCATGGCACTAAATACAGTGGCTGGCAAAAACATCCGGGTGTATTAAATGTGCAGGAGGTGTTGGAAACCACGCTAAGCGGATTATTAAAAACGCCCATTTACATCTCAGGCTGTGGCCGTACGGATGCCCAGGTACACGCCAGCCAGTTCTTTTTTCATATGGACGTGGAACAGGAATGGGATTTCGACCTTTTCTTCCGCCTGAATAAGATCCTGCCTGATGATATCGCAGTGTTTGATATCATCCCCATGGAGGGCCTGCCCCACGCCCGCTTTGATGCCATCCAACGATCCTACGATTACTTTATCCATACTTATAAAGACCCATTTTTAAGCGAATTCAGCGCGTTATATCTTGAAAAGAACTGGGACCTTGATAAAATGAAAGCCGCCGTAGCCCTACTGCCGCTTTATAACGACTACCGTGGTTTCTGCAAAAGCCCTGACCGGAACGATCATACCATTTGCAACGTAACATCAGCAGCTTTATTTACTGATGCGCAAAGCGACAAGCTGCGTTTCCAGATCTCGGCTAACCGGTTTTTAAGTAAGATGATAAGGATAATTATGGGCAGATTACTGGATATTGGTCGTGGTAAAATGAGTGTGGACGAATTTGAATCGCACCTCATCAGCAAAGAAACTCCGGCCATTATTATACCGGCTTACCCGCAGGGGTTGTATTTATCAAAAGTTACTTATCCTTATTTGGATCTTGCGCCACGGAGTACATTTGCTTTGTTGAAGGATGAGTATAGTTGGTTAGCTGTATAAGCCCCTCCCAACCCTCCCCGGAAGGGAGGGCTTAAAAAGCCAAATTAAAAGTTTCCCCAGCCGGCGGAGATTTAGAGGGGGCTATTTCCCCTTCACATACAACTCTTCCACCTTCTTTCTTGCCCAATCCGTTTTACGCAGAAATTTAAGGCTTGATTTAATGCTGGGATCCTCCAAAAAACAATTAATGCGGATGCGGTAGCCCAACTCCGGCCAGCCATATTTGGCTACCAGCTCGGTGAGGATGCTCTCCAATGTTTTGCCATGAAGTGGATTATTGAGTTGGTCGGCCATAGTCAAATTATATATAAAACTTGTCATTCTTCGCTACCGCTCAGAATGACAAAAAATTATCTGCTCGCGTTTACTATCGCGATAGCTTGTTTGGTTGATTCTGTAAGCTCTGCATATTTTTTACCCTCCATAACGGCGGCACTAATTAGCTGGCTACCCATACCTACGGCGCAAACACCTGCTTTAAACCAGCCGCCAATGCTCTCTTTAGTCAACTCGACACCACCCGTTGGCATAAACAATAAGTTTGGAAATACCGCCTTAACAGCCGATAAGAATGATGGACCCAATACATTGCCCGGGAATAGTTTAATAACCTTAGCGCCCAAATTTTCAGCTTTGATGATCTCTGATGGGGTCATACAGCCGGGGATCCAAAGCACATTATTTTTATCCGCGACTTCAACTACTTCGTCAACCAGTCCGGGGCTGATGATGTAATCGGCACCTGCATCAATAAATGCCTGCGCGCCTGCGCGGTCTTTAATGGTACCAATACCTAAATACATACCGCCTAATTCTTTATCGCAAACTTCGCGCAGTTTGGCAAAGTTTTTTAATGCGGCTTCGCCACGGTTGGTGTATTCAATTGTTTTTATGCCTGCGGCATATAAAGCGTGTAATATATCTACGCTAACATCAGCGTCTTTGTTAAAAAACAGGGGCAAAATACCTTGCTCGGGTATCAGTTTTAAAATTGTGGCTTTCTTATCCATTTGTTGTTTAATAATTGGATGGTAAATGTAGAAAAGAAATATCAAAACTGGTAAACCGCCGGTCATAAATAGCGGAAAACCGCTTTTAAAGGAGGGGGCTCCTGTGGAGCCATTAAAACTATCACTTATATGCTATAAACAGGTAGTTCCTCTGGAACTGTGTATGTTTTAAACCTAACTCCGGTAGGAGTTGCCTGTTTATAGCAGGAACCCAATGAGATAGAGGCTCCGGAGGTGCCTCCTATAGACCTGAGTTTAAAAGCGACTCCTTCCATAAATAGTGACGATTTTTATGCAATCGATTGTAGTTATTTTTCCGCTAAAAATCTTCATAATTAGTCAGGTTTAATGTACTTTTGGTCACTTCGGATAAAAACCACGTAGTATCTATAAACTTATTTTCAATTTAAAACAGCGCAATAACGATGTCTAAAAAAGTCGTAACCCTTGGAGAAATAATGTTAAGGTTATCAACTCCTGATTATAAAAGATTTGTACAAAGCGATAGTTTTGATGTTACCTATGGTGGCGGCGAAGCCAACGTAGCAGCAGCACTTTGCAACTATGGTTTAAACGGGACGTTTGTATCAAAAGTACCGGCAAACCCAATTGGCCAGGCAGCAATAAACCACCTGCGCCGTTATGGTGTTGATACGCAGTTTGTTGCACGTGGCGGCAAGCGCTTAGGTATTTACTTTTTAGAAACCGGCGCTTCTATGCGTGCATCGCAGGTTGTTTATGACCGTGCCGACGCTTCAATATCAGAAGTTGATGCAAGCGAGTTTGACTTTGATAAAATATTTGAAGGTGCCGATTGGTTCCACACTACCGGCATCACCCCTGCCCTTAGCGATAAAGCTGCCGCACTTACTTTAGCTGCCTTAAAAGCCGCCAAAGCAAAAGGCATTACTACCAGCATCGACTTAAACTACCGTAAAAAGCTTTGGAGCAAAGAAAAAGCACGCCAGGTAATGACCGAGCTTTGCCAGTATGTTGATGTTTGTATTGGCAACGAAGAAGATGCCGACACCACCTTAGGCTTTACCAGCGAAGGCACCGACGTAACCAAAGGCGAGTTGAACCTTGACGGCTACAAAAGCGTTTTCAAACAAATGCAACAGAAATTCGGCTTTAAATATATCGCCTCTACCTTAAGAGAGAGCCATAGTGCATCTGATAACGGCTGGAGCGCATTGGTATATGATGGAACAGAGTTTTATCATACCAAACAATACGAAGTACGCATAATTGACCGTGTAGGTAGTGGCGACTCATTCGCCAGCGGTTTTATTTACGGTTTAGTAACCGGCATGCAATTAGGTGATGCTGCCGAATTTGGCGTAGCTGCTTCTGCAATTAAGCACACTATCCCGGGCGATTTGAACCACGCTACTTTAGGCGAAGTTCAGGAATTGGTTAAGGGTGATGGTTCTGGCAGGGTACAGAGATAATTATTAGATTATGATTATAGACACACTTGCAAGTGCCGAAAAATATTACGGCCTGCATACAAATTTCAAGGCTGCGTTTGAGTTTATCAACTCGACCGATTTAGAAACATTGGCTGCTGGTAAACATGATATTACTGACGGACTGATCGTAATAGCATCAGAAGCTGAAGGCAAGACCGCCGAAACTGCTACTGATAAATTTGAGTGCCATAATAAAAATATCGATATCCAGTTTTGCATCCGCGGAAACGAAACCATTGGCTGGAAACCCCGCACCGACTGCAAAAGCCCAAAAGGCAAATACAACGACGAGAAGGATGTGTTATTTTATGGTGATAAGCCTGATATGTACTTCGCACTAAAAGATAGCCAGTTTGTTATTTTTTACCCCGAGGATGTACATGCGCCCATGATTGGCGAAGGATTGATCAAGAAGTTGGTGTTTAAGGTTAAAATATAGTTTCATTTAATCATCATAAAAAAAGAGGGCTCACCAAATGGTGAGCCCTCTTTTTTTACAAACACGTCATTGCGAGCGAAGCGTGGCAATCTCTACACGCCAGGTAAATCGTAAACCTATCGTGTAGAGATTGCCACACTCGTTCCTCGTTCGCAATGACGGGCGTTAAATATTTACTCATAAAAACCAAAATATTCCCTGGCGTTATTGTAGCAAATGTCCTGTACAATTTTACCCGTCCATGCCAGGTCATTTGGCAACTCCCCATTTTCAATATCAGTGGCTAACAGGTTGCACAGTATCCTGCGGAAATACTCATGCCTTGGGAACGACATAAAGCTGCGCGAATCTGTAAGCATACCCACCAGCCTGCTCAACAGGCCAATGTTTGATAAGGAATTCAATTGGTCTATCATCCCCTGTTTCTGATCCATGAACCACCAGCCCGAACCAAATTGTACCTTACCGGCTACTGATCCATCATTAAAATTACCGGTCATGGCGGCAAACAGGTCGTTATTAACCGGGTTGCTGTTGTAAATGATGGTCTTTGCTAATTTATTATCAGTATCCAGTCTGTCCAGGAATTTTGACAATGCTTTACCGTGCGTAAAGTCACCTATAGAATCCCAGCCGGTATCGGGGCCTAAAGTTGCCAGCCCGCGGGTATTGTTATTGCGCAGGGCACCCAGGTGATATTGCTGCACCCAGCCTTTTTCATGGTCCCATAAAGCAAACTGGTACAACAGCGCCGATTTAAACTTCAGGTTCTCATCAGCAGTTATGGCATCATTAGCCCTTATCTTTTTAAAGATGGCTTTGATCTCATTTTCGGTATAGTCGGCCGCGTAGATATGATCCAACCCGTGATCTGATAGTTTACTGCCGTTAGCCGCGAAATAATCATGCCGGTTTTTAAGCGCTGCCAGGTAATCATCTAAATCGTTAATGCTAGTGTTTCCTACTTTTTCAAGCTGATTGATATAAGCATTTAGCGTAGCCACATTATCCACATTCATTGCTTTATCCGGCCTGAACGATGGCAATACCTGTACGCCAAAATCATCCTGTTTTATTTTTTGATGATGAGCAAGGTTATCTAAAGGGTCATCGGTTGTACCTACTACCTCAACCTTAAATTTCTTCAAAAGGCCGCGCACGCTATATTCCGGCGATTGCAGTTTTTCGCTGCATTCATCATATATTTTTTTCGCTGTCGCGGGAGACAGGATCCCGGTGATCCCGAAATAACGTTGCAATTCTAAGTGTGTCCAGTGGTATAATGGGTTACGTAAGGTGTAAGGCACGGTTGCCGCCCATTTTTCAAACTTCTCCCAATCGCTTTTATCGCCGGTTATGTAGGCCTCATTAACACCGTTTGCACGCATAGCGCGCCATTTATAATGGTCGCCGTTAAGCCATATGCGGGTTATGTTTGCAAACTGTTTATCGGCAGCTATCTCATCAGGTGGTAAATGGCAATGGTAATCAATGATCGGCATCGATTTGGCATAGTCATGATATAGTTTTTGGGCGGTTTTACTTTCTAATAAGAAATCGTCATCAAGAAAATTCTTCATTGCTGGGTTTATAATTTGCAGACAGCAATAATACTTTTTATAACCTGCTTTAACAACCCTAAAATACCGAAACTATGCTATCGATTGCGGAGTTGTATGCGTTAATAACTCTTCAACTAAAGCCGATAAGCTAACCGAAGCGCAGGCTATTACCTCATCACCCGCGCCGTAATAAATATATAATGTATCGTTAAACAGGGCGGTACCTGTAGGGAAGCAAACATTATCCACATCGCCGGCAAGTTCGTAAGGCTGATCGGGTTTAAACAGCGGGTAGGGTAACCTGGCAATTTCCTTCAGCGGGTCGTCCAGCTCAAACAAAGCGGCACATGCCGAATATAGGTAACCCGTGCCAACATCCTGTACCCCATGGTAAATGATCAGCCAGCCGGCTTCGGTTTCAACAGGCGGGCAGCCACCACCCACGTAACTTATTTCATGCAGGTAGTTTGGTTTCAGAAGGATGTTTTCTTCGAGATTGGAAATGTAACTTTCCCAAAAATCAAAAGTTAAATCGCCCAGGTCATCAACCATAACCAATTGAATATCAGGTTTTATTCGATGTAAAAAAGCAAGTTTATTATTTATGCGGCGTGGGTAGAACATCACATCCTTATCCATGACAATGTTGTCGGGCGCATTATAGTCTTTACGATAGCGTTCAATAATGCCGGCATTACTTTTAGCCAAATCGTCAAAATCGCTATATTTTAACTGGGGCACTATAATACCCTGTTTTTCGAAGTTTTTTAAATCTGTCGAAATGGCAACGGATCCCAATGCGTCAGTACCATCAAAAGCGACATAACACATATAATACGTATCGGCTATCTTAACTATGCGTGGGTCCTCCATCCCATGTTTTTCAAAGTCGAACTCGGGATATAACAACGGGTTAGATAACCTTTCTGCAACTGTTAACGGGCCATCCAGCTCACAATAACCAATAGAAGATAAATTACCTTTACTTACTGCCCGATAAAAAAGATGGACATTATTCCCATCTTTTATCACGGCAGGGTTTAAAACTCCTTCATTCTCAAAAACAAGGTTTGAAGGGCGTAAAATAACGCCTTCTTTTTTCACAGTTATCATAATAAGTTTAAGATGGGCGGCTTAACTATTTTTCTTCGACGTAACTACAATTACAATACCACCAATTAACAATATGCCACCTACATAGGGCGGCCAGTTAACCGACTTTTCCCGATCGGCCGAAACCTGGAGAGGGCCGGCATCAATAATTTTTTCTTTTTTGGTGTAAGTAAACCCGGTCCATATAACCATAATAAGGCCCAGGATAATCATTGCAATTCCAAATATTTTCATGTTCATGGCAGTAAGTTTGATTATACAATAATTTTTAAACGGGATTGTTTTAAAGTATTTGATAAGAATCCGGCACTAAAACGAAATTCTAAATCATGATACCTAAGATTCTTAGGCGTGATCCACGTCCGATGATCCACTCACCCAAACAACAGCCAAAAATAGCAATTTTCAAACTGTTTGATTATTAGCAAATTACGTAAGTAATATAGCTAAAAATCCTGACGAATAAGAGTGATCCAAAGTGATCCGCTCAAAAAATTAAATAGTTAACTATCAAATAGTTAGTCAAAAAACATAATCCACATGATCCACCTTTTAAAGTGGATCGCCTACAGTTACAAGAATGCAGTGTCATATTTACCTTTCTTGTCAAGGCAGGCTATGATACCTTGAATAACGCGTTTGGTTTCGTTGGGATCTTTGATGCAGACAGACACCACGCCGGCCTCTTTAGCCGGGTAATCATTCCCACCCGGGAATATGGCGTCCCCTATAAATATCATTTCTTTCTTTTTGATATTTAAGATCTCTCTTAACTTTTTAATGCCGTAGGCTTTATCAATACCGGGTTTAGTGATATCGACAGACGTAGTGCCACCCAGGTTCACAGAGAACTCCGGTATAGTTTTGCTTAAAGCTGCCTGGATCTTCTTGCGTTTGGCAAAGCCGGGGTCCCATTCTTTCTTTGCATTTAATGGCGCCTCCTGCCCTAATGCCGAGTAGGTGATCTGGCTGCCCCTGTCCTCTATTTGTTCGCCCCAGGTTTTCTCGGGTTTAAAGCCTTGTTCTTCAACAGCGGTAGTTAATGAGCCAACTATCTTTTTCTTTTCTTCGGATGTGAAGTCTTCGGAATATAGCTTCTTCCAACCCGACTTATATTGATAAAACTTAGTGCCACAGGTTGGCAGTATAGACAGGTTTTTAAACGACTGCTTATTGGTTAAATGCGATAATACCTGCTTTTCAAACTGCGGCCAGTCGCCGCCTGATATAATAGCCACTTTAACTACGTCTATCAGCGCGTTCAGGATCTTTACCATTTCTCCGTCTATAGCCGCCTTACTTTCTGCAAGGGTACCATCCAGGTCAAATACAATTAGCTTCTTCATATATCTATATCTACACTATAACGGCCCGCACGCGCAGCGCTATCCATACTTGCCCTGAAAGCAAGCATTTGTTGTGCTGCTTCAACGTTTTCGTCCTTGCCTTTCCAAATGTCCAATGCCGGTTGCTGTATGGCCCTTGCAAACGAGAAGGTAAGCGGCCACGGCAGCTTATCTCTAAACAATACATGCATCTCATGCAAATGCCTTGTGGCTTCTTGCGGCGATTGGCCTCCTGATAAAAACGCTATCCCACCTACCTCAGCAGGCACAGACGCTAACAGGCAATTAACTGTAGCTTTTGCTACCTCATCGGTACTGTTATTGATCTTGCTGTCTTCACCCGCTATCACCATATTGGGTTTTAGTATCAGCCCCGGCAGGAATACGCCTTGTGCTTTCAACTGTATAAACAATTCTTTTATAGTAGCCCCGGTCACCTCATAACAGCGGTCGATAGTATGGTCGCCATCCATCAAAACCTCCGGCTCAACAATAGGGACGATATCATCCTCCTGGCATAAACGGGCATATTTGGCTAAAGCTTCGGCATTTGCTTTAATATTAGCTGTGGTAGGTAAACCATCGCCAATAGTTATCACCGCACGCCATTTAGCAAAACGCGCACCCAGGCCGTAATAGTTATTCAGGCGGATATCTAAACCATCCAGTCCGTTGGTTATCTTTTCTTTAGGCGATCCGGGCATATCAACCGTACCCTCATCTACTTTGATACCGGGGATGATACCGGCTTTATGCAGCACATCTATAAACAATACGCCGTCATCCGTTGATTGATAGATGGTTTCATCAAACAATATCGCCCCGCTAATGCTCTCGTTTAAACCGGGCGTAGTAACTATTAACTGCCGGTATTTGCGTCGGTATTCTTCTGTTTGAGGAATACCTGCTTCGGCAAAGCGTTTATTACAGGTAGACAGGCTTTCGTCCATTGCCAGCAAGCCTTTGTCGCCAGCCATTAGTGCTGCAGCTGTTTGTATTAATTCTTCCGTATTCATTAAAACAACAACAAACGGTTAGGTTAATTGTGTTTAATTTAATCGTCATAAAAAAAGGGATCAGCCAAACAGGCTGATCCCTTTTTACTAAAGTTAAGATTTGCTATCTATAACCCAATATTGGCCTTACGCCGTCCAGTTCGGCCATGGTATAGCTTTTTGTCCGGCCTGTTGTGGCATCACGTATTTTCTGTACATCCTCGGGCAACACCGCGCGGCCCTTGTTACCAAAGTCGCTGCGGATATAGCTTATTACAGCCGCTATATAGGCATTATCATTTCCACCTAACGCCGGCATAGCGTCGGCATAATTAGCGCCCCTGATAGGCCCGTTTAAGCCGTAAAGCAAAATGCGTATCAGCTTATCAGGCGCGTTAGCATTAACATCAGGATTGCCAGCCAGTGGCGGCGCTATCATACCGGCACCATTTGATATGATACCTTTAGCATCTGTACCATGACAGGTAAAGCATAGTTGTTTATATATCAACGAGCCTGCTGCTACCAACTTAGCGCTTTGCGCGTTAAGTAACTTTTGTCTTGCCAATTGCTCGGCCCTTGCTCTTATCTTATTTTCATAAGTGTTTTGCGATGCTGCAAGCGATGGGTCATTTGGATAATTTTTGATCAGGCCCGCAATAATATCTTTTGATTTTGCAGAATTGACAAATCGCATGGTGAGCAATAGCTGGAAACGAACATCGGCACTTGCATCATCACTCATTTTAGCCAGCAGATCTATCGCCTGGGCATCTTTTTTCATATAGTCCTCGCCTATCCAAACGGTAGTTTTACGCACTTCAGGATCTTTATCTTTTAATGCGATTGCAAAGGTTTCGGCATCCATAGCGTCTAAGCCATTTAAGGTCCATAAAGCATGAATGCGAGCTAACTGGCCGCCGCCAACTGCGAGAGCCTTTAAAGCGGGCACAACAGATTTATCGCCACGCAGCACCAGTAGTTTTTGGGCATTATCCCGCCACCAGCCATTTGGGCTGTTTAAGTGCTCAACCAACTGCGCGCTGGTTTCTTCCAACATATGAGGTTTTACTTTCGATGGTTTATAATCATCGTGCACCAAACGGAAGATACGGCCACGGCCAATATTTTTGTCCAATCCTTTTTGCTGGATTTTTGGGCGAAGGTAACTATCCGCTTTTGTCCACTCGCTTTCCTGGATTATACCATGGTACATATCAACTATGTACATACAGCCATCAGGGCCGGTAATAGTATTGACCGGACGAAAGTTCAAATCGTTAGATGCTAAAAACTCTGCCTTATCATAAGCGTTTCTAAGTGTTACTTTACCATTAGTATTGGTAACCTTAGCACGGCGGATCAACCTGCCCACAGGTTCGCAAATAAATAAGTCACCTTTCATATCCGCAGGTAGTTTATCCCCCCTAAATATTGACTGACCGTTACTTGCTGTAAAATGGTTAAGCGTACTGTCTTTTAAACGTAGGCGGCCAAGGCCACCCTGTACGTCCGGCGTAGTTACTATCGGCCAAACCGGGATAAATTCCGGATCATAACGATCCCTGAAATCAAACTGCCCGTAGTGAATGTTTTGCTGATAAAGATAGGCTGGATCTTCGCCGCCGGCAGAGGAGAAAAACAAGCGTCCATAATCGTCATTTGCCAGACCCCATTGGCCGGCGGTACCTTCAACCAGCGTGTCAGGGATAACCTGGTCGCCTTTCATGGTATACCTAACGGGATCATAAGTTAAGTACATACGGTTATCCAGGTTCCAGATTAAGCCGCTTTTTTGATGTTCAAGGTTATTGGTATTGATACCGTTGTTCTCGTAAGCCAGCCAGTTTTTGTCAGACACACCATCACCGTTGGTATCCTGGAAACAAAAAACACTATTTGAATAGGTCAGGCTTATTAATAAACGCCCCTTATCAAGCGGCTGCAGCGTGCGCGGCATTAAAAGGTTATCGGCAAAAACGGTTACTTTGTCCATCAGCCCATCGCCATTGGTATCCTCTAAAAGTTTTATCTTACACGTAGCGTTCCGTTCGCCGCTACCACTAACATCCAGCATATACGTATTTAATTCAGCAACATACATGCGGGCATCGCCATCCCAGGCAATAGCTACGGGCTGACTAACCATAGGTTCGGCCGCAACCAGTTGCAGGTGGTAACCGGGAGGTGTGTAAATATGCTTCATCTCCTCTTCCGGAGATTTCGGGGTTGGGTCTGGGTGCATATCAACCAGGATCCTGCCCGATTCATCGCGTTGTACCGGATATTGCGTAACATACTTTTGTACCGATTTGCAGGTGTAGAATAGCACTGCCGATGCGCATGCTACGCCTAAAAGCCATTTGTAATTTTTCTTCATAATTATGGTTTAAATAATCATAACCGCCTGCCAAACTGCAATAGCATAGCAAACCAGTAATTAATTATCCGGGCTCAGGTTTATATTGGTTAAATTAAAAAGCCGGTATAATAATCACTAATATAATGATTACTATACCGGCTGGTATACTTTGTAAGTTAAAAATTACAGGCATTGTTAAAATGCCTTAATACTATGCTTATATTACTTAATAGACAAGATGTACTGCACCATTTTTTTAATATCAGCAGGTGGCACTGATGGGTGGGCCGACATTGGTACATCGCCCCAGTTACCGCTGCCGCCGGCAATTACTTTTTGCGTAAGCATTTCGTAATTTGCTGCTGTTGCTGGATATTTTTTGGCTACGTCTTTATATGCAGGGCCTACAATTTTCACATCCATTTTGTGGCAGCTTAAGCAATCGTTTTTAGCTAATAACTGTTTTCCTTGTTCAAGTGTTACAGCACTTACTTTAGCAGATGATGTTGTTGTAGTTTTTTTAACTACAGTGGTTTTGCTGGTAGATTTTTTTACAACTGTTTGTGCAAATGAGTTTACAGCAAACATTGCAATAATAATAGCAGTTAAGATGGTAATCCTCTTCATGTCGGTATTAGTATGTTATATTAATTGATTATTTGTTAGTACAGACTTATTATTTGGTCAGAGGTTTAACAGGCGCTATGTTGCTTTGTTTTTCGTCTTACTAATAATAGCTATGCAACAAAGTTAATTAATATGGCTTCAAAATCAATAGCGGCAAATTGGTATAAGCTGCTATATGCTATCACAAGCCTTTTACAGTAACAACAATCCCCCCTAACACCGTCAGAAAGCTGTAAATTCCAGCTTCAAAACCATGCCCTATTGCTTATCCGGATTGATTCTAAATTCAAAATAGATTATATCCTATAGTTTTTGTAGTACAATTGTTACCTGTTTAGCTTGTTTTACCCTCTATATACCCCACTTACTTCGCCCGCTTAATAACAATTATTGCACTGGCTATAAAAGCCATACCTACATAATGCCAGGCCATTATTGTTTCTCCGTCAAACACGCCCCAAAAAACAGCCACTACAGGTAAGGCAAACACAATTGAACTTGTAAACACCGGCGATGAGCGTTTAATAACCTGGTAAAAAAGCAGTTGCGCCATTGCTGTACCAAATACCCCTAAAGTTATGGAGGCAATAAGGGGAATCTTGTTTTGCGCTGTAAGCGGCCAAATATGGAATCCACCGGTAATCAGCGGATATAGTAAAGAAGCCAAACCCGCAAACATAACAGCTACGGTAGTAACATGCAACGGATTAAGATCTGATAAATAGGTTTTAACAATATTTATATTCAAACCATAACAAATGGTGGCTAATATTACAAAAAATCCAAAATGGTTAACATCTAATTGGCCTTTTGCGTTTACCAATACCAGCAAGGCTATACCAATAATACCTATGGCCAATCCAACCAGCTGCATCCGTAAGATCTGTTGTTTGAAAAACAATGCGCCCAGCACCAATGTAAATACCGGGGTTAAAGCGTTTAAAATACCCGCTATGGCGCTGCTCATGCCTGCTTCTGCATAGCAAAACAGATAGGCAGGTATAAACATGCCTAAGGCGGCAGTCAATAATACGTAACCTAATTTATTTACGGGGATCTTACGGATATTAAATACCGCGAAGCCTGCCAGCGCTATCAATGCTGATACCTGCCGTATGGTGGCCACCTGGGCCGGCGTATAATACTCCATCCCTATCTTCATCAGGATAAATGAGCTGCCCCAGGTTAAAACAAGTATGGCGTAAAAAATATAAACGATAAGGCCTTTTGATTTTTCCATGCAGTTAAAAGTAATTAATTATAAAGTTCTGCAAGGATAATATTAATGGGTTTGATACAATTCATTTTAAAATGAAACATGAAGTTTTATATTGTTATAGCTTTGTTTTACAATGATAAATAATATGGAAACCGATGATCAGTTTGCAACAGTAGCTGGCTTAATTGCCGAGCCGGCAAGAGCAAATATGTTATGGAACATGCTTGATGGCCGCGCTTACACCGCCGGCGAACTTGCATTAGTAGCGAATGTGTCGCCCCAATCTGCAAGCAACCATTTAAATAAATTATTAGAAGCCGGTTTTATAAAGGCTGATAAACAGGGCAAACACCGTTATTATAGCTTTGCAAGGCCCGAGGTGGCTTATGCTATTGAGGCAATTTGTAACTTAATGCCTCATACAAAAGAGGCAAGTAACAAGCATTTCGCAAACGGCGATATACAGTATTGCCGAACTTGCTACGATCATCTGGCCGGTAAAATCGCGGTTGATCTTACACAATCATTAGTAAATAAAAAGATCCTGATACCTGGTAATAATGAATTTACAGTTAGTACAAATGGCGAGCACTGGTTCGGGCAAATGGGTTTGAATGTAACCGACATCAGGAGAGCAAAACGTAATTTTGCAAAACCTTGTTTAGACTGGACCGAAAGGAAACATCACTTAGCCGGGGCACTGGGCGCGGCTATGCTGAAACAAATGCATACCCTGCATTGGATCAGACCTAAAGCAAACTCGCGCATTGTAATATTAACGGGCACCGGCGAAATCGAACTAAGCCGATTGGGAATTATGCTGAATAATTAAGAATTTATAAAACAAAAAAAGGGATAGCATTCGCTATCCCTTTTTTTATACTATTAAGTTTTTACTTATTAGTTTGATGACCTTCTTGACTCGGCTCTTTTAGCACCGTAAGCTAAAGGAACAATAATGGCGGCTAATAATGCAACAACTTCTAATACTACTAACATGATGTTTTGATTTAATGTGATTAAATAATTAATATCTCTTCAGAAAAACAATTATTTCTTTCTGATATCCATAGGGATCACGAGACAAGAACAAATTGCATTCTATATGCACTGCCTGCGTCACAAAATATGCCATAAAATTTTATGGCCTTTTATCATCAAAAAAGCCTTTTTTTGAAATTGCTTAATTAAAAAATTCGCATTTAATTATTTGGTTTGGCGAATAGATTATTTGCGATTTAAAATCGATCAGAAAAAAAAGGTGTCTTAAAAAATTAAATAAATTAACTTTTCAGGAAATATCAGAAATAAGCCAAAAAAATGCTGACAATTGGAAATATTACGATTTTTCATCACTCAAAAAGCAGAAAAAGCACTCAGAATTTGATTTTGACCAAAAAAAAATGCCTTTTTTTTTATTTTCGTCAAAAATTGCGATTATAAATTTGCGATTTACACCTCTTTAATAAAATTAAAAATTTTAACAGACATTTTGTCACCAACATGACACAAATCACTTTTACTGACAAAAAGACTTTAAAATATCTGCCAAAATCCGATTTTATGGCGCAATCGCTACCATTACGGCTAGATACTTGTAAAAATAGGGTATGCCAAACCACATTTACGATAATTACTAATTAATGATCTAACGGTTGCCTTTTTATTAACCCACCCCGTACTCCTGATACGGAATTGGTAACAATAAAAGCAGCGGGATCAATTTGCTGCACACGTGCAACAAGGCGCTGCACCTCAAGGCGGGTTATTACAGTTACTATAATATCTACATTTTTATTGGTGATTTCTGTTTTGCCAAAGCCGCGTTCGCCCTTGTAAACCGTTACGCCCCTATGCAGGTGGCGCATTATTACATTTTTTATCAGTTCGCTTTTGGGCGACACGATGGTTACTGATGTAAATTCGTCAAAACCCTGTACTATATAGTTGATGGTTTGCGTTGCCGCCAGGTAAGTGAGGATTGAATACAAAGCCGATTCGATCCCTAAAAAGAAAGCCGCTATCCCAAATATAAAGATGTTAATCACCAGGATTATCTGCCCGATAGATAACGCAGAACGCGGATTTATATAAACAGCTAACAGTTCAGTACCATCAATAACACTGCCGCCGCGCATGGCCAGCCCTATACCTGTACCCAGGAAGAATCCCCCAAAAACAGCGGTAAGTAATTTATCCTTAGTTACTAATGGGAAAGTAACGAAATACAATACCAGTGCTAAAATAATTATAGCTATGAGTGTTTTAAGGGCAAACAGCTTATCTACCCGTTTATAACCCAGCCAGATAAACGGGATATTAATTACCAGTATCAATATAGATATTGGCCAGCCGGTTATGGAGCTTATCAATAAGGAAATGCCGGTAACACCACCATCAATAAACTCGTTAGGGATCAAAAATCCTTTTAAACCAAAGGCCGCGCAGGCTATGCCTATGGCAATTAATAGTATACGGGTAATTTCTATTCGGCGGTAGGCTTGTTTACGGGTTAAAGGCATAGATGATAGTATTTGATATTCTTAACGTGTATTTTCGAAATAAAATACGCCTTTTTTGTTAGATATCACAATATCTTTCCTTTTATCCTTATTCATATCCTTTACAATTACATGCAAACCCACACCTGAATCGTTATCAATCTGGTGCGGAACAAAGTAAGGCGCTATGCCCGGCGTAAACTCAAACCAGTAAATTACTGACGCTTCGTGCGAGCCAGGATCAGTATCGGTATCGTTGTGCGCATACCACCTTTTACCTGTAACAAGATCAGGATAGCCGTCATTATCAATATCGTTTAACGCCATACCATGCGTTTCCGAAAAATCCCGGTTTATCTCGTGTTGCTTCCAGTTGATATTTCCCTGCGCATCTTTAACCTGCTCATGCCACCAAATGCCATATTTATGCGCCGACGCACTTATTACATCATTCCATCCGTCGCCGTTAACATCCAGCACATACATTTCTGAGCAATCATCGCCAAAGTTCGCCGGATGAAAAACCCAGTCGGGCTGTTTGCGGTCAACCGGTGCCTCCCACCAACCACTTTTTATCATTACATCGTTACGGCCATCTTTATTAATATCACCCATGCCTAATCCATGCGAATAGCGGTCCGTTCCCGGAATATTAGCCGCGCTGATTGGGTATCTCGTCCAGATAGTATCGCCTTTTTTAGTTGGCGGGCTTAGCCAAACCATTTGTTTAGCTTTTACATCGGCACATAAAATATCTATGCGCCCATCGCCATCAACATCGACAAAATTTGGCGATTCGTTGCCAACACCTACCCCATCCATTACAGCATGTTTTTTCCAATAGCCCTCCTTATTTTTAGGATTCTCATACCATACTGCGGGTTCGCCGGGGTAGCCAACTATTACCTGGTCTGTCCAGCCATCAAGGTTAACATCAATACTATTATCAAGAAATGAATCGCTGTATTCGGTGCCTGGTTTCAGGCTTTTTGTCGGTGCTATCTCGTGGCGTTTCCAATCGGGTGCTTCAAACCAGCAGGTGCCTGCCAGGATATCTGTTTTACCATCATGGTTGACATCGCCTACGGCAACTCCCTCTGATATAAAATCGTTGGTGATAACATGTTTTTTAAATCGTGGCAATGATTGCCCATAAACAACATTTGCTATAGCGACGGCAATCAAGGCCAGGCAAACACCATTGTTAATCTTTTTCATCGCACTGGTTATTAATGGTTTATAATAATTATCAGGTACAAGTTAGCTTATTACAACTACCTGTTTAAATAAATTTAAATAAACGGTATTAAACCTATTGCTTAACAGTTAAAATACAATTATAAAGTACGGCAAAGTTTTATAATTTTACGCGTAAATACCTATCATGACTTTTTTGGGACGCGGATTTACTTGGATTAGGAATAATTATGAGAAAACAAGGAAAGGTGTTACTACAAAATAAACCGCCGAGCATACATATATTATATGATAATTATGCGGCTATGTTATTGGGCTATATTAATGAGGTAGTTAAAGACAAAGTGGTAGCTGAAGAGTATCTGCTAAAAACTTTTAATACAATAGCCCAAAAAAATAACTGTACAAATTGGAGTGAAAATAATAACTGGGTACAGTTATTAAGATTTGCCAGGGAAGAACTTATACCTTTTCATGATTCGGTAAAAGGGTATAAAGCACCAGCTGTTGTCAATATAAATAATAGCATAGCCTGTAAGTATCTTGATAAAATGACTACAGCACAAAAGCATGTTTTTTGCAGTATTTACTATAACAAGAAAACTACCGCCGAGCTATCGAGGGAGATAAACAAATCTGAAGAGCTGATAAAAACTTTATTGAAAGAAGCATTTTGTATTATAAGGAGATTAAATGGAAATTAAAAAATACATAGAAAGCGGGGTATTGGAGTCCTATGTATTGGGTTCGGCTTCAGAAGAAGAAATCCGGCAATTGCTGCTGTTAAAAAGACAATATCCTGAAATACAAGACGCATTATTTCAATTAGAAACCGATCTCGAAACTCTTGCCCGCCATATTTCAATACCGCCACCACCGGGAATGTTTGAAAAAATAGAGCGTGGCATTAACGCACTTATTGTACCTGGCGACACCCCACCAATAAGTGATCGCGGAGCCAACAACCGTCATTATTACAACAACGGTAACCAGTTTATTGAGGTTGAGGCCGAGTCAAGCCAAATGCGCGTGCATAAAGCATGGAGATGGATAATGGCCGGTGTATTTGTGTTAGGTAAGATATTTTTAATTGCGGCAATTTATTATTTCCTGGAAAACCATCAGGCGCAAGAACAGATACAACAATTAAAGACAGAATTAAAGCAATATCATAAATAACACCGGTTTTAAACTCATTGATATTTGAATAATAGCAAACTTAAAAACATTCTTTACATAGCAATTTTTAGTTATATAGTTATAGCTATGATTGTTGTTTGTGTATCATTTCAAAATTTGGTTCCGGATACGGCCTTGACACTTAAAATGACAGACAACGGTTACAGGCACATACCGTTTAACCATTATCAACACCCAAAAACCTCAAATATAAATGAAGACGAAAACGAGTTTGTGTCGTGGTGGTCGCCAGGCCAGTTTGCGTTACCTATGCTTATTGAAAAATGCCTTAACGTAAGGCTCAGTATCGCGTTAAAAATACTTATCGTAATTTGCCTTTTATTCTCCGGCTTTGGTATCTATAAACTATACTCAAAGCTAATTAAAAAAAAAGACAGGATAGCTAAAGATGGCTACCCAACTTCAATAACTGCACTTTGTTTATTGCTTTTCACGTTGTTTCAGCCTTTTTTTTGGGACAATTTGTTTGTGTATGACGGTGGTGGAATTTTAATGCTTGCCTATTGCCCCTGGTTTATTTATTGGGTAATTAAGCGCGACCGGCTAAATTTTTCAAACTTAGCTTTATTAGTTCTTTTATCAGCAATTGGCTTTTTTCTTAAAGCATCATTTACCAATATTTTTTGCGGCGCTTTGCTTTACCTGTTTTTATCAACTTCGGTTTTACCTTTCATCTCATTTAAAAATCTTGATTTCAAAAAGATATTTATAAATGGCTCCTGCTTAGGCATAGCCTTAGTTATCTACCTTGTAGCATCTAAATTCTTATTTTTAAACCATAATAGAAATATTAGCGATTCATCTTTAGGAATCAGGATACAGCTACGAATATTGGCATATCCTGTTGTTGCGCCATTTTTGGGGTTCTTTTCGTTACATACACTAAACAAGACAATCCATTGGTTAATTGGGATGGTTGTTGTATTACCAGTATATTATTTGATAATTAAAAGCCGTAATATAACTCCATTATATAAAACTGTATTGCTATGCTTTGCCGGGGTGAGCATATGCTTTTATACATTAATTTATTTTATGAATGTAGATGTATCTTATGAATATCGTCACTTCATGATCATTACTGTGTTACTTACCCCCACATTATTTATTATATTTTGGCGAGGGCAATTAGCTAAAACGTTGCTGTGGGGGTTGGTTATTATGTATACGGCATTTAATGCAATAACTTACATTAACGCTATTAAACTTCATATTAAAAGTAAAAATACTGTAAGCGATTATAGTGGTTTGACATCCCCTTACCCGCAAGATTTGATCAATAAAATTCATAGCCTTGATAACCTGAATAATAAAGGCAGGGATATATTTTATTTAACGGCGCCACATATGGCATTAGAAATTAGAAATAACAGGGTATTATTAGAAGATAATTTTCTTAACTTTCATTTTAATAATGATGCCAGGCATAAAACCACGCTATATTATGGAAAAAATGCCGGGAATATTTATTTACTATATCCACAGAATCAGTTTAAAAAAGATTCAATAAAATATCTTACCCGGTTTGAAAAATATAAAAAATTTGAAAAAATATACCAGAGCACCGGATATGCAATTTATAAAGCCTTAGCCAATACTAATTAAGCTATAATACATCAATGAATATTAATAAGCTTTCCATAATTATCCCGGCATATAATGAGGGTAGTACTATACATTTGATATTGGATAAAATAAAAAATGTAACGCTTATAAACAATATTAAAAAAGAGATTATAATTGTTGATGATTGCTCAACCGATAATACGGCTTCGGCAATAGCTGATTACCATAAAGAAAATGCAGTGCTTGATATTGTGTATTTAAAACAACCCTTTAATAAGGGCAAGGGTGCATGTTTACATATCGGTATTGCCAAAGCTACCGGCGAATACCTTATTATACAGGACGCCGACCTTGAATACGATCCTGACGAATATAATGACATGTTAAAACCTGTATGTAAGGGCTTTGCTGATATTGTTTATGGCTCAAGATTTATGGGCAGCAACCCCCATCGAATCTTGTTTTTTTGGCATACTATAGGTAATAAATTTTTAACATTTTTATCTAATATGCTGTCAAACCTTAACCTTACAGATATGGAAACCTGCTATAAATTGTTTAACACCCAAATTATACAGAGCCTTGTTTTAAAAGAACAACGTTTTGGCTTTGAGCCCGAGGTTACCATGAAAATTGCAAAAATACCACGCATCCGTATATATGAAGTCGGTATATCGTATTACGGCCGTACCTATGAAGATGGAAAAAAAATTGGCTGGAAAGATGGCTTTAGAGCTATTTACTGCATTTTTAAATATGGGCTCTAAATTTCAGTATCAGTTTTACTTTTTTACCATGCAAGAAGCAGGAAGCTATAAGCCATAAATTATCCGTTGGCTCTTTTTAGAAAATAATTGAAACTCAATTATTTTAACTACGTTAACTTACAATGGCAACAGTAGCGCTTAACAGTGCGGCAGGTAAATGGATAATGGTATCAACCATTCTCGCTTCGGCTATGGCATTTATTGATGCGACGGCCTTAAATGTGGTTTTACCGGCACTACAGCGAAGTTTAAAAGCTACGGGCGCCGATCTGTTCTGGATCTTGAACGCCTATCTCCTCATGCTGGCCTCACTTATTTTAATAGGTGGTGCCATGGGAGATAAGTTGGGTCGCAAAAAAATATTTATGGTGGGGATCTTTATCTTCATCACCGGCTCGGCGGCGTGTGGATTATCAGGCAGTGTTTTAACGCTGGTTATTTGCAGGCTTTTACAAGGCATTGGCGGGGCTTTAATGATACCCGGCAGCTTATCACTTATCTCATCATCCATCAACGCTAAAGAGCGTGGTAGAGCTATCGGCACATGGTCGGCATTTACTACAGTTGTAACTATGGGCGGGCCAATATTGGGTGGCGCCTTAGCCGATGCGGGCTTATGGCGCTATATATTTTTTATCAATGTTCCGTTTGGCGTAGCGGCCTTGCTAATGCTGGCTTTTAAAGTAACCGAGATAAAAGACCAGGATAACAAACAAAGCCTTGATTTTGCAGGCGCTATAACCATAGCCCTGGGTTTAGCTTTAATAACTTTTGGCTTTTTGCGTATGCCGGCTGTCGGCCTGGTTAATATCCAATCCTACGGCTCGGTTGTTGCCGGTACTGTTTTCCTGGTAATATTTATAATTATTGAAATAACGAGCACCAACCCAATGATGCCGCTTAAATTATTTTCCAACAGCACGTTTAGCGGCGCCAATTTACTTACGTTTTTCCTGTATGCAGGTTTGGGTGCAGGTATGTTGTTTTTATCGCTTAACCTTGTACAGATACAGGGGTATAGCCAATTGCAATCAGGATTAACTTTTTTGCCTTTTACGGTTTTAATGATAACCATTGCCCGCTTTGCCGGTAGTTTGGCCGACAAGCATGGCCCACGCTTATTTCTCGTACTTGGCCCTGCAATAGCCGGCGCAGGTTTGCTCATCTTATCGTTTGTTAAACAAACCGGCGGGCCGGCAGATTACTGGACTACTTTCTTCCCCGGTGTGCTGGTTTTAGGCCTGGGCATGTCCTTTACAGTTGCACCACTTACAGCCGCCGTAATGGCATCAGTAAGCGATCATTACTCGGGTACAGCATCGGGCATTAACAATGCTATGACGCGGATCTCGGGCGTGTTTGCTAACGCGATATTTGGCGCGCTGGCCGTGCTGTTCTTTTCGGGCGCTTTGCAATCACAAATAAAAACTGTTCCACTTAATACAAAAGACAAACAATTGGTAATGCAGCAAGTGACTGACCTGGGTAATGCCAAAGTGCCTGCAAATATTGCAGTTCAAGACAAACCTGTTATAGAAAAAGCCTATCACGAAGGGTTTATCAATGCTTACGCTAATATTATGAGAATATCCGCGGGGCTGGGTTTTTTAGGTGCGTTAATGGCATTAATTTTCATCCGTAATAAAACGGTTAACAAACAACCAGCGACTGCTTAGCTATGGATACCACCAAAAATTTTTATGCCGGCACCAGCGGCCTGTTAACACCCATACCCAAGCGCGATTTCCCGCCCGAACACCGGGACAGATCAAGGCTGTCCTATTACGCTACATTGTTTAATAGTTTAGAGATTAATAGCTCTTTTTATAAACTACCTAAAGCCGCTACAGTTACCAAATGGAGCAACGAAGTACCTGATGATTTTAAATTCACCTACAAATTATGGAAGGAGATCACCCATAACAAGGAGCTGGTTTTCAAACCGCAGGATGTACAAAATTTTATGCAGGCCATAGATATACCAAAAGCTCAAAAAGGCTGTTTGCTGATCCAACTACCACCCAGCAACACGATAGCAAATGCCACACAACTGGATAATTTATTAGCCACTGTTACCCAACTTAACAACGGCTGGAAATTAACGGTAGAATTCAGGCATCCGTCATGGTATAGCGACGATGTTTATGAATTGTTGGAGAAATATAATTCCAGTTTTGTATTGCATGATATGCCTGCTTCGGCGGCACCTATGCAGCCTATTGATACAGATGTAGTATATGTACGCTTTCACGGACCGGGTGGCCGGTACCGCGGTAGCTATGAAGACGATATTTTATATGAATACGGCTTGTACATTAAAGAGTGGGTGGAGGAAGGTAAAACCGTTTATATCTATTTTAACAATACCGCCGGTGATGCCTTGAATAACCTGGTTACACTAAACCAGTATGTCGGTACTTAATCTACAATGACTATACCACTTGCCCACGGTGGCTCTCAACATGGCTTACATAGTAGGCGCCTGCTCATAAATAAACCATTGCTGGTCGGGCGTACCTTTTTTGGCTGCCAATACAATAGCCGAATTTACTTCGCCTTTTGGATCGGCCGGAGTTAGGTACAGATCAGTACCTTTAAGTTTGATCAGGTAAGTATCTTTCTTAACCGGAATAAACTCATATTGCTGTTTAGCTTCGCCGGGAATAAGTAGCTGTTCGTTAAACGGCACATTTGCGCTCGCCAATGTTGTTGGCTGTAAGGTTTTATTACTAAAAAGGTTACGCAACTGGTAAGTGTTCGCCTCAGTCTTTTTAAAATCCCACGTCATACATTTCCAGTTCTCTGGATAATAGGCCACTATTGGGGTGCCGGTTTTTGAGTTAGCATCTTTAATGCGCAACAACATTCCGGTTTGCACATTTTTAATAGCATAATTACCCTTAATATCCTGCGCTGATGCAAACAGTCCGCTACATACAAAAGTTATTAATAGCAGTCCCTTTTTCATCATCTATATTATTATGGATGTACAATTGTCCAGCCCTCGTTACCGCGGATGATTATCTCGCCATTGCCGCTTGGTACGTAACCTATAAAGTCGAACAAAGTAGCTTTGTCAATTTTTCTTTCTCTGATGGTATTTTCACATTCAGCCAACACGACACCTTTTGCCTGTAAAGCTTTTAATTGCGACTCATACTTACCGGCTTTCAAAAACATAGTATATCCTCCTGCAAAAGCAACTAACTCTACTTCAACTTTACCTTTTAAACGCGGGTCTTCAATAGCATTGTTGATGTTGCGCAGTGTCATGCCTATTTTGGCAGACGCCGTATCGTCAACAAAATAAAGGGCTTTATAGTGTGGTAATTTTGCTTCAGCCCCTTTAAAATCTGCATTTGATTGTGCCGATGCAGTTTTTATTGATGCTACTGCTAAAATAATTACGAAGTATTTAACTAAGTTTTTCATGTATGTGTTGTTTAAAATATAAAGTTATGATTTTTTACCGGTTGATTTTCGCGCATCTGCAATTGGTTGGTAAGGGCCAAACTTATGCCGGCTTTCGCTAAATGGATCTGCGTACGGGCCAAACGGGAAATCAATAGGTTTCCTGCTTATATCCTTCCAGTCGTTACTTTGATCAAAATGTGGTCTTGGTTGCGAATTAACAAACGCAGCTACATTCCAGGCTTCTTCATCGGTTAATTGCGGGGTTTTATAAGTAGTGCCAAAAGGCATATTGCTTTTTACAAAAGCGGCAAACGTTGTTATACGGTAAAGGCCTGCGCCATCATTATAACTATCATTACCCCATAGCGGCGGGTAAGTATAAACCGCGCCGTTAGCAACTTTTAGTCCACGCCCTTCTGCGCCGTGGCAAACCTGGCATTTTTGCCTAAAAACCGCTTTGCCTTTTATCGGATCGGCAGGTTTATCCATGTAAGCCAGTTTTAAAACACTGCTGCCGGGTGGCTTCTGCCCTTTTGCTACACCTTTCCCCAACCACTTCATGTAAGCTACCATAGCTTTCATTTCGCGACTGGTGGTATCTAAGGCCCGCCCGTTCAAACTCCGCTGCATACAGCCATTAATACGCCCTGCTATTGACATTACATCGCCGGTACGCGGCATATATTGCGGGTAGTTGGCGGCGGTAGAAATAAGATTCAGTCCGTAATACTTAGTGCCGGCAGCGTTATGGCAATTCTGGCAATTCATACCATTAGTTAAATGACCAAGTTTGCCTTTGGGGCCAAAATAATAAGCCGTACGGGCAATCAGGTCCTTACCGTACAATATTTGTTTACCTGCAATATCTGTCGGGATTTTCCGCTGCTGCGCCTCCCCAGTAGTCACCCCAAATAAAACACCAATAATAAATAAAAACTGCTTGATCATAATTAGTTAACGCAAATAAACAAAAAAGCGGATAGTTTTAGGCTACCCGCTTTGTAACAGATTGATTGCTACAATACTATTTTTGCATTACCATAACACCGTTCATTGAAAATGTACTGCCTTTTTCGGCAACTATATTGTAAACCTTTTGCATACCGCCGCCATGCTCTGTCTTTTGCAGCACGGTAAAGGCTTCGTATTTGCCGGTTTGCTCGTTCAAGCAAAGCACCTGCTGACCTAACGCTACATCGCCCATTTTGGCGCTGCCGTCTTTGGTCATCATAGGGTGATTAGGTGTTGCTTTTAAAACTTTGGCACGCAGGTTAATATTTACTGCAGCTGCTGTATTCGTTTCGGTTGCCAATACCAGTACCAATTGCGTTAACGCATAGTTTTTAGCTGCATGTACTGTTAGCTCTCTAACTTTAGTTGCAGATGGTTGGTGCGTAATCGGGTCGACGGTAATTATCTTATCGCCGCTTTTAATATCTTTCAGCAGCTTTTTAGTTCCGTTACCCATAGTCACCAATTCATCGCCGGGGAAACAGATATCGTTACCATAAGTGGCCGATTCTTCTTTCATGTCCTTACCACCATTCAATACCTTGTATTGCTGAAAGCTCATTTCCTTTGAAAGCACATAAGATAACTTCAGAATAAAGTTTTTCTCTACTTTATTAATATCATCAATATCCTGAAAATAAGCCCCCCAAACCTTGCCGTCTGCAGTAAAATCGGGTACTAAAGCCTGGTAGCGTTTGCCCGTTTCGCTGGTATAAAATACCATCAGGCCAATTTCCTGCATACCCTCTTTGGCTATGAACTTGTAAAGGTCTATCCGTTTTTTTAAGTTATCGCTGCCGGTAATAAAGTATGGCTTCCGGCTTTCATAACGGTCAAGCACATAGGCACCGTCAAACTTAACATAGGTATCCTTGTCAAGGTCGGCAATAGTATAAGTTTTTGCCTTGGTATACTCATCCATTGTTAACGGGCGAGGGTTCGGGGTCTTTTGCTGTGCCGATGTAGTCGCGGTTACATACAGCAGGCAAAAGGTTAAAAATATATTACGCATTATTATTCCTGTTTGGTGTTATGATATTTGTTTAAAGGCATCGGCAAAAGCTTCCATTTCGTCCATACGGCCTATGCTGATCCGGCAATAATCTTTACCGTTCAGTTTCCAGGTACGGATACCTACGCCACGTTTGTACATCTCGTCAGAGAATTTATTCCGGTCCATTTTTAATGGGAACATCACAAAATTTGCCGATGACGGGATGTATTCGTAACCTTCTTTTTTTAACACACTATACAAATACTCTTTCGACGCCATCGTCTTTTTTAACGCATCCTGTAAAAAGTCTTTTTCCTGATAAGCAGCCATTGCAGCGGCAATGGTTGGAGCAGATAAGCCAAAGCCATCGGCATACTTAGATAGTGTCCCAATAATTTCGGGTTGAGTTATGATATAGCCACAGCGTAAACCGGCAAAACCATATAACTTAGAGAAGGTGCGGGCTACAATAACGTTCTGCCCTGCTTTAACACAGCCAATCATAGTTACAGCATCCGGATCTGGCAGATAGTTAATATAAGCCTCATCAACAAATACGGTAGTTTTTTTTGATACCCTGTCAATAAAGGCTTTCAATTTTGCAGTATCAACAACTGTCGCGGTAGGGTTGTTGGGGTTACAAATATAAACAAGACCTGTATTTGAGTTAACCTTCGCCTCCATAGCGTCAAGATCTAATTTATAATCAGGTGTCAACGGAACCTTTACCCATTTGGCGCCAAACTTTACGGCACGTGATGGCAGATCCTCGTAAGATGGATCGCCGGTGATGATATCTTTACCCCCCTCGCTATAATGCATAGCGGCAGCCATCAACAATGGTGTTGAACCCGCAGCCATCATGACATTATTAAATGGCGAAACACCTTCGTATTTAGCTATCTTCTCGGCCAGGTCGCCGATAGAACGCATAGGGTAACGGAAACTATTATCAATGGCTTCCATCAAAGCTTTCTTGGCAGCTGGTGATGGGCCGAACGGGTTCTCGTTTGCGTTTAACCTGGCTTTTAACTCGATAGGCGCACCTCTAAGGAACATTTCCTCGGTTAGCACTTCTTCACCCTGATTTAATTTTTTAATGAGGGGTGCAGCGGCCAGTTTATCTGCCGTACCACCCAGGAAGGCCAGTCCCCCGGCCATCATAGCGCTGGTTTTGATCCAGTTTCTGCGGTTAATTTCGTTTGACATCTTGTTACTGTTTTAGCGTGAGTTAGTTAATTTTATCCTTTAATATTTGTTGCGGGATAGCTTACCCGCTGTTCTGTTATGCGTGCATGTACCGCGCTTACCACACTCCTGGCCGACTCAAACGCGCCGGCCATCCACGCGTTTAAATAGGTTAAGTGCTCGCCGGCAAAGTATACCTGTTTATCCGGCTTTAATAATACCGGGTATTGGGTTTTTCGCGTCTCGGTATTGTACTCTGCCCATCCCCCTAAATTATATTTGGTTTTATGCCAGCTTACCGAGAACGATTTTTCAAACTCCTGATCATATTGCGGGTGTACTAACCGGCCTTTTTCCAAAGCCAGTTTTTCTCGCTCCGCATAGCTTAAATCGCCGGTGCGTTTTGCTTTATCATTAAAGTTATAATAACCTATTAGTATCCCCTTTTTACCAAGGTAATCGTATGATGGGTAGAAGATCTGGGTTAATTCGTTATTAGTATGGGTAATACCGCCATAAATATGGTCATCCTCCTCCCAAAACCGGCGTTTAAATTGCAGGCCTATCTTACCGGTCTTCATGTAGTTGATGTAGTCGATAGCACGGCTTACATCGCCCGAAAAATTATTATTGATGTTACTTAATACGGGCAGGGGGATGGTACAGATACAGATATCTCCCTGTAATTCATGTGCGCCTGCCGCATCCTTATAAGCTACCTTTACGCCTTCGGGCAGGTTGGTTATATTGGTTACCTCGGCACCTAACTTCAGCATAGGTGTTACTTTAGTTTGCAGGGCCTTAGCTATCATATCCATGCCCCCTATAGCCTGGAACATGGTCATTTGCAACTCATACGTATATTCGGCAACATTGTAAGAATCAGGGTCTAATAAACCGGATTGGATCATGTCTGCCAATTTATGCGGCTGGCCGATCTTCCCCGGTCTATCCCCTGCGCCCGGTGTTTCTGTATAGCCCCTGCGGGCCGATGCCTTATATAGCTTATCAATATCCAGCCCGCCTTCGGCAGCTAAGTATTCCAGTACTTTTTGCGCTTCTTCTTTAGTTAATGCTTTATCCAGGGTGCTGCTATCAACGCTCTTGGTAAGCAACTCGGCCATGTAGCCACGCATATCGTTATGAACTTCGCGTACGCGGATTTTTTTGTTGGATAGCGGCCCCTTACCTTCGGCAAAATAATAAGCCCCTTCGTTTACATTATTGTAAACCTGTATGGGCACATTTAATTCTTTGCAGTAATGTAAAGTAAGTTGATGATGGTGCGGGATGCGCGACGGGCCGGCGTTGAAGTAAAGGCCATCGTCAAATTTGGCTGTAGCGGTTGGTTTATCGGTTTCGGTATTGGTGCTGCCATTACGGATGCTCCAGCAACGCCCCCCGGCCCGGCTCCGGGCTTCTAAGATTGTACAATTATAGCCCAGCTTATTCAGCTCGTAAGCACAGGTCATACCTGCAAGGCCTCCGCCTAAAATAATTATCTTTTTGCCGTTGCCGTTACCTTCCAGGTTAAACGCGTGGGCGGGTGCCGGGCGCAGCATGCCCAACGCCAGCATTGCCGGGTACGCCCCGCCAGCCAGCATTGATCCTTTGCTTAAAAAACTTCGCCTGGAAATTGTTTCCAATGTACAACCGTGCTAAAAACCAATAAAAATTCAGTTAACTATAAACGCCGCTAAGCGTTTACGATTGAAATTTAACTAATTTTTAACACAATGTCAATTTTGTTGAAAAACAACTCAAAAATTCAACAAATCATTACAACAAGTCTATTAAATCTATAGAATTTAATAGATATTCATAATCTATCGTTGCTCGTTGTAAACCTCGAATTCGGATATTGATGGTGTACGGTTATAGCCAATAATTTGCATACGGATTTTGTTGGCCCAAATGCGGTTAAAGCGATGTATTTTTACGTTGGTAGTTTTATCACCATCTAATATCGGCTTCCACTCACCTGCCGCGTAATATTCCAGTTTGTATTTGTTGATATTGGCACGGCGCTCGGCTATTACAATGGTATTCAAACCGGTTTCATGTTTAAAGCTGATCTCGTACCATGGTTGTTTAATGGTTGGGCTTGATTGCCATGAAGTATTAAAGCTGTCATCATTGGCAAAGTCGCTGATATTCATATCATCGCTCCAGCTTGAATTGGCTGCCTGGTTTTTAGCCAGGTTTGATGATATAATAGGCGCATCATTATCTGGCAATGCAGCCAATGGGCCATCGTTTTTCCAGATCTTGCCTATTTCTTTTAACTCGGCAATAGCATTATCATCAAACAAACCGTCTTTATTTGGCGCTACATTAAGGATGAAGTTACAACGGTCATTATTTAATTTAATCAAATAATCATTAACCAAACTGGCTGCAGTTTTAACTGGTGTAGTCGGGAAGTTTGATTTCCAAAACCATGAGCTTTGGATAGGCAAACAGGCTAATGCAGGCATGGTATTGCTGCCAGCTTCCATACGCTGGCCGGCACCCATTTCGTATGTTTTTATATCAGTATAGTATAAGCCCAATTTAGGATATTTGGCACCGTTCAAATCCATCAATAAGCAGTCAGGCTGTAGTTTTTTTACCAGGTGATAGATATCCTCGAAAGAGATATCATCATAGCTTATACGCGACCATGGGGCATCCCAGCCATCAATAACCAGGGCTTCTATCTTGCCATATTTGGTTAGCAGCTCGGTTATTTGGGTTTTAACCATTTCTATATGGCTTGGTGTGATCTGGTTAGGGCGTAGTTTGTGGTGGGTATCCAATATCGAATAATACAACCATACCTTTATGCCATTTTTGCGGAAAGCGTCAACATATTCTTTTACAACATCGCGCTTAAGCGGGCTGTTCATTACGTTATAGTCGGTGCTTTTGGTATCCCATATACAAAAGCCACTATGGTGCTTGGTGGTTAAGCAACCGTAGGTCATGTTGGCCGATTTTGCCGCTTTAGCCCATTGGTCGCAATTTAATTTGGTTGGATTAAAGTTTGATGGTGATGCTTCCGGGTCGGGCCAATCGGCATCCATATATGTTGGGATGTTAAAGTGGATGAACATACCAAAACGCTCATCGATAAATTGCTGCTGTAGTTTTTTCAGATGCTGATTTGCCGTAGCATCAACAGCGGTTGTTTGTGCCTGCGCCGCAAACACGGTTAAAAAAAGAAACAATGCTACCAGGTGCAATCTTTTAAATATCATAGTTATGGTTTTAAACTTTAGCTAATTTAGTTATTATGGATCGATATCGTTGTTTGACTTAATAAGTCAACAACTCATACCTTACCAATCCAAAGAAATAGAATTAAAGCGGTGTAATATTTTAGGTTTTTACCTAATTAGTAAGGCATATTATCCTGTTTTATTTATTGCTATTGGTTTGATAGTTAAAATCAGCTTACATTAGTCCCTATAAAGCCAATCAATTGTTACTATGAAGAAGTATTTATCCCTAACGTTTATAATCATCCTTACAGGGTCATGCACTGTACACAAGTCGCAGGTGTCTGCAACAAACATCATACGCATAATGAGCTACAATGTGCGCCATTGCAGCCCGCCCGCAACCGGCTTAATTGATATTGACGGAACAGCTGCCGCTATCAAAAACCAAAACCCGGATATAGTGGCCCTACAGGAGATAGACGTAAATACCGGCAGGGATGGAAAGATTGACGAGGCCGTTGAACTTGGAAAGAAAACGGGTATGAATGTTTATTTTGGCAAGGCGATTGATTACGGCGGCGGCGAATATGGCGTAGCCATCCTATCCAAATACAACTTGATTAACCCGGTAGTACATAAACTGCCTACCCTTGAAAGCACCAAAGGCGAACACCGCGTATTGCTTACCGCCGAGATCCGTTTACCGGGCGGTAAATCCATTATGTTTGGCACCACGCATTTAGATGCGCAAGGCCCACCAACCAACCGCGACCTGCAAATAAAGGAGATCATCGATATTGCTAAAACCATAAAACTACCATTTATACTGGCCGGCGACCTGAACGCGCAACCGGGAACAAACGTTATTAATAAACTGGACCAGCACTTTACCCGAAGCTGCCAAACCTGTGGTTTTACTATTCCCGCTGATAGGCCCAACAAAACGATTGATTATATCAGTTTCACCCCGGGATCTGACTTTAAAGTAATTTCACACGAAGTAATAGTTGAGCCCAAAGTATCAGACCATGCGCCTATTTTGGCGGTATTGAAATATTAACCTTGCAGCAGCGACAGAACATTTGTCCCTGTTTTGCGTAGTGTAAGTATGCGTATGTATAATTTAGCGTTCATCCTGTTAATCAATCTATTTTCGTGCAGCGGCCCGGACCCTATCGAAGCGAAAATATATCCGCCGCTTGATGTCAGCAAGGCTGATAGTGTGCACCGCTACACCAACATACTTACCGGCAGTACTACACCTGTTCAAGTTATAGGGTTCGCGCATACGCTTATTGGTATCCCGTATAAATATGGATCGATAGACCCGGCGCAGGGATTTGATTGCTCGGGTTTTATTACCCATGTGTTTAACCACTTTGGGATATTGGTGCCCCGTACATCCGCAGATTTTAATTATGTGGGCCGCGAGGTCGACCTTAAAAATGCCAAACCCGGCGATTTGATACTATTTACCGGCACAGACAGCACCATCCGTAAAATAGGCCATATGGGCATCATTATTAACCAGCCTAAAGAAGGGTTAAAGTTTATTCATTCCACATCGGGCAAAGCCTGGGGAGTTACAGAAACTCCACTTAACACTTATTATATGGGCAGGTATATGAAAACCATCCGCATATTTTCTAAAAATGACAGGTAGTTAACACGGCGTTTGTTAGTGGCAACCCATAATCACCTTATCAAATTCGCCGCCTTTAGCTTTCCCCTGCATCACCTTGTGAAAAAAGCAGGCTGTATTACTGGCTATAACTTTACCCGTAAACTCTACAGGGCCATGCTTGCCACCTATTGATGTATTAAATACTGCCACCTTCCCTGCTGCTACCATTTGCCTGTAAAGACACGCCGAACCAAACAACTCAGGTACACGTGTGCAATTTGGCATGTAATATCCCCTATCATATGGTACAGTTTTATCGGCAGTGCCGTGGTAAAATATGGTTGGTAAAGCGGTTTTTTTGTTGATGAGTGTAGAATCAGGTAAAGCGCCCCACATATCACAAATGCCTTTTATTTTAAATTTGTTAGTGTATTTATTGCTGGCTGTATCAATATTGCCTAAAGCAGTAACGGCGACAGCAAACTTATCATTAGCAAATTTTTGGTTTACGTAGGCAATATCAAGCGCGGTAATAGCACCTGCACTACCCCCGCCAATAAATAACCATTTTGCATCTATATGATACTGACCGGCATTTGCTACCAGGAAACGCATAGCTGCGTGAGTATCCTGTATGGCGCGATAATTAGCCAGCGTCAGGCTATTTACATCAACTTTATCGCATCCGCCAAGGGCGCTTAGGGCATTCCAGCCCAGGCGGTAATCTATAGAAACTGCCACAAAACCTGAATCGGCCAGTTCTTTACAATGTGTGGTTAGATTGCCTTTGCTTCCGTTTAAGAATGTACCACCATGTATCAGCATCACCATTGGATAGGTTTTACCGGGGGCTACATTGGGTGGAAAGTAGATATCCATTATTAAGCTTTGCTGTTTGCCATCGGCATTAACATTGCTGCCGTAAATTACGTCGCGCAGGCTGGTATCTTTTTGTTGGTATTTAACTATAGTTGCAGCCCCGGTCTTCCATGACGAAAAACCTATCGCTAATAATAAACAGACTACAATACAAGTAATAGGAATTTTAATAATTTTTAACATCGCTTTAAATGCTTTTAATGTGGTTCAATTTAAACATTTATTGCTTAATTAGCTCTGCTACAGTTTTACGGGTAAGGCCATAATAAAACTTCTGACCGGTGTAATATGGCTCCCGCAACTCAAAGTTTTCAAACGCAGGGCCGCCGGGCAGGTCTACATATTGTTTGGGATCTTTACTGGCTACGGCCCAATACTTTGTCCGTCCGTTTACCCTTACTACAGTCGAACGGTCATAACCTGTGGCATCCTTACGCCAGTATTGTGTCAGTTTAAAATTGGGTCGATATCGCCAGCCCCGTTTAGCAATGTAAGCACTGTCAGTGGGCCATGAGGTTAACTCTGCAAGGGTTTCGCTTGATGTTGCTATCGCGATGGGGCTGCCATCCTTAAGCCGCAGGAATTGAGCTATCGGATAGGCTTCTTTTTCAATAAAATCAATACCTGTATACCCGCTATACAGTTTCCTGGAATCTATAACCCCATTATTAAGGTGCAACAGCCTTAAGCGCGAATAGTTACCCATGGTAGCGGTAAGCGCGCATCTATCCATTTTGGCGCTGTTTGCTTTATTAAATAGCTCAATACCTATTTCTTCGGGCCGGTCGCTGCGGATGCTTAGCTTGAGGTAAGGGTTGGCTTTGTCTAAGAACTGTTCGGTAAATACAAATAAGGTTAGTTGTTCTGTCTCTGGTTTGTTAGGGTCTGGGTGAGATATGATGCCCCTGCTTAAACTGGCGGGATTATAGGCATTATCCGTTTCGTTATCGCTTGCCCAAAACACCTTACCCCATCTACCATCAATAGCCGAGGGCGAGATCTCACTAAACTCCATCTTACTATCAACCACAGGCTCAATGGCGATATAATTGATGAGGTATACCTTGCCCCCGTACTCATAGCCTACCCTTATTAACCCCCGCGGGCCACCGGTACCTTTATCACCAGTCTCAACGCCGTTGGGCCATATGCTAAATACAATGCCGTTATGTATCCCCCAGGTTTTACTGCCCGATGCTGTTTCGGGCCTTATCCAGGCTATCTTATCCTGCGCCTGTGCTACCCCAAAGGCCGACAAGATCAGTATCAGCATACATCCCCTAACACCTATATTTTTAAAAAGCATGTTACTATTGCACCTTCCACTGGTTATCATAAAAGCTTGCATGCACAACCTGGTTTATCCCATCCTTTAACATACCTAACCTAAACACCATTATATCGGCAAAGCCGCTGCCACCGGTAAAGTACTGGTTGGCATTGGCAGCGTTCATACCTTCAATGCCTGTTCCGGCAATTACGGCTATCGTGTTATCGGCGGTGCCTGCCATCGGCCAAACAAAGTAAGCGGCAAGGTCGGTACCGGTAAACTGTTTGGTGCCTACTTTAATACTGCCGTTGGCTACCGATACCGGGCAATCGCTCAGCAAGGTTTTCCAGGCAGCGTTGGTATTAGCATTGCCTATCAGCACCACATTGCGGCCCGGGTATTTAGCTTTCGAATATTCCTTATCACTGATGATATCAAAAGCCCCGTTACCGCGGTAATACCAGCTCTCGGAATCATAGCGTGCCTTACCTATGGCCCATTGCTGCTCCTGCACGGTACCACCGGTGGCATATACGTATAGCAGGTTTTTATTAAAGCCCTCTTTAAACGAACCGTTGCGGTGCGGGCCTTTGTCATGCAGATCAGGCTGGTCAACAAGCTTCCATTCTTTATCGGCTTTTTTTAGGTAGATGCTGTCATTATTGCTTAGCGTGGTGTATTTAATTGCGGCCAGGTCATCCAGCATAACATTCACGGTCCGGCCTTTGTCAAAGCCTGAAAGCTTTAGCTTAAGCAGCTCGACATTCTCTGACGTGCCTGATATGGTGCTTGATTTATTATTCCTTTTTAGCTGTATCCTGCTGTACAGGAACGGCACCACTTGCTGGTATATCGTTGCCCAATGGTTGGAGGCCGATATCCCAGGACTGGCCGTCGTAAAGTCAATCACATTAATATCATTATCCTTTGGTATGGTATGCCTTTTAAACATATCAAATATCGGCTGAAAATCCACCGCCTCATCGCTCCACCAATGCGAGCCGCCCGGGTACTCGTAATACTGAAAATCGGCATGGAAACCGGCTAACAACTGCTTCATCTGCCGGGCAAACATTACCGGTACGGTTTCATCCGCGTCGCCATGTAAGATATGTACAGCTACCTGCTTGTAGTTCTGCGCCAGTTTGGGCACATCGCTTTGGTTGCTTGCGCTTAACAGCAGCTTGCCGAAGGCGGTCGAGCTGGTATCCGGGATGATCCCATCTGCCGACCCATAAGTTTTCAATGTAGGGTAACCCGAGCATGGCGCAATCACCGCCCATTTATCCGGGTACGTGGCACCCAGGAACCAGGTACCATGCCCACCCATCGAGTGGCCGGTAAGGTAAATATGCTGCGGGTCGGGTTTAAATTCGTTTTTGGCTATGGCCAATACCTCCAGCGCGTCAAGGCGGCCCCAGTCTTCCCAGTTAAAGCCACGCGGGCGGCGATTGGTAGGGCTAACCAGGTTGCCCCAGTCTTTAGATTTATAGGCCCTTACCTGGTTAATAGCCTCAACCCCTGCACCGTGTACCGAAAAGAACAGCGCCGCCCCATCCACCTGGCCGCCAACCTGTGGCGCTACCGAGTAGTATTGCAGGCTGCCGTCAATAGCGCTCACAAACGTTTCGCTGTATTTATCGCCTTTGGTTACGCCTTCAATTTTAAGGGTGGCCCTGTCAATTAACTTTCCGTTTTGCTGCAGTTCAAGCGCGCAATCGTTCATGCCTTTCCCCTGTATAGTGGTGCCGTCAATATCAAAATAAACCTTACGGGTAGCGTAAGCGGGGATGGCTTGCAGTGTGCTCCGGGCCTGTTTGCCGCCCAGCGTACTTACAATTTGCAGGTTGGTAAGCCTTAAGGCGGTAGTATTAATAACCACTACACCCACCTTCATTTTAGCCGTGCCGCTGCCTGCCGGGATAATCGGCCTGGTAGCATCCCTTACGTCCAGTAATACCGGTTTATCGGGGAACGTCAGGCTGCCCTGCACTACCCTGCCGCGGGCGAAGAAATCGTTACGGCCCTTTTTTAGTTTAACTACAATGTTCATCCAGCCAAAACTGTATGGGTCGCCCATGTGCGGCTGGCCGTTTACGAAGACTGCGCTGTTACCGCTAAAGTTTAATATGGCCACCTGTTCCTTTGGCGAGTCGTAGCCGAAGTACAGATAGCTGCCCTCGCCGCCCCGCAGTCTGAATTTCTTAGCAGTGTCAGCCGTTACCTTCGTCCATTTTTGGTCGGGGTTTGTACCCAGGGTAGCGCCCTCTGCCGGGGTTTTAACGGTGGCCGTATACAGGGCGTACGCCAACGCGTCCTGGTAAAACGCCGCCCGGTTATAATTGGCGCTAACCCTTATGGAAAGCCCACTGGTGAAATTATAAACGTTTTGAGCCGATGCCTTGAAACTTAACGACATCACTACCAGCAGCATACCACCAAACAGGCGTACCGCAAATTGCAAAGGGGATTTGGTCATATACAAACCTAATAAAAAAAGAGGCGTTGGCAAAGGCAGATATGATAGTGTTTGGCGTGCTTGTTTTGTTTCACAAAAACGCGAGACAAATGAAACAAGTGAAACAGGATTTCGACTTAACAGCTTGAAAATAAGAAATTTGCCAAAAACCGATGAAACAAAATGAAACAACTTATACGTCATGATTTTTACACATTATTTTACTATTTGTGACTGATAATCAAATAATTGTAAAATGATAGTTTTTTGGGGATTGAAACAGGCTTTTTGTTTCAGGGTGAAACAAAAATCAAACAACTTTTAAGTAAGTATTTTGACGTTCAATTTACCTGTTAGGTACTGATGCTCAAACAAATGAAAATTGCTTATTTTGGCGGCGTGATAAGTTTAGTGAAACAACACACTGTTTAAATAATGTAAGAATATCATTATTCTTAAAAGGAGTGACTAAAAGTTAGTATTTTTAACCGTGTAAAAATCGATATTGCAAATACCTTAACCTTCGCATGGCACATAATTTATATATTCAATATAAAACGTTTTTAAATAAGGTGTTTTTATGGTTTTGGCGCGGTACGCGGGAAGATACACTGTCAATATCACGATTTGCAATTACGGTACCCACATATACCCGGATAGCACCCGTTTATACCTGCTTTATTCCAGCAACTTTAAAACAATTAAATCAACCACCTAATCATAATAAATTACCCAATGATTTATGATAAAAGAGCCCACATTTAAGTATACTATCAACCTTAGTTTCCAGGAAATTAAGCTCCCTCCTTTCCAGGACATCCTTATTTTGGGCCGCAACGGCAGCCAGGGCAAACTTGGCTTACGTAAATCGTTCGAAATGCTGATGCCTAACGGCTATGAGATGTTTGAGGTCGATCACGAAAAGGTGGAGGCGGTTTTTATTAATAAGCGGTTGCTCGCTAAACTATCGGTCACAAAAATCCTCGCTATATTAAGGGAAAGGGTTTTTGATTTTATATCAGACGGCGAATTGATCAAAGTAGATTTTAAATTAAAAATAACGATGGCGGAAATTGAAATTGAGGACCTATGACCATCGATAAGCTCTTCCGGAGGCAATATGAAACCGCCGATGCCTACAAGGGTGTCGAGTCTATAAGGCATGCCCTGTCTACCCAACCCGCACTTGTGGTTTTAGATGACGAAAAAATATTCGGCATCATCACCGCCGGTGATGTTGCCTCAAGCACTTATAATTTAATAGCCGACTGTGTCAAGCTTAAACCTACGGTATATCCCACTCAAAAAGTGTCCGAAGTGCTGGCCATCATGAACGAATCGTTCTGCGAGGCTTTACCGGTTAACGAGGGCAGCGTCTTTTCAGGTATCATTTGCCGCGAAGATATTTTAAATTATTACCAGCGGGTAAGTTTATATAACCAACGGCAGCTCCAGGGCCTGGCGCACGACCTGCGAAACCCCTTAACAAATATTTACACCATCAATAACCTGCTGGCCGACAATATAAAAAAACAGGAAAATAAAGAGCTAATAGGCTATTCGCGTCAGTCTGTCGATTATATCCTGGAACTGCTTAACCTGTTCCTGGAATCAGAATATCTAACTGAAAGCGTTGTTCAATATAATGAAGTGAATGTTAATGAAATTCTTGAACGCTGCTATACGCAGGCTAAGCTGGCGCTTACCGAAAAAAATATTACCCTTACGCATGTACCTAAAGCAACAAAGGCTACCGTATCCGGCAATGCCGTGCACCTGCAGCGGGTGTTCGGCAATTTGCTCAGCAACGCCATAAAATTCAGTTACCCCGGCGACCAGATTACTGTAACCGCCGAAAATACCAGGGCCGAATTAATCGTCAGCATCGCCGACCGGGGCATAGGCATCCCGGAGGAACTGAAAGCTTCCATCTTCGAGAAATTCACGCCGGCGGGCCGACCGGGCACCTCGGGCGAAACCACCACCGGCCTGGGTTTATACATCTGCAAGCTGCTGGTCGAGCAACATCAGGGCACCATCCGCATCAACGACAATACCACCAAGGGGGCCGTCTTTCACGTCAGCCTCCCTTTGATCTAACCTTGTAATACAAATGCAGCTATTAATTTTTTCATGATCCGGGTTTTGGCGCGATAATGCTATTTCAATATTACCAAATATTTGACGGTTAACAATTAGATTTGGCGCGAGTGCATTTCATAATAAGAAAATTTTAGTTAAAAGCAATAAATAATTAACTGAAATGTTGCATATTACTTGCAAATTACAGTCGATTTCCATTAAAAAAAATTACATGAAAAAAACCTGGTCGAAACCCGAGCTCTATATACTCAGCCAAGATCCTTTGCAGGCAAAACATCTGAATACTGTACGTGAGGGTACCGGTCATTATGTTACTACTACATTTGGGTATAAAGGATTTGTGAATGCCGGCGGCACCAAAGTTGTTGAGATCGGTACCCCCGGCAACCCGCTCAATCACAAATCGGACCTACTTTCTTAAGCCCTTCGGGTAGGTTCCAGCCACCCAAAAACAACAAAAACTTATTTAACCCTGCGTTGTTAGCTGATTATATAAACCGTAAATCATATGAAAATTTTAACAGTCCCCGGCGATCCGCATGGCGTAAACGCTATTATGGTGTCAAAAACAGAAGAGTTTCATGATCATGATGTTGTGCGCCTCAGTTCGGCCGACGGCAGCCAGTCGGTTGAAAGACGAATTTTTAGGGTTGTAGATGCCGGCGAAGATAAGTGGGAACTACAGTTTGAATAATAACACTGCCACAGTTTAAAATTAACCTGCCCGCTGAAGTTTTTATAGCTTCGGCCCTATACAGCTACGCCTACCCGTGTACTAAACCGGGATAAATAGATCCCCCCTCTCATTTTGCCTTGCATATCCTGCATCGATGCCTTATATTTATTACCGAAAAATATTAACCAAAAAAATATAATTGCTTAAAACAAAATAATTATCACCGTTGTTTCGTACAGGCTATACATCGATAATTTGCACGTGCCGGGGATTTTTTAGTCTTTTTTTTCAATAACCACCTATACAATAACTACGTATAAAATTACGTAATAAAATAACTACGTATACATAAATCAAGGTTACCCGGCTTTTTTAAAGCTAATACAGTTTAGTTTTTACAAATATAAAATTAGTATATCGCGCAATTTTTACGATCAACAAAATAACCTAACCCCAAATGAAGGACGATATTTTATTAAATGAAGTATTAGCCGGGACCCAAGTGACCGAACTTAATCCTGCTGATTCTCTTGACCTGAAAGAATTATTAAAAGTATTGTCGCTGGTAAAAAACGGCAAGCTGGATGTGCGTATGCCGGTAACCCAGGCAGGCATTAATGGCCGGATATGCGAGGTACTTAACGAAATTATTGACATGAACGAGCGTTTTGTGGCCGAGATCTCCTCGGCCGAAAAAACGATCGGTAAAAAGGGAAACCTATCCAAGCGCATAACGCTTACCGATGCTAAAGGCGAATGGGCCAACGGTGTAAGCTCCTTAAATAACCTGATTGAGGACCTGACCTCGCCGACGTTAGAGATTGCCGGCATGATCAACTCGGTAGCCAACGGCGACCTTTCCAAGCATATCCCGTTGGAGATCAAAGGCCATCCGCTAAAAGGAGAATTTTTGCGGATAGCCAAGGAATCAAACCAGATGCTTTCAAAGCTGCAGTTATTCTCGATGGAGGTAACCCGCGTTGCACGACAGGTAGGATCAGAAGGTAAGCTGGGCGAGCAGGCAAAAATTAAAGGTGTGGCCGGTGTATGGGCCGAGCTGACCGATTCGGTAAACCAGATGGCGGGTAACCTTACCGCGCAGGTTCGTAACGTAGCGGCGGTAACCACCGCGGTGGCCAAGGGTGACCTTTCACGAAAGATTACGGTGGAAGCTAAAGGCGAGATATTGGAACTAAAAAACACCATCAATACGATGGTGGATCAGCTAAACTCCTTCTCATCCGAAGTAACGCGGGTGGCGCTGGAGGTGGGTACCGAAGGTAAACTGGGCGGCCAGGCCAAGGTGCCCGGCGTTGCGGGTACCTGGAAAGATTTAACAGATTCTGTAAACCGTATGGCGGGTAACCTTACCTCGCAGGTGCGTAACATAGCGGGTGTAACCACCGCGGTAGCAAATGGTGACCTTTCTAAAAAGATTACGGTTGACGTAAAAGGCGAAATGCTGGAGCTGAAGAAAACCATTAATACCATGGTGGATCAGCTAAACTCGTTCGCCTCCGAAGTAACACGGGTGGCACTGGAAGTAGGTACCGAGGGTAAACTGGGCGGGCAGGCCCGTGTAAAAGGTGTAGGCGGGGTTTGGAAGGATTTGACCGATTCTGTAAACCAGATGGGCAGTAACCTTACCGACCAGGTGCGTAACATTGCCGGGGTAACCACCGCGGTAGCAAAAGGGGATTTATCCCGGAAGATAACGGTGGATGCCAAAGGCGAGTTGCTGGAGCTGAAAAACACCATCAACACGATGGTGGATCAGCTTAACTCCTTCTCGTCCGAAGTAACGCGGGTGGCGCGTGAGGTGGGTTCGGAAGGGCAATTGGGTGGTCAGGCCAACGTACCGGGTGTAGGTGGTACCTGGAAAGATTTAACAGATTCTGTAAACCAGATGGCGGGTAACTTAACCGGCCAGGTGCGTAATATAGCCGAAGTAACCACCGCGGTGGCCAAGGGCGACTTATCCAAAAAGATTACGGTTGACGTACAGGGTGAAATGCTGGAGCTAAAGATCACGATCAATACGATGGTGGATCAGCTCAACTCATTCGGCTCCGAAGTAACGCGGGTGGCACGTGAGGTTGGCTCGGAAGGGCAGCTGGGCGGCCAGGCCAACGTGCCGGGTGTAGGCGGTACCTGGAAAGATTTAACCGACTCGGTAAATAAAATGGCCGATAACCTGACCTCGCAGGTACGTAACATTGCCGAGGTAACTACGGCCGTGGCCAAGGGTGACCTTTCGCGTAAGATTACCGTAAATGCCAAAGGCGAGTTGTTGGAGTTGAAAGACACTATTAATACCATGGTTGACCAGCTGCGTGGTTTCGCATCCGAAGTAACGCGGGTGGCACGCGAGGTGGGATCTGAAGGGCAATTAGGCGGCCAGGCCAATGTGCCGGGTGTGGATGGTACCTGGAAGGATCTAACCGACTCGGTAAATAAAATGGCGGGTAACTTAACGGCCCAGTTGCGTAACATAGCCGATGTATCCATCGCGATAGCCAACGGCGACTTATCCAAAAAAATTACGGTTGACGTGCGCGGCGAGATCCTGCAGTTAAAAGAAACCATTAATACCATGGTTGACCAGCTGCGTGGTTTCGCATCCGAAGTAACGCGCGTGGCGCGCGAGGTGGGTACCGACGGTAACCTGGGCGGCCAGGCGTTTGTGCCGGGCGTAGCCGGGACCTGGAAGGATTTAACGGATTCTGTAAACCAGATGTCCAGTAACTTAACCTCGCAGGTGCGTAACATTGCCGAAGTAACCAAAGCGGTGGCCAGCGGTGACCTTTCTAAAACGGTAATCATCGACGTAAAAGGCGAGATTATGGACCTGAAGAACACCATCAACACGATGGTGGACCAGTTAAACTCGTTCGCATCCGAAGTAACGCGTGTGGCACGCGAGGTGGGTACCGAAGGTAAACTGGGCGGCCAGGCGCACGTAAAAGGTGTAGGCGGTACCTGGAAGGATTTAACGGATTCGGTAAACCAGATGGCCTCCAATTTAACCGGGCAGATCCGGGGTATTGCAAAGGTGGCAACCGGTATTGCCAAAGGAAACTTAAAACAGCGCTTATCCATTAACGCCCTGGGCGAGGTGGCGCAGTTAACCGATACCATTAACGAAATGATTGACACCCTGGCGGTATTTGCCGATGAGGTAACTACAGTGGCCCGTGAGGTGGGTGTGCAGGGCCGTTTGGGTGGCCAGGCCAGTGTGCCGGGCGCGTCAGGTACCTGGAAAGATTTGACGGAGAACGTAAACCAGCTGGCACAAAACTTAACCGTGCAGGTGCGTTCCATATCCGAAGTTGCATCGGCAGTAACCAAGGGCGACTTGACCCGGACCATCCGCGTGGAGGCAAAAGGCGAGTTGGAAGCGTTGAAGGATACCATTAACCAGATGATTGCCAATCTTAAAGGCACCACCCTGCGTAACCACGAACAGGATTGGCTAAAATCCAACCTTGCCAAGTTTGCGCAGATGCTGCAGGGCCAGCGCGACCGCAACGCGGTGGCTAACAAAGTATTATCAGAGCTGGCAGAGCTGGTAAACGCGCGCTATGGGGCATTCTATATCTTAGAGCAGCCTGAACTATCTGACGAACCTAAACTGAAACTATTTGCCGGCTACGCGCAAAGGAGCCGCAAGCTGATAGACCAGGAATTCTCGTTAAGTGAAGGACTGGTAGGCCAGTGCGCAACCGATAAGGAGCGTATCAGGCTGGCTAATGTGCCTAATGAATACCTGCAGATCAGCTCGGGTATTGGTAACGCCGCTCCTATCGACCTGGTGATACTACCGGTACTGTTTGAAAATAATGTAAAAGCGGTTATTGAACTGGCCTCTTTTGAAAACTTTAGTGATACGCATATCGACTTTTTGGATCAGTTAACCGAGAGTATCGGTATCGTGTTGAACAATATCGAAACCAATACCCGTACTGAGGAGCTGTTATCACAGTCGCAATCGCTGGCGGGCGAGCTTTCGGCACAACAGGAAGAGTTAAGGCGCGCGAATGATGAGTTGCATGATAAAGGGCGCTCGCTGGAAGAAAAAGCAGAGCAGCTTACGCTGACATCTAAGTACAAGTCTGAGTTCCTGGCCAACATGTCGCATGAGTTGCGTACACCGCTTAACAGCTTATTGATACTGGCACAGCAGCTATTTGAAAATCCCGAAGGTAACTTAACCGAGAAACAAAGAATGTTTGCAAAAACCATCCATTCGTGCGGCGATGACCTGATCCAGCTGATCAATGATATCCTTGATCTTTCTAAGATCGAATCGGGTGTTATTGCTGCGGATGTTATGCCGGTAAGTTTTAAAGAGATTACCGCGTTTGTTGAATCTACTTTTAAACCGATCTCTGAAGCGAAGAACCTTAAATTCGAGATCGGGATGGAGGATGGCCTGCCCGAACTGATGGAAACAGATATGCAGCGCCTTAACCAGATCTTAAAAAACCTATTATCAAACGCATTTAAGTTTACAGAAAAGGGCCGCGTGAAACTAAGTATCTTCCGGCCTGCCCCCGGACAGGAAAACCCGCTTAGTCCAAATGATTCGGTCATTGCCTTTTCTATCGAAGATTCCGGTATCGGTATTTCTAAAAACACCCAGGGCATCATTTTCGAGGCCTTCCAGCAGGCCGAAGGTTCAACCAGCCGTAAATACGGCGGTACAGGTTTGGGGCTATCCATCAGTAAAGGTTTCGCCGAACTATTGGGCGGTACTATCACCGTAGGCAGTGAATTAGGCAAAGGCAGTACGTTTACGCTTTATCTGCCGCTGAAATACAATGAAGAAAAATCGGCACCGGTTAAAGTAAAAGAGGTTTATCCGGCTGCGCACCAACGCACCAACCTTATTGATACTGCCGAACTGGCCATAGATGATGACCGCCACAATATTGTGGCCGAAGATCGGGTATTGCTGGTTATAGAAGATGATATCCGCTTTACCAAAATACTCATCGACAAGGCGCATGATCTTAACCTGAAGGTGGTGGTAGCAATAAGCTACCTGGAGATATTTGACAGTATTATCAAATACAACCCCGTCGCCATAACCCTGGATGTAAACATGCCCGAGTCTAATGGCTGGAAGATCTTGAAGTTATTAAAAACTGATATCAATTTAAGGCATATCCCGATACATATAATCTCGGGCGAGGATAACAAGCTCCTGGCTTTAAAGTCTGGTGCCAAATCGTTCAGCCTTAAACCACTGTCCAATACTTCACTGGCCGAACTGATTTCGGGGATAGTTAACTTCCACCAGTACGCCAAAAGAAAAGTATTGGTTATTGAGGACAATGAAGAGGAACTACAGCGCGTAACTGAATTGCTGGCTAACGACCGGATCGAAGTGTTTAGTGCAACCACTGCGCAAAAAGCGCTGTCGGTACTGAAAAAGGAGTTGTTCGATTGCATTGTATTGGATTACGTGTTGCCTGATGCCAACGGCATGGAACTGCTGAATAAGATTAACCTGCTTAAGCAGTCGCAAACCTTGATCTTACTGCATTCGGCCCGCGACTTTACCCAGGACGAGTTGATCCAGTTAAAACGCCTTAACCATAAAATCATTACCAAAACCCCTAACTCTCATGTACACTTGCTGGAAGAGATACTGGTTACACTGCATATTGATAAAAAATATATCAGTGAAAGCAAGCTAAAAATGATCAACAGTATCAGGGATACCAAAGATATTTTGGATAACCGGAAAGTATTGGTAGTTGATGACGACGTACGCAATCTGTTTGCGCTGACCGCTGTGTTTGAGCGCTCTAAAATTAACGTCGTAACAGCCGAAAGCGGGCGCGAAGCGCTGGAAATATTGAACAATGACAAGAGCATTGATATTGTGCTGATGGATATCATGATGCCGGAAATGGATGGCTATGAAACCATACAGATCATCCGCAAGGAACAGCGGAACAAGAGCCTGCCTATTATTGCGGTGACCGCGAAAGCGATGATTGGCGACCGGCAGAAATGTATCTCGTCCGGCGCGTCAGATTATATTACCAAGCCCGTGAAAACCGAGCAGTTATTAGCCCTAATGCGGGTGTGGCTGATCAAATAAAATAATAATGGAACCAAACGCTATAGCCGAAACGCAGATGTCAGAAGAACCACTAACAAGAATACTCCTTGTAGATGATAACGAAAACAACCTGTTAGCAATGGAGGTTGTGTTGGATAAGGAAAAATATACTTTTTACAGAGCTACCTCAGGACGGGAAGCCTTGCGCCTTTTATTGAGGGAGGAAGACTTTTCGCTGATCCTGCTGGATGTAAAAATGCCCATTATGGATGGCTACGAAACCGCGGCGCTCATTTATGAGCGTGATAAGTTGCGGCAGATCCCCATCATTTTTATCACTGCACACGATTACGAAGAAGCCGCCGTATTTAAAGGTTACGAAGCAGGCGCGGTAGATTTTATCCGCAAGCCGTTCAATCCTGAAATGCTGCGGTCAAAAGTAGCTGTGTTTACTGAGCTGTACCGTAAGAACCAGCTACTGCAACGCCAGGAAGAAAAATTGCAGGCCATTAACCAGGAACTCATTCAAATGAACCAGGGCCTGGAACAGCGGGTATTGGATCGCACCCTGCAACTGGAAGGCGTCAACCAGGAATTAAAGGAGCTGAACCTGTCAAAGGACAAGTTTTTATCGGTTATCTCGCATGACCTGCGTAACCCGCTAACAGCGCTGCTGGCCACCTCCGAAAATCTCTCGCGCGATGCTGAAAAGCTGCAACCCGAGCGGATTAAAATGTTCGCCAGTATTATTCACCGTACATCGCATAAGATATTAGACCAGTTGAATGAACTGGTAGATTGGGCCAAGGAGCAGCGCGAAAAGACCAACTTCAGCCCTCATGAGTTGCACCTGCGGCAATATGTTAACGAGTCGCTGGAACTTCTCCGGGAAAATGCGCAGCAGAAGGAGATCATGCTTGAGAACCAGGTGGCCGAGGACCTGTATATCCACGCCGATGCGCTGATGTTCCGCTCCATCCTGCAAAACCTGGTAACTAACGCTATAAAATACACGCCCGCCGGGGGCGAGAGTGTTGCTGTAACCGCTACGGCCAGCGATGGGATGATAGAACTTTGCATCCGGGACCGCGGAGTGGGCATGTCAACCCAAACCCGCGAAATGCTGTTTGGCCAGGTAAGTGCCGCCTCTTTACTGGGTACCAGTAAAGAAAAGGGTACCGGCCTGGGCTTATTATTAGTAAAAGATTTTGTAAACATGCATGGCGGCACGATTAGGGTAGAAAGCGAACTTAATAAAGGCACCTGCTTCCTGTTCACCATGCCGATTGTAAAAACAAAAGCTGTCGTCTGATTTTTTCCAACTCCCTTATGATGTCTTTAGCAAACGAATCTGTAGGAAAAACCCTGGCCATCTTTGATGATGAGGAAGATATACTCACCATTTTTTCCTATATCCTGACCGAACAGGGCTGGACAGTATATACCTTTACCGACTGCGACCATATCCTGGACAAACTGGCGAATATTAACCCGGAAGTCATCTTCATGGATAACTGGATTCCTAACCAGGGCGGGATTATCGCTACCCAAACCCTAAAAAATTCGGTCAGGTACCGGCAAGTGCCCGTAATTTACTTTTCAGCTAATGCCGACATCGCCTCATTAGCGCAAAGTGCCGGAGCTGACGCTTATTTGGCTAAACCATTTGAGCTTGATGAACTGGCTGCGGTAATAGAACGGGTAACTAAAAGCAGCAGGTTAAAATAAAATTCTGCCGGCATTTCCCACAAGAGGGTTAATTTCCGATATTTTCAGGCCTTTGCAAAACTGCTTTACACAGGCATCGGCATGCAAGTGCGCACTTAAGTACCAGGGACACCCACAATTTGATAGTTAAGAATTTATTGGTAGCGGGAGCTTAAAGAAATTTTTACAGCCAAAACAACAAACCCTCTTAGTAAAACTAAGAGGGTTTAATTTGTGCGCCCACCTGGGCTCGAACCAGGGGCCAAAAGATTATGAGTCTTCTACTCTAACCAACTTAGTATATTACTTCATTCATTGAACATTGGTATCAGTCAACGTCTTAATATGCCATAACGAGCCTTCGTATTTAAAGGGCTTTAAACCAATGTAATATTTCTCTGATTCAACAATAAAGTCAAATACCCTATTATAAACTTCAGATAGTTGAGCTTCCAATTTATCCCGATTGATAAACATACACGGATAAGATGCCTCAATGCCGTAAAAAACCGGCGGAACATGCTGAATAGTTATTCTATCCTGCTTTTTGTCATTATAGCCGATAAGATCAATTAAAATATAAGGAATCTTGAATGACTGAATAACTTTTAAGACCTTATAGGGATCGCTCATATATTGTAATGAACTTGAAAACAATACTAAATCCGGATGTGGATGCACAGCCAGGCAATCCTCTAAAGAATTGTAAAATTTAACATGCTCGTTTTCAAAAGCCTTTTTTCCGGCGTCAACAAATTTTGGCTGCTCAATAATACACCAGTTTAATTGAGTTAAGTGCGATAAATAACTTATATTTTGATAGTATGAAGTTCCGAGTGAGCCACCAAAATCAATAAAGGTAAGCTTATTATTATTTTTGCCTGCAATAAGTAAAAGCGTGCTCAATAAATGAAAATTTTCTTTGATTTCATCATAAATAATACCATCACGTTCATAAACGGCTTCTCCGTTTTTAACTTTGTTGGTTGTATCAATAATTCTTTGTAAAATATGATCCTCGTCGTAACCGGCACATTGAGCCTTAGCATCTTCATATGTTTTGTAATCACCTTTCCACCCATATTTAAAGCTGTACCATTTTAAAGTATGAAATATAGAGGGAACCATTTCCTTTATCAAATAATACATAGTCGCTCAATTAAACTTGTTTAAAATCTTTATTACGTTGTGAACATCTTCAACACTATGTATATAAGAGCAAGGCAAACTCAAAGTTGTTTGGTGTATCTCTGATGAAATGGGGAAATTTAAATGATTCATTGCTTTTAAAGCCGTTTGCTTATGCGGGGCAATAGGGTAATGTATTTCGGTCGTAATGCCATTTTCTAACAAGTATGCCCTGATCTTGTCTCGATCAGGATGCCTTATATTGAATATATGGTACACATTATAATAATTGGGCTTTACCAGGGGTTTAATAAATACATCGTTTAAATGTTCCAGATAGATCAATGCAAGTTTGTTTTTGTGCTCATTTATTTGGTTGAGATAAGGAAGTTTTACTCTTAAAAATGATGCCTGAATTTCATCTAATCTTGAATTATAACCAATTAAACTATTATGATATTTTTGGCCAGAGCCATAATTGCGTAGCTGTCTAAGCACCTCGTAATCTGTGTCTGATTTACAAATAATAGCTCCGGCATCGCCTAATGCCCCCAAATTTTTAGTAGGGTAAAAACTGAAAGCGGCAAAGTCGCCAAACGTGCCTGCTAACTTCCCTTTATAGGTAGCGCCATGAGCTTGAGCACAATCCTCAACTATTTTTATTTTATATTTTTCAGCGATTGATTGTATTGCAGCCATATCGCAGCATTGCCCATACAAATGCACAACCATTATAGCAACAGTATGAATTGTTATAGCCGCATCAATTTTTTCGGGGTCGATATTATAGGTATGAATGTTAGGTTCTACTAATACCGGGATCAAATTACAATGCAATATAGCTAAAATTGTCGCTATATAAGTATTTGACGGAACAATTACCTCGCGGCCTTTTTCGAAATTACAGCATTTTAAAGACAGGATAAGCGCATCCAGGCCGTTGGCCACGCCTACAACATACTTTTCATTATGATATTCACCAAACTCTTTTTCAAATAGCGCAACCTCCTTGCCTAAAATGTACCACCCTTCTTCTAAAAAACTATTTAATTTTTGTTTAAATTGATTTTCAAAAGGTTGGTTTAGTAACCTTAGATCTTCATAAGGTGTGATTGTAGGGCTCATAAATATAATCTTTAGGATCAAATGCTGTTGATGCCAATACTAATAAAATAGCATCTGTAGAAAAATCATGCATTATATGCCAGTCTTCGGGCCTTATTATTAAACACTTTTCGGGCGAATCTAACACAAACGTTTCTTGTTTGATTCCATCGTCATTAATTATCTTACAGGAGCCTTGAATACATATAACAGCCTGATGAGTTTCGTGATGCCGATGACCTCCGCGATTGGAATAATCAACATTATAAATATAAAACAGTCGCTTAATCTCAAAATTTACTACCTGGTCCAATACCGTTAATGTACCGCGTGTGTCCTTAAATGTTAATAAATTAATAATATAGGCCATAAACTATTTAAGCTTCAACAAATAAGTATCTATCATATCAGCAAGTTTTGTGCTTTGAGGAAAATTCAACTTTCTTGCAAAAAGCATGTTTGATTTGCTAATAGAATGAAAATCGCTTTCGTCAAGAATTTTAGGACTTGCACCGCCCAGTGACCAATCAATATAACGGTAATTTTCATTCACTATATTGTTCTTGTAGGGAGAATTTAACAGAATTGTTTGGAAAACAAATTCATCGCTACCCCAACACAGTGAAAAAAAATTAACCAATTTAACATCGTTTTGAACCCTATGTGCAACGTACATGGCAGCGTCAGGGCTTAACATCCAAAACATTGATTTGCCGTAAGGATGCAAATCATAAGGGATTTTGCGTTTTGGCATTATAAAATTTACAACTTTTTCCAAAAAGGTTTTCCCTTTAAAGTTGAGATTAGTAAAATAATATTTTTCCATTCTTAGCAAACCCTCTTTCCAATCATTTTTAATATCCCGGTAACTTAAAAACTCCTTCCCAATATTTTTAAAAAAGAAATCCCACAATTCTAATGCAGATTTCAGGGGATAGTCCTGTCCGCTTAAAAAGTTTATAAAATCATACTTAATTCCCGTTTCAACAATCTCCATTATACATTTAAAGGTAGCCAATACCGTGTTGAATCCGGCCCATTTAACATCCACCCTATCACATATAAAATATACGTTAGGAATCTCCTTTAAAAACAGGTGCGGTTTAATATCAAACTTTTTATCCACATGTATATAAAAGTCGAAATCAGCATGCCACATGTTTTTTATTGCCCTTTCAGTCTGGTACGGGTCTGTATAGGTTAATATAAGATGGGCGATACGCATAATTTCATTTTACTGCAAGTATTAACTGATGTTTGAACTACAAGACAGATTAATTGTTTCGAAATAATTATTTAGTATGTTAATAAATTTAATAATTATGAGTAATTTAAAATCGAATCAGAACATTACCCCATTTTTGTGGTTCGATGGTAAGGCCGAAGAGGCCATGTAATTGTATACCTCTATTTTCCAAAATTCAGAAATTATCTTGAAAAAGTATTGGCCATGGCTCACCATTCCCAACGCATTGGGTAATGTCAGGATCAATTAGTATTAACGGATTAAGGATCAACCTCTTTGATGCAGGACGGCAGTTTATGTTCAATGAGTCAATGTCGTTCTTTATATCGTGCAAAGGTCAGGAGGAAATAGATAATTATGGGGCATAAACTAACCGATGACGGAACAGGAAACAGTGCGGCTGGCTGAAAGATAAATTCGGTTTGTCATGGTAGATCGTGTCTGTCATGCTCCAGCATAAGTTGGATAATAATGACCGGCACGGATCGGCAATATGATGCAAATTATTTGTTCTGTTAGTATTAAAATACCAATCTAGCCTTAATGCGCTGTATGTCAAAGCGATCCTCAAACATACACACACAAAAAAACCTTCCTGTTAGGGAAGGCTTGTTTGTTTACCAGAGTGCGCCCACCTGGGCTATTCCTGTATCTTATAATATCGCTGATATTCAATCACTTAAATGGTATTTTCATGGCTATGGTAGCCATGCTGGTATCCTACCTCTCAAGCATACTCAAAAATACTAAAAAATATCGGTTTTCCCTATAATTTAAAATTATGGTTCCAGGTTCGAGCCCAACCAAGGCTACCAGTGGATACGCTTGCAAAATGCAGTCGTGTAAAACAAAAATGAATGGCTGATTTAAAAAGGTAGCATCAGGTCAATAACTGTTGCTACGGTCTGTCAACTTGTTATTCAGACAGATACAAAGGTCTCGGCTATTGCCTTTTGTAACGTTGTTTCCACATGGCATTGTACCGCAAAATCCGGCCATGATTTTAAGGCATCTTCTATATGCCTGATGATCTCATCGGGCTTTTTAATGGTCATTTGCCGGGCTACTTCCAATAGGTCTTTACGGTCTATACCTTGTCTTTTTCCATTGACACTTAACGATTGCTGGCTGACCCAAGGGCTGTCCGGGCGGTAGGCGTGGCAAATATCATAAGCCGGGGCTAATGCCCACTGCCCGTTTTTATCCATCGTAAAGGCAAAGTTTTTGGTATGGTCGTCACAGTTTCTCGCCAAAACATTAAAAACCATCCGGCGGTACATTTGCTCAGCCTGCGGATAATCAAGTCTTAAAGAACGCATGGTTTGGAAAAGTTGCTCATAGCTGTAGGAACCTACCTGGCTAAAATCAAAATGCTGTATAGCGCAAAAGGTTTGAACGTGAACCTTGCCCTTATCCGGGATGCGGTCAAACCGCCTGGTCATAAAGTGTGCCCGTCCATGTTCTTCCAATAACCGGCACTCGGTCATTTCAATGCCGCAGGCCACCGCCATTAAATGGTAAGCCATCTCAACACGCCCGTAATCCCTTGAGGTGCCGAATTGCGCATCATGCACCCCATCAAATTTAATGAGCCATTGAGTAAACCCCTTTGGTGCTTCGGCTTGTCCACTTCGGACTTCACCCGTTTTTGGATTGTACGCGATAACAGCCTTAGCCCTGGCACCACCGGCGGAGGTGCCGATCTTTAAAATGTCCAGCAATCCCTTTTCCTCATCTTTGGAAAGGTCTGTATGAAAGTCTTTTCTACCCGATAGTATAGCTTCCGATATTTCAACCAGGCTATCTACTTCTAACTTGGTAGAGGTGTTCCTGCCTTTTGGTTCAACAGGTTCAAATTCCAGCGCTCCCATACCACGTTGACCGATAAAACATAACATTTCTACCGGGTTCATACTATCCGCAGGGCGGCCAACCCTTGCCAGCCAGGCATTGATCAGGGTATTTCCATAGCGGTCAGGTAAAACATCCGCTAACAGTCCGGGTAATCCCTTAAAGGTTTGGCTTTCTCGTAATTCGGGGAATGAAAAGATCCTTCCGTTTGCAGCATTAACAGGCATTTTTAGCGGGGCAATATTCAAACCTTTGCGTAAAAAGGCAGGTTCAAATTCAAAATTAGCCACTCCCTTATCAGCATCCCATGCTATTGCGCCAACACGCTCATCCCAAAGATTTATAAATGCACTATTGATCATTACCAGTTAACTTTAGTGTTGGGGATATCATTGTTGTTATTCCTCGCTCTTTGTCTTTTCTGCTGATCCAGCTTAGCTAAAGCTAAGGGACTTACTTTTTGTTCTACTTCAAAAGTTCGCAGTATAGGTAATTGGCCCAATACTCTTAAGATCTGCAATAAAGAAAGTAGTGTACCGCCATTCCCTTTTTCGATCTGGCCAACGGTGGAACGGTTGATTCCGGCGGAATCCGCGACTTGTTGCTGAGTTTTATTTTGCTGTAAACGGCTTTCCTGTATGAACTGGCCGATGAGGGTTAAAATGCCCTGATCGCTCATGGCATACCAATCCGTGTTAGTTTTTTCCATCACTAAATGCTTTTAATGGTATTAATGCTTGCTTTTATCAACAATAATACAATTATTTTACAACAATACAATGCTTTATCTAATAAATTATGTTTGTTATTCCATCATTAACTGCAAATATGAGGTTTAATGATTGAATTTAGCATCACGTATCGTAATGTAGAATTAATTAAGGAATACTATTTTTTAAATTCACCTCAATACGTCACCAGGCGCATGTTCCCGATCAGTGCTTTTCAGGTAATCATGATTATCAGCTAGTAATCGAATTGCCAAGATATAAACATAGTGTGTTTATTATGCAAATTGTAAGTAATTGTTATGTATTTTGTAAATTTATATTATGTAAATTGTAAGTAATCTTTATTTTTGCTTAGATTTATAGTTATGAGCAAGTTTATTCAAAGACAAATCGCGCCTATTATAAAGGCTCAAACAAGCAAATTTCCGGTATTGGCTGTTACCGGTCCAAGACAGTCGGGAAAGACCACTTTGTTAAAAGAGTTGTTCAGTGATTACAGGTATGTAAGCCTTGAAAACCCCAATACCCGCTCGTTTGCGTTGGATGACCCTATTGGTTTTCTAAATCAGTATGATCAGAAAGTTATTCTTGACGAGGTGCAGCGGGTGCCGGAACTATTTTCTTACATACAAGGCAGAGTTGACGAATCTAAAATGATGGGACAATATATCCTATCAGGCTCTCAAAATTTTCATCTTTTAAATAGCATTACTCAAACGCTGGCAGGTAGGGTTGCTTTATTCAAATTACTGCCTTTAGACTTTACAGAGTTAAAACAACAGGATCTATTAGCAAATTCGTACACACAGGCGAGTATCAAAGGATTCTATCCGGCCATATTTGACAGAGATATTGATCCGGCTATTTTTTATGCGAATTATATTCAGACATACATAGAAAAAGATGTGACAGAATTAATGAATATAAGGGATCTTAAGCTATTTCGCACCTTCTTAGGTTTGTGTGCCGGTCGTGCCGGACAATTGCTGAATTTTAGTGCCCTGGCTAATGAGTGCGATATATCACATAACACCGCCAAAGCCTGGCTTTCTATACTTGAAAGCAGTTATATCGTATTTCTTTTGCAGCCTTACCACCAGAACTTCAATAAACGATTGATCAAAAGCCCTAAATTATATTTTTATGATACCGGTCTTTTAAATCACTTGTTAGGAACAAGAACTACTGAAGAATTGGAAGAGAACAGACTGAAAGGGCACATATTTGAAAACATGATCCTGGCAGAATATCAAAAACAGAACCAGCATTTATACTTACATCAGGACTATTATTTTTGGCAGGATAGCAACGCGCATGAGGTTGATCTGCTCATGAAAGAGGGTCAGAACTTTTCCATTTTCGAGATAAAGGCCACACAAACTATTAGCACTGGTTTGTTTAAAGAAATGGACCGGTTTGAAGAAATTGCCGCTCCCGCAAAGGTGAATAAGACGCTGATCTATGGCGGATCTGAAAATGAGAAAAGGACAAAATACCACGTTGTAAGCTGGCAAAACATATCCGGTTAAGAGGAGTTTTTATAGCAGTCAGCCCATAGCAGCGCCCCGTGTTTTGCACCGCTAAAAACAATCAACAGGCAAAACACGGGGCGAAAAAAGGCTCCCCGGTGGGGAGCCAAATTATTTTAAAGTTCAATAACGATACCGTCCTGACAGTCGGCAGCTTCTGCCTCGGCTTCTTGTCGTTCTTCAAATACTTTGTTTTGTCCGTTCTCGTCTGTTACGATGATGGCGTATTCTGCACCACCATGCATTTCTATAACTATGTAATTCATGATTGTAATTGTATTAATTTTTGATAAATATCTTCCCAATAGCTTTGCAATCGCTCATCCGCTAATCGGTGTTCAGGATTTAGGTGTGCATAATAGCGGTAATCATCGGCCTGCATAATGGCCAGTTGCAAGTTATCTATTTCGAGGTCAAAGCCGTTTAAATCTGTGATTTTCATAATTGTGCTGTTAAGCCACTTTAAGCGGCTGTGTTCTAAAATCTTTCAGGTTCAGGAAAAACCCACGGTTGAATAAAATCCCCTCCCGAAATAATTGCCATAATAGGGATGCGCCACAATTTGCTAAAGCAGAGTTAATGAACAAATCCTGCTTGGTGAGTGCTTCGGCCAGCGAGCAACTCGGCGTATTGTCAGCCTGTTCGGACGATAACAGCAGTTCCTTAAATTCATCGGTAACCAATGGCAGGTTTTCAACTGTTCTGTATAAATCAGAAGCGGGTTGTTTTATTTTTTCCAAAGTGGACAAAACGACCTGACCGCTGGAACGGCTGTTGCCAAAATCCATCCAGTATTTGACCTGGTTACGTCCACCATAGTTTTTAGCGAGGGATTTTAATATCCCTGCTATTTCGTAACGGGCGGCTACGGTGTCCACGCAGGATATGGTAATTACCGCACTGGCTAAATCCCTATCCGTTATGGATTGCTTATCATAACGCAAAGTTTCGGCTTTCCAGTTTGTGCCAAAAAAACGGTTAATGCGGTTAATCAAAGCAACTGATTTGGGTTGCCCCAATTCGGCTGTAGTAAACAACTGCCTGCCGAGGTTGGCGGTATCAACGGTATCATCATCGAATACCCTGACAAATAATCCTGCATGGCCTAAAGCGATAAGCGCATGGTTCATTCTTGCGAGTGCGGTCAATACCTGACCACCAGTACCGCCTGCACCAATTAAATTAACGGTAACAGGGTTATAGGGCTGTAACAATTCCTTTTGTATAATGTGTACAGCAGGTTTATCTGTTTTTTTAGTTTTCATGTGATGATTTGTTTAAGGGTTAAATTGGTTTGGATTAATTCGTTTTGCGGGAATTGCTGACCTGTTCCCGCAAGGGAACGCCACAAATCGGTGGTATTGGATTTGGTGCTGTTGTTGCCATTAATGGAATGGCTGAAATTGCTGTTAAAGAAATACCGCTCCCATGTTTGCATAAAATCCTCTAAACAGGTGCTTTTGCCAATATTGATCTGTACCGTCCCCATACAGACCTGCCCACCCGCATAAATATTGAGGTAAGGCGCATGGCAAAGTTTGGTATTTTCAGTTGGTTTGGCTTTCCCTTTTAAAGCATATACCGTCAAACGTTCCGCATTAGCTTTCCAAAGCATGGCAGGGATATTAAATTTGCCTGTTGGTATATGCAGGCTATCCACAAAAAACAAGTTCACTTCCTGCGGTGGCGTGTACCATACCGCATAGCCGTTAGCCTGCTGATTGATATACAAGACGTTCTGCGGTAACAAACCATTACTTTTGAGGTAACTGCTTTGCAGTTCTTTTGAGGTTTGTAAAAGGTCTGCTAAGGCAATCATTTCGCTTTGGCTCAACGGATGGGCATTAATCGGCTGACCGCTTTTTCCAATATCGTAGCTTTCCACGTAGATATGGGTTTCCTTTTCGTCCCTTTGAAACTGGTTGATTTGCTCCTCCTTATCATGCCTGTAAATCAGCAGGGCTTTGAACGGCGCAAAGCCGCTGTTAAACTGTTGGGTAATGTTCTTCATGGTCGTAATCATTTAGTAAATCCCGTAAGCGTTCCATCAAATCGAACAATCGGGTCTCGAAATCAAAATCCTTGCGGTCAGGCTCCGGCATCGTATCAAAGAAATACACCGCTGTGGGTTCATCCATTACACGCATTTCCTGAAAATTGGAATTAATCAATTCGTTGAGTTCATCTCTGAAACAATCCTTACCGCTCCAATAAAAGCCTGTATATTGATAGCAGGTGATGCGCTCGTCCTCGTCGGGATAAACCAAATCTCGATGGATACATTCAGGCAGGGAGCGTTTTGGATATTGGTGATAAAGCTGTAAAAACTCAATAGCCAGTAATTCCCATTCCAGTTCCCATTTGTCTTGATGATGGTAATTGGAAATAACCCCCTCCATCTTATTCAACCAGTCGGGGTTTTTGATAATGGGCATGATGTGACCGCCTGCCCGTCTCAACTCGTAAAGGGTATCTTCCTGCTCCTGCCGCCATTCTTTTTGTTCCTCGTCATTGTTACCCTCGTCCTCCGCTTCACTTATCCATTGCTCTAACGTATCATATTGGTAATCCATAAAACTGCCGTTCTCGGCGTAAAAGGGTATATCTACCACTTGGTGCAGATAAGCGAACAAGACGGTAACCAGTTCGGTGATGCGCTCGTGTTTAACGCATTGCGACCAATTCCAGTAGGCCCGTACAGGGATATAAAACAGGCATTGGCTCAAATCAAAGGTCTTGACCACCGATAAAACCGCCTGTTTTCCCTTATCCTGTAAAATCATGCAATGATGTTCCCGGTCAACTTCCCGCACCTGTTTTTCTACGTCCTGCCAAGTGCTAAAAATATCCTGCGGAAAAGATAAACAGCTTTGTGGTATAGCTAAGTTGTAATGCTTGCAGAGATTGGCAAGGGAGCTGAAATACTCCCTTGCTATCCGCTCCCGGTTACCTGAAAAAGTCCAAAACGGGAGGAAGCTGTGATTTAAAAAACCATTTCCGTTAACTCTGCGGGTGCGCTCCTTAACGGATTGCGCCGCACCTCGTCTGCATCGGGCAGGCGGTCTAACCGCTCTGCCAACTCTCCGAACAACTGTTGTATTTTCCATTGGTCGCCTTTCCTGTTAATTTTTACTATTCTGTTTTTTGTTATCGCTTTCATCTATTATCCTTTCGTCCCCATCGTACTTTCAAAACGGTACTGCGCTTCATCGTCCTTAATTTCAGGGCCGGTAATTTTCGCATTGGTCAGGATGGGATAAGTACCTGCATAGAAATTCTGCACATCGGCTATCGTAAAAGTGTCATTCGGGTCGGTCAACCGGATATCCTGTCCATTCTCTTTGTGCAGGAATACCCTTGGTAAAATCATCGTTTTCATACTGAATTTTGATTAATCGTTAAAACTGGCGGTTAATTTGTCGTAGGCTTCCTTACCCGCCTGCAAGGTTTTGCGTTTAGCTTCGATGGCTTCGGCCTTGTCGGGGTAATCAGCTACATCGGGTAATTGGGCGAGTGCTTCGGCGTACTTGGTATTTTGTGCCAATGTCTTAACCTTGTCCAACGCTTCATCATATAAGCGTTTCTTTTCGGCTTTGGCCTCCTTATCGTCCTCGGGTGGCGTGAACAGGTTGCTATCATCGTCTTTGTCGTCATCGTCAGGTTCGGTAACAGCCGCTTTATTGGACTTATCGGGTTTGGCGTTCTTGTTAGCTTTATCCAATTCGGTTTTATAGCTTTCAATATTGCTAATCAATCCTTTGGTTAACGTTACAGGTTCGGCGAGTTTGTCAAAAAAACCCTCGTCCAATTCGTCAGCGGTCGCCCTGAAAAGCATGGGTGGTAAGCCGTCAACTGCCTTGTCTTTTTTTAGGACTACCGAAACGGTTTGTAGCCCTTTATCATCCTGATGGATATTCAGCAGGAAATTGCCACTAAAGCCTAAATCTGCTATTTGCTGAAAAAAATTAGTTTTCATAATGTGTGATTTTTAATAGTTGTTAAAATTGTTCTTTGACCTTTTTCGTAACGGGCTTTAAATCCGTTACTTTCAATGATCCGCTTAATTAAATTCTCTGCTTCCCTTGCTTCATTGGCATCAATGGCGGTCATGCCTAAGTTTGCCGTGCCCTCAAAAAATCGCAAAGTGTTCGCCAATAATTGAATGGCTCGGCGGTCTGTGTTATTGGTTAATGTGCTCATTGGATTTTTACTAAATTTTCTAATCGGTTTGCTTTTCTACCGTCTGCGGTAAATAGATAATCATTGCCTATAATGGCTTCCATAACAGCCTGTTCGCTTGTCAAATAATCATACTCATACCGCAGAATGGCTAAGTAGTCTTTAAGAATGCCCGACAAAAATCTATTGTCCAGTTCTTCCTGATTATCACTATCACCCTGCCATTGGCTGATAAATGCTTTTGCCGTTTGGTAAGTTGCCGTCACTTCGCCGTGATTAGCTAATATCAAATCAGCAGATATTTTGGCATCGGCTATCAATTCACCATTACAATATGCACCCCTGTCAATGTCAAAACCTGTAAGCTTTAAGCCCACCATTTTAGCATCTTCATAAATAAACTGCCACCAATCGTCATCAACATTGATATGGCTATAAGCCTGCAAGGCTTTACCCCGTGTTTCTTCTGATAGTTCGTCTAAACCATAAAGGTCAATCTGTATCGTTCTCATCGTTTATGAGTTATAGGCGTTCAATACAAGCAAAAACAAGCCTGCCAAACCGCAGATGTTAGCAATAAATAATAAAAGCCTTTCCAAAAAGCCAACGGCAACCGCTTTGCGGTAACTGAAAAAATGCTGTAAGCCACCAATTCCCCTGCGGTTAAACCTGCGCCTGCCGATATGGTAGCGGATAAGTAAGCAAATGCCAATCAAGAGCAAACCGCAGGGAATAGTATAATTTTGATGCGCTTTCATATCAGCTAAATAAGAGTTCTACGGCGGGTTTAAACTTAGGGTCGATATGCTTGCCAAGCGCCACATATTGCGTTAAGCCGTGTACGGTGAAAATGGCGGTGTAACCTTCAAATAACTGGTCAGCAAATAAACTGGCACTTTTGCACAGGTCTTTAGGGTATTTGCGCAATACTTTTTGTGCTTGTTCGACCAGTTCAAACCAAAAATCCATCCCGAATAACTGGTCGTTCCACTCGGCGGCAATACGTTCCTTGTCATTCAAAACCGTGTCGGTCAATTCGTTGAGATACCCTAAAAAACCGGGTATCTCCTGAATTAACAAGCTGTGCAAAAGCCTTGCTTTTGTTACATTTGTGAGCATTCTTAATGGTTGCATGTTCTTAGTTTTTAAAAAGGTTAAGCGCATCCGCACCATGACGGGCAAAGTCCCCGCAAAGGTCAAAAGCAACCTGCGCCCGTTGCTTGGCTGTCCCGTCCATGATGGATTTGAATTTGGCATCGCCGTCTTTGAAATTGCGGACGTTTTGGTAATAGCCTGTAATGGCGTTATATGCGCCGAACAATGTCCCCGCGGTGGTTTCCATCTGCTGTGTCGGGTTGCCCATCGCATAGGCGTAGGTATTCTCCACGATGTTGGTGTAAGTGGTCGATAGTTTGTCCACCAAACCCAATTCCAAATTGCTGATTACTTCCTTGTTGGGTGCCATAGCGACCTGTATCAGTTTTTTAACTTCATTGTCCGTGATACGCACCTTTGCCCAATGATTAAACAGTTCCTCTAACTCCTGCGCCATGATGTGCGAAATACCCATTAACGTATGTGCCTGTTTCAAACGGTCGTTTGCCGAAGCGGTATGCCGTATTTTGATACCATTGGAATGGTTGCGCATAGCCGCATTTAAGGTATTGTTGCAAACGATACGGGTTGGTGTAAAAGCGGCGGTGATACTGCCAAAACCATCGTGCGAAGTGGTCAGGAATAAGTATTGTTCTATTAAATCCTGTTTACCTACCTTGATATAATCGGGCAGTTTAGCCGTAATAAATATGCGTTCGCCCTTGCCCAATGCGCCTGCGGTTTCGTATTTGATACCGCTTTCCCCGCCAACAATCGCATCAAAGAACTGGAACGCATCCGCATTTTGTACCACTTCGTAGTCCTTGCCGACCACGCCCAAAACTGAATTATTATCCGTGCGGACGGTAGCAAAAAAATTGGGTACATCGGTCTTGGGAAATTCGCCATTATCCAAATCCGCTAATTCATTCGCTAAGGAATTGGTAAATAATGGGCGTTTCTCTACGGTATAATTTAAACCCGCATAGCGGATAGCTTCGGCACTTGTTGGGTAATCTTCTACGATCTGCCCCAAACCGTGCCATGCTTTTTCCTTTACGCTGAAAAAACTGTGTTTTTCTGTTTCGTTGTTATAAAAAAGATTGTGTGCCATGACTTTAATTTTTTAATGTTCAAAATTGATTTACTGCCTTGTATTAGTCTGCCATTTAACCGATTAGAAACGGCTCTAAACGCTTAGTTAAATTGTTTACTCGGTTTGAGTACACCTGTTTTGTTCCCCTTTTCGGTGGCTTTACTTTGGTCTTTTTTATTGCTACTACTTGCCGATTTGGTCAGCATGGTAATATCATCCGTGCGGAATTTCAGGCTTGCCATTGGTTCACCATCACGGCTTACCCACGGCTCGGCGGTCATAAATCCCTGTAAATGCACCACCATACCTTTTGTTAAATAGGATGCTATCGCATCGGTGCGCCAGTAGGTACATTCTACATAGGCCGTTTCCTGTTTTTGTTCCCCCTGTGATTTATAGTTGCGGTTAATGGCAACCCTAAAACCTGTTACATTTTTGTCGGCGTTTACCGCTCTTACTGTAGCATCTGCTACCAATCTTCCTGTGATTTCCATGTCTTTTGTTATTAAATGAATAATTTCTGTTTCGCTTCCTATTCTATCCCGATTTGCTTTGCGACCCTCCCCGGGTAGTTTTTTTCAAAGAAAAAAGAGTAAAAAAGAAAGCCCTTAAATGCCGGTATAGTAAGGTGCTGGAGAACTATAAGTCCCGAAGGGTGGCCGCAGCGCAGCGGAGGTCATTATGCGTTCGTATGCGCCGTCTATTCCGAGCATTGTTTTCTTTTTCACTCTTTATTCTGGGAATAACTGTGTATGTGTTTGTCTTCCTGCGCAGCCACTTCTATCGGCCTGGAGGCTTTTGATAAAATGCCGTACTGATGCGGCAGGGATCGGCAGGGTTATCCTCCGCAGGAGATAGCGCCGAGAGCCCGGTGCGTTCCGATCCTTTATCGTTACGCAGCTGCCTTAAACGGATAGAAACGGTTGTAAACGGGTATTTGGCGACTAATTGAAATGTAACTGCTGAGTTTTGTGGTATGAATAATTTAAGTAACAGCGTGCGGTTGACCGGGAGGTTGGGCGCGGCACCGAAGTTGAAGGCAATTGATGAGGATAAGAAGGTGGCGAAGATCAGTTTGGCGACCAATTATTACAAGAAAAATGGTAAGGGTGAAACGGTGCAGGAGACGCATTGGCACCAGCTTATTTTGTGGAACCGGCAGGCGGAGATCGCGGAAAAGTATTTGGACAAGGGCAGCCAGATCGCTATTGAGGGGCGTTTGGCGAACCGTTTTTATACGGACAAAGATGGCGCGAAACATTACGTGACCGAGGTGATCGTGAGTGAAGTGATGATGCTGGATAAGAAAGAGAATTAATGACGGTGAGTGTAAATAGCGCGGCGTTGGTGGGTATCGACGCCGTGTTTATTGAGGTGGAGACGCGGATCTGTGCCGGGGTTAGTTATTTTATCGTGGGCCTGGCGGGTGAAGCGGTTAAGGAGAGTTTGTTTCGGGTGGAAAGCGCGATTACAACTTGCGGGTTTGATATGCCGAGGCAGAAGATATTGATCAGTTTGGCACCGGCAGGTATTCGTAAGGAAGGCGCTGTTTTTGACCTGCCTGTTGCACTGAGTATTTTGGCAGCTTCGGGTCAGTTGGCACCGGAAAAGATGGAGGATTTTTTGTTTACAGGTGAGCTGTCCTTAAAAGGAAAACTGCGGCCTGTCAAGGGGGCTTTGTCGGTGGCTATTGAAGCAAGAAAGGCTGGCTTTAAAAGCTTGGTGGTGCCTAAAGAGAATGCGAATGAAGCCGCTATGGTCAGTGACCTGGCGGTTTTTGGTTTTGAAACATTGACGGAAGTGGTTGAGTTTTTGAATAGAACGACTAAAGCTGAAAAAGTCGTTATCAAGACCCGGGAATTATTTGCCAAAGATGATGGACTCTATGCAGCGGATTTTTCCGATGTGCGGGGCCAGGAAAACGTGAAGCGGGCTTTGGAGATCATGGCGGCTGGTGGTCATAACGGTTTGATGATCGGGCCACCGGGTACGGGTAAGACCATGCTGGCGACGAGGTTGCCGGGTATCTTGCCACCGCTCAGTTTACAAGAAGCCTTAGAAACGACCCGTATTTATTCCGTGGCGGGACAGTTAGATAGTATCGGTTTAATGACCCAGCGCCCGTTCCGGTCGGTGCATCATACGGCGAGCGATATCGCTTTGGTCGGTGGCGGGCCGGTAGCGATGCCGGGTGAGATCTCTATGGCGCATCATGGGGTATTGTTTATGGATGAACTGCCGGAATTTAAGCGTAAAGTATTGGAAGTGTTGCGGCAGCCCTTAGAGGAACGGCAGATCACGATCTCGCGGGCCAGCTACTCGGTTAATTTTCCGGCGAACTTTGTTTTGCTGGCGGCGATGAATCCTTGTCCCTGTGGGTTCTTTCGACATCCAGATCGCAAATGCACCTGTACACCACAGGTGATCAGGATTTATAGGAGTAAAATTTCAGGGCCATTATTGGACCGGATCGACCTGCATATCGGGGTTGGCCCGGCGGATATGAAAATAACTAAAACTGAAAACAGCGCAACCATTCGTAAGAGGGTGATCGCTGCGCGCAATATTCAGATGGGACGGGCAGGTGTTTGTAATGCGCTGATGGATACCCGCATGGTTAGGGAATTTTGTAGGTTGGGCAAGACCGAAGAAGAAGTATTGAACCAGGCGATGGCACAGTATAAACTGAGTGCGCGTTCATATGAACGTATTTTAAAAGTGGCCCGCACTGCCGCCGACCTGGCGGCTGCGCCGCAGATCACGCTGGTTCATTTGGCCGAAGCGATCAGTTACCGGCAGATCAAGTAACGATCTCCCGTTCCCGGCGGACGATGATCACGCGTTCGTCTTCCATTTCTTTATAGCCCAGTTCGAAACAGAAGCAATAAATTTCGCCGGTTTTTATGACACGGGTGCGGCTGGTAAAATACTTAAAGATAAATCCCCGGCCGTCCAGGTCTTGTTTGTCCATGGAAATGGTGTCCTTATCGCCTAAGCACCGGTCGAGTATCTCCCGGTTCTTTACTAAAATTTGTTGTACCCGCTTCATGTATTTGGCCAGGCTCATTTCAGGGGTGCTGCTTTCGTCCTTGTTGTTGTTATAATCCGTCTTGCAAGCATCGCTGCAATATTTCTTGTCTTTACGGCCGGAACCGACCGGCTCCCCGCAATTCAAACAAAGTTTTTCTTCCATAAGCTAAACGTTTAGAAACGGCTATAAAAGGTTAAAACAACCAAATCAATTTTTGTTTCACTGAATTTTGTACCAACAAATCAATCAGTTATGGAAACGATACAAAAAAGAAGATTAGACTCGGAGCATTTCGGGGATGAGGACAGGCATTATTTCGTGGACCTGATGGAAGCGAAAAACAAGAAGCCATATTTACAGATCACCCGGTCGGATACTAAAGAGCCTGGACAGTATGATCGTTCAACAATTATTTTGTTCGAGCGTGATTTTGAGTTTTTCGTGGAAGCAGTGGCGATGATCTTAAGACGTTATAGTTATGGAGAACATTAAATCATTGCCGCCAATGGAGCGGCCAAGAGAGAAACTCCAATTCAACGGTGCGGCTTCCTTAACAGACAGTGAGCTACTGGCCATTCTATTGCGCTCGGGCACACCAAAGGTGCCATTGCACCTGATCTGTGAGACCTTGCTACAGCAAAATGATATCGTTGCGGTAGCCAGTATGGACATGGACAAACTTTGCGAATTTAAAGGCATCGGCCCGGCGAAAGCCACCATCATCCTTGCCGCCACCGAGTTCAGCCGCCGCCTGCAACCCAAAGGACAATACCTGCCCGACGAACAAGCCTGCTATGCCTACCTGCGGCCCTGCTCGAACGCGAAACCCAATTACAATACACCCTCCTGTTGATCTCCGCCGGACGGGAACTGCTCGCCTTTAGCGAAGCCGGCGCCGTCCTGCCCAACATCAGCTGGATCACCCAACTCGCCCTCAAAGCCGGCGCCACCCGCATCCTCCTCAGCCGCAACGGCTGGCCCGCATTCAGCAACACCGAAAGCAGGTACCTCAGCACACTCCAAGCCACCTGCGCCGCACTGGGCATCATCTGTGAAGGATTAATGGCCGTCGGGCCGGAACGTTTTAAAATGATCTGATATGTTAAGAAAGGAAGTAGCGCGATTAACGAATATCCAGGATACCGTGCGCAAATATGTAAGCATGAATAGACAGTTACAATGCAACTGCCCGTTTCATAAAGGTCCTTATCCAACGTTGATCTGGAACGCCAGGAAAGGCAGTTATAAATGTGAAGTTTGCGGGGAAAGCGGCGACCTGATCGATTTCGTCATGAAAATGGAAGGTTGGGATTACAACACCACTTTCCATAAATTAGCCGGCCGGCTACGCCACCAGGAAAGCGGGATCGTTTATGTGCTGGAATTGACCGATGGGTGCTATTATATTGGTTACACACTTGACTTGGTCAACCGCATGAACCTACATTTCAATGGCAAAGGCGCTTACTGGACGAAAGTGCACCAACCCGTGCGGGTCGCAGACGTACGCTATCAGGTAAAGTACAGCATGGAAGACCGGATCACCGAACAGTATATTAGACGCTTTGGTAAAGACAAAGTACGCGGCGGGCGGTATGTGGGTGCAGATCTGGATGCCTGAGTTTCACCATTTGATATTTGGGTATTCCAAATACTCAATTTCATAAACGTCGCAATTTAATTCTTTAGCGGTTGCTTTAATGTTACCGATTAGAAAGGAATGAAGCGGACTCCATTTTTCTGTTCGGCGCAATAGATTTGGTATATTACGAAACCGGGTTTTGTTGACATTCATTTCCATGTAGTCGATTTCAAGTTGTTGGTTGAATTGCCAGATCCAGGGATGATTTACATTGAGCAGATGCGGACCTACGAACCGCTCTATTTCCTGCGCTCCTTTGGTGTCGAATTCTTGAAGCGCCTGCCGGGTGATTTGTTCTAAACGATCGAGGGTTGTTTGATCATCAGGTTCAGTTGGTGTATAAGCAGCATTAAATCGCAGGCAGTTTAAGGTGAACAATAGATCGATCCAAGAAAAATTGAAACCAAAATCAGTTTGGTGAACCCCTTCAGTGATGGTCACGGGTTTTGTTAGGCGGCTTTCTTGGTACGCGTGTCTTATCTCGTAAGCAAAGCAATGTAATATTTGTACTCGCCCGCCTTTTGAGTCGTTAGTATACTCGCTGTCACCGGCAAGGGTATGGACAAGTTGATATAACGCCCGGAGATCTTCATCGTCACCCCAAATGGATATTCCGGTGCCGCGTTTGGTAGGTGTAGCTGTTAGCAATTTTTTGTGGTTTTAGGAGTCTAATATTTTGACTTAATCTTCTTGTTGGTACCAGCTTTCGGGGATCAGTTTAACGCCATCTCGCCAGATTTCCTGGACATGGCTTCTGAATTTATCTGTTTTTAAGAAGGCGTGGTCTGTAATTATAACTTGAAACGCATTTTCCATGGCTATGGTCGTATCAATGATAAATTCAAACATTTGACGTACAGCGACCTCATCAGCGCTTTCCCGAATTTCGCCGGTATTGTCTATGTCCTTTTCCGGTGGGAAATAAACCTGGGATGGTTGATCGAGCATTAAAAAGTGTGGAACCGGTCTTTGAGCCTGGATGAAATGCTGATGTAAAGCGAAATGGATAAGAAGATGATAGGAAACCCAGTTGGCGCCACTACCCATTTGTCCCAAGCCGATCGGTTTGTTCATTGTATCGGCAAAAATTGTTAATTTATTGATGTCGAATCTTATTGGCGCGTTTTTGTATTCCACATCTAAATTATCCACCCATTTAGACATTTGTAAATTGATCTTACTCAATATAGAAACCAGTTTTTCATCTTTTGTTTCCTTATCTACTCCCGACATTAAACTTTCGATTTCTGCTTTCAATGCCGCAATTTTCAAATCGATCGATTTGTCTTCTGTAAAATCAACACTTTCTAAAAATAGACTGACACGTCCTATGACCTTTCCGCGTCTTAAGTTAAGGTCTCTTAAAGTTCTGGCATTTTCACGTTCTGTGTAGAGGGCGGACAGACTTTGCTCTACTTTTACGATCTCAGATTTGAAATTTTCCTGTTTTTCGGCAAGTTCTTTGAGATAGTTGTTTAAGCGCGGTTTTTCACGAACGGTTGATTCCAGGCTTTTACTAAGTGAATTTAAAGATTGCAGAATGACATCAACTTTGGGTATTTCGATTGATAACTGACTTTCGCACAATGGGCATTTCTTGTGATCATGATCTGTTTCGTGAAAAAGGTGTATGGTTTCTAATCTGATTTTATGGTGTTCCACTTCATCTGAATAGGAGAAATTATTATTTACAAAGCTTTGCGTAGCGTTAATGGTATCTTCCAATGTGCCTAATTCCTCCCTTAAAGCTGATCTTTGGTCAATCAGTTGTTTTAAGGCAGAGTTTTCTCCCGTGGGTTCAATATTAACTTGATATTCCCAATCTTTAATGCCATCTAATGCTACAAGTGCTTCAGGGACGCTGCCGACAACGACTGATTTGTTCATTATTCCTATTTGCTTAGCCTCTTCGACTAAGGAAAATGATTTACTGACGCCCTCCGCATGAATTTTTTCAGCTTCGTTCTTATCACGGGAAAGCTTGTTTAGCTCTCGTCTTTTTTGAGTGATCTGTTGTTCGATCTTTAAATTGTCTTCCCTGACCGCCCCCAGGAAATATGGAAGACTATCCTTGATCGCCTGAGGAACGAAGGGTTCTGTTTGATTGTAAAAAAGATAATCCCTCTGCGCAATAAGTCCTTGGGGTTGAAAGCAAAAGATCCTGGAGTGTTTAAAATTGACTTCTAAGGCGTCACGGGTATTACCTTCGACCATTTGCAAATTTTCAGCGATATTAATTTTACGGGACAGTAGTTCCTTTAGTCCGGCGGTATTACTGTTGTTATGAATGTTGTCAAAAGGCGGGGCGCTTTCAAAAGGCCCTTCTTCTAAATAAATTTCGGAAACGGTTTGCGTGCCCCTAACATTAGGATTTAACCGTGCGATAAAAAATTCTTCTTTGCTCTCAAATACCACGGTCAGACCGAACCAATGAACCTGATCTTTGATCACACCTTCCGCGATCTTACAGTCCGTACTTCCCAGACAGTAATCTACGATATCAATGATAGCGGTCTTACCGGACTTTGATTCACCAGTGATGATATTAACTTTACCAAGTTCAAATGGCAGCACACGAACGTGCTCGGCGTCTTTATATAGAATGATGTTTTTGAGCTGCATTAGGGTCTGATTTTTAAAAACATAAATATAGTTTGAGGATTACCCGTGAGTCTTAACCATTTGCCAAGCAATTCGGCTTTTTTATAGATCTCGTTTATCTCCTCCGTATTTTCGCCTTTCGGGGTTGCTTTTTTATATCGACCGGCGTAAACAAATCCTTCTTCATCCACAGTCATTGCCTGCTGGATCATTAAAAAAGAAATAGCTTCCCTGGTGAACGGCATCATTTGTTTAGCTCTATCTGCGAAACCTATAAAAACAGCCTCATTTTCTTCAACCCATGAATGAAAGTAAGTAGTGGACTTAACCGGCATTTTTTGTCTAGTCCGTTTATGTAACACAATTGGCAGTATCAAAAACGCCAATACAAAAGGCATAGCCAACCCTTTTTCATTTTCATTGAAACTGATCACGGTTCTGCGGATCACCTCCCCGCAAAATGCAGGATTTAGGAGGTTAGCTGTAATTATGGACCGGTCTTCCCAATTTTTAGTAATCATATATAGTTCAATAGATCTGTGTAATTGGGGTGCCAGCCAATCTTTTTCTTGTCAGACAAAATGTGGCAACTGCCCCTGGTTAAATACTCCGAGGTGAAACGTTCACGGATCTTGATCGGCGGGACTTTTTCAATATAGAATTTCTTATAAAAGTCGTGGCCGATCTTTTGCAGGCTGGCTTCGTCCATTCCTTCACAATCATCTTTGATCATGGCAAAAATATTGCTCCAGTGATCCTCCAACCTCTTTTCAAAAAGCTCTTCGTCGTCAACGCTTGTTAATTCTTCTCTTAGCCATTTAGAGCGTTGTTTAAATGCCCGGTGAAAATCATTTATCGCACTCCGCAGCATATTTGATTTTACCGCTATTAATTTAAGCTGAGAAACAAACAATTTATCTTGATAGTCTTCCAATGATTCTTCATCAATCTCTATCGGGTTAGCGAAATCATCTGGCAGGTTGTCATCTTTCAAGGAATCATTGATGCCGGCAATTTTAATTTGTATTTCTTCAAGAGAGATATGATCAATTTTATCCTGTAGCAGTAATATGCACAGTTGAAACCACCAACCTTCTAATCTTTCGATTAAAGAATCTAACTTCTTAGGATGTGTGGAATATCTCAATTCCGCCTGAATGGATGTCAATGCCTGGTCGATCGACAAGCTATTATCAAGTACAGTAATGTTGTTGATTAGATCGAACTGCTCATCTTCTGTCAAACTTTGGAAGGCTGCGTACCCTTTTGCGTTAGCGACACTTGTGGATTCAGAAGCGATTTTCAACATTGCTTTTTGAATACTGCCTGTATCCCTAAGTTCATCGATGGTTTTTAGATTTTCAATAAAAGAGTCAGTACCTATTGCGGCAGTCGTCATTAACGTAAACACCGTATTTTTTACATCTACGTAGCCATTTTTAATATTCTCACTCCAAACCCGGATCGTTTTCCAAAAGTCGGGACTGGCATCGGTCAAATTTGCGATCGAATTGATATGCAGTTTGGTTTGAAACAAATCCATTGTATCCACATCCTCTATGACAATATCATCCAGGTTTTCAATCTTAATAATTGATTTTGGTTTGGCCTTTGCTTTTAAAATAAGATATAGACCCAGCCTTAATTGATAATAATAACCTAATGAGGGTTCTTTAGCGGAAAAATCGGTTTCGGTCATTTAGAAATCTTTGGTGATTACTATTGAGGTTTAATCAACTAATATACAAAGAACTATCCTGAAATATATTTTTCGCCCTATTTATTACGCCTAGCCAACTAATAACATAAGAACAGGTTACTAAAATACTAATTATTTTAGTAATACATAATTATTTTACAGGATTACTTTTGAGCGTGATCCGCTGGCCGAGGATGGAATCGAAATAACTCCTGGCCATGGCGTCTGTCAGGAGGCAGATGTCAAAGATGCCGTCATTTTTAACAATGCCTTTGGTGTAAATGCTGGATTTGTTGTGCGGGGAAATATTGTAATGATAAATGATGCGGTCAATGTAAAAAGCATATTGATAATTGCCATCTATCCTTAGCTGGCGGGGCTGGAATAATCCTTTTTCAGGCCGGGTTTTTTTGGAATCGATATGCATTAAGATGACTTCGAATTCATCTTCTTTGCCAGCATCATGATTTAAGAGCATCCGGCGTAATTTCTCTGCATAGGGGCCTAATTGCACCTCTTTAAAAAAAGCTTGTTTAGAAATATGCGTGCGCCACAGTAACGATAGCAGGAATAATTTAATCTTTGCATAGTCCATGTTATGAAATCTGATAGCTGGCACGGCATCACCGCCGCTTAGCAATTCTGTTCTAACCTCACTTCGGGAGCGTTCACTGCCGTTGAAATATAGTTTATTGCTGGCGTAGGTTTCCAAACGGCTCAATATCGTTCCATCACATTCCCGGCATAAAATTTCCTTGTCATAAAAACCCGAGTGTGTAAAATGAAAGTCATCGAAATTTCCCAGGTTGATGTTCACCAGCCGGTGTTCTTCGCCGAAAATATTCTTATAAAGGAAATTCGGGAAAATATGCGATTTCTTTAACAGATTCTTTTCTTGAAGACAAAGCTGACATTGCATATTTTAGTAAATGGAATGCAAAATAACGAATAATGCTAAAAATATTATCAATTTATTTCTCCACTATTCCATGGTATGATGTTAAAAATTAGCAGGTTAAATATTTTTTAAGTTATGGAGATACCAGTATTTTTACGGAAATAAATAATTATAAATGAATACTACGCTTAAGGGAGACCTGTTTGAAGAGAGAGCTTACGATATTATACAAACTTCTATTGCGGAAGGTAATTTTGGTTTATTGCCTGAAACATGCAGAGTGTTCAGGAAGCCGCCTTATTTTTCAAAAGACCGGGAAGGTGATATCATTTTCGATCTGAGTATTGAGGTTTGGCCAAAAGGTGCAGAACGTTGTCATTTGCTTTATTTGATCGAATGTAAAGATTATAGTGGTGATGTACCGGTCAATGATGTTGAGGAATTTGTGGCGAAGATCGGGCAGGTCGCGGGTGAATATGTAAAAGGTGTTTTTGTGACGACAGGCCGCATGCAAAAATCAGCGCTCAATATTCTTAAAAATCGCCGTTTTATGTTTATCCAAGTGGATAAGGATAGCAAAGCGAACATCGTTCTCCATAATAAATCGAGGAGAAAACATCCGCTTGTTGATTTTGCACCGGTAGTCTCCTGGAGCGAACAGGCAAATAAGCTTGCTGAAATCCGTAACCTTTTGCAACAGAATGAAATGGACAGCGAAGATTGGGACAAACTGATCGGACATCATTTGACAAGTCAGCTAAATTCGAAGATTTATTGGGAGCAGCCGGGTCAGGAGATTTCGGGCCTGGAGCATTTGTCAAAGAACCTGATCGAGGACATGACTAAAAAGATTATTAGCGAGTTCGATGGCTCTATTTTGTATCGTGGCAGACCTTTGCCAATGGATCAATTTATACTTTATCTGGCGGAAAAATACGGCTTGAATTTTTTTACAGATGGCCCGATGCCGGAAGGGAAGGCGCATTTGAACGGCTTTTATGACCGCGAAAATAAAAGTATCTATATTAATCCTGCTTTAACTGATACGGGACAGTTTGCTTTCGTCTGCGCGCATGAGATTGGACATTTTTTTCTTCATGAGCATTTAGAAATGTCCCAGCAATTATATGAGGCACAAGCCGACTCCGCTTACAATAAGGAAACACGCAAACATGTGCTGGAAAAAGAAAAACATTGGGTAGAATGGCAGGCTAATCAGTTTGGTGCAGCGCTTATCATGCCTCAACGATCATTGTTGGCCCAATTGATCACCTGGCAAATGGAAGAGGGTATCCGGAATAAGGGGACGCTTTATTTGGATCACCAGGAACAAAATATCAGGGATTTCAAAGTTGCGATTACTCTGCTGGCCTATAAATTTGGCGTTAGCCGTACTATTTTGGAATACAGGATGCGTGACTTGGATATGATTAAGTATAAAAACCGCCAGGGTTATAATGCCTATAGCCTGTTTGGAAATGCCAGGGAACCGCAAACATTAAGTCAGATCTTGAGCCGGATGTTTTAACCTATGGCATACCAACGTTCCATAGAATTGGCTTTTGACCGTAAAGCTAACGTGCAACTTGATGCCAATGAAATTTTTAAGATCGCTAAAGCTGGCTATGAGGTCAGGAGGCAATACAATTCCGGTGAACTGGATCTATATTGTCCCGAGTGTGATCAGGGCCTGATCGTCTCAGACAGCAAGAATGACCGTCTGCACTTCAAGCACTTTCCAAACGCCGGCTATTGTGACCTAAAAGACGGCAAGTTATCCCCTCTGGAATCGCAACTCTATACGGACGTTTTGAGGAGTAAGGAAAGCGACAGACATAAGTATTTAAAGAACCGGATGGCGGAACTACTCAAGCTAACGCCGAATGTTGTAGCGAAATCCGTTATTGCTGATACCCGTTTTTTCTTTGGGCCTACCGAAAAAAGACGACCAGATGTGTATTGTAAATATGCTGGTAAGGAAATGGTCTTCGAGATCCAGTTAAGCCAGTTATCCCAGCGGTATATTTTGGGGCGGCATAAATTCTATCTGGATAAGGGCATGTACCTCATCTGGATACTGGACAATTTTGATGTGCATGGGCAATCGCAAATGGAACGGGATATTAAATACCTATCTAAATCCCAGAACTTTTTTCGGCTGGATGAAAAAGCGGACACGGATTTCAGGCTGTTGTGTACCTATAAGTCGCCCTTTGTAACAGAGGAACGTACGGTAATCAGCCCCTGGCAAAAAAAATCGGTATCATTAACAGAATTGAAGTTCGATCAAGGCAATTGCCAGGTTTATTACCTGCATTACGAATATGCGCTGCTGGCAGCACAACGAAAACTTAACGCACTCTTAGAACAGGATCGTGAGCAAGAGTTGAAGGAAAGGCTGGAGAAAGCACAGACACTGGCCGAAAAAAAAGCCACAGCCGTTTTTAATAAACTGGTTTTTTATAAAAAAAAAAGCTATAATTTTTACAAGTTTGATCTGGAACTGGATGGGCTGAACTATTCAGCACTGGAAAAGTTCAATGAGAAACTGGGTTTGGCAACGCGGCGCTACCAGGGAAAGCCATTGTTGCTTCACTATGTGGCTACCGCCGTTTCTATACAGGAAAGCATGATCGCCTTCTTGTTAAGGGACCAGCGGGATATTAACGCACAAGGTGAGGACGGTAAAACCGTTCTTCAGGAAATTTATCTTAATCCTGCGCTGGACTATAAGTTGCGCTTGGGCAAATATATTTTCATGCGTGGCTATCAGATAGCCGATTCCGACAAGTCTTTTTTAACCGAAGCGGAAACTTTCTTATACGGCCTTTTTGAGCGACTGAGAGATAAAAGCCTTGTAGCTGATGTACTAAAAAACTCCGCGGTTTTTAATATTATTGAAAGTGCCCGGCTACAACGCATCATCGGCCCAAATTACAAGAACTGGATCAGTTTCGGGGTCTATGCCACTGGCGGCGGAAACAGGAAGTTCTGGTCCTACATTGAGCCGGCTTTAAAACATTACGGCCTGTGGGAAATCATCATGGCAGCTGATAAAAAAGGCACTTTTCAGCGGAAAGTCACGGAACTGGAAAATGAAAAACCGGAGCAGCTTTATGTAATCGATGAAGCGGTCAAGGAACTATATCCGGAAATTTTTGACTACTCGATATAAATACCGGTAAATGGCCCTTCGACCTTTTCCCTGATCGTGGCGATTGGCTCAATTTTTATTTTATTAAAATATTCATGCCTGGCTGTTTCAATTTGTTTATAGAGTTCCCGGTTTTCAGGCGATTTATCTGTTAGGAAACGCATCATGAGATCGTAAGTACTACTTAGGCGTAGTTTCTTGTCCAGTATTTGGAGGAAGGTTTTTTCCAAACTGCCCAGCATCTCTGGGTCATCGTGACCATAGTCCAGATAAGCATTGACCATTAATCTGATACTGCCATCAAGGGGCATTTCCTGGAAAATATTATCCCCGAACAATTGATAAACGACCTCCTCGAAATTATCATGCATTTCAATCCGTTCTATCACGTTAACGATCTCTTTTCGAATACGTGCCTTACTGTCTTCATCCGACCGTTCCAATAACAGCTCCCAGCGTTTGATGGTGTTAGAACAGGTTGTTTCCGTCAGATCTTCCAACAGTAAATAAAATATGTAGTCCTTCATTTCCAAATGCCCGAGCAGGTTATCCACCAGGGTCTTCGGGTCTCCCCAAATTCCTTGCAATTCGTAAAATCCGTGTGCGAGGTCTTCTAAAAGCACTTTTACCGCAAGCTTGCATAGTAAATTTTCAGGTTTGTCTATAAAATAGCCCAAGACAGGATTCCAGGTTTTCCTGTCGCGGTTTGAGATATCCATATAGCGGTAGGATAAATAATTGATAGATATACATTGCAGCAATAACTCCGCCGGGAAAAGCGCCACGATTTCGGCGGCTGATAATTTTTCCCAGTCCGTCTGACCAATTATTAATCCATTAACTACGGCTGGTCGGGCGCTGCCGGTGAGAGCGATGGCTTTATATAAATTATCACTGTCGTTGACTTTCAACAAGTCAACTATTTTAGTTTGCTCGACGGGTAACAATTCATCCCAATATGCCAAATAATAACGCATGCTTTGGCCGACGAAGGGCTTAGAACCGCTTGCTAATAACTCATCTGCAAAGCCTACCCGTTGCGCCTCATCTAATTGCTGAAAAACATTGAAGTAATAATTGATGACTGCAAAAAGCGTGGTGTCATAGGTCATATATACTTTTGACCGGCGCATCCATTTGATCCAACTCAGCAGGAAGCTCGCCAGATCCGGTGTTCTTAAGTACCCGATAGCCGTATCCATGGTCGATAAAAACCGGTGGGCATTAAAGCGCAGATTAGCCGGGGCATTTTCGAAAAATACCTGCATGAGTTTAGGCCAAAGCTGCCACATGGCTGGGTGATGTTCTTTAGGGACATCATATTTCCAGTCAAACGAATAGCTGGCGTAGCCGATCCCGAACTGGGTTAAAAAATGAGTTGCAGCCACCAAGATTTGCGGATCGGCGAGTTTACCCAGGGCAAGGGGAAATAGCTGGTCTTTGGCACCTTGCTGGTAAAAAGGCCAGCCGCGCACAAAACCTTTTATCCCCTGGTAAATAACGAAAGGGTGCGGGTCGCCCATGGCTCGTTCTACCAATGCTGCCGGCGGGTCGTCGAATTGATAAAAGACCTGGAAGGCTGCAATAGCGCGTATAAATGCTTCGTCGTAGTTGAATAAGCGGTTGAGCACAAATTCCGGCACGATCACCGGCTTTTGCTTACTGTTTTTGCGGATATACTGGGCAAACCACCACCCTTCTTCGGCTGTGGGCAATTCCTGGTTCCTATCTAAAAATTTTAATTTCGAAGCCGCAAACTCTTCTTCGCTCAACATTTTAAAAAGTACGTCAGGTGATTGCTGGAAGGTATGGTCCTTCGGACGAAAAGGTCCGCCATGCTGCCAGCTAAGAGATGAGTTACTGTAGTTGTAATTTAACAGGTCACGCTGAACTTCATCCGCCTGTTCTTCGGTAAGTAATTGAGTGATGGATGACAAAAAAATCAAGGTGATATCCTGCACTGCCGGAAAGATAGATTCCGCTGCAAATATCGCCAGATCGATACAGCCCTGCCGAAAAAATTCCGTGAGGTTATGGCTAAACAGGTAATCCAGTTGGCGTGCAGCAAGCAATGAAGTCTGGGCGCATAAGGTGGCGACAGCTTTTTTAATCCGTCTGACCACTTCATCCATTTGACCCATTGGGATTTCCCGTTGCAGCAGGCGGGCGGCTTCATAATAAAGCGGGTGCCGGAACTGATACGCATTAGCTTCGTACCGGATGAAGCCGCATTTGACGAGGAAATCTAATTCATCCAGCCAATGAGCTGACAGGCGAAGCAGCGTTGGATAGACCGGAAAACCATTTACTTCGTCCTGTAGCAGATCGGCAAAAGAGATGGTTTTGATCTCCCGTTTAAAAATTCCCGGATAACTTTCCAGATCAGACAAGATATATTCCAGTTCCCGGAGATTTACCGCAGTGTTCACGTCACTGCATAATCCAAGCAGCCTGTACATCGCGATGGCTGCCGGACCGCGCTGCCGGACCGCCGCGACAATACGTTCAGCATCTATGGCGGCTATTTGGTATAAATCGGTGCCCGCTGTAAGATATTCATTTGACCAGTTGTTAACCAAATAGTCCAGCTGACCAGGCTGCGGTAAACGCTGGTCTGGAGCCTGAGCTAAATAGGTATGTATACATTGGACAGCATCGCCGGATAGTGGCCTGGCTTGTACGTATATGTCGAGCAATTGGCGCATAAAATCCCTGTCCGTATTCGTTAAATCTATCCAGGAAAATGAGTTGTGCAGTTGTAGCCGGTTAAGGATATCATTATTTGCAGTAACGATCAGCTTTTTACCGCTTGGCAGGTTATTGACCAGTTGCTGCACTTTGAGGAAAGTTTCTTCGCTGACAAGCGGGGCGTAAAAATGCCCGAATGGGTCATCAAGTATACACAAACGGTCAACAACGTTCGTGTCAATCAGGAAACGTTCCGCGGTTTCCACGTTGGAAGTGATCCGGTAGTCATAAAGTTTAGTAGTAAAATGCTTGGCCAGCGCTTTAGCAGCAGTAGACTTACCGCACCAGGAACGCCCGGACAGGAAGATTGCGCGCTCTTTCTCCAGTTGAGCAATTAACTGCGGGTCATTATTCCGGTTGATATAGGGATAATTAAAAGCCGGGTGTGCGGCCTGGTAGCGCTCCAGTAGTAGCTTAACTTGCGGGCCGATCTCGCTTTGACTGTCACGTCCATCTTTGATCAATTTAAGGAGCAACTCCAGTACCGTACCGGTTTGCAGTACGGGAATACCCAGACTGCGATACAATAAATCCTGACAAGTGGCGATCAGGGAATTTTTATCCAAATTTTCCCAAATCGCTACCTTTGCTAAAAACATTGCCGCACCAGGAGTATTGTTCAACCTGGCCGATTGGTCCTGGCAATACCGGGCACGTTGTTTTTTAAGTTTCGTGGTTTCTGCCGCGTTGAACGCCGCGATTGCTGGAAGCAAGGGTGGTAATAGGTAACCAGCCACTTTGTTAAAATCCCCGATTTTGTTGACATAAGACTGGGTCGTTACGTTACAACGGCCGGAGGTAATGATAATCAGCCGGGTTTGTGGCTGATCGAGCAGTCTTTGTAAAAGGTTAGCTGTCGCTTTACGTGCAGGAAAATGGCATAAAACATCGGCGAATGATGCTAGGTCAAAACTACCCGCATGACTTTTAACTTGAATTTCGAATTTTAAAGTATTAAAACCGTCCGAGACCGATATCTCCGCATCCTCGCCACCGGGCTTTTCAGGGAATATCTCCAGCACTTTATCGAACGCGGCGATTGCGCTGACTGCGGCGCAGGCGGTTGCCAGATATTGATATTCATAAGCCCTGGGGCCGGTACGTTCGATGGACATGTTAAGTTCTGAACCACTAAGATATTAAAACAAAATCTTAATTTTAGCCAATGGGTAAAAGCCTAGAAAGACGCAGGAGATTGTTCAGGAAATTTTCCGGGCAATTGTTGCTATTGAAAGCAAATGGCCTTATTGACATTGATTTTAAGTATGCAGCTCCTTATTTATGCCCGATATGCTTACGGGAGTTTTCGGAAGACCACTTAGACGAAAGCAAACATCAAAATTTCCTGACCGCTGAGGATGCTCCTCCCGATGCATTGGGCGGGACCAAGATCGCGCTTACTTGCAGGGAATGCAACAACCGCTGTGGACAGGAAATCGACTGGCATTTAATTGAAGCAATCAAGGCTGTAGACGACAGTTTTTTTTACAAGGGCAGTAAAAGAACGGTAACGACAGTATTTGAGGGGCAAAAGATCACTACAGAATTGACAGCGCTGGGCGATGGTAATTTGACGGCCTATCACCGGATAAAACACAATGATCCAGGCTTGCTGGAAAAATTCATCTATGGTTTAAAAAATAAAACGATCGGGCCTGCCCTTAATTTTGAACCACCGGTAAAAAGGTTTATTCAAGAACGGATCAATTACGCATTAGTGAAAACGAATTATATCATCACTTTTGCCAAATTCGGCTATATCTTTCTGCTTAACCCGCGGTACCAGGATATCAGGAACCAATTGCGTCACCCCGGTCAAGTGATCTATCCCTGGAATCCATTTGTTAAAAACCCGTTCACAGCAGCTAATATTGGCACCTATTATGTCTTGAATGAAGACATAAAATCCATTCTAAACGTATTCCGACTAAAAACCGGATATTCAGAAACAATCATCGGCGGGTTTTTACATCACCCGAATACGACCATGGAAGATTTTGGCGCGCTAATAGATGGGCAGTGTGATGCTAATAATTCGGTCATTTTCGATACAAGTACCTACGATGCTGGAGTGAATGTTTTTGAAGATTTGGCGGAGATCAACAAGATCAGGAATTGGTTCCTGCAGTGAGTTTCTCGTGTAACATCGCTTTTAATATATTAATCCGGGACTCGATCTGCTCCTGCAGCTGTTTTTGCCGGATGGAATAAAAATGCCGTTTCAGGCTGCGTTCGTCCCTGGCGATCTCTGCCTCTAACTCATCCGGGCTGTGGGAACGATAGAAATCCCGCATATCCTTTTCTGCCTTATGCATAATTCAATAAAGTTCTGGCAAGCTGGTCATACAGCGCATATTCGTCCGGTGAATTTTGTCGGAGGCGGGCAGCTACATCCAGTTGGACCTGTTCGCTAAGCGTATAAGCTTCGATTCCGTGTCGCGCCAATATATAGCAGGGGGCTTGTTTACCCCAGGCATCTTCCCAATCGCCATCCGGATGTACAAGGACACTATGGCAAAAACCCAGTTTACTGAGCGAGAATGCCTTTAAATAGCGATTGACGGAGATCGCTGTGGCAGGCAGGCCGGAGAGTTCCTGTTTTACCGCAGCAAAGACGGCGCACTTGCCAAAGGTAAATTCAGCAGCGAGGTGAGCGGGCACCTGGGGTTAATGCGGACCGGCATTTTTGCCAAGAACGCCGGGTATTTACTTAATGCTTTTTCGGCCCTGGCGATACCAGTTTCGGAAGGCTTGATACGCAATGGAAGCTGCCAGAATTTTTCTTCGCTGTAATAACGCGTGGCGACACCGCCGCCGCTGATTTTTAGTTTATGGAGGATCGGCTGGATGACATACTGGTTATATGCCTGTATCCTCTTTTTACCATTATGGTCGTAGATCGCGTCACCATCGGTACCTATGTAGACCCGTAAGGCTTTCATTTGTTCTAAGGGCGCACCCTGACTTGGGGTCCACCAATCCACATGCAGCAGCCAGCCGGTCGCCCTGGCCAGCGCAACCGCGAAGTTAACTCCGCCTGAGTTTTCCCATTCGCGCATAAGCTCATCAGGGAATTTATCTTTCGCTTTTTGTTTGCTACTACTCATTTGTACAATGTTCACAATAATAACCCATTGGATGGCTGGTATAAGCATAATCGCCATACATCGCCGAGGTGTAATGTTCGGTAAACAGGTAATGGTCGCCTGTCAGTTTGCCACATGCCGGGCAGGTATTGGATAGATAGGATTCTCTTCGAACGGAACTATAATTACTTTTGATTAATACACCATGCTCCCGGGCGAAGGTCAATTCTTCGGGTGTAAATACTTCAGGACCCGGATGGTACCCATGTCCATCCAGCATGGCAACTTTCATAGTGCTGCTGCATTTCCAGCATTTAGAGTCGATGATCAGCATTGATTTGTCCTGCATAAAACCAGCGCATTTTTTGCATTTAGGATTTAGGCAAGTATTGACAAAGCGCGGCCGTTCGATATCCTCTCCCGGGGCGACCTGTATAGAAATAACGCCTTGCCTGTGGTAACTTTCCGCCAGCTCCGTTTTTGGCTTTTTGTTGTTGGATATATGGATCGCAGCGAAAAGCAGTCCGGCACTATCCAGTAAATGAATGTCCTGTTCAGCTGCTAAGACAGCGCGTACTTTTTTAAACAAATTCCCGCTATGCTGTCCCCCGCAATAGGTACAGTCCCAGGTCATATTCAGGGGTATCTGCTGGCTTAACTGCGCCTCAAGCGTAGTTATCAATGATGACTTAAATGATTTGGCCATTAGTTGATGATATAATGATCACTCAGCTGGTCATACACCGCGCAGCCTCGTTCAGCCAGCGGTTTCCAGACCCGTTCGATGGCCTCGGGCCAGTTGGTTTCACTATTGAAGCTTTTCGAGCTCTTTTGGTTCGAGGAAGATACGATAGGTTTGCCAAAGATCTCTCTGGCTTTCATGATGATCGCGGGCGCAATGCCGTTGCCCTCGTAGTCCTTCATTATCAGGTCGATCACTTTTAAACGGATGCCGTCGTCCATGATGAGCAAACTAAAATCGGCCTTATCCTTTTCCGAAGCATCCTTTTCATCCCAGATCATAAACGCATAGGTATCGAAATGATGCGTCTTATTATAAAAACGGAAATATTCATAGATAAATTCGCCTTTCCTGGTGACCAGCTTGCCCCTGATGATATCACGATCGCTCATAATAATTTGCTTCTTTAAGAGGTTTAAAGATAGTCATTTATGTAAAAATAATTAACTTAAGGGCATGATCGCTTACTATAAATTATTCGGGGAGGTTCCGGATGGGGACTATGAGAGTTGTGTGGCTTTTTTGGAGAAGGAGTTGCGTTATGAGTTAACGGCGGCTTATGAGCAGGAATTTGCGGATGCGGAGGTGCGGCATTTTAATGATACGGTGAAGCGTTTGTATACCATCTTTTTTGATTGTACGCAGGATTATGAGAGTGATGATATTTATGCGCGGGCGGCGAGAGTGGTTTTTGTTTACGGCCGATCTGTGGCAGGGACTGCGGAGCGGGACAGTAAGAGGATGCGGCAATTTTTAGGGGCATTCAGGAACCAGCCGGAGTATGTGGGGTATGATAAGGGGCATTTTATTGCGCATTGTAATGACGGGCAGATCGACCAGAATTTGTACCCACAGTTGAAAGAACTTAACCGTGGGCTTTCTCCGCAGGGTAAATTGTTCAGGTCGATGGAGCGCTACTTACAGCGTAATGAGGGCGTGTTCTATTTTGTGCGTCCCATATATAGTGATTTGACCTGGATACCGCACCAAATTGATTTCGGGATATTTACCAAGGAAAAGGGGTTGCTATTGAACCGTTTTGATAACCGCATTCCAACATGATCCATGTTAGTTGAAGTCTTTAATACAAGAGAGATCGCTTTAGGTATGTGGCTGATTATTGGGTTGGTCTTGATGCTTTGCAGCAAAAATTTGCGTGATGGTTTGGGTGGTGTTTTAAAGTCGTTATTCGTTTGGAATTTGATGAGTTGGTTGCTGGCGATGGCGGTTTATATTTCGGCGTTTATTTATCTGTTCTACAGGATCGGGCTTTGGACTCCTGATCTTTTGAAGGATACGGTGTTTTATGTCTTGTTCTCGGCGACGGTCAGTATGTTCAAGGCAAATAAGATCAGCGAGGATAAACATTTCTTTCTGGAAATGTTAAAGGATAACCTGAAGTTGGGCATCCTGATGGAATTTTTGATCGGTCAGTACACATTTGAATGGTGGATCGAACTGTTGATCGTGCCCTTAGCCGTTTTATTGGCGGGTATGCAGGCTATTGCTGGCAATGATACCAAATATGCGGCGGTTAACAAACTGATCAATAGTATTTGGATGATTACCGGCGCAGCTGTTATTTATCACTTAGTTAATTCGGTTATTCAACATTTTGGCGACTTGCTCTCGAAAGCTGTCCTTCGTCAAATCCTGTTGGTCCCAAATTTGACTTTGGTCTTTATTCCATTTCTGTATATATTATCCCTCCGTATGGTTTACGAAGAGCAATTTATTTTGCTGAGTTTTAAACTTCGGGATAAAAAATTGCTGCTGTTTGCTAAACGCCAGGCGCTATGGAAATTTAACACCGATTTGCACGGACTCAAGCGCTGGGTAAACCGCTGGAATTTATTACATCCGCAAACGCGGGAAGAAATCCTGGCCACTATCCATGCCTTTAAAGCGCAACAGCAACTGGAAAAAGTACCGCCCGTCGTATTGCAGCAACAAGGCTGGTCACCTTATATCGCAAAAGAGTGGCTGCCGGACGAAAAATTAAAACCAGCGTTTTATGACCCGGTCTATGAGGAAAAATGGTCGGCAAGATCAGGCGAATTAAAATTGGACAAAGATTGGTCGGGCAATGGGATCAAATACAGTGTTATCGGCACCCAGCTTGCAGCAGATCAATTAGAATTACGCCTGGCCGCCTATGAGCCAAAAAATCTACAGGAATTATGCACCATATTTAAAGACCGAGTAGCTTCCCTTTACCAGATAGCGACGGGTACTGAGACGCCTTTGAAGCTAATGAACGCCATCGTCAATAAAAAAAACCTTCGATTCAGGCAAGGCATTTATTTTATAACACTCGAAAAATCGACCTAGGGTAACATTACGGAGGGTTATGACCTGATATTTACCATAAGCACTAAAAATGATTGATTTAAATCAACTCGTCGATGAGCGCAATAAAGTCCTTTGGGACACCCTGAGCAACCATTTTCAAATAGATTTCGAACCGTCCGCCAACAAGGAATACCGGGTCTACTCTATCAACGACCAAGCTACGTTTTATGTGCCGGAAAATGACCTATGCGCAGATTCCTTTACGCATGAACTGCTGCATGTTTATCTGCGTTACAAAAAGGTGTTCATTGGGGCGGCTTTTATTAATACCATCAGTAGCAGTGCAATTTTAAAAAATTTACTTAATGACCGCTTGATCGAGCATGTAGGCAATTGTCTCGACCATATCAAAATGTTCGAAAAATACGACCAGATGGGTTTCCGGCCGGAGAAATTCATTTTGGATTATCAACAGCACAAATGCACACCTTCAGACCTAGCTGACCTCAAACGCTACTACAAACAAAACGGCAGCTATAACAGCGAGGCGGTCAACCTGTTCATTGGCAAATTCGTGGCCATGTGCGCCGACTTTAACGAAAATTTTGATTACGAACCGTGCTTTGACGCGTTAGATAACCTCGACCCGCTGCTATTTACGGTTTTAGATCAGTTTATCAGCGACTGGGAAGAATTGGATATTGAAAGTGAAGACATCTTCAAATCCAGCTACTATCCGTTGCTGGACACTTTTTATGAGGGCATGAAACGCTGGATGACAGGTAAGAAATTTCATACGGTTTAATCAGGCCCAGGCGATTAAGCGGCTAATAGCGCGCTGAAGAACTTATGGCATGACTAAGGGTACCAATATCACTATCGACGTACCCTTGCGTAACCCTATGGGGGATAGTACCATCACCGACAAAGCGGAATTGCAAAAGAAACGTTTCAAAGGTATTGTGTTGCACTTATTAGCTAAAGCGGATGAAACCGGCAAGGTAAAGATCGGGCTGAATAAGAACAGGAAAGACAATCCAAAAAACTAAATTAACTTAAAATTCAAGCTTACGACCGGCAGTTAATGACGTTCACTTGGGCTGATGAACCGGCTAAGCTTATTATAGCGCCACTAATAGCGTTAGCGAAAGATCAGCAAGCAAAGCGCGCTTGTCTTAAAGGAGGCGTTTTAAATAAATCAGGTAACAATTTCACAAGAATTAGATAACAAAGGGATAACAACCAACCAGTTAGCTTGTGCGTTTAAATAACTAAAAACATTCTTATGAAATTCAAACATTTATTTACACCAGTAATGGCGGCATTACTGCTGCTTTCCTGCCAAAAGTCGGTCGTAGCGCCGGCTTTAACGACTGCGCCGGCGATTAGCACGGGTAATTTTTCACAGTCGCTGGCGATCACGCAGACTTTTAACGAAGGCTTTGAATCGGGGTCTAAAACAGCTTATGCTGACGGGAATGTTACCTTTGACAGCGGCTCATGGGATCTGAATGACGCACTAATCGGTAACACCACTTCAGACCGGAAAACGGGGAATCAAGCTGTCCGGGTCCGCAATACAGGTACGATAGGCATGAACTTCGATGTCGCTGGCGGCGCCTCAACGGTAACTTTAAGCTACGGCGTTTACGGAACTGATGGCGCATCCAATTTTCAACTGTTTGTTTCCGCAGATGGCGGTAGCAGTTATACCCAGGCCGGTGCGACGGTTACCGCTTCCAGCACGACGTTAAGCACCGCTACCTTCACGATTAGCCAAACCGGCTCCTTACGGTTCCAGTTGCGCAAAACGACCGGTGGCACCAATCGGATCAACATTGATAATTTCGTGGTTAACAGCTATGATAACGGTACCGGTGGCTCGACCGCAGACAATACTAACCTGCTGTTAGGCAATCCCAGCGGCGCGACCAACAGTACTTCCAACCCTAATAATTATCTATACGACCAGACTTATTATACGGAAAGCTATAACCGTGATAAGGGCGAGCCAAATTGGGTAAGTTGGTACGTGGGCAGCAGCACGCTGGGTTCTGCCAGTCGGGCAAATGATTTCCGTGCGGATACGAACTTGCCTTCAGGCTGGTATGAAGTTGGCGCGACCAGCTATTCAGGTTCGGGCTTCGACCGTGGTCATAACTGTCCGAGCGCGGACCGTACTTCCACCCTGACCGCTAACCAAGCAACATTTTTAATGGACAATATGATCCCGCAGGCACCGAACAATAACGAGCATACCTGGGCCAACCTGGAAAGTTACGGACGTTCCCTGGTGAGCGCTGGCAACGAGATCTATGTGATCATGGGAAGTTATGGATCTGGTGGCACTGGTTCGAGCGGTACGGCAACAACAATAGACAACGGGCGTGTGGTTGTTCCATCCAATGTCTGGAAAGTGATCGTGGTGATACCCAATGGAAATAACGACCTGAGCCGTATTACTACTGCAACCCGGGTGATTGCCGTGAACACACCTAACATTAATGCTATCAGTACAGATTGGACGCAATATATCACTACGGTAAAGGATATTGAAAACGCGACCGGTTATACGTTACTTTCTAATCTTCCGGCTTCGGTTCGGACGGCATTGGAAACGAAACGCGACACGGGCAATTAATCTATAACAATCACATATAATAAAAACGCCGGCTGTTTGGGTCGGCGTTTTACTTTAGCTCTTTTTCTTGATGGTTGTCTTAGATACGGCTTTCTTGCTGGTCTTATACCGCATATCCATGGTGCCATCTTTCTTTAAATGTTTATTGGCATTGAAACGTTTGTCAGGTGTGCCGTTTTTCTTCATAGGCTGCTGCGACACGGCATAAGTTAATGCTTTAGCCTGGACATTGGTAAAGGTTGTCGTAAAGGCTAAAGCAACAATGGCTAGCATGGTGATTAGTTTTCTCATAATCGTTTTTTTATTAAAGCTATATAGATAAATTGATAGTTACAAATAGGTTGTTTTAGTTCCGATGATAACGCTTGTCTATCGAGCCGTCTTTATTATAGCCGGAACGCCTATTTTCTTTATAACGCATATCCGGTGTACCATCTTTCTTTAGATGTACAGCAGAACTATTTACCGTTGTATTATTACTTCGGGTTGTTGTTGTAGATTGATAACTCGGTATTGATGACCTAACTGGCTTTTCAGTAACAGACGCTTTCTGATTATCGTTATAACGCTTGTCGGCAGTACCGTCAGCTTTAGTATGGGTTGGAGTGGTGGTTGTTTTTCGCGTAGATGACTGGTTACCGCGGTAACGCATATCGAGCGTACCGTCGGCTTTGACGTGACCCGATGATTTATTAGTAGTCGCTTTTATAGTAGTCTGGTTGGTTTTGTAACGCATATCAGCTGAGCCATCGGCTTTCGTATGTGTCGTCGTCGTAGATTTCTTTGTTGAGCTTGTTGTTTGGTTCGCTTTGTAGCGCCTATCCTTAGACCCATCCTGTTTAGTCTGTGCAACTACTGTCGATGCTGCCAGCAACAAGATCAATAACGGGTGATTAAATCTTTTCATATTTTATTCGTTTTAGTGTTAATGGTTAAGGATTATTCCTGTAATTTGTTTGACCTAACAACTGGATTTATAGTTCTTTAAAACAAGGTCTACCGCTACCTATAACGTTAAGCTCATGGGTCTTTTCAATTATTGACTTTATAGAATACAGGCTTGGCCATTATTTATACCAATCATCTTCCCCCCATTCAGTTACAAATGTATCCGAAGCCTCTTTTTTCTTTTCGACTAGCTCATATTCTTTCTTGCCTTTTGGTTGTGAGCCTATCAGTAAATATTGTCATCTACAGCGACCCTTTTTTAATATTACCCAATACTTCTAATTGATCGTTATGCTGACCATCATTTTTTCATTACCATCATTTTAGGTTAGTCCTATTCTGATCTAAAGCTTTATAATTACTATTTATAAACGTAAACTACGTTTCGTATTATAAACAATACATTAACTATATTGGCGTTCTATTATTAATTAATTAATTTACCAAATAATTAATTTACAGACTTTCATAAATCCAAACGATATGTGTAAAGTGATTTTTATTAGTAATGATCCAAAAGAGCAGCAACTCACGCAACAACTATTCGATCGTTATAATTTGTTTAAAGATGCCGTATGCTTTTTGAATTGGCCATCCGCAATTGCGCTATTAAAATCAAATAGTTCAAAACCTGAAAACCTTCCCGACCTTGTGCTGTGTGATCTTAACATACAACAGGAAAGCAGCTGGAAATTCCTGGAAGCCTTCGAGCAGCTTTACTTTTCCCTTAGTAAAACAATAGATTTCTGTATGATCGCTGATTGGACGGACCCGGCTGATCGGTTCCGGGCACAGCTTTATCCTTTTGTTAAGGATCTGTGGCAAAAACCATTAAACAAAGATGACTTCATTTTATTATACCTATCGTATCAGAAAAAGGACGACACTACCGATAAATTGCATACGTTTATACAATCCACGATTCACAAGACATTTGGCACCCCTCCCATGAGCAGTAAAAACCTTTCTGAACAATTATTGATACTACAGCAGGAAAAGGCCGCGCTGGCTAAAGCATTAAGCCTGGCCAATACGGAACTACTTTTTCAATTGGAAGAAAAGAGCCAGAGGGCGGCGGAACTCATCGTCGCCAACATTGAACTGGATTTTCAGAATAAGGAAAAAGGCGCCCGTGCTGCTGAACTCATCCTCGCCAATATTGAGCTTGACTTCCAAAATGATGAAAAACGGAAACGTGCCGCGGAGTTAGCTATCGCTAATATTGAACTGGATTTTCAGAACCTGGAAAAAGAAAAAAGGGCCGCCGAATTAAAGCTGGCCAATATTGAGCTGGACTTCCAAAACCTGGAGAAGGATAAAAGAGCGACTGAACTACTCATTGCTAATAAAGAACTGCTATTCCAAAATCTGGAAAAAGAAAAACGTGCCGCTGAATTGATTATTGCTAATACGGAACTTGTCTTTCAAAACCAGGAAAAAGAAAAAAGAGCCGATGAATTGGTTATCGCCAATACAGAACTTCTGTTCCAAAACGAGGAAAAAGAAAAAAGGGCCAACGAATTGGTGCTGGCTAATAAGGAGCTGATCTATCAGAATAAGGAAAAGGGCAAACGCGCCGCCGAACTGGTCATCGCTAATATCGAACTAGACTTTCAGGAAGTCGAAAAGGAAAAACGAGCCGAAGCCGAGGCAAAAAAGGATGAGTTCTTCAACATGGTAAGTCACGAGTTAAAGACCCCTTTAACTAATATTAAAGCGATCAACCAGGTCATGGAAAAAGCCTTGGACAAGTCTGAGAAAAATTATCCTTTTATTAATAGTGCCGGTAACAGCATCAAGCGATTGGAACGGCTAATCGAGGATCTGCTGGATGTTACCAAGATCAATGCCGGGGACATCGACCTTAACATTACATCATTCGATCTCTCTGAAGCGCTAACCCAAAGTATTGCTACAGTTCAGCAAATATCGCCTAAACATGTTATCCTGTTAGAAAATAATATAGGTATTATTTATAGCGGTGACCAGTTCAGAATAGAACGAGTGCTGATCAATTTACTCAACAATGCCATTAAATTTTCACCGGATGCCGATCTCGTCATCGTCAAAGCAACTGCCGATCTGGTGGAGGTGACTGTGAGTGTTCAGGATTTCGGAATCGGGATCGCTAAAGAAGATATCGATCAGCTGTTTAACCGGTTCTTCCGCGTCAGTAAAACAGCCATGAAATTCCAGGGCGTGGGACTTGGCCTGTATATCGCCGCGGAAATCATCAAAAGGCACCGTGGCCATTTTACCATAAGCAGTAAGCTCGGAAAAGGAAGTTTTTTTGCATTTCATTTGCCGCTTCAAACTGACGATACGGACTGAAACGTATCTTACGCGGAAGACTTTTTCCCTTAAAGTAATGGTTAACTTTAGCTGATTTTGATGCTTTTTTATAATAATTACGATTATTATAAAAATAGCCGACGTCACCTCGTCAATCACACTTTACGTCTAATTGATTATTAAGCTATCTCCTTAAGCGCGGTTTGGAAGGATATATGAAAAGTCGCGCCTAAACCGGGTTCACTTTCTACCCAGATATGGCCCTGATGTTTCTCCATGATCTTTTTTACGATTGCCAGTCCCACACCTGAGCCTTCATATGCGTCCACCTCATCGGAGCGGGTAAAAAGATCAAATATTTTTTCCAGGTCCTTCAATTTAACACCTATGCCATTATCACTTACCCGATAACGCACCTGATCTTCCAAATGTTCGCCAATAACGGTCACCATTGGAGCACCGGTTTTACTGGAATACTTGACAGCGTTGCCTAATAGATTGGAAAAAACCTGTTGGATCATGGTTTCATCACCGTAAATAGGTGGCGTATCCCCGATAGCAATCGTTAAAGGTAAATGTTCATGCGCAATTATTAATTGTTCTTTAAGATCAGCAAGCAGTCGGGTCATATCTACGAAACGGAGTTTGGCTTTGATTTGTCCTGATCTTGAATAATGAAGCACTTCTTCGATCATGGCCTGCATCCGGTTGGCACCTGCAAGGATGCCGTCCAGCATCCTTGCATCACGGGTGTCCAATTTGAGGTTGCGCTTCAGTAATTGCGAATACCCTTTAATCGTAGTTAAGGGATTTTTAAGATCATGTGATATGGTATAGCTGAAAGCATCCAGCTCGTCATACGCCTCTTTAAGCTTGTCATTCAATATCCTGATCTCGGTACCCTTCCGACTGATGGCAAAAGCTACTTCCTCCTTTAACTGAAGTGCGGATCTGAAATCTTCGCTTTTCCACGAAGCAGCCGTCAGCTTTACCTGCTGTGTCCAGGTTTCGAATGATTCGCGTGGTGAGATCTGTGACAAACCGTTTTCGCCGACAACCACTGCCTTCTCCGGATTACCCGCCCAAGTGACGTTAACCGCAATTTCGGGCCGAAACCAGATCAAATATTCCTTAAGTTCTTTGGACAGTCGACAAACCAGCACGCCGCAGGCTACATCTTTAATCAGGAAAGCGCGCGGATATTCCTGCGGAAGCCTATCCGTTGCGTAAAGCGCTTCCTGCATGTTATCCTGGAGCCAGGAACTAAAGCCCGTCAGAAAATTGTCATCGGGCGTTTTTCCCGCATGATAAAAATGGTTATCATAAGCCAGGACTGCTCCTTCAGCGTCTACTGCATCGAGCAGCGTCACTTCGTGTTTGAACAAGGCCTCCTCCATGTTATTATAACGTAGTAAATGCCGTGTAAGGTCGTCAACCGCATTTTTTAAACGGTTATTTTTATGCTGGTCTTCTTCCTGCTGGCGAAAGCTAAGGGCGGAAGAAAGTACCTGTCCAATGAGTTTAGCAGCCTCCCGTTGCTTATAATGGATAAATCGAGGCGTGTAATTATGACAAGCGACCAGCCCCCGTAATTCACCCTGGTGGATCAGCGAAACGCTAAAGCTGGACGCGACACCCATATTTTTGAGGTACTGAATATGAATTGGCGAAACGGCTCTTAAGGTGGAGTTCGTTAAATCAAGTGGAACGTCATTCAGTTCCGTATAGGTCAGGATAGCCGAGGGTATACCTGCCACATCAGCGATCAGCCGGACCAGGTTATGCTTGTATAACTCTCGTGCCTGCTGTGGTATATCTGATGCTGGGTAATGCAGTCCTAGCCAGGGAGCGAGGTCCTCGTTTTTAGCTTCGGCTACCACCTCGCCATGGCCGTCGTCGTGGAACTGATAGACCATTACCCGATCATATCTGATAACATTTTTTATTTGTGCAGCAGTGTTATCGAGCAGCCGGGATAAATTGGCGTTGGCAAGTATTTCAGAAAGTGAGCTGCCGATTACCTGTTGCAGGTCCAAGTCCAGGTCGGATGCGAACGGTTCGAATTCCAGAAGATATTGTTCGTCCGAATCAGAGATCACGAGGTTGAATTCACGATCGCCAATCATCACTGGATAAGGGTTTACGGGCCGAAAGCCTTCATTTACTTGGGCGATATTAATCAGCTTTTCGATAAAGCCGCCAACTTTTTTCAGAATCACCGTTTCGAGAAAACAGACCGGGGTACCCAGCAGGGTAACCGCTGCAACGTCTGTATAGGTTATTATATTTTCACTACAATAGGTGATCTTCAGCTCTTTGCTGATGGCGATAAGAAAGCCGTGTTCCTGTATCTTACCGGGAATATGAATGGGTTCCCGGTCACAGTTGGTTAAGTCGATGTCTGTCATTTGTGCTTTTTAAATAATTAAAAATTCAAAGCTGAATTCTTCAATACAAAAAGGATCGGCACAAAGTAGCGGCAATGTTAACATTTGCCGAACAGCTGAAAACCTCAGACGGATAATTACCTTTTTGTTTGTTCCCTTATGGGATGACGGCGAGTCGTTTCATGAAATTGTTGATAATTAATAAGTTAAGGCAGATAAGAATTCTTTGAAGTTAAGTATAATTAAACCATATCGCATTTTAAAGTTAATATCTTTATCGCCTGATGAAAAATGAATTGTTAGCTGACCAACTGAAGGGGCGAACATCTGGTGCCCACCAGGAACTGGAGAAAGTTCTGGTCCGACGTATGCGTGCCATGCGAGGCCTGGAAGATTATATACAATTGCTGCAATCATTCTATGGTTACTTCGGTGCGCTGGAGGATAGGATCAATTTTTTTATTGGCCGCGCAGAGTTACCTGACTATTTGCTGCGGCGGAAGTCCGAAAGCCTGGCAAAGGATATTATATCCCTCGGTGGTAAAGTACCCGATAAAGCTGGCGTTGATAATATTCCCATGATTGAAAATTATTTACAAGCCTTCGGCGCGTTGTATGTTATGGAAGGTTCTACGCTCGGCGGGCAGATCATTACTCAGATGCTAACCAAACAATTGAGATTGCAGGATAAGGGTTTATTGTTTTTCAGCAGTTATGGAGAGCATTTGGAAACTATGTGGGCTACCTTCAAAATGACCTTGAATCGCCAGGCAACTAGTAATGCCGAAGCCGAAATCGTAATCCTGGCAGCGGATGCTACATTCAGGCAGTTTAAAAACTGGCTCGAAAAATAATGAAAATGACCAGATGGGTCACTTAGAAAGTATTCATTAAGAAACCAATCGGGAAGTGGACCTGATAAATTACCAATAGCTTAACCCGTCAGGCACTCATTGGCTCGGCTATTTCACCGCGATATTCATTAGCAAATTTTTTTGCGATGGCCAACATCCAGGTAAGCAACGGCTTTTCATGCTCATTATATTGGTCAGCGGTGTCCCATATTTTACAAATTGTTTTCTCGAGCAGCTTGTCGGTCAATTTTCTTTCTTTGACGATGCGAAATATAGCTAAACTCAAAACAGCTGCGTATTGGTCATATAATGCCTCAACACCTGGCCTGGTCTTTAGCCGTATAAGCTATAACAGTTCAGTGGGATCAGTAAAAATTTGAGGCATTCCGAATCGGATAAATAGCAGTGTATAAATCACATCGCGATAAGTATGCCAGTTTTAAGCCAGACATTTTAGCCCAATAGCACTGTTCGGACCTTTGGCATAATTTTCGTTGAAAGAAATTAAATTAATAACATGGGTAAGCGGATTTTAATATTGGATGATGATGCGGATATATTAGATATCCTGACCCTGTTGTTACGGGACGATGGCTATGAAATACAAACTTTAGCCAGCGGCGAAAAGGTTTTTGAGGCCATAGGCAGCTTTCACCCTGACCTGGTTTTAATGGATGTGATGTTAGCTAATATGGATGGGCGCACGATTTGCCGTCAGCTCAAAGCTAATAATGATACAAAAGCAATCCCGGTGGTACTCATTTCCGGAACCCATGATTTGGCTAGTTCCTTAAGTCAACAAGGCGCACCAAATGATTTTGTAGCAAAACCTTTTGACATCGACTATTTATTAAGGATTATCAAACGTCAATTAGCTGCCTAATCGGATTTCCTAAATATAATTTCACTTTCTTTTCATCTGCGACGGGTAAATTTGCGAGATTAGGTTATGATATGGTTTTAGCTTAATTTTGAAATCTGCTCAAATCGTACCCACCGCTTATGAAACCCCCTATTAAAAGTATTTTTATTTTTGATGACGACGAAGACATTCTTTCGATTTGTTCCTATATTCTGGAAGAGAAGGGCTGGATAGTGTATACTTCAGCAGATTGCAACGATATCATTCAAAAAATTACGGAGGTTAAGCCTGCTGTTATTTTAATGGATAACTGGATACCGGATGAAGGTGGTGTAGTCGCCACACAGAAACTAAAAGCATCCGATGAGCTTAAACAAATCCCGGTTATTTACTTTTCGGCCAACAGCGATATTAAAATCATTGCCGATCTGGCCGGCGCGGATAATTACCTTGCCAAACCTTTCGATCTGGCGGATCTGGAATCAGTGATCAATTCGGCATTGGAATTAAAAACCAATAATCTGAAGTAGTTTATGAAAAACAAAAAGCAAGCCCCGTTTGGGGAAGATTTCTATAAAAACATATTGGAAAGTCTGGAAGATTACGGTGTATTTACTACGGACAAACAGGCCGTAGTCACCTCCTGGAACCGGGGTGCAGAACATATTCTTGGTTATAGCGAGGCAGATATATGCGGGCAATCAGCCGATGTGATCTTTACAAAAGAGGATTGCAAAAATGGTGTGCCGGCACACGAATTTGCCGAGGCACTGAAAAAAGGCCGTGGCTTAGACGAACGTTACCATCAACGTAAAGACGGCTCGTTGTTTTGGGCCAGCGGCTTGGTCTTCCCACTTTATGACAGTGAAGACCAGCATATCGGTTTTACCAAGATCTTAAGAAATCTAAGTCGCCGTAAAGAAGCTGAAGACGAGGCTTTGGAAGCCAGAAAGTATGCACAGAGTATTGTGGAAACCTCGAAAGAGCCGATGTTGATCTTAAATGCGGACCTAACGGTAAATTCCGGCAGTAAAGCATTTTTTAAACTTTTTTCGGTCGATAAGTTGCACGCAGAAGGGAAGAATATTTTTGAGGTTATGTCGCCAATGCTGGATAGCAAACCCCTGGAAGTAGAGATGCAGCATTATGACAGTTTCGAGAATTTCGAACTATTTCTCAATGGGTCAGGCGACGTGCCAGAACGCATTTTGCTGGTATCCTGCCGGAAAGTATTTCAGACTTTTAAGTCGATTGGACAGCATTTACTGACGTTTCAGGATGTCACGCTTCAGCGCAAGCTGGAACAAGCTAAAGAGGATTTTATCAGTGTAGCCAGTCACGAGCTGAAAACGCCAATTTCGGTTATCCGCTCTTATACACAGATTCTAAATCTGGAACTTAAAGGTAAAGGGAGTGACCGGGTCAATACGACCATTGAGCGGATTATGGTGCAATCAGAAAAGCTGAGCCGCCTAACCTCTTTCCTACTGGACGCCTCTGCTTTTAAAACTGGCACAATACAGCTTAAAAAAGAGCCTTTCGTTTTATTGGAATTGATCATTGACCTGGTTCATGAAGTCGATCACGCAAATACAAAGCACCATATTGTGGTTAAAGAAATGTCTGATGCACGCGTTTCAGCAGACCGGCAGCGCATCAGCCAAGTGGTGACCAACTTGCTTAGCAATGCCATAAAATATTCTCCCGCGGCGAGCCAGATCATCGTGAACGTCGTTGTAGATGAAGCGGCAAAGACAGTACGAACCTCAGTGACTGACAGCGGCATTGGCGTACCAAAGGAAAACCAAGCTAGTTTATTTAAAAGATTTTCCAGAACCGGCCATGAAAAGGCACGAAAGATCGAAGGTTTCGGAATGGGGCTATATATTGCCGCTGAAATTATTAAGGCCCATGATGGCCAGATCAATGTAAGCAGTACCGGCGATGACGGATCTACCTTTTATTTTGATTTACCGCTATTGGATTAAGAATGTGGTAAAAGTTATTATGCAGCATTACAATGGCAGACTATTTCTGCACCCATGTAAACACCCATGCCAAATTAGGACGCATGGACATGATTCGTTTCAGTAAGGTGATGTCGTAAATAATTTGCGGATAAAGCGGGTGGATGTCGGTAGTACATCAAAGCAGCTGATTTCTTCCTAATTTAACCTTTGAGGTTTATCGCTGTTACCTGTTGTGCGTACTTACAGCGTTACTGACCAGGTTAATGATCACCGAACGATCTTGTCATATCAGCGTATAGCACAATAGGATCGCCTAGTTGAAATAATTCTCATAGCTGATTACCATTACTCCTAAGTTCGGCTTCATTGGCGAGTTATTAGTTTGCAGACAAAAGTTTTGCTGTTGCAGTTGCGTAGTGTGCCGGTAACGTTTGATAAAGGCCCAGGCTTTAAGAAACTTCTCCCCTTTCGGTTTAAGGATTAACCTCTCGGGCATTAGTCAGTTCCATGCACAAGCTTATCGATGAGATCTTGGGCTGGGGCATGCATTTTCGGAAAGAGATCATTGGAAATAACTCGCTTAAAAAATGGCTGATTAAAGATTTCCGACTGCTTCAGCGAACCAAAAGAAATAAAACTGCAGTTATTATTATCCTGGATTCACGAAGGATATTTAGTATAAATAATATCTTGTTCAAAGACGCAGAAATTCCTATTATTACGTGATCCTGACGTAACCTTGTTAACTTTTATCCCTGTAACACCAAAAGCAACGACGAAGTTTGTATTAGAAAAATAAGTATTGGTATTAGTAGCTATAGTGGAAATAGCGGGAAAACAAAATAAGCAGCTCGACATATGTAGTCACTTTGCCAAATCCTTTGCAGTAATTTACGAAACACTAAACTAACCGTTTCTTTGACGATATTCTCATTTTAACTACAACAATCCTCAATTTAGCTACGTTCAAGAAAAGCCATCAGTCGTCCTTTGTGTTTTAAATTTAAAAAAAGAAACATGAAAATCGTACTTACAGGATCGTTGGGTCGTATTGGGAAACCTCTCACACAAAGTTTAGTAAAAAGAGGACATTCGGTAATTGTTATCAGCAGTCAATCCGAAAGACAAAAAGACATTGAAGCTATCGGAGCAAAAGCTGCTATTGGCAGTATGAAGGATCTGGATTTTTTAACCCTCACGTTCAAGGACGCTGACGTTGTTTACCTAATGATTTCCTGGGATGCAATTGGTAACATCTTTGATAACACCATCGATTTTCCTGCCGAATTTGACCAAATCGCCAACAATTACAAGCAAGCCATTGAGCAGGTAGGCATAAAAAAAGTTGTATATTTAAGTAGTGTTGGAGCGCACACAAGCAAAGGTGTTGGCAGTCTTTCTGTTTATAACATCGTTGAAAATAGCATGAATCAGCTTCCAAATGATGTATCTATCAAATTTATGCGACCGGTCGCTTTTTACACTAATATTTTCAGATTTATGCAAAGTATAAAAACTGACAGAGAGATTTTGCAAAGTTATGGAGGTGAACAAAAAGAACCTTGGGTTTCACCATTAGATATTGCAGATGTTATTGTAGACGAGATTGAATTGCCTTTTGAAAGCAGAACTGTTCGCTATATCGCAAGTGATGAAGTTTCACCAAACGAAGTGGCATCAATTTTAGGCGAAGCAATAGGGATACGAGAGTTAAAATGGTCAATTGTAGCTCCAGAAAAATTGCTTGGCGATGTGGTTACTTCAGGAATGAATGATTGGATCGCTAACGGATTTATTGAAATGCAAGCAGCACAAGAAAGCGGTATTTTATACGAAGATTTCTATAAAAATAAACCGTTGTTGGGTAAAGTTAAAATGACTGATTTTGCTAATGAATTCGCTTTAGTTTACAATCAATAAATTATAAAACAATGAAAAAGGTATTGATCGCAGGAGCTAACAAGAGCATTGGCTTTGCAACAGCTCGACTACTACTACAACGAGGATATTACGTATATTTAGGTAGCCGCAGTTTAGCAAATGGATTTGCAGCAATTGAAAAGTTAAAAGCTGACGGATTAAATCATGTAGAAGTCATACAAATAGATGTTGGCGATGACGAATCTGTAAGAGCTGCACGAATTGAATTGGGCAGGAGAACAGATATATTGGACATACTTATAAACAACGCAGGTATTAACGGGGGTTTGCCACAAGGCGCACTAAATTCAAGTATAGAACAACTTCAAAATGTAATTAACACTAATTTATTGGGCGTAGTGAGAGTTACCCAGGCATTTGTAGATTTATTACGTCGATCAGAGCAACCCCGTATCGTAAACGTATCATCAAGTGGCTGTTCCTTAACGCTGCATAGTGACCCTTCTTGGAAGTATTACGATCATAAATCAGCAGTATATGCGCCGTCAAAAGCAGCTATGAATATGTACACCATCGCATTGGCTTATGAATTGAAGGATGAAAGTTTTAAAGTAAACGCGGTTTGTCCAGGCTTTGTTGCGACTGATTTTAATGGCCACCGTGGGTCAGGAACTGTGGAGGAAGCGTCCGCCCGTATATCCAAATATGCCATGATTGGTAACGATGGGCCAACAGGTAAATTTTTTGCAGAAGAATACAACCCAAATACGGGTGAATGTCCTTGGTGACAATGTAAAAAACATTTTTATAATTTTGAACTATGAAAAAAGTAGAAAATACTTCGCGAAAGGTCGATTCATTAACCGAATTACATCGGGTGCTGGGCTTACCAAAGCCTTTGCACCCGTTGATAAGTTTTGTTGACATTGAAGAAGTAAAAATTCGGTCGGAAGAATTGGGTAATTCATTTATACTCAATTTTTATAAAATTTCTTATAAGTCGAATCTTTGCGGACAAGCAAAATATGGGCAGCACTATTATGATTTTGGAGAAGGCGGATTGGTTTATACTGCACCCCATCAAATTTTTGAGGTACATAAAACTGAGAGTACAGGCTATATGTTGCTAATCCACCCCGACTTTTTGTTATCCTATCCATTGGCAAAAAAAATAAAGCAGTACGGGTTTTTCTCCTATTCGGCAAATGAAGCATTGCATATTTCCGACAAAGAAAAGGAGACAATATTTTCAATTTTCAAAATAATTCATGATGAATTACAAAGTAGAATTGACGATTTTAGTCAAGATGTGATTATTTCGCAGATAGAATTATTTTTAAACTACAGCAATCGTTTTTACAAACGACAATTTATAACTCGCACAGTTGTGAACAACGATTTGCTGCAAAACCTGGAAGAAATTTTAAACAATTATTTCGACCATGAAAAAGCACTAACGCAAGGACTGCCTAATGTTCAATATCTCGCCGAACAATTAAATATTTCCTCAAGCTATTTAAGTGACCTCTTGCGTTCCTTAACCGGGCAAAATGCGCAACAACACCTCCACAATAGATTAATAGACAAAGCAAAAGAAAAGTTATCAACCACCAAATCAACTGTAAGTGAGGTTGCCTACGAATTGGGGTTTGAACATCCACAATCTTTTAGCAAGTTTTTTAAGACAAAAACCAACCTTTCACCCTTGGAATTTCGACAAACTTTTAACTAATGAAATGCTGAAAACCAACTATAACTTAATAACTGTTCGCATAAATCAGCCCGAAAAGTTTATTGAGTTTGTAGAATTATATTTCCCGTCAAGTTTAACAATTATTCTTCCAGCTCACTGAAGTTTCGAAACGTAACTTTATGTCACCATTAACATGACTATAAATTGTCTAAAATCATCGCCAACGAAAAATTCCAGCATTACCTCAAGTTAGCAAACGCCGTGATCGGCCAGGAACCTATCCTCCCACTGGAAGGCCAAAAGATATTCCCTTTTGCCCATCCCAACTGGATCCCCAGCCCGACCGATGCCATAGAACTCATCTATTCCCTGAAAGCCTCCGGATCAATCAATAACGGCAATATCAACGTAAGCGAAATGGTCGGCATCTTTGAATTTGTCTTCCAAATGGAGATCAAAGAATCCTACCACTAATTACTCGACATCAGCAAACGAAAGAAAGTCATCCCGATCTTCCTAATTAAACTCAAAGACGGGCTGATCCGCTTGATCGAAGACAAGTTAGGTATGTACCGAAAGATCACAACTGATCTTAATCATATTAAACATGTTACTTTTCTGATGTGAACGTTGCAGCAGGGAGCCCTTCTTTATTAAACAAAGTGGCAATTTTGGTATCGCCCCAGGCATATCTGACAAATAAAGGCTTATTTACCTCAGGGCTGCTAATAATGACTTTATTGTTTTCTATTTTTGCATTCGCAGTGATGTAAACAGAATCCTTTCCAGCGATCTCGAAATTATCCAGACCTTGAGCTGAGGCCGTTAAACCACTTCCAGTCCCATTAAACTCGACAATCAAATTACTGCCTGACACACTAACCTTTTTGAATATCGGGCCCGAGGCGACCATATCTTTATAACCATATTCATTTTTGAACGCAAACCTGGCTAATCGTTCGCCAACTTCTTGTTTATGAGGCGGATGAGATGTTACGAAATAGCCGATATCCAGTGTGCTCACCATCCCGGTTTTAGGCAATTTTAAACCATAGTTTTGCGCAGCTCTAATTTTCTGGCCTTGTTCATGCTGATCAGCAGCTTTATAATTATTGGGTGCTAACTGCACATAATAAAACGGCAACACCTCACCCCACTTATCTCGCCAGTCTTCAATTAAATTCGGGAACAGGCGTTTATATTGCTCTGCCCGGCCAACATTTGATTCTCCCTGATACCAGATAATGCCCTTGATCGTGTACGGTATCAAAGGATTGATCATCGCGTTGAAAAGAACGGTTGGCGAATTGCTGTTAATTTTAGGGGGAGTGCGGCGGTCAGTATCCTGCTGTGCTATTTTTTTATTAAAATCTCCTATTTTGGTTAGGTAACCCTTGCTTGTCCAAGCCTCCGCCGGTGTTCCGCCTATAGAGGATTGTATGATGCCAATGGGTACTTTTAGCTTTCTGTGAAGCTGTACTGCGAAGAAATAAGCGGCAGCACTAAAACCGCCTGCGGTTGCAGGTGATGAGGCTACCCACTTACCACCAGTAGAATCCAGGGGCGTAGCGGAAACTCCGAAAGGCACTTTCATGAAACGAATCGCCTGATAATCCGCGTTTTTTATTTCCTGTGCCGAATTAAAGATGGTGTCACCCGGAGGCCATCCTTTTAACGGTATATCCATATTTGATTGCCCGGATGCCATCCAAACCTCGCCGATCAGCACATCTTTAATTTCAATAGCGCTTTCTATTGTTCGGATACTGATTTGGTAAGGCCCACCCGCTACAGGTGTTTGCAGTTTAAGTTTCCATTTACCATCCTCACCGGCAACAACGGCAGCCTGTTTGCCCCAGGTACCTGCTACCTGAACTTTTTGCCCCGGATTTGCCCAGCCCCAGATATTCACTTTTGTTTTTTGCTGCAAAACGATATGGTCAGAAAACAGGCGGGATACTATTAGTTTTTGTTCTGGTTTTGGAGAAGCGGAGTAAGCAGCTAAACGGATGGTTAAAACAAAAAAGATTAAACAAGTTTTCATAGTTACATTTAGATCAAAAACGATAAAGAGTTTATTAAGTTACATTGAATTGCCAAAGTAAAGAAATTGTAATGATCTGAAAGCAAGTTACCTACAAAGTTTTTAACGGCAACGATTGCGTAACTTTATATGGCCATCATTACTCGGAATAGTTATTTTATCTATTAATTCCGTTAGAATGTCCAGTTTTTAATCATCCGCCATTTGTATTAGTTAGATAATATTGTAAATAGAAAAAAGAGGCTTTTTGCCAGTTAAAATATAAATTAAAGTTTATGTTAAAAAACAAATCCTATCTATTGATTTTTGGGATATTTCTTTACGGAGTATCAATCGTTCAAGCCCAATCAAACCAGCCCTTTTCACTCAATTTAGCTGGGAAATGGAATTTTAAAATGGATCCAAAAAACGAAGGGCTTGATAAACAATGGTTCAATGCTTCACTCCCCGGTACAATCAACCTACCTGGTTCTATGACAAGCAATCATCTGGGCGATGAAATTAGTATACATACTTTGTGGACGGGAAGCATTCTGGATTCCAGCTATTTCTCAAAACCAGCTTATGCTAAATACCGCGTACCCGGGCACATAAAAATTCCTTTTTGGCTGCAGCCTGAAAAATATTATAAAGGGGCTGCTTGGTATCAAAAAAACATAAACGTTCCGGCTTCGTGGAAAGGGAAGCATGTGCAACTTTTCCTTGAGCGCCCACATTGGCAAACCACCGTTTGGATTGACAACCAACAAGTTGGCTCACAAAACAGTTTAGGAACTGCTCATGTATTTGATTTGGGAGCAATATCGGCTGCCGGTACTCATAGGATCACTATACGGGTTGATAATGCCGTAAGGGATCTGGATGTTGGCCAGAACTCTCATAGTATTTCCGATCATACCCAAACCAACTGGAATGGGATCGTTGGTCAATTGTTATTAAAAGCCATTCCAGCTATTTCAATCAACGATGTGCAGCTATATCCTGATGTGAAGCATAAAATAGTAAGGGTGAATATTAGGCTGAATAATGTCAATTCAGGCACTAAATCTGTGGAGATCAAGCTACGAGCCTCAGCAAGCAATAATTTAACCAATACATTAAATACGATCACCAAAAAAATACTGGTGAGCAGTAAAGATTCTGTTATTGAATTGGTTTGTCCTTTTAAAACTTCGCCTTTGTTATGGAGTGAAGCGCATCCAAACCTATACCAAATGAACATCTCGGTTTCAAATGGCCAAAATGTTATCGATCAGAAAAAAACAACCTTTGGTATGCGGGAATTTAAAGCCGAAGGTAGCTATTTTACGATTAACGGTGTACATACCATGTTACGTGGCACTTTGGAATGTGCAGCTTTTCCTATAACAGGCTTTCCGCCAACGGATTTAGCTTATTGGATGAAAGAATTAAAAAAATGTAAAGACTATGGATTAAACCATTTGCGCTTTCATTCCTGGTGCCCGCCCGAGGCGGCTTTTGAAGCGGCTGACCGCTTAGGGATATACTTACAAATTGAATGCTCATCATGGGGCGGCTGGACAACAACCATTGGCGACGGTGGCCCATTGGATAATTATTTATATGAAGAAAGTAGAAATATTGCAAAAGCTTATGGCAACCATCCCTCCTTTTGCTTGCTTGCCTATGGAAATGAACCATCGGGCAAACACTTGGTTGATTATCTTCGAAAATTTGTAACTTACTGGAAGGAAAAAGATTCTCGCAGAGTATACACGTCCGGTGCTGGTTGGCCAATTATCGAGGAAAGCAACTATAACAGTACAGATGCTCCCCGTATTGCTCATGGTGCCCCTATTCTTAAAACTGTTATCAATAGTAAGCCTCCCTCTTCAGATTATGATTGGTCTAAGGCGATTTCTCGTTTTAAAAACCCTACGGTTAGTCACGAAATTGGTCAATGGTGTGTTTATCCTGACTTTACAGAGATCTCTAAATACACGGGTGTATTAAAAGCCAAGAACTTCGAAATTTTCCGGGATACATTGCAAGCAAATGGATTAGGTGCGCTGGCACCCGATTTTCTTTACGCTTCAGGAAAATTACAAACGCTATGTTACAAGGCAGAGATTGAAGCAGCTTTGCGGACTAAAGATTTTGGCGGCTTCCAACTATTGGGATTGTCTGATTTTCCCGGCCAAGGCACCGCATTGGTAGGCGTTATAAATGCATTTTGGGAAGATAAGGGCTATGTAAATGCACCACAGTTTAGCGCGTTTTGCAATAAGGTTGTACCATTGGTGCGGATGCCTAAGATGATTTACAATAATGACGAAGCTTTAGATATACCGGTAGAGGTAGCTCAATTTAGTGAAGGTGCATTAAAAAACATTACGCCTTCCTGGGATATCCGTAATACCGCCGGAAAAGTCTTGTTTCAGGGAAAACTGTCTAAGCAAAACATCCCTGTTGGAAATGGAATTATTTTAGGGCATATCCGTTCATCATTAGCTAATATTAAAAGTGCATCGCGCCTTATTTTAACGGTTAATGTTGCAGGGTATAAAAATAACTGGAGTCTATTTGTCTATCCTCGTAAAAATCCGGAATCAGATCCGGGAATATTAGTGACCCAGGTATTGGATGCAAAAGCGTCGGACATACTTCAGAAAGGCGGTAAAGTGCTGTTAACATTAAAAAAAGGAACGCTAAAAAAAGAATTGGGTGGCGACATCAATATCGCTTTCTCCAGTATTTTTTGGAACACAGCATGGGTAAAAGGAAACGTACCCTACACGCTTGGTATTTTGTGCGACCCTACACACCCGGCCCTGCGTAAATTTCCGACCGAAAAATATAGCGATTGGCAATGGTGGGATGCCATGTCACATTCAAATGCTATCAAGCTTGATTCTGTCGCTAAAGGGTTAAAGCCTATTGTTCGGGTTATTGATGATTGGGTTACGGCACGTTCATTGGGGCTTGTTTTTGAATGCAGGGTAGGTAATGGCAAACTATTGGTTTCAAGTATTGATTTACTTTCTGAAGCGAAAGAAAGACCTGAAGCGAGACAATTGCTTTTTAGTCTTGAAAATTATATGGGACAACCTGCATTTGCACCGACGCAGCCTGTAGATATTAATAGACTAAATGCTTTGGTTAAATGAGAAAGCATAACTGAAAAACAACATAAATATCACCTTAATCTTATATTATGACCATTACGCCAAAACCGTATAACAGTCTTTATATTACCGGATTATCATTTATTTCAGCACTTGGTGGCTACCTATTCGGTTTCGATTTCGCTGTGATATCTGGCGCTCTACCTTTTTTACGCGGACAATTTGGATTGTCCGCCGCCAGTGAAGGCTTCCTTACGGGATCACTAGCCTTAGGATGTATTGTGGGCTGTATCATTGCCGGAAAAATAGCCGAAAGGTACGGCAGGCGGCCCGGACTTATGATAGCTGCCTTAGTTTTTGCAGCATCATCATTAATTATCGCCTTTTCTCAAAATATCGTTTTTTTTATCGCGTTACGGTTTATCGCCGGCATTGGTGTTGGTATGGCATCAATGCTCTGCCCGATGTATATTGCAGAAATATCACCAGCAAACGTAAGAGGGCGAAACGTGGCCATAAATCAACTTACGGTGGTCATCGGTATATTGGTAACGAACCTTATCAATTATTTTTTGGCTGATTTGGGCAATGATGCCTGGCGGTTAATGTTCGGATTGGGTACCATTCCGGGTTTAATATTTTTATTAGGTGTATTTTGGTTACCCGAAAGTCCGCGCTGGCTGGTAAAATCCGGCCAGGATACCCAAGCCCTTTCTGTACTTCAAAAGATTGGCACATCTGATTTCGCAAATGAAACCTATTCTGCTATTAAAGCCTCATTAAAGGTAACAGTAAAATCAACCAAAATATCCTTGTGGGACAAAAGCACGCGCGGGGCGGTATTTGTAGGCATAACGCTTGCGGTTTTTCAGCAGTTTTGCGGCATTAATGTAGTATTCAATTATACCTCTACCATTTTTGAATCGGTAGGTTCAAACTTAAATCAGCAGCTATTCGAGACAATCTCAATCGGGATAGTAAACCTGCTGTTCACATTGCTGGCAATGTGGCTGGTTGATAAACTTGGCCGCCGCCCGCTCATGCTGATTGGTTCACTCGGTTTGAGCATTATTTACATTATACTGGCAGTTTTACTACAGCAGCATTTTCCGGCCAAGTTGGTATCTGTCTTTGTTCTTTTGGCCATTAGTACCTATGCCCTCTCACTGGCTCCGGTAACCTGGGTGTTAATAGCAGAAATATTCCCGAACAAAATACGTACCCGTGCATCAACGGTGGCTATTGTATCGCTTTGGGGCGCGTATTTCATACTCGTATTTACCTTCCCAATGCTGGCAAAAGCGTTGGGAACATTCGCCCCGTTTTATTTTTATGCAGCTATTTGCCTGGCAGGCTATGTATTTGTTAAAACCAAAGTACGCGAAACCAAGGGCCAAACGCTAGAACAACTTGAAGAGAATTTAATAAGACACTAATATGAATAGTTTAATTGTAAATGCCTGGGAAGAAAAAATTAGTATCCCGACTTACGGCATTGGTAAGCCTGATAAAAACCCGATGTTCTTTGAAAAACGGGTGTACCAGGGCAGCAGCGGGGTCGTTTATCCTAATCCGGTTATTGAAAAAATATTTGACGAGCAAATAGATAAAGAGTATGTCGGCTTATTTCTGGAAAATAAATATATCAAGGTAATGATTTTGCCCGAGCTTGGCGGCCGTATACAAATGGCATATGACAAGATCAAACAGCGACACTTTATTTACTACAACCAGGTAATAAAACCCGCGCTGGTAGGACTTACAGGGCCATGGATATCGGGCGGAATAGAGTTTAATTGGCCGCAGCACCACCGCCCAAGTACTTTCGAGCCGATTGACTATAAAATTGAAGAAAATGCGGATGGTAGCAAAACTGTATGGGTTAACGAAATTGAGAAAATGTTCCATACAAAAGCTGTAGCTGGTTTTACGCTTTATCCTGACAAAGCATTTATTGAAATAAAAGCTAAATTATATAATGGTACCGACCTACCACAAACGTTTTTGTGGTGGGCAAACCCTGCGGTTAAAGTAAACGATGAATATCAGTCTGTTTTCCCACCTGATGTAAACGCTGTTTTTGACCACGGTAAACGCGATGTATCTACATTCCCTATAGCTACCGGAACGTATTACAAAGTAGATTATTCACCTGGCACAGATATATCTCGCTACAAGAACATACCGGTTCCAACTTCCTATATGGCTATAAATTCTGAATATGATTTTATCGGTGGCTATGAGCACGACACTTGTGCCGGCCTGCTTCACGTGGCTGACCATCATGTTTCCCCCGGTAAAAAACAATGGACCTGGGGACATAGTGATTTTGGGCGCGCCTGGGACCGGAATCTTACGGACGAAGACGGCCCTTATATCGAATTGATGACAGGTGTTTTTACCGATAATCAACCAGATTTTAGCTGGATCATGCCACATGAACAAAAAACATTTACACAGTACTTCATGCCCTATCGTGAACTTGGCGTGGTCAAAAACGCTACTAAAGATCTGATGCTTTCCACATTGGAAACAAATTCGATCATTACATTAAAAGTATTTGCAACATCTCTCCACCCAAAAACAACCATCAAATTATTTTATAATGGGGAACAATTATTAACGACAGTGTCGGATCTTTCTCCTGAACTAGTTTTTGAAAAAGACATTGCTATCCACATACCTTATGACGAAAGTTTATTATTAGTTACCATCTCCTCGGCAAATGTCGAATTGCTACGCTACGAACCGGCGTTGAATAAAAAGAATACGATGCCCGAACCGGCTAAACCGGCCTTGAAGCCTCATGAGATCAAAAGCAATGAGCAATTGTTTTTAACAGGACAACATCTCGAACAATACCGCCACGCTACTTATAGTCCTGTGCCATATTATGAAGAGGCTATAAACCGCGATCCGGGTGATATTAGGAGTAATAACGCGCTGGGAGTCTGGTATTTGCGCAGGGGCGATTTCGAAAAAAGCGAATTATTTTTCAGAAAGGCTATCGCAACAAGTATTAGCCATAACCCAAACCCATACGATAGTGAGCCTTATTATAATCTGGGGCTTTGTCTTAAATATCTTGGTAAATTTGATGAAGCATATCCAATGTTTTATAAGGCTACCTGGAGCAGTGAATGGAAGACAAACAGTTACTTTTCACTTGCGCAAATAGACGTTATGCGAGGAAATTTTTTGTCAGCACTTGAGCATATCAATGCTTCTATAGATACTAATGCAAATAACAACAAAGCCTATTTAATCAAAGCGGCAGCATTAAGAAAACTCGGCTGCTATGAGGAAGCTTTAGCAACCGTAAATGAGGCTTTAAGACGTGATAACTTTAATCTTGGCGCCCTATTTGAATTAAGATATATCTGCCTCACAAACGGCCAGGTTCAGGAGGCTGAGAAAAATTTAAATACCTGGCTTCGGTTATCCCGGGGTGATGCGCATAATTTCCTAGAATATGCCTTGGATTATGCTGCGACAGGCTTGTATAATGAAGGCGCTGATTTGTTAGCTATCGCGGTTGTACAGGGTGCGGTGACACCAATAACATACTATGCTTTAGCTTGGTTGACACAATTTTCTATGAAGAAAGGAACGGCCAAACATCTAATCGAATATCTTCGTAAAGCCGCAGACGCAGATTCTTATTTATGTTTTCCAAACAGGCTAAGCGAAATTGCTTTGCTCAAATTTGCTATGGATGCTAATCCTTCAGATCATATGTCGGCATACTATTTAGGGAACTTATTTTATGATAAAAGGCAATATGAAAAAGCCATCAATTTTTGGGAACAGTCGGTAGATATCAACGAAACTTTTCCAACCGTATGGCGTAATCTCGGTATTGCCTATTTTAATAAACAACAAGATCAAAAAAAAGCACTCTTGTGTTATGAAAAGGCGTTTGCTTTAAATCAAACTGATGCACGCGTGCTGATGGAACTTGACCAATTATATAAACGGTTAAACAGATCGCTGGAAGAACGCCTGGCTTTTTTAGAAGACAGTCTGTCAGTTGTCACCGACAGGGACGATTTATATGTCGAACTTATTTCACTTTATAATTTATCGGGGAAATACGAAGTGGCATACCAATTGACCATGGATAGAAGGTTTCATCCCTGGGAGGGTGGCGAAGGCAAGGTAATAGAACAATACGTATACAGCTTGCTCGGCTTGGCCATTAAAAACTATTATGACAGCAATTATCTGGAAGCGATAAACTTGCTAGAGGCTGCACAAAACTATCCGCCCAACCTAGGGGAAGGAAAGCTTTTTGGGACACAGGAAAATGATATTTTTTATTGGCTGGGGTGTGCTTATAAGGGACTACAGGACGAATCTAACGCAGACCGTTATTTCCAAATGGCTACTGTTGGCATGGAAAATCTCAGAGCGGCTGTTTTTTACAATGACCAAAAACCTGATAAAATGTTCTATAATGGGTTAGCTTTGTTAAAACTGGGGCAAGAAGAGAGGGCCTTTTTGGTGTTTAACAAACTCATTGAACATGGCATTAAACACATGAACGATGATATTAAAATCGATTACTTTGCCGTATCCCTTCCCGACCTGCTAACTTTTGATGATGACCTGAATCTTCGAAACAGGCTACATTGTCTTTACCTACAGGGTTTAGGTCATTTGGGATTAGGTCATTTGGAACAGGCAGACCTACTTTTCCAACAAGTTTTGAAAATCAATACAGCTCACTTGGGATGTCAAGCACACCGTCAATTATTCATCATTCAGCAATAATGAAAGCCTACGTACAGGAGCAGGGCACTTACTTTTTTCAATTACAAAAGCCATTCATTTGATAATCGATTTGTGCTTACATGAACATCTTAAAGAAAGAACAAAAAATACATTACACCTTACGTATCGCCTCCTCGATGTGTTTGGTTGGGCATGGAGCGTTTGGAGTAATAACAAAAAAAATATGGTTAAACTACTTTGGTGTATTTGGAATAGCGCATTCCCAGGCTTTTCAACTCATGCCCTGGTTGGGAACATTTGATATTCTTATCGGTGTCTTTTTATTGTTTTATCCAACAAGGGCTTTTTTACTTTGGTTGGTAATTTGGGGGAGCATAACCGCATTATTGCGTCCTTTGTCTGGTGAACCTTTCGCAGAAGCAATCGAACGTGCAGGTAATTATGGTGCGCCGCTTGTCATGTTGATTTTATACCGTCTTGGGAAAAATACGTTATTGTACTGGTTTACAGGAGTCGATCCGGATATGGTCATACCAGAAAAAAGATTATTCCAAGCAGAAAAAACATTAAGAATCATCGTTTTTCTATTATTAGCTGGGCACGGTTGGCTAAATATTTTAGAAAAAAAAGCATTGGTTGATCAGTTTCAATCACTTGGTTTCTCCAACCCTATTCGAGCGGCGCATATCGTCGGGGTCGTTGAATTTTTTGCGGCAAACATCGTACTCATCCGACCCGTTCGTCCGTTATTACTTTTGCTTTTTTTTTGGAAAATGGGGACGGAGCTATTTTATCCTCGTTTGGAAATTTTTGAATGGATTGAACGCGGCGGAAGTTATGGTTCGATTTTGGCATTATATTGGATTTCACCTTCCCTTGGGTCGAATTTACTGATCAGACGAAGACTGTCGTTGGATCCTAAATAAGTGTTTAGCTGTCTCGCAATTGCGAACCTTTACTTTCCAATGGTTAATGACTGCCGGTAGCCCTTCGGCGAAAAACCCATGGTTTTCCTAAAGAGCCTGGCAAAATAATAGGCGTCATTCATTCCTATTTTATTGGCGATTTCATTAATACGAAAATCTGTGAATTGCAAGTACTGACACGCTTTTTGAATTTTCAATTGATTAAAATATTCGATCGGTGAAAATCCTGTTTTATGTCTGAACCTGTAGCTAAAATGACTCGCCGAATAGTTTACATGCGTAGCAAAATCAGCAAGCGTTAAGTTCTTATCAATATGATCCTGCATATAACTGATCGATTTTTCAAGGAAATCATCGGTGTCATCTTTCAGAGAAACTGAATGCCTTTCACTAAACAGAAAACTGGATAGGTATTGAAGAAATAAAATATTAACATACATCAAATTTTCCTGGCTATAGCCTTTTTCGAGATTAGAATATAAATTACTAAATATGTCGATGCGTTCCTGAGTGAATTCAACTTTCGACTTGAATGAGCATCCTTTGCTGATAATTGCCTGAACCAGGGCATCGGCCTGCTCTCCCTTAAAATGGCACCAGTAAATCGTCCACGGCGACTTTTCATCGCTTTTATAATGATGAGGAATATGAGTCGGAATGATGAAGTAATCACCAGGCTCTATACTAAAACTGTTGGCTTTTATCGTTACTTTTCCTGTTCCTTCTACACAATAAATTAAAATATTCTGTTCACTTCCGATAGGCCGTTTACGATAATGGAATTTAGCCTTAGGATAATAACCAATGTCGGTGATATATGACTTATTGATAACTTGATTGAATAAACAAAACTTATGAATAATGGACTTGGGTAATACAATTGCCCGCTGCCCATTAAACCCATCTTTCTTGTAATTCATAAATCTTATCCTCCAAATTAAGCGAGCCTAAACCTGTTACTTTAACAAAACACCATTGACGCACTCCTGCCATTAAAATAAAGTAACTATGCTTCCAGGTTCAATTTGCAAGCTCTTATTGTTCTGTTTAAGCGCTTGCTTAGTGTTTTCAAGGTAAGGGCTTGCAATTTCCATTGTAGTTACTTCAGGAAGGTCCGTTAATTTGATCTCCTTTGAATTTGTGCCTCGGTTAAGTATAATCACTACATTTTTCTTCCCTTTAGCGTAAGCGGAAATCAACAAATCTTGATCTGATGATGAAATTTTCACACGCTGGAAGCCCTTTAGCAAATTCTTACTAAAGGCACCAAAAACCCTTAATTGAAAAGATGACGCTTTGGGGGTATTATTTCTGGATTCATCTATTGTAAACAGGCTTCTTGATGCGGTGTAGCTGGGTTGAACGTTGTTGACCAATAACCAGCAATACATTAGTGCAGTTGCATTAAGATCGACTATGTTTTTATGGTATAGTTCACCCATTAAAAAAGCTACACGATAGCTTCCTGACTGATATTGAGGCCTGTTAATGCATATTTCTGTTGAGAGAAATTTCTTTTCCAGCGGACTTTTCAAGAGATTGTTCCAGCTTTTGGTAAGCATATCAAATCCATCCGGATTGGTGAAATATTCCTGGTAATCATATAAATTAGAAGCTGTATAATCTATTTTACGCCAGGTTGTATCATTTGATGAAAAAGCCTTTAGTGCTTTAATGCCCGCGTTGAAATTACTGGCATTATGCATGTGTATTTTTACGTCTTTGAAATTATTATCATCCAAAGCTTTGCGTAAATGTTTGGTCATTTCCTGCCAAACTTCTGCAGCCTGAGTAACTTCATTTTGAATACCTACAATTAATGGGGCCTTGCCTGTTTTAACTCGCGCTGTTTTGCAATAATTTACAATGGCTGCTGCATATTTATCGTAAACTACCGTATTTTTTCCGCCCTCTTTGCTAACCATCCATGTCGGCAATTGCCAGAATTCAAATATTACCTCCCCTCCCATTTGCTGAATTTTCTTATTATAAGCAAAATCAGATGCCTCTCCATTGGGGAAATTATCACCATAATAATGTGGCACCGCATCTTTTAAATTATCCCAGTTACTAAAATCGGGCTTTAACCTTTGGCCAACCGGATATTCTCTTTGCAGTAATAGATTATATTTTTTTAACAAATCCCACCATTGTGATTTCCCCTGGTTACTTAACAGGTTAAAAGCAGTGGGGGTAGTAATGCCGCCGAATCCTAATATTTCCTGGTATTTTTTAGCGGAGTTAACGCTAATTTCAACATGCGAAGTTGCTGGAGTTTGCAACTCACCACAAACACCGGCTTTTGATCCAATTATTTGCAATTGATGTCTGGAAACATCAATTTGGGTGATTTGCTCATTAGATAGCACATCGTTAATATATAATTTAAGGCTCAGGTTGTGAGTTATAGCGAGCGAAACTGAGTTGATATTTTTACCCGTCACAGATATTTTAAAAGAACTGAATTTGCTTTGAGGATAAGGGCCGGCGGATATTTTTTGATTTTGCATTTTATTAAAACCAAAAGAGTCGTAATATCGCTGAACTAATTCTATAGAGTCTTTGTCAATGGTCAGGGTAATCCCTCCATTATTGCCTGTAAGAATCCATTGAAAAGTTGACCCTTTCAGATCAAAAGTTTTAAAAGCAAGTTTTCGCTCAAAAAAGGCCGGTAGATACTCATCAAAAAAGGCTCCGGGAATTTTTTTTCCTCCACCCCAAATGTTCACAAAATTATCGTCGCTCAAACAAAAACTCTGATCATTTACCCATTTGGTTGGCGTATTTTGAGCTTTCAATTCGATAATAAATAAAAGGCAAAGTGTAGTTAAGCAAATCTTTATCATTGTGTCTGTTTAATTATAGGGTCATTATTTGTTTAAATTTGATCTAAAAGTTTTCTTTATCGAAACCGAGGTAGTTTTTAACATTGAAATAGCATATATCTCTGATTATTCCGCCGATCCAATTTCTATCGTTGGGTAATTGTCCGCTTTCTATTTCTTCGGCAAAAAGGTTACACAAAATTCTTCTAAAATATTCATGCCTTGAATAGGATAAAAAACTGCGCGAATCAGTAAGCATCCCAATAGAAGTACTCAGTAAACCAAAATTTGATAGGGCATTTAATTGCTTTTCGATCCCGTCTTTTTGATCAAGAAACCACCAGGCAGAACCAAACTGAATTTTTCCCTTTATTCCACCAGTATTGTAATTACCAATCATAGTTGCGAAAACTTCGTTGTCAGCAGGGTTAAGATTATAAATAATAGTTTTAGACAGCTGATCTGTTTTATCTAATTCGTCCAGAAAAAAAACCAATCTTTTAGCGTGTTTGAAATCACCAATTGAATCAAAGCCAGTTTCAGGCCCGGTTAATTTCAACATCCGGGTATTGACACTTCTTATAGCTCCCAAATGAAACTGCTGTACCCATCCTTTTTCATGATACATTTTACATAGTTCAAATAGCAGAAACCCTGTCAGAGCTTCGGGATCGGAAAATGCCGCAGAGGACCTTCCGTTAATAATAGATTTTATTTCTGCTTCCTGTGAAACACTCAATTGATTAATAGAGGGCATTTCATTTAAACCATGGTCTGAAACGCGACAGTCATGCTCATGGAAATACTGTATCCTTTGTTTTAGCGCTGCTAATAATGAGGAAACATCCGAAATATTAATGCCCGATACTTCGGATAATTTACTGATATAATTTAGCCAGGAAGTCTGATCGGTAATATTAAAAATTTTATCAGGCCTAAATGAAGGTAATACAACGATCTCTTTTTGTTCGGCTTTTAATTGCTGATGTTCCAGTAAAAGATCACAAGGATCGTCTGTTGTTCCCAGCATCTCTACATTAAATTTTTTTAACAGCGATCTAGATGAAAAGTCTTCTTGCTGCAACAAATCATTACAAAAGCTATAGATGTAAGATGCCGAATTTGTGTTAAGGTAGGCATCTATTCTAAAAGGGTTTTTTAATTCCATATGTGTCCAGTGGAACAATGGATTTCTTAACGTGTAGGGCACTACCTTTGCCCAGGCATGAAATTTAGCTTCATCTGTGGCATCTCCGGTAATGTATTTTTCTTCAATTCCATAAGCCCGCATCGCTCTCCATTTGTAATGGTCGCCCTTTAGCCAGATTTCTGTAAGCGTATTAAATTTTCTATTGCTGGCAATCTCTATAGGAGACAAATGGTTATGGTAATCTATAATGGGCAAATTCTTTGCATAGTCGTGATAAAGACCTATAGCAGTATCAGACAGCAAAAGAAAATTATCATCAAAGATCGTTTTCTGTTTTAATTGTAAATTCATCTTAGAAATTTAAACGATTTCTATGTCTCTAAATTGGTTGCGAGCAAAATTAACAATCCTAATAGGTCAAAATCAACCTATTTAAGCTATTCTATAGCCAATTTGTGCAAAAAAAATCGTCAGCTTCACTCAAATATTAGTAAAAAAAAACCCTGGCAACCACGCCAGGGTCTGACCAATTACTTTCTCGAATGAGATTAGTGAGGAGGGTTTTTTTAATTTCGATTTATATTCGTGAATTATTTTTTGCTTATTTACACTAGCATTAGTATCCAGGGTTTTGTTTCAATACAGCACCCGAATTGGCATCAATTGCCGATTGCGGAATAGGGAAGTATTTATGGAATGGCTTCACGGTTTGTTTGGTAACATCAAACAGAGCATACTTTAAGGTGCGTTCGTACCATAGACCTAGCCTGTTCAAAGTAAGGCGACGCGGTTCTTCAATAATTAGTTCCCTCGCTCTTTCGTCCAGAATGTATTCAATAGTAACATCAGCAGGTTTAACTGGCAGTGCGTTAACCCTGGCCCTCACCACGTTAATATCTTTGGCCGCGCTGGCCAGATCTCCTTTTTGCAAATAGGCTTCAGCCCGGTACAAGTATGTTTCTGATAAACGGAATAGTGCCCAGTCTTTATCAGGCATAGTGCTTTGGCCAATACTGGTGATGATGCCTTCTACCTTTCTGATTTGAGGATATAAAAATTCAATAGTATCTATCAGCCTTGGGTCTTTCATATCTACTTTTTTACCAAAGTATTCTGTATTAGCCGGGTCGTTATAGTACCAGTCTCTTTTAATATTGAGTACAGAATTACGCATGTCATTGCCATTAGCGGCGCCCCATATATTATAAAAATAATAGTTGGTAGGGCGAACGAAAGCACTTGGCCTCATTAATGAATCCTGCAATACCATGCCCTTTTTTCCATTAGGTGCAATCAGGTTAAAATAGGACGGTCCCCAGCTTCTGGATAGCCCATGATGACCTACACTAGGGGCACCTCCCGATACGTTATTTTTAAACTGAAGCACCAATATACTTTCACGGTTACCTTTGCGCCGGTTAGGGTTGTCTTCCCAAAACAGGTTTGAATAAACATCGCGTCCTCTAGGGTTGGCATCGCCAAATAAAGTGGTCATCAGGTTATATTTGCCTGATGCAATGATACGGGTAGCGCTGCTGATAGCGCTGTCGGGCATATTGAGGTGTAGATAAACGTCAGTTAGGAGATGATCTGCTGCCGCGCTAGTCAGCCTTCCGTCTAATCCCGCGCTGGATATCGCGTCAGGATCTTTAGGTAACCATTGCGATGCAAACTCCAAGTCCCTACGAATCGTATCCAGTACCACAGCGATTGGGGTACGGGTAAAATCGTAGCGTGGCTTTTGAATTTCCTCGGTGATCAGCGGCACATCGCCATAAACCCCGACCAAGGTATTATAAGCATAAGCTCTGAAGAATCTTGCCTGTGCAATAATGCTATTCTTTTCTGCCTGATTTGCCCATATGGCTTGTGGAAGGTTCGCTCTTTTGATGATCAGGTTAGCCCTGGGCACCATACCTTGGTAAGCAGTGTTCCAATAATAACTAACAGCTTCGTGCTGAGGATTGAACAAGCTAAAGTCGACTAATTGAAAAGGCCGCGATTTTACACCGGCAAAAGCTACATCGGTACCAATCCTTAAATAGTCACGCATCCAAAAGCCCAGGGATGACGTGTTCCCCATGGTAAAATTACGCAAGTCGGCATACAGCGTGTTGGTAGCTGTTTGAAAAGTTGCCGCGTCCTTTAAATTATCCGGACTGTAAAAATCCTCAGGCACCTCATTCAAAATGCTTTTTTTACAAGCACCTATAAGGCAGCTGCACGTAAGCGCAAGCGCGATTAAATTTATTTGATATCTTAATTTCATGATCTTAGTTTTTTTTTGTTAAAGTGAAACACTTAATCCGGCTATTACAGAGCGCATTAGTGGGAATTGACCGTAGCCGGAAGAGACCTCTGGATCCCAGCCACTCCATTTTGTAAACATTACCGGATTTTTAGCACTCACGTAAACTCTTAATGAGCCTAACTTCCACTTGTCCAGTAGCTTTTTGTTAAAATTATATGATAGAGAAATGTCCTGAACCCTTAAAAAAGAGGTATTTTCTATGAACGTTACGCCAAGCGCGTTACCATAGTCAATAGACGGATGTGTGGTACTTGGATTGTCGGGCGTCCACCAATCTATATTGGTTCCTCTTACCTTGTAGGTAAATTTGGAGCTTGGATCTAATATGGAATTATTGCTTCGTTCGCCACCAACAGAACCGGTTAGTAATGTGTATAACGAAAGCCCTTTGTAGCTGATTGTAGTGTTAAATCCATACAAAAAATCTGGCCTGTCATAACCGAGTATTTTTCTATCGTCTGCAGGTGTAATTTTACCATCACCGTTAACATCCCTGATTTTCACATCACCCGGACGCGCGTTGAAAACCTTGGCTGCGGCAACTTCATCTTTTTGCCAAACACCGTAAATCTCGTAGCCATAAATGGCAGATAAAGGCTTTCCTATAAACCTGGTGCTGGCAATGTCATCATCTTCAATACCATCATGGTTATTGTCTATCCCTTGTAAAGCAACGATCTTGTTTTTATTAGCGGAAAAATTGAACCCGGTGGTCCATAATACATTACCGCTTTTGATATTGGTGCTGTTTAAGGTTATCTCAATGCCGTTATTATTTACCTTACCAATGTTTTGCAACTGTGATGGAAAGCCGTTCAATGCAGGGATAGTTCGCGGCAGCAGCAGATCACTTGAGTTGGAATTGTAATACTCTAACGCACCGGTTACCCTTCCTTGCAGAATTTCAAAGTCTAAACCAATATTGGTACTATATGTAAGCTCCCACCGAAGGTTATCATTGCCTAATGTCGTTGTACCTATACCGATAGCTCCGGCGGTAGCATCGCCAAAAATATAATTATAGGCCGACGACGGAGAGATAGGACTCAGCGTTGAATACCGGCCTATCTGGTTACCGTTGGCACCGTAAGATGCCCGTAATTTCAAGAAGTTGATAAAGGACAGTTTTTTAAAGAACGCATCTTCGGATGCGATCCAGGAAACCGCTACCGAAGGGAAGGTTGCATATTTATTATTGGCTCCAAAAACAGAAGCTCCATCTCGCCTGAAAGTTCCGGTGATGAGGTAACGGTTATTAAATTTATAAGCTAACCTGGCCATGCTTGATATAGAATGGTAATCATTATATGAAGCCGAGGCGGTTTGGGCACGCCCTAATTCTAAACTATAGTATGTAAGCGCATCATTAGGAAATGTATTGGCCGATGCTTTAGTTGAATTACTGGTTGCTGCGTTATAATTATATAATAAAGTAACATCAAAGTTGTGTTTGCCAAAGCTCCGGTTATATTTAACCAGGTTTTCCAGGTACATATCTGTAGTAGTACCCAATGTTTGGCTTGCACTTGCCTCCCTGAATAAGCCTGCACCCAGAATTTTATAAGATGGCACAAAGTTAAAATCCCGATCCCACCTTATGTTATTAGAATAATTGAAACGATAGGTAAGACCTTCAATAAAAGGGATTTTCACATCAGCATAAGCTATAGCAAAAAGGTTATAACGGTCTATCTTGCTGCGGTTAAGCGTAGGGAATAATGGATTAGATAAGTATCCATCATCCATAGGGTTAGGTTTTAATGCTGTTGGATAGTTGTCTAAATAATATTTCGAATACGGGCTTAATAAGGAAGCAATCTCCATATCTGCCGGGTTGCCCGAATTGTTGGTGTAAGCAAAAAATGAATTGGTGCCTATCTTCAACCAATCGGTTATAGTAGTTTCTAAATTTACCCTGCCGGATGCTCTTTTAAACTGGTCGCCTATAACTACGCCTTTTTGCGAAGTGTATTCTCCGCTAATAAAATATTTAGTTTTATCAGTAGCTGCCGACACACTCATATTGTAGCTGGAAAGCGGTGCAGGCTGAGAGATTTCATCTATCGCATCCCGCGAAATACCTTTATTAAACTGGCTTATCTCGACCGGGTTTAAAAAATAAGTAGATACATCCTCAAAAACAGGTTGGCGGGCCACTCCAGGAATTTGCCCGGTTGTGGTTCGGTAATAGATCGTTTTTGCGGAATTAAACATTTTTTGACGATACTGGCCTGCGTTTTCCAACTCCTGGTTCTTTACAAAAGATTGTGTGCCCGCATAGCTGTTAAACTGAACAACCGGCTTTTCGCCTTTTCCCTTTTTTGTGGTGATAAGCACTACACCATTAGCCGCCTGCGAACCAAATATGGCAGCAGAACTGGCATCCTTCAAAATTTCAAAAGACGATATATCATTGGGGTTTAAGTCGTTTAAAGCACCCCTAAATATAATTCCATCAACAACAATTAAGGCATTATTATTTGCGGCTATAGATCTTGAACCGCCCCTTATTTGAACTGCGCTACCAGAGCCAGCTCTACCGGTAGCAGTAATGGTTACTCCTGCTGTGCCTCCTCTTAACGCCTGGGTCACATTGGTGTTTGGCAATGTTTCCAACTTAGTATTGTCAATCCTGGCAATAGCGCCGGTTAAATCTCTTTTGGTAGTAGTTCCGTAACCTACTACCACAACCTGATCTAATGTTGTACTCGAGGATTCAAGTTTCACATCAATCATGGTACGGCTCTCAACGTTTATCTCAGTTTCTTTAAATCCAAGGTATTTAAATATCAATACAGAATTTGATGGCGCATTAATGGAATATCTTCCGTCAATATCTGTTTGGGTGGCCCCCTGGGATGAACCTTTAATCAACACTATTACTCCCGGCAAGGGTTGGGAGTTTCCGGAGTCGACCACAATACCTTTTATTGGCGTTTGTGAATAAACGGCCGAGTAGCAGCATACTGCAAGCCAAAGCAAAACGAGCCGCTTAAAAAGCGGAATGGTAAAAATTTTCACTAACATGGTTTATAATTTTAGGTTTATATAATGGTATCAAAATATTGGGCAATACAAGCCCGTTCAACACCTTTCAGGTGTTGTTTACCTATCGGTTTGTACCTTACCGACAGACATTTTAAAACTATTTTCAGGAATTTAAAACCCGCTAATCCGCAGGATTAGCAGGTGCTCTAGTGTTATTTCTCATGGTTATTATTATTAGATTTTTGATTGGTATACCGTACTACTATATAAAAGTAGGATGATCAAAATTATGTTATACCCTTAATTTACATTAACCTATTTAAGCTATTTTATAGCCTATTTGTGCAAAATGCTTTTAATAAAGTGATATAAAACATTACTTTAGCGTTAACAACCAAATCGGAATTTATCTGGTATAATTAAAGGTATTTATTATGAAAAAGGTATTTGTACAATTAGAATCGGGAAGAGGCTATGGACGAGATTTGTTAAAAGGAATTTATGATTATAATAACCGATTTTCTAAATGGAAAATTATTTTCGAACCTGCTTATTACTTAAAAACTACCGAAAGCAGGGATCTAGTTAAGCTTATCCAGCTGCTTAAACCTGATGGTTGCATTATTGAGCACAGTGAAAAAATAAACGAAAAAGATTATATATCCCCATTATTCAGGCCAGTTGGGTTGAGCATCAAAAAGACACACCATGCTTAAAGGTAACTATGAAGCTGATCGAAAAATGGCTGCTGAATATTTTCTGAACCTAGGCTTCAGAAAACTAGCATTTTGGTACTTAGTCAGCATAAAACACATCTGATTTGGTATAGGTTTGGGCATAATGCCCATCAGAAGCAATTGCAAAACGCAACTTAAATTTTTCGGCAGCACCTGCAAGCTTAGGTTCTGCCTCGTTAGCGAATGAATGGAGAGCTGGCAATGAATTAAGGCCCCCTGCCCCTATAACTCCGGTTTTTATAAAACCATGTCTGTTGCTCATACAACTAAATCGTTTATTGATTACCGTAAATTTATGTTTTATATGGTAAATTAGTTTTTAATCAGCATAAATCTCCAAACGGGAAGCTGTCGAATTAGATGATTTCTAACTCATCTTTAGATGGTAACTTAGGATATGGCTCATGAACGTCTGCCTGACACCAAAAAAGCTACCAATACAATATCCGAGTGTTGCGGCAGGTAACGCCCGCCCGATTTCCAAGGCCGGCGCCTAAAACAGTAGTATAGGGTTTCCGCCTGTCTCTATCCAGTATGGACCAATGCTATGACGAAACCAGCGGTAAAAAAATTAAAGTTTGATAGTTGCGCAGCACAAAAAAAGGCTCAACCTGGATTAGGTTGGGCCTTTTTCACCAAACACTTCACGCGTTTATTAACGCTGTAATTCGCCGTTATCGGGATTGCCTTTTTCATCCAATATCTGGATAGATGTGGCGGGGCCCAGATCAGGGTTTTTCCATGCTGATAGCGCCCAAACAATTTTCTTGTCAGGTGTTACTTCAAATAATTGAACGGTGCCTGCCCAGTTAGCGGTATTGGTGTCGTCGGCCATCCAGTTAGTTATTACAGTATTGCCGTTAGCTAAACGCTGCGCTGTTGGTGAATGGCCAATTTTGAAAGGTGCATCAGCAGGTTTAAATTCCCAAACGGTTTCGCCTTTAGGGTTTACCTCGCGAGTAGAGCCTTCGGTATCACCGGATATAAGGGTATTGCCATTATGCAAACGGATAGCCGACCATGCCGATTTTGCTGCAATAGACCATACTTCCTTTCCATCGAAATCCATCTCGACCACTTTATGTTCATTCAATAAGCCAATCATAAATGTTTTATGGCCCGGCGTTATCCGCACATGGCGAAATTGGTAATGCGATCCACTACCTGTTGTGGATATGGCAATCTCTTTAAGCAATTTATTGGTGGCTGTATTAAATATAAGCACCTTGCCTACCCCTTTCAAGCCGTTCAGCACCATCAGCACACTGTCTTTACCTATAGGCTGGCAAGAGTGAGTTTCAGTTCCGGGGGCACATATATATTGCCATAGTATATTTTTTTCGGGAGTGATAAGTCCCGCGCCCGACATGCAGGCATAAACAATATTGCCATTCGATAACAGCGTCGCGTCATCAAACTCCTGTATCATACCTGTAGCCGTTTTCATGGGGATAGAATACTTCCAAACTACCTTACCGCCCCGTACTAAAAACATAGATTGCTCCGTAGGTTTGCGCAAGTCCCATTCGCCGGCATATAAAAAGTCATGTTGTTTAGCGCCCTTGCCGGGCAATTTGTAATCTTTAACTATGCTAGTCTGCGCACCCGCATATGAGCAAACAAAAACACAGGCGATTGATAATATCGATTTAATTTTCATGATGTGTGTTTATAATAGTTTTAAACTATTAGTTTTTTTTGGCGATTGGTATACCGTATTACTGTGTAAAAGCAGTATAATCAAAATTATGATATACTCATAGTTTAGATAAACCTATTTAAGCCATTTTGTCGCCAATTTGTGCAAAATACTTTTAATAAAGTAATTTAAATCATTACTTTAGGCTTACTAAACAACCCAAAAGTGTCCGGTATAATTAAAGATGTTAATATGAAAAAGGTATTTGTGCAATTAGAGTCAGGAAGAGGTTACGGGCGCGATTTATTGAAAGGAATTTATGATTACAACAATCGCTTTTCAAAATGGGAAATAATTTTCGAACCAGCGTATTACTTGAAAACTACAGAAAGCAGGGACCTTGTTAAGCTCATTCAATTGCTAAAACCAGATGGGTGCATTATTGAGCATAGTGAAAAAATAAACGAAATTAAAAAATTAAACATTCCAATCATTCAGGCCAGTTGGGTTGAGCACCAAAAAAACACCCCTTGCTTAAAGGGTAACTATGAGGCCGATGGAAAGATGGCCGCTGAATACTTCCTGAACCTAGGCTTTAGAAAATTAGCGTTTTTTGGCGTTAATAAGATAGAATGGTCTGATGGCAGATTTTCAAGTTATGAAAAACATGCATCACAAAATGGCGTACAAGTAATTAGGTATATGTTTAACACTAATACTAAAGCAGGCCTTCGCCACAATTTTGACCATCTTATTAGGTGGTTAAAATCACTCCCAAAACCAATTGGCATACTATCCTGTAACGATGATTTTGGGCAAATGTTAATTAATGCATGTTCTATGGGCGAACTAAAAGTACCCCATGAAGTAGCTATATTGGGTGTTGATAACGATGAATTGTTATGTAATATAACCTTTCCTAATTTATCCAGTATTTCAAGAAATCATACCAAAGCTGCTTACAATGCCTGCGAAATATTAGACCGTTTAATGAATGGCGAAGTAGTAGCAGAAACCATTATCCCTACCGAGCCTGTTGAGGTAATTGTTCGTAGTTCTACAGACACTATTGCGTCCAATGATTTTGAAGTTATTAAGGCGATGCAATTCATTAGAGACAATATCAATAATCCAATAACGGTAGAAGATGTTGTGAAGGCGACCAACGTGAGCAGAAGGACCCTATATAGCCGGTTTAAACAAATTACAGGCCATTCAATTAATGATGAAATCCAACTAGCTAAACTTAAAAAATTTAAAGATTTACTTAAGAATCAGAAACTATCGGTAAAGGAAGCTGCTTTTAGCCTTGGTTTTAACGATATAAGTCATGTAAGCAGGTGGTTTTCTTCCATAGAAGGAATGTCGCCTGTTAAATGGAAAGCGAAATGATTTTATGATTTTTTTTGCGATCGCAAGGCAAACACTACATTAGTCACAATTCTTTGGTCCGAACTCGAAATATTTATAACCCAAGCTAAATTCCCTATGACCTAATTCTTCGGATTTGGTCTTTTCTCCATTAATAACCTGTTGAATCAATTGTATAATCTCATCGCCCATCTCATCTAATGTAGCGCCAGATTCGATAATTTTCCCTGCGTTAACATCCATATCTCCAGCTAAATTTTGGTAAGTTATGGGATTTGAGCAAACCTTGATGACAGGCGCAATTGCAGATCCGACGACAGAACCTCGCCCGGTAGAGAATAAAATTATATGACAGCCACTGGCAATCATTTCGGTAATTTCTGAGTTATCGTTAATATTAGGAAATCCCCATAGTGCTTCACCATCGGGGACAACATCCATAAAATATAACCCAGGTTTTTGAGGGGTGTCGCCGGGTTTTATCAAAGCATTAATAGTTAAACTTCCACTTTTAGAATAAGAACCTAGTGATTTTTCTTCGATTGTTGTTAAGCCGCCCGTAGCATTCCCCGCCGAAAAACTGTCATGGCCCATTTTTTTATAATACACATCGGCTTTCCTGATACATACTATTAACTCGCGCCCCAACTCTTCATTTTCAGCGCGCTCTGCCATTAAATACTCGCAACCCAAAAGTTCGCCGGGTTCTTCAAAAATACATTTAGCACCTAATGGGATCAATTTATCAAAGGCATTTCCAATTGAAGGATTTGCTGTAAATCCACTGGCTGAGTCGGAGCCACCGCAAACCGTTCCAACTATGAGATCATTAATAGCAAAATCCACTTTGATACATTTTTCTGATTCGAGTATAATCTTTTTTACGGCAGCTATTCCCGCTTCTATGGATGAAAGTGTGCCCCCGCTTTCTTGTATGGTCAATTGTTCTACATCGCGCCCACTATCGGTTATAACTGTATTTAACCCGTTTCTATCAAAATTTTCACAACCTAAAGACACTAGCAACACGCCTCCAACATTGGGATGCGTGCATAGTTTCTGCATCATTCTGTTAGCGTAATCATTTGGTGCACAGCCGCTAAATCCTATTAAATGAACATCGTTCGGAAAAGAAGCTGCAATTTGCCTGGCAACATGGTGCGCGCATTCCACCAGGTAGGCCACAAGTACAATATTGCGTATTCCTTTTCTTCCGTCTTTTCTTAAATATCCTTTCATCTTTTAACGGTTAGTGACAGAAACTTATTCGTTAATGCTTTTATAATCTGTTTTTAGGTTATGACTATGAACATGCTCGCCCGGCTTTACTTCTTGCGTTGCTCGCCCTATGGGAAGCCCGTATTTTAAGACCTTTTCATTTGCAGAAATTGCCTTGACGGCTATTTTATGCCCAAAAAATATAGCCGACGGCAATTGTATCGATTCTCCATTTAACAGGATAGTTTCTCCAGCATTAAAATTTTTCAAGGCAATAACCACATTATCCCGCTCATGTAAATGGATAAAACTTTGCATAACTATTTTATAGGGCTAATTTTCGGAATCATTAGTTTTAGAATTAACCACGCCAATATATACATGGTGCTGGCAATTAAGAATATCGGCATGTAGCTACCCGTAAATTTGAGTATCAATCCAACAAATGACGCTGCTAAAGCCCCGCCTATTGCCCCGGTAAAACCCGATAGACCCGCCATTGTTCCTACTGCCTGTTTAGGATAAATATCTGATATAACTGTGAAAATGTTTGAGGCCCACCCTTGGTGTGCTGCTGTTGCCATACCTATAATTATAACCACCAGCCAAATATTTTGAACTTGTGTAGCAAATACCAGCGGCAGAACCAACATTGCGCAGATGAATATGGCGGTCTTTCTGGAAAAGTCTATCGACCTGCCCTTTTTAATAAAATTGGATGATAGGAAGCCGCCAAAAACGCCGCCAATACTAGCCATTGTATAAATAATGATAAGCGGTAAAATGGATTGTTTAAGATCGATATTTTGGGTTTTGCGTAAAAAGTCGGGCGCCCAGAACAGGAAGAACCACCAAACCCAATCGGTTAAAAAACGCGACAGGCATATGGCATAGGTTTGTTTATAGCTAAATAAACTTTTCCAGGTTACATTGCTAACAGATTTAACATCCTCTAAATTATTATCTGATAAAATATAAGCTAATTCTGATGGAGATACTCTTTTGTGCTTTTCGGGAGGTTGATACAAACAAAGCCAAACAATTATCCATATAAAACCCAATAGCCCGGTGATAATGAATGCCCATTTCCAACCTAAGTTTATAGTAATTTCGGCAACAATTATAGGTGCAACTATAGCCCCAATGTTTGAACCCGAATTAAATATACCGGTAGCCAATGCCCTTTGCTTTTTGGGGAACCACTCGGCAACGGTTTTTACAGCAGCAGGAAAATTAGCGGCTTCACCAATTCCAAGTATTGCGCGGGCAAAGCCAAAACCCATAACTGTACTTACAGCAGCATGTATTAATGCTCCAAAACTCCACACTGTAACCGCTGTAGCATAACCTAAACGCGTACCAAATTTATCAAGCAATTTGCCGCTAAGTAGTAGTCCAATTGCGTAGGCAATTTGGAAGGCAGTTACTATATAACCATAATCGGCATCATCTAAATGGATATCTTTTTCTATGAACGGCTTCAAAAGGCCTATAACCTGGCGGTCTATATAATTAATAGTAGTTGCAAAAAACAGCAATACTACAATCGTCCATCTTACTTTGGATTGGCCCACTATCATTTTATCTTAAATATTGTAAAAACCATTAAAATGCTTCGGCAGCACCACCATCTACCGGCAGAAAAACACCATTAACATATTTGCTTGCGTCCGAGGCAAGGTATAGGGCTGCATAACCAATATCTTCTGGTGTACCGAAGGTGTTATTGGGTATCCTGTTTAATATTTTTTGCTTACGAGGTTCATCCTGATCTATGGCTTTGTGAAGCATAGGCGTATCAATCCAACCTGGTGCAATGGTATTTATTCTGACATTATCAATCGCCAACTCCGCCACCATACTTCGCATCATTCCTACAATAGCCGTTTTACCGGTAGAATAAGCAACAACTTGTTTCATACCCATAACTGCACTCATGGAACTGATGAGGATAACACAGCCTTTTTTTCTCTCAGCCATCCTTTTTGCAAATTCTCTTGTTAACGCAAAAACGCTTAGTAAATGGACGTTTAATATTTCTAAGAAATCAGCATCTGTCGTATCTAATGCATTTTTTTTTAGGTGTGTACCAGCACAATTTACCAAGATATCCGTTGGGCCTATTTTGACTTCTATATTGTTAACAAGTTCTGGAATCTTACTTAAATTGGTAACATCAAATTGAATGTACTCGCAACTTTCTCCTAGTTCTTCTTTCGCATTAATTAATTTTTGAAGATTTTTCCCTACAATAATTACTGTTGCACCAGCTTCTATATAGGCCTTTGCAATTCCAAAACCTAAACCGCTCCCTCCGCCTGTAATTACCGCCCTTTTACCTTTTAAACTAAATTTATCCATAGCTATCTTTCAAAAATTTACATTATTCCGAACTTTTTAAATGCGTCTACAGTACTCATTCCTGCCTGTAACGCTTTCAGCACCTCTTTCTCCCCTCGGGCTTTTTCAAGAGCTTTTTCAAAAACCTCATCCTGTATTAATTGCGGAATAATTACAACGCCATCGCGGTCGCCGTAAACAATATCTCCAGGTTTTATCAATACTTTTTCTATTTCTATCGGCACCCGGTAGTCAATAACTTTCCCTCTTGGGCCTTGGTCCTGCGCGTAGGTGCCCATGCTAAATGCGGGAAACCCCAGTCTTATCACCTCATTGGTATCTCTGGAGTAACCATGTAACACGGCGCCTGATGCTTTTAATTTCATCGCCCTGGTACTCATTAATCCGCCCCATAGTGCATAGCGTAGGGAAGATCCTGTGCAGATATATACTTCATCTTCCAGCAGGCTATCCAGCGCTTCAAACATAAGCCCAAAAGGTTTATTTAAAAATGGGTTGGCAGATACGGATAGTTGCTCGCCAAATACGTCTGCCTCTACTACAGGCATGGCTTTGCCAAAAACCACCATGCTAAGATCAAGTGGTTTGATCGAAGCTGGAAGAAATTGATGCAGATAGCCCATCTTATCTAACACATCGCCTACCAGCGCAGTAAACAGTTCGGTTTCAGCTAATCGCTTTAACTCTTGGAATGATTTATAATAGGACATTGGTTTAAATTACGTTAGTCTAATAAAATTCTGTCAAAGGTATTATCAAGACCCGCTATATTTAATCCAATTTTGGCCATTTTATAACCAATTCAGGCAAGTCAAACGCAGCTTGCAAAAATATTTATAATGAACCCATTAAAGCCTTTTATGTAATAACTTTAAAATTCTTTTTTATCTACCGAAGCTAATTTGATGCTTGGTAGTTGACTGCTGTTATACACACTAAAATTTTTAACCTGGTTTAAGATAAACGTTGATGCCCCTTCGGCCTTCTGCGCACGTACGTGCTGAAAATCAGCACCATCAACATTATCTAAATAGAAACCAGGGCGAAGGTCTTCTTTCATATAGCTTACTTCCACATCGCTCATTTTAAGATCTTTTACATTTCTGATAAAAAAGCCGTAAGCGGGTGTGATACCAAACGACTCTGGTTCAGGATAACCTTTTATTAAGGCCGGTACTTCTCGTGTAATTTGTTCTTTAGTCCCACCGCCTTTATAATAAATACGAATGTTATTTAAGGTAAGGTCCTCAATATCATGGCCCGGTATCCCGCTGATGACGGCCCCTTGTGTGCCATCAACATCATAAGCCACCACATTGCTAATGATTACCCTGCGTAGGGTGCTGTATGGAAAATCTTTAGGTGCGCGCATACGGGCACCTAACCTTACAAATATAGGCGAGTTGTTAATATCGCGCATAGTGATATTGCTGATAGTAATATCCTCTAACGCGGCACCGTCAACCGTTTCAAGCGCCAGGCCTTTGCAATGGTCAAAAATACAGTTGGTTATGGTAATGTTTTTATAGCCGCCGTTAGACTCGGTGCCAAATTTAATACGGCCCTGTGGGTGATTTCGGCCGTCTTTTTTAAAGGTTCCATCTAAAAAAGTTCCCTCATTGTATCCTGAAACCATGCAGTTGGTGATCGTTACATTCTCTAAAGCCCGCGGATAGTTTAAAGAATAATCACATTTTAAACACAAAGCATCATCGCCGGGGGCATTGATAGTGGTGTTGGATATATGCACGTTTCTGCTCGATATTAAATCAATACCATCCCGGCCGGTATCCATCTTGATATTATCGATAGTGGTATTATCAACCGCCGTTAGCAAAAAGCAAAACCAGCCACCATGATAAATGGTAAAGTCTTTTAAAGTGACGTTTTTACAAAGTTTAAGGGCCAGCGCTTTGTTACCGTAGCCTTCGTTTTGTCCTGCTTTCCTTTCATCTTTTATCAAGCCTTTCCCCCAGATCTTTCCAGGCCCCACGATAGAAATATCGTGCAGGTTTTCGCCTACAATAAGGCTGTTATGAAAATGACTATGGCCGTAATCCTGGTAAATTTCATTTTCACCTTTTTCAGGCATATCGTATTTGATGTTATCATCGTTAGTTGCCGCCACAATGGTAGCTCCCTGATCGATATACAGCGCTACGTTGCTTTTCAGGTGTATGGTTACCGACAGATAATCGCCGGCAGGGAAATATACGGTACCCCCGCCTGCTGCAGCAGCCGCATCAATGGTTTTATCAATGGCTTTGGTATCTAAATTTTTGCCGTCGCCTTTGGCACCATATTTTTTCACATTGTAAACCGGAGCCTGTGCTGAAGCCAGATTAACAGTTAAAAACAGTAAGGCAAATACTCCAGTTAATTTGGTGTATGAAGTTCCCATATATATTATTGGTTTTAAATTGAATAGTGTTTGTTATATATTTTGAAATAAGCATTTAGTTAATAATCATCTTATAAGTATACGGTAGGCTTTCGATCATTTTGGTCATCAGGTTTTCAAAATGCCCTCTTTCGTTGTATGCCTGTTAAAGCGATAAGTATATTCATCGAGATAGGATTGGAGGTGTTTGACTGAATGATGGACACCTTTTAACCATGCTTTTAACATCATAATACATCGGTGTAGTTCAGCAAAGTTTTACAGCCCTGGAACAATGTTCCCGATTTAGCGGACTTTATATACCTGCACCGCGTGTATTGCCGGTCTTTGGTGCTATTACTTTACAATAATGACCGTGGCCTCACTTCTTACAATTATAAACACCGGACCACTTCAACTCAGCTAAACACTTTATACAGCTATCATCATCGGGATATCGCGCCTGAAATTCAAATAATGATAAGCTCTTAAATCGTTGCTCCATAAAGGTAATTACTAATTTTATTAGTATTAAGCATGCACCTACTTCAAAAGAATTATTTTAGGTCATCCTAATGGTGACTGACAAAAATATCGCCTATATCCGTCTCTTTTAATCCTATTTCAGCAATTCTACATCCAATTTAGGCAAATTAAAGATCATATTGCTAAACACAATATTTTAAGAAGCTCTTCTATCGTAATTATAATTTAAAGCTGATACCAATATTTATAGCGTAATCTGCAAATGCAGCATCACCCTGAGTGTATACACCGGTCAGATCTGTCTTAATTTTATCCGGTACACTTTGCATTCTGTCACGAATTAATGCAATAGGGACAAAAGCATTTATGCTAACTTTTTTAAAGGAATATATTATGCCCGGTTCTGCCGAAATAATATCGCCGGGGCGCCTGAAACCATTGCTGCCGCCAATAAGGTCTTTAGTGGGCAAACATTCGTCGCGCAAACCTGCAGAGAATATAAATTTATTTACTGAGTAACTTACACCGGCCCTTATCATCATTTGATCTGGAACGCTCATTACATCGCTGCCATTAGCTATAGTAGCGGCACTCGGCGTACCACCACGTGCCGATGAAACACCGTTTTGTTCGCGCGGACTGATCAGATAATAAAAATTACCGTACAAATTAAAGGCTTTTGATACATTGTAATAAGCGTTGATCTCAGTGGTAATACCTGTTCCGCCATCACCCAATTGGATAGACTGATCTACCGGGCCTAATAGTTTTGTGCCGCTGGGGCCTGTGTTATAAAAATAATCGGTGTATTTATAATCGCCGGTAGGCAGCTTTACACCTAAGCCAAACTGAATATTTCCCTTCTTATATTTATGCGGATCCAATAGCCAGGCATAGCCTGTTAAGCGTATATCGCCAATACCAAATGATGATGTGGTATGCCTTTCGTTGCCGCCATGCTCATATAAGGATGACCGGGTATTTGATATAACCGGCATATCAAAAGAGAATGACCACCGACTGTTAAACACACGGGTTAGCGCCAGATCCTGCGTAAAAGCATGATTAATAACATTGGTACCTAATATGGTACGCTGTGTTTGTTCCTGGCGGCCAATAAAGTGTTTATATGATTTATAATACCGCACGTTCGAGTTAAAAACCCATGCGCCGTTTTCGTCTGTTTCATCCGGGTGGTCAAGCATTTCGCAAACGCCGCCGGT